>DASUGU010000119.1:0-131785 GCA_036273855.1 Pseudonocardiaceae bacterium
AAGGACTCACCGACTTCGCGATCGTGCAGTCCTATCTGGGCACCGCCACCAAATGGGGACGCGACAAACTCGACGTCCTTCGCGAGCTGTTCACCACGGGCGCATGGCTCCCATCAGCACTCACACCAGCTGAATAGCTACCTGTAGTGCTGTCGCTCGACAACAGATATCCCGAACACGGGACACCACGCCTCGGTACGGGTGTTGCGCAACCAAGCACGGTCAGTTTCATTGTTCCTCGGGACTGGGGTCTTGTCGGGAACTCGTCAGGAACTCATCGATACGAAGGCGTAGATCGCTTCCCGCGGGAGACCTGACGTAATCTTTTCCTTCCAGAAGTGATCTTAGGTTACGCATGCGCCTCACAACTCCTTCCAACCGTCGGTCGGCGGTTATTTCAAGGAGCGGCGCAATTGCTTCTGATGCGCCCTCTGCATCTCTTTCATTGAGGAAAGAGAGAGCGAGGTCAGCCCGAATTGTGGCGATGACGGCGAAATTTTCAGGTGCATCGGCCAGGTAGGAGTCGAGCGCCCGCGTTAGCTGATCCTGTGCCTGTAGTGACCGTCCTGCCCATAGGTTCGCGGTGCCGAGACAGCGAAGGTGATTGATATCCGAGAATACAATCATTCCGGTCTCGTCCTCATCTTGGCTGTCGATGGTGCTCGCATCAGCCATGCTCATAATCGACTGTAGACGATCTACATCTCCTAGCCGCGCCAACGCGCGAGCGTGCATCGAAACAGCCCGCAGGACGCCAGATCGAGTAACCGCCATTTCGCCTGCGCGTTCAGCAAGTGTAGCTGCCTGGGCCCAATTGCCTTGCCAGAAAGAGACTCCAGAACTCAGACTGAATGCCCACGCCTGCAACTCTGGGGAACCTGATGTGTCTGCAAACCGTCGCGCTACTCGGCATTGATCAGCACCCGCTTGGTATTGGCCATAGAAGTCGCTCGATGCGGCGCCTAGGTATCCACACGTGCGGGCCGCGAAGGCGTAGAGCATTCGCTCTTGCCGAGGAAAGGCACGTCGTTCGAGCAAGGCAAATATATCGTTCCGAAGCTGTCTGCTGCGCATAAACGTGTCAAATGGGTTGCCAGCGACGAAGTCGACGCTAAGGCGGCGGACTTCTTCGGCGATTTGCTCCATGTTGGAGTCATGTATTTCAGACACTTCGTGCCTCAATCCAAAGGTGGTTGACTCTGACCCAGATCCGCGAGTAATGTTGTGATCTTGGTGTGAAATGAGCGACGAGTGTCTGCACCAACCTGGAATGATCGTGATTGCGACGTCATGATCAGCCAAGCAGGACAGGACACCCGTCAGGTGAGCAGAGTACGCGGTCGGCGCCATCAGCAACGCAAGACTGGCCGGCGGGTGCGCATCGGCGCATCCGATCCGACATTGACACCCCACGCCGGACTCATCGCGATCACCGAACTGGCCGACCACCTGGGTGTGAGCACCGCCTTGGATGTCGGGATCGGGCCGATCAAGCAACGCGACCGCGGCCTGACCGGTGGACAGTTGGTGCTGTCGTTGGCGTCGGCTCACCTGACCGGCGGGGACCACCTGGTGTCCTTGGACCGGTTGCGCGCCGATCACGCCGGCCAGGAACTGGTATCCATACCGACACCGGCCTCGACCACCGCCGCGGGCGTGGCCCGCCGGTTGTCCCGCGAGCAGATCACCGGCATCGAGGCCGGGATCGCCGTGCTGCACCAGCGGGTCCTGGCCCAGGTAGGACAGGTCCGCCGCACCAGCTTGCTGCGGGAGGTCACCCTGGATATCGACGCCACCGATGTGGAGGTCTACGGGCCGGCCAAGTCCGGCAGCGCCTATACCTACCAGGGCCAGCGCGCCTACCGCCCGGATATCGCGTTCTGGGCCGAACTGGGGGTACCCGTCGCGGCGGACTTGTTGTCCGGCAACGATGATCCCCGCGCCAGCGCGGTCGGGTTGCTGCGTCGTGGACTGGCCAGCCTGCCCACCGGGGTCGGCGCGGTCCGGGTCCGCATGGATGCGGGCTACTTCGCGGGCGAGATCGCCCGGGAATGCCTGTTCCGCAAGGTCGAGTTCGCGATCGGCGCGAAACGTAACGCCGCGGTGTGGCGGGTCGCCCTGGCGATACCCGAGCATGCCTGGGTGCCCGCGATCGGCATGGAGCACGCCGAACTGGCACGTTCCAGACTGGTGGCCGGCCGACACCGCGTGTGTGGTGCGCCGGGTACGCATCCCCGTCGAGCGGGTGTCGGCTGATCCTCGGGCACGGCGACGGCGCACCATCCCGACCGACCAACTCGCGTTGGCGTTGGAGGGCAAGGTGGATCATGTCTATGGTTACAGCTTCATCCTGACCAACATGGACGTCTCCACTGAGGAGAACGTGGCCTGGGTGGAGTGGTGGTATCGGCATCGCACCGATATCGAGGCTCTGAACAAGGACGCCAAGCATGGTGCCGCGTTGCGCCACATGCCCTCTGGTGACCTGACCGTGAACACGGTGTGGATGTGGGCGGCGCTGCTGGCGACCGCGTTGTCGGCCTGGTTACAGGAACTCACCGGGATCGATCGAGGTAACGGCCGCGGCCGGCGCACCATCGCCCGGCTGCGCCGCGAACTGTTCTGTGTCCCGGCTCGGGTTGTCCATCACGCTCGACGCATCGAGCTACGCCTGCCTCCAGGACCACAGCTTCTCGCGATCGTCCTGACCCGGTTGCGTGCCCTTCCCGCACTGGTTTGACCAGACCCCATCGTCCCTGCGACAGGAACTTGGGCATGTGGAACCTCGCGGATCCGGTGCGACAACCGGTCATGTCGTCTTGCCTGGCAACGGTAACCGGCATCCTGCCGTGATCGCTCAGGCGCAAGTGATCAACTCTCACACCAATCGCGGATCTGGGTCTGAGGCGGTTAGTGCGATCAGCGCGGCTGTTTCTTGTTCATCGTTCTGGTCAACGATACCCCTGCGCCACTCCAGGTCGGCGAAAGGCTCGCCGTTGCCATTCGGCGAATTTGCACCACCGAAACCACGTTCCCCAGGGAACTTGAACCATAGCAAATTCCGTGGCAAATGTAGCGCCTCGGCATAGTTCCTTAGTGTTTTGATATTTTGCTCAGCCTCGCCATTTTCGAGCCTACTGACTTGGGCTTGTGTCAGACCGAGCCAACGACCTATTAGCTCCTGATTCAATGCCTTACCGAAAAGGTGTAGATGACGCGGGTGGTTACGATACGCCTTGACGACTCTTCCGATGTGTTGATCCTCAAAAGCTGCTCGAAACTCGTCCGTATCGAAAAACTCACTTCTGAGCTGTACGGGCGGCGTACGGAGCTGGTCGCGCTGCTCCCTGTGGCATCGGTAGCACAGGCGCGCTGTGTTGTCAGGTGCGAGCTGCGAGCCGCAAGAGGCGCAGTGGCGCCCGCCGTCCCGGGCTCCCTCTGGGCGGCCGGACGCACTCATTTGATCTCCCCCGACGGCTGTGAACTGCTGCTATGCCATAAGAGTACCTCGGTGACCTTGGTTCACACCAATGGGTGAACCCGCCCAAGCCAACAGGGTTTGCGGTCGGCCGCCGGCCTGGTGATATGCCGCCCCCGCAATGCCACATGCGGAGGGAGATATAGACACTCGGGCGATGGCGCCTCAGGGTTGGGCCAGTTCATGCAATGCGCCCCCGTAAGGTCCGGATTCGAGGTACGCCCCGACCATGTCGCCCAACCCCGAGCAGCGTGACGCGCGTGTGGTCCTAACGGCGTCTCTCACCACTGGTGTCGCTCGGGTCGCGCGCGGAATACGCGCGGCGCAGAGCTTGGTTGATGAGGTGCTCCACCTGGACCATAAGGAATGGGAGACAATTCTCCTTGTCGGCGATGTCGAGTTTCACCAATCACGAGAGGGTCCGTACCCGGACCATCAAATGAGAGTTAGTGCCCAGCCGTCGAAAGGTTACGCTGCGCTCAACTACACCGACAACAATGACTCGACCATGTCTATTGCTAACTCCTACAATCCAAAAAAGCCGTCGCCGCAAGTCTATCTGATCTTTAAAGGGTCGGTTGCGATGGTATTTCCTCCAACTGCTGCCATACCGATACCGGAGGCGCGGAGTGCGTTACGTGAATGGTTGAGGACGCGCCAGCGTCCGACCTGCATTGAGTGGCGACCCTACGACGAGTATTAATTCCTATGGCCGGGACTTGGAGGTATAAAAGTGAACCCGCTACCTCTTTTGGCCAGCCTTGCGGTACCTGAGCAGTGGTCGTTGGCGGCACCACTGCTGCTCATTGCGTGTTGGGTCTCGCACCGACTCGGACGCTTGCTTCGGTTGCTGCTCCGTCGTGCGCGGAATCGGCACCGCGTGGCGGTGATGCGCGCTGAGGTTGGTGTCCTGCCGCCCGTCAACGCAACGGTGACCAGTTCGGACCTGTCCGGCCGAGCTGACCCGTTGGCGGGCATCAAGGCCGTGTCCAGGGTGGGCCTGGTACCCACCGCCGCTCACCCTGGACCCGGCTACCGGCGGGGTGTGGCCCAGGATGCGGGCGGCAGACGGTGAACACGAGCCTGCTGCTGCCGACGTTCTATCGTGGCGTGATTGGCCGCGAGTTGGCCATCGCCCGGATGCGGTCCACCATGTCCGCCGCGCACGTCGCCGAGACCGTGGGGGTGGCGGTCGGTGACCTGGTGCGGATGGAAGCTGGTCTAACGCCGTGGTCATCTGTGCAGTTGCGGGAGTGGTGTCGCTGCCTGGGTGTCGCTGAATCGGCCTTGCTGGAGTGGGCGGACCGGGTCGCACCGCCCACGGTGCGGGGGGTGGTGCTGGACCTGCGGCTGGTGGCCGCGCTGCCCCACAAATCGGCCGGCCACAAACTGAACGAGCACTTGGCTGGGTGGGCGCAACGATTGCTAGGCCAACGGGGATCGCGGTTCATCGCGGTGACCGAGTCAGACATCCACGTGATGGCCTTGCGGTGGAATACCCCCGTTGCCCACCTCATCGCCCTGTTGCACGACCTGACACCGCTGGAAGTGCCCGGCCGCGACGCCGCCGCCTGGCTGGCTGACCTGGGCAACCGGTTGTCCGGCAACGGCGACCATCCGATACGGGATTTCGGATGACCGGCCGCGCCACTGCGGAGGCTGTCCAGACCTTCGCCGAGACCGTGGGGACGCTCCTGCGGCAGACGCGGCTGCTGCGTGGCCAGCGCATCGCCGACGTGGCCGAGGGGATCGGGCGGGCCGGATCGGTGATCGACCGGGTGGAGTTGGCCAGACAGGACGCCGACCTGGTCATGCTGATCACCCTGTCTGTCCACTTCGGTGTCCGCCTGAGTAACGTGCTGCGCCCCGCCGAGGACACCGCGTTCCCCGACCTGGACGGGGTATGGACCGACAACCCGCACCGCTACCTGGGCCGGTCGGTGGCCGAAGATCCCGACAGCATTGTGTTGGCGTTGTTGGGAACCAACCCCGCAGCCCCACCAGACGGCCCGCACCTGGTTGTGCACGATGTCGCGTTGCTGGTGCGTCGTGCCCGGACCCGACGCCACCTGCGGGCGGCCGACCTGGGCCGTGCCTGTGGTGTGGGCGCCACGGTCATCAGTCGACTCGAACTGGCCCGTAAGGCGTGGAGCCTGTCCCGGCTGGTCACGGCGTGTGTCTACGTGCGTGTGCGGCCCAGTGACGTGGTTCGCCTGGCCGAGGACCACGCGTTTCCCTACCCTGCGGCGGTCTGGACCGACCACTCGCGCCGGAGGGTGGCCTGGCTGAGGGCCACCACCAGGCACGCCACCTCCCACCAGGCCACCCGCGAGGGCACCGCACGGCCCGCCCCGACGCCGACGCCGACGCCGACGCCGCAGGGTCTCGTGCCGCCCGCCGCGCGGGTGTGGTGTCTGCACTATGCCGGCGAGATCAGCGTCGAACTGCGCCACGGTCAGCCGATCGAGATCGTCCGGTGTGTCGCCTGCGGAGAGCCCATCCCCGCTCCCACTGCGGCCCAGACGGCCGCCCTGCACCTGGACGAGGTAGCGCGGTGACCCCGGCTCCCAGTCCGGCCCAGCGACCGGTGACGCGGCACCCCGATCATCCGCGTCCCGGTCCCGCCGCCGCCCCGCATGCGCTCCCCGCCGCCGTCCCTCCCGGCGGTCGCGGGGCGGCGGCCCCTGCCCACCCCGATCAGCCCAACCGTTGGTTGGCGGCCCGGATGGTCGACGCGGACATGACCCCGGTGTGGCAGCACTACGGACAAGCCTGCGTCCACTGTGGCCGGGTGTTCGATCCGGACGAACACCCGCAGATCGACGCACCTGCCATCCCCGGCCAGTGGCCCGCGCAACGTCGCTGCGTCACCGACTGTCGCACTGACCACCGCACTAACCACAGTCCCCACCGGTCGTATCGGACTCGTGATCGAGGAGGATTGACGTGACCGGCCGCCACCGGCTGTCCCTGTCCGCACTGCGGCCGCCCGCCGCACCGCCCGCACCGGTGATACCGGGCAGTGTTGAACGGTGGGGCATCCGCCGACCCGATCCCGGGCCGCAACCGGCCGGGCCGGTCGCGGCCGGGCGGACGTCCCCGGCCGAACTCGGCGACCAGCCCGACCCCGACGAGCTGCTGTCCCAACTGCCCCGCTGGGGCTGGACCATGGTCGCCTACGGCGAACGTCACACTCCGGATGTGCTGGTCGCGCACTACCGAATGGACGAGGGCACCCCCGGCGCCTACGTGGATGTGTTCGTCCTGCGCGGACCCGATTTGTGTGGCGGCTACCGCGCCCGGATCTGGCCCAACCAAGACCCGGTCGACGTCTACGGCGTCACCTGGTCGGTGATCGGCGACGTGTCCACCGTCCTGGCAGCCCTGCTCAACCTGCGCCCGGTCGAGCCCGGGTGGCCCGACTACGACATGCCACCCGCGCTGCGCTCGTTGCTGCCCAACCCGACCCAGCGCCGCCGCACCATCCGACCACCCCAATAGCCACACCCCGACACCCTCAGACCACGGTGGCCCGCCGTGCGCGCCCACCGCCAGCGGGCCACCGTGCCCCACGCCGTACCCGCCGCTGTGCCCACGCCGCGCCCCACGTCATGCCCGGCGAGGGCACCGAATAGGAAAGGCCGCACATCTCATGGGTGAAACTGGCACGCCGTGACGCATGTCCGTACAACACTTCCGAACGGCGTGAACACGGCACCGAACAGGAAAGAGCACCAACCATGGAAACCGCCGACAACCATCATGATCGCTGGATACACGGTGGTGAGCCCGTCCTGCCCACCTGGGCGATCACCCTGGAATCAACCGACACCGCCGACGTGTACCAAATCGCGGCGAACTGGCTACAACAGCTTGGCCCCGACGCTATCGACATCCTATGCAGCAGCATCGGATTCACCGCTGACGGCGCGGCCACACTGACCCTGTGCTATCAACCCTGCACACCAGCAAGCGAGC
Organism: Pseudonocardiaceae bacterium; assembly: GCA_036273855.1. GTDB lineage: Bacteria > Actinomycetota > Actinomycetes > Mycobacteriales > Pseudonocardiaceae > DATEPR01. Next base: position 7,457 of record DASUGU010000119.1, read on the forward strand.
CCGTCCGATCGATCGCACACCGGCCAGCACACAACCGGGGCGAGGCGTGATGGCGTCATGGCGGTGGTGGTTGCGGCTACGCGGCCGGATCACCGACGAAGAAATCATGCAGCGCGGCCATGAACTCATCGCCGCACTGGAGGCATATTACAACCCGCGCGGACCACGCGAACCGCTCACAGCGGAGTAAATCATCGCGCAAGCGGCCCAAGGCACGCTGCCCTTTCACCCCGGCCACTGGGCCACACCCCACACCGCTACGCACGAAAGGCACACCCCTTGGGCGGAAACGCCGACAACGAACGACGCGCCCGACGTGACGCTCTCAACGATATGGCGGCCGAAGGAGATCCACCCACCCACTGCCCCCACCCCGCACCCTGGGATTCCAGAGGGCCGATCAGCGAGGGTGGCCGATCCTTCACCAAATACACCTGTCCGGACTGCGGGATAGAAATGAACCGGCACTACTACCGATGACCTGACGGGCGAAACAATGGACTCAGCATTGAAGCGGCGGCTCGTACCAGACGAACTATGGATATTGGTGGAGCAGATGATTCCCCCCGCGCCGGTACGGCCGCAGGGAGGTGGTCGACGCCGGGTCGGACCACGAGACATCCTGACCGCCATCGTGTACGTCCTGATGATGGACGTCTCCTGGCGCAGGCTTCCCAACACCCTCGGCATTTCGACACCGACTGCCTATCGCCGATACCTGGAGTGGCACGAATCCGGCGTGTGGACCTCGCTGCTCGACGCCACCGAGCAGCAGCAGGAGGGCGAGAACGCAGCCTGGATAAGTGCCATCGCTCGGGCCGCGCTCAACCGGCCCGTCCTCCCCAGAACCGGGGACCAGCCCGCTGGCCGCCGCTGACAGCGGACCACTACGTACCGAGGGGAATGGACCGATGGCCGGCACGCTACCGCCCGAATACCCCAGTCAGGTGCTTGGCACCACCGGCGTCGCGGGAACGGCGCTTACCAACCTAGAGAGGTTTACCAGTCAAACTGTCTCGTCCAGCGGTTGGACGGTCGGCTGCTTGACCGGCACCAATCGATTCCAGCGCACCGCGCCAGGTGGTTCGCCACCGCCGCTGCTGTTCGTCATCGGCAAGCGTTTCATCAACGGAAAACGTGGCGCCATCGGCCGGCCACAGAGGGTCGTCCATTGTAGCGAGCGCGATACGCGCCAGCAGCGCCCGCCGAACCAGATCCCGCAGCCTGTCGACACCCTGCGCAACGGCTGCTGCGGGTGCTTGGTCAGCATTGATTGTGCTCAATGAGCGCATAACACGAAGTGCTTTATCAGTCTTTAGACTACCTCCATGGACCAGCGTCGAGCGCAGGCCATAGAGCTTCCCCACGTCGCTAAAGATGGCAGATGCTGAGTCGTCAGGTCCGGACAGCAGGGCAGCGGCTCGGCTACGCAGACGCAACGAAACATCTTCTTTGTCCTGGCCAGAAAGGATAGCCTCCAGAGCGGTAGAAAGATCAACAAGTTGGTCGTACCACGGAGTCGGCCGGTACGAATCATCGAACTTCAACAGCGCCATCTGAAAGGAAGTAGCGACCATGTCGGCCCGCTCAAATTCGATCTTGGCAAGTAGCCTGCCCAGGCCAGATATAGAGTCCGAGTCTTCCACCTTGAGTTCTGTGACTCGCTGAAAGGTACTGCTTTCGCGATAATCGAATTCGGTTAGACTTGCGTGGGAGAATCCGACTAACCGAGTTTGACCAGTTATCTCATAGATGCTGTGCGTTGTTCCCGCGGTCAGCAGCCTTATAAGGAGCAGAAAACGATCGATCAATCTCGACTGCTGCCCACTGGCCAGCCCAGGGTTCGAATTCCGTCCGATACCTACTACAACCGCGTGGGGCGGATCATAATGGAAAGGGGGGTTTCGATTGAAGGCGGTTGGCGCATCGGGGACGACCTCGGTAATTAGTCTAACTGCCTCATTTAGCTGACGGACAGGAGTAATCGTAAGGTCACCGATGTCTATGGGCCCACCATTATCGGTGCCAAGATGCGAGACGAATCGACACGCTGCAGCTTCGTGTTGGTCTGATTCCAGCATTTCTATCAATTCACGGATGCACTTCATTGCAGTTGCGGAGGCCGCATCGTACGGCTGCTTCTCCTCCGTTAGAGAGGCAATACATCCGCCGAGCAGACTAAAGGCGCAAATGTCGGCTTGCCGTAGTTCATTGTCCACTACTGACCCAAAATGATTGGGGTACGCGGAAGCGAGCAGTGCTACGAACCGCTCAAACGCCGGGTGTGACTTAATTGCGACAGGGCTATAGTCGCGAACTAGTCGAAGATGCGATCGTAGGCGGGACGTTGGGAGTACGTGATCCTCGTGTAGGATCTCGAACGCAGCGCCCAGCATTTCGATCCCCGCTGATTCGATTCCTGGCCTCCGAGCCGGACTAACTGCCATCTTATGAACCAATCTTCGCGTTATGAGCAAGGTCCGCAATCAGAGCAGGGCCACGGGCCACCGGGGGCATAGGACAGGCATAGGACGGCGGCGTGGTCATGCCTCGTATGTCGTCCGAGTCGCGGCTGACGCTACGTCCAGCCTTGCCCCAGCGTCGACGCGGATGTCAGCCCGGCAGAACCCACTACCACGGAGAGTCCTCAACCGTGGACAGCCTGATCTCCGTCGTCCGCTCGAATCCTGTGGGCGAGGCGGATCTTGTGACGTGGGGCGTCGCCTAGTGAACCGCGTGACCCATGCGCGCGCCCGCTCTGTTGAGCGGCTCTGGGCATGCCGATGTCGCGGGCGTGATCAGGCGTTGAGGATGCCAAGGAAGTTGTTGCCCCTCCTGCGTTTGTAGGCGGCGGCACCGCGCCGACCAGACAGCCCGAACCGGTCCCACCTGCCGTGGGCGGTGACGTGCCGACCGTTGGTGGTCGGCGAGGTGCCGGATGTGTCGATTGCCGCGATGGTCTTGTGTGGACGGTCGATACTGGGCCAGGGTGCAACACGAGTTACCTCTTGCCGGCCGTGGTGGCCGGGCGTGACCGTGACGGGATGGACGATGATCGAGGTTGTCGACGTGGCGGCGGCCCGCCGGGCACTGGCCGGGCGAGCGCTGCGGTGCCCGGGTTGCGGCGCAGTACTGGCTCCGTGGGGCCACGCCAGCGCCCGCACGGTGCGTGACCTCGACGGCGGCCGGGTGACGGCACGTCCAGACCGTGCCCGCTGCACCGGCTGCGCGGCCACGCACGTGCTGCTGGACGCCGCGCTGCTGCCCCGGCGTGGCCACACAGCGCGGGTGGTGGGCCACGCGCTGGTCCGTGCGGCCCGGGGCGAGTCCCACCGTGAGATCGCCGACCGGCTGGACGCACCCCAGGGCACCGTTCGCGGCTGGATCCGCCGTGCCCGCCGATCCGCCCACCAGCTGTGGACGCTGGGCGTCGCGGCCGTGGTCGCGCTCGACCAGGACGCGGTACCCACCCGCGAGCGGTCGGACCCGCTCGCCGCCGCTCTGGACGCCCTGGCCGCTGCGGCGTCCGCCGTCCGGCGCCGGTTCGGTCCCGCGTTGGATGAGCCCTGGTCGACGATCACGGTCCTGACCCGCGGTCGGCTCCTCACGCTGGCCCCGACCGGCTGAGCCCCCAGCACCGGTCCTGGCCTCACGCTGCCTGTTGCCATCCACGCACGACCAACACCCGACTCGTCGATGCGCCCGGCGACCCTGCTCACCCCGAATCCGGCACCATGCCCACGAACACCGGCACGCGCCGATGACACCGCCCGATTCAACTGAATCCCGGTCGGCACGATGAACGCCCGCTTCATCGGCATTTTCAACGCCGGGCAACACCCGCTCCACGATCAGACCGCAGCTCGTCCACGGTCAGCGCGGAGGCCAGCGTCGCGTTTGTGCAGGCCGAAGCTCCATCGGGGAAGAGGACCTGTGTGTACGGGCACGTGAGCGCCTGAATCCGCTGGTCAGGGGTCAGTGCCTTGGTCGGCCGCGCTCGTCAAGGCCGCCGCACCGCATGGCGTCGGAGTCCGATTACCTCGGGGTCTTGTGATACTCAGCGGCGGACAACTCGCTCTGCGTTTGCCGTCCGTGCAGGTCAGCACCACCTCGCGGGAGCGTTGGTATGTGTACTTGCGCTGTTCCTCGGTCGGGACGCCAGAGTCTTTGCCGGTGCAGACCCGCCCCGGCCGCTGTGGTCACCTTCGGATAGAGCATCACCCGCTGGCGGTGCCTCTCCCAGCCTCTTCCCAATTGCTGAACGTGACGGTAACATTTTTCCCAATCTTAATTCTCGGCCGTGTGGGAGTCTTGAGGTTCATGTCAACGCTCAGTGGACGTGGATAGTTTTCGAGTGGGGATAAATCAATGTTATCAACCTCCCGCCCATGCAGATTAACCTCACGGAGGTTCCGGCATTCCGCCACTGTGTCAATGACGTCCTGATTGCCATCAAATCGCATCGCGAACCTACGGAGCCCCGTCAATGTGGGCAACACGTTGATTCCGACGACCGTCCCAGGGCCGCCAAATAGAAGCGTATGGAGCTGAGTCAAGCCAGCCAATGGCGTAAGGTCGACCTCGCCATCGATATTGGTTGTAAAGCTTACAATAGGGTGCGCTCCTGCCATGAAGGTCAGGTCATTGTTCGACAGCTCCGCGATGAATACATCCGCGCTGCGCAAATTGTGCAAATGGTAAAGATTCAGGACATGAGAGGCGTGATTTATGCTAATAGTTCTACTTAGTGGCGCATCGGCCAGAACCTCCTTGGCGTACAACTCGGCTGGCCAATATTCCCATCCACTTACAAGCTCTCTTTGGACTTCATAGCGCGCATCTAACGAGTATTCCGCTAATAGCTGAAGCGCTTTCATGCCACCGACGTAAACCGCAGTCCGCACGCACGCAGCGGCAACGCCAGGGGTCAGTTGGCGCAAGTGCGCCGGCAAGTGAGCGATAATTCTCTCCCCTACCTGTGACAATGATCGCGCTTCGACGCGGCGTCGAGGGGGGACCACGGCCGACAATTCACCCTCTATCCTCTCTGTAGTTATTGGATCCAAGACGCGCGCCGTTTCTAGGGCCGCGCCAGCAAGGAGTCGCAGCTTCCTTGCATGCCGAGGCTCCCGACTCGCACGGTCGAGCACCTGGCTAATTATCGCGGTCCTAATCGGGACAGTTGCGTGACCGACACTCATAATGATAGTTTCGCGCCACTGGTCGAGGTGGGCACTTTTCACGAGCACATCAACATAGTGCTCTTCGGCCGCGTATTTGCCGGCCAGATATTCCTGAAACGTACGATGAATAAAGTCCACTCTCCCGGTCACAGGTTCTCGTATAATTCCACTACGGTCTAGGAGATACTGAAGAACGACCTGTGCATCCATCTGGCGCGCATCTGGAATCCTTTGTAGCGCAGACGCTAGCTGATGCCCGGCCTCGGCCTTTGATGCCTCGGACCGACCTGACAGTGTAAGCCACCAGGCAAGGTGTTGTAGCAATATGACTTTCGAAACCGAACTCAATACAATCTCTTGTGCAACCGGGATCTCTCGCTCGGCATCGCGTCGTTCAATGAGCAATTCTAGCGCCGACTCGTATAGCTTCATCCGGTCGGGAGGTAGTTGCTTATGCCTGTCGAGATTAAGGGCGCACAACATCGCACAGAGAAGCGGACTAGTGGCTACTGTGCGTAGGTGCCTTTGACCTTCGAAATTTCGCAATATAGCTGCTTCATATTCGTCCAATTCCAAAACTGTGCAAGGAAGGTCTCCTGTGATTTGACCCCACTCGCGTATCGCCGAGTGCCAACGATGGACAAACTCTACCACCTGAGGAGGGGTCATAGACTCCAAGAATAGTGGCGTGAATTGTAGGTTGCGAAGCCAGGTTGGTTCGGCCGCGGCGGGTCGAGACGTAATGACAACGTCGATCTCAGGATACGCCACCAATAGATCTGAAAGCCACCTTCTGACTTTTGCTCGGCGATCTACGGCTAGTTCATCGACGCCATCTATAAGGAGTATTGCGTTGCCGAGGTTGAATTGGCGAACAGTCCAACCCTTCGGCTCCATTATTGCAATGGGACCTGCGTTTATAGCAACAAAATCATGTGGTTGCGGAAGGATACCATCCGGATAGCTACGGAGTCGGATCATGAATGGTACTTTGCCGTTCCATGCCGCGAGAGGGCCGCTAAACGAGCCACGGCATGCGGTCACGGCGATCCATTGCAACAATGTCGTCTTACCTGAACCCGCTTGGCCGCGGAGTAGAGTCCTCTTATCTCCGGACAGGGCATACTCGACGCCGACGCTATCTCTCAGGAACGGGGAATGGCTCGTATCCAACAACCACTGGGTCGGTCCATTGGATACTTTAGCGCCGTTGGCCTCAGCCGTAACCGTTAGGCTAAGGTATGCGACGGTCACAGAGGTACGGGGCGTGTATCGATGCACGTCTACCCCGAACAGCTCTAGGTTATCCATTGTCTGGCCGACGTATGACAGGTACCTGGTGGCGAATTCAGCATCGTGCACAGTTCCGCCCGGTGCGTCCAGAGTGGCGCGAGGGAGCAACTCCAGTGCGAGTTGAAGGTCTTGCGACAGAGACGTCACGCGGGCGAGTAGTTCCGTGATGGCACGTGGCTGGAATGGGGGCAACTGGACCACCAAAGCAAGAATATATGCACAACTTTCCTTCAATACTATATTGAATAGCGCTGCGCCGGGTTCACTCAAGCCTGCTCTGTTAGCTGCATCGGGAACCTTCGCATGAATAAGACGGGTTAACTCATCTGCGCGCATATCTGCTGAGAACAACAGCGAGTCGGTGAGATCTACTTCCGTAAGGACATCTACAACGGCGTCGAGCGCTGCCTGCCTCTCGTGAGGTGACAGATCGGGAATCTCTACTTCTAAAAGAGGTGCCAGGCGTTCGGCTATCCTGTCGCCAATGTCGTCAAGTTGGCGCATTAGCTTACGTCGTATAAATCGGTCGGAGATCGCCACCTGAAGAAGGTCGGTCAGCTGCGATTCACGTTCTGCATGGTCGCGTTGGTAGCCGAGCCATGTCCTAGCGGCGTGTGTGGAAATTAGCTTGCCGACAGTCAGTGCAATAGTGTCAAACACGCATATCCGTCCTTGTCTAGCGACTATAATGATCATTCAACTAAAGAGGGCCGCAGGCTACGTTCGGCGGACGTTCTGGGCGAGGCGCCGGCAGTCGCTCGGGTCGTCCACAGTGGTGACCTGGTCGTAGCCCCAGCCGCCGAGCTGTGTGTCGATCAGCATGCGGTATATCGCCCGCAGGCTAGTGGTCGCATTGGGAATTGCCGGGAACCGCGAGTCGGTATAGCTGGCGGCACCGATCAGGATGGCTCGGGATCCAGCGCGATCCAGCCGGTCAGGTGTCAGCATCGCCGCAGTATCCCAGGCGCGGGTGATCAGTTCGGTCGGGTCGGCCACCTGATGGGCCTCGATCTCGATGGTCGTTCCCGCGACCGTGATGGTGAGCTTGACGTCAGAGCGCCGGCTGCGAAGCCAGGCCGACGACAACGACTGGGCCAGCGCAACACCGACCCCACCGGAGCCCAGCGCCACCCTGAGCGTGTCCAGCACACCGCCCAGGTCCGTAGGATCGGTCAGGCCGGGCACCGGGCGGATCCGGCTGGCCAGGTCACGCTCGGCGCGCAACCACTGCGCGAACTCGGCCAACTCCGCGACAGGGTCGCCGCCACGCACACCGATCAGTACCGCCACGCCCAGATACTGCCAAAGATCGGCTACCGCGCGAAGCTGATCGGTGATATCTGGTGGTGACCGCACCCGCGCTGTGGATGCCTTCAAAAGGGTCAAGTTGGCCGCGCGGTCGCGCAACGGTTCGCGGAGGCTGCTAGGACTGTTCCACCAGACCGATGCGCGCCGCGCGCAACTGATCGACGACATTTCGGACTGTCATCGTCGGCCGCCACCCAGGAGCTGATTGTCGTTGATTTGTCCCTTTGGCCCAGTAACGCCACAACCTATCCGGCCGATGGCATGGATATGCCAGTGACGGTGAGACATGGCGGCAAGGTCTACAAATACGACGCCGCCAAACGGTGTGCAGGTCGTGAATGGTGTCCTCTACGTGCAGGGTTCCGGCCGGGGGACAGTGGCGGTCTACGCGGAGGGCGCCTGGTCAGACGCGGAGACCGAGGAGCGCGCAGAATCTCAGCAGTCCACAGAGTTCGGCGCCGCGCCCCGCAAGCCGTAGCCGTGGCAGCGTCGTTGCTCGCCATTAGGTGTCGGACTTTCGCGACGTGTCACGTTCGTAATCCCTTCGTGTCCTTGCTATCGTGACCTGCCTATAGTAAGTAAGTCACATAAGGTCGCGACTCAGAGAGGAGACTCGTGTGGTTGCCAGAATCCTACTTTTCTGCAGCTCTTATGTCCCCCTCTTTGTGATCTTCGCGATCAGATTTCCCGACACGGCAAAGATATGGTGGATAGTTGCCGGAGTATTTGCAGCCTGTGCACTTCTGGTATTGCACCTGGTGCGCACGAAGCACGAGCCACAGTTCTATCCAGTTGCCAGCATTGACGACAACGCGGCAGCAGCAGCGTATATGGCTAGTTACATCTTGCCGTTCGTGACAATTAGCGATCCAAATGGGCGGGACTTCGCGGCCTATGCAGTGTTCTTCGTAGTCCTAGCGGTGGTCTATACTCGTAGCTCACTGGTTGGGGTAAACCCGCTCGTCTACATTACGCGTATGCGGATCTATCAGATTAAGACCAGCAAAGGCGAGAGTTACGTTCTGTTCGCGCGAACACGGCCCAACTCAGGTGACGAGATTTGCGCATCCCGTGCTTTCTCGGGCCTGCTTGTGCGAAGGGATCAAGATGACTAGAACCCATACCGAAGGACGCGATGATTCGTCGAATTGGAGCAATCTTGGGCTAGAATCGTTGACTCTCATCGTCGCATGGAGGAAGGGTACTGCACTCGAGAGCGGATCCGTGCCCCTAACGACTTCGGTTGCTGATGAGTTGCGCGGGATTTGCCGAGGCACGCTTTCCACTCTCGACCAATTGCACGAGCGGCAATGGCATCCAGATGCGCTTAATGAGGCCGACGAGTACCTGGTAGCTTCGTTCGAGCAGCTTGGGAGCAATTCGGAGACCCTTCGCGTCGTCCAGGCCAGGGAGTTCAATGTTCTCCATCCCGCAACCCTACCAGCGCGAGAGTTCCTGTTCTATGCCCTTATTGCAGGACCAAGAAGTCGGCGTGTTGCGTTTATCAGAAAGTACAATATCCGGAGAGGTCTGCGCCGGAAGCTCGTGGCGATATTTGACGACACGTTGGATAAAATAGATGCACCAATATTCACGTTCGATGATTACATCGATGTTGTAGTGGATCAATCCAGGGGCGTCGCAATACTGGGAATGAGCGCGTTTCAGCTACTGTTCCGTAGCAGTCCAGAAATATTAGCGCGGACCCCGGAATATGTGGCGAATATCGCAGACAGCCTCCCCATGGATGCTGACGCTATGTCGACGCTCATCGATGTAGCACAGAACAATTTGAGCGTCCAACGGCGCCTACAGGCAATCGAGATGAGAGGTCATCTCAAGACTGTCTCCATGAACCAGATTAAAGACGAGATGCGGAAGCACCACATAGATGCCAGGAAGTTCATAGTCAACGGAAAGTTGGTTTTTGATCGCGCTGATGTACGGGACATCATAAAGTTACTAAACGAGGATCTGTTTCTCGGTGGTCTCACTAACCAGGACTTTCAAGTCGACAGGAAATCTCCAAGGTAGGCAGGAATTACAATTCGATAACGATCGACACGTTCCGGCTGCGGCCGTGTGCGGGCCATCGAAAACGTCAGGCTTTTTTGGTACAAACTATGCATGGTGGCGGAAGACGCAGAGCTCATCCCCGCAACGATCGTGGTCAGACCTTGGGGTCGACACGGCCTCTGGCTGGCAATGGTGCTCGACGGAAGCGCCGTCCTCGCTCGACTTGTCGCCTTGTCTGAGGACACTGCGTTCAAACGTGCCTGCGAATGGGCAGCGCCGCGGGCTGTCAACCGCGCGCACTGGATAGCGATACCGGAGCCTCGGGGGACGGTTGACAATTACGACGATCGGCCTAGGGAGTAAGAACGACAGGACCTGGCGCCTAGGCGTCGGGCGCCCACCGCAACACCTATCGACCGGTCTGACTGTCGAAACCGCCCGCACACCCAGATGGAGATTCGCCAGGCGCCCGGAAGCCGCTCATGCCGCATCGGACGTGAATCTGATGCGAACAAACGTTCGACGAGTCTGCGCGGAGGTCAGAATCTGCCGACGTTTGCACAGGTCAGCGTCGTGCAGGCCGGTTGGCAAGGTGTGTGTACTGGCGGTCGCGCTTCCTCAGCCAGCAGGGGCCGCTTTCACGTCCACAGCCAGGCATGTGTGACGAAGCGTATCCGCTAGACTACGGTTCGACGGCAACAGATTCCGCGTGGGGGAAGGTGGCCGATGCGCAGGGGGAGTTCTCGTCATCCCGGGACGGGGCTTCGTCCGCCCAAGCGGGGTCGTGTCCAACCGGCGCGGGGCGGGCAGCAGAACCTATGGCTGCTGTTGGGAATTCCGGTGGTTGTGGCGTTCATAACGTGGGCGATTTCGTATTTGGGCCCAGGTGTCGTTCACTTTGGGGCTTCCACGTTGTTCGAATCCAAAACCACGTCAACGTCATCGATAACGTCACCTACGTCATCGATAACGTCACCTACGTCATCTGCCACTTCACCATCATCTTCGACCGTGCCGTCGATCTCCGATGCTTATCCCTCGTGCGCTCAATTGGAACCGTTCGCCGTTTGCTCGGTTTCCCTGGACGGCACTGCTAGCTTCGTAACGCGACGACCGACCGATATCAACACGGTGCCGCCATGCACGGGCGATCTTGCACAGGCACGGGCCTGGCAGCAGTGGCAGCAGCGCAATGCTGTCGATGCGGGTACCTACATCATCACCATCAACCTGCTGGTCGAACAGGACGTCATCGTTAACGTCCGGAACCTCGATATCGTTCGCGACTCCCAGCAAACCGCTCCGAACGGGGACGTCCTCACCTGCGCTGGAGGACTGGAAACGACATATAAGGTGACTGTAAACCTGGCGACCAACCCGCCGACACTGCAGTATTCATGTCCAACCACCTGCGCCGGAACCGATGGGTTTTCGATCAACGCTACCCAGGGCGACCACATTACGATTGAAATGTTCATTATGCCGGGTCCGAACTCCTTGGATACTTGGCATGGCTCGATGGATATGAGCGTCGGCACGAAGAAATCGGTTCTCCAGTTCGGGACCCACGAGCTGTCTGACTTCGGGCCGACGGAACCACAATACGAGATTGACGATCCCGATACACCGCCCTACTGGGTACTTGTGCCGTCACACTGACGTAATCTCAGCAACTTTCACGCGAGCAGGCCATGTTCGAAATGAGTCAGTACGAGGGCGGCCTTGACGATGCCGCCGATCTTGCTCGGACTGGCGGTGATGTGCCGCAAGCTGCGCCAGCGTCCAGTGAGCACGGCGAAGCCACGTTCTCCCAGACACCGTAAGCCCCGTAGCAGGGCGTTGTAGGTGCGGTTGTCGACGTCAAGGACCTGATCGTGGGTGGGTTGAGGAATCGGGGTGTGCACGCCGATACCCGCGCCGGTGTAGCCACCGTCGGCCAGGGTCGGCAGCCCGATGGCGGCTGCGGCGTACAACGCACCGAGCACGTGTGCGCGAGCCGCGGTCAGGTCGTGGACCGATCCCGGTTCGACGTCGGAGACCCACAACGGGACACCGGTGGGTGCGGACAGTGCCTGAATGTTGCCGCCGTGCTCGTGGGCTTTCCCGGAGAACCACAGGTCGATCTGCTTGCCTTTGATGCTGGTGGTTTTCTCGCTGCAGCGGTCGGCGGAGAAGACCTTTCCATCGAGAATCACGTAGGCCATGCCTTCGGCTTTGGCGCGGTCGAGGGCTTGGTGCAGGTCCGGGGCCTGGTCGGCGAGCACTGTGACGACCTCGTCGAGATAACGGTAGGCGGTCGCACGGGAGATGCCGTGGTCACGGCCCAGGGCGGTGATGTCGCTGTTCTGGCGGAACCACCGCAGGCCCACTATCGCCTGCCGGAAGCAGGTCAGCGCTCTGCTGTTGTGGCGAGTGCCGCGTCGGCGGCGTTCGGCGTGTAGCAGGCGGCTGAGGTACTGGGCCAGTTCGCGGGAGACGTCGAGCATGGCAGGATGGCTGATCACGGGGAGCCTCTGGTCTAGGATTTGATCTTCGCAAACCCAGTCCTACCAGGCGCTCCCCGCCCATGCGTGGGCCAGGTCCCCAGCGTGTGCCTCGGCTCGGATCAGCCGGTGTTCTCGGGCATGTTCATCACATGCCGGGATCACGATCCTGATTTTAGTGAGATCACCTCACTGAACCCGGATCCACCGATGCGCTGTGGGCACTGCTCAACCCGTGCGCGCTGTGACGCACCTACCAGCGGGCTGCCGTATCGGAAATGCAACGCCACCGAAACACCGTACCAAGAAATCGGTTCTCCAGTCGATTTCGCGGTTGCACCTGCCTCATTCGGGCTAGCTCAATGGCGGATAACCCGGCGTGCCTTTACATTCGGCTGGCCGGGAGTTAGCCTGCCAGCATTCACGTCGAGTTGCCTAATAGCCTGATTGTTAGATGCCGGAACTATGACACATTCCGACTGAGTCAAGTCGTGCCGCGCCGACGCTAGCTGAGTGCCGGATACGCCAAGGAACAGTTCTGGTCCCTCGATTTTGAGAGTGTAGTTATCCAAAATTAGAACGACGTACTCGTCATCGTCCGGTTGAAATGAGTCAAGTTTGTTAATCTTCATCTCTCGCCAAGTCCCGATTAGCTGTTGGCCAGAGATTAGTGCGGCTGCATCCAGTATCGGAGCAGCTTCCGCCCTTGTCATCCTGAACAAGTCTGGAACGCGAATCGGTCGCGTGCTGCGGGTTTGGATGACACTCAGAGCCTCAAGGACGCGGAGAATGGGCTCATCCACGAGGGCCTCTACCTCGGGCCCGAGTTCTAGGAGTGGAAAGAATGGACCTTTCTCTCCCGCCACTTCAAGTCTGTTGCCTGCAACCCAATGCGACAGGAATCGTACAGCGACTAGCGCGTCGTCTACGTCCGCTCCGGTAATGTCGGCGAACGTCGTTCTTATTCGAGCGGCCAGCCCTTCAAATTCCATGAACGATTCAACTGCATAGCCCCCCGAAGCATCTGCCCCTTTCATCCAGGCTCCGCCGCCATCAGGCCCAATAGTTCCGGGTTCCATGTTCAGGACAATTTCAGCAAGCGCCGAGCCGTCTGCAGATACTAGTCTATGCCGAAGTCGGTATGGTTTCCTGTCGGCGGGAACGCCAAATGATACTCGGCCCATCTCGTAATCGCCACCAAGTCCGCCGGGCAAGTCTGCAGTTATCTGTGCAGGCAATGTTACGGGCCGTCCGTATTTTCTCCATTGCTCGTAGGCTTCGCGGTCTTGCGAATCGTTCTCAAATATGAACTTCAATTTCACAGGTATGGGGCGCTCGTTGAGCGCTTCATCAAACCGGCTGTAGATCCGGAATGTTAGACACCTGCCGTCGTTATCGGTTTCTTGGGTAGCGGCAACCAAGTCTTTTTCGTGCGCGAGTTCCGGCCTCGTCGGGTCGACGCTGACACCATAACGGAAGTGTGGATCCAGATCAAGTAGTTCTTGAAGTTTTCGTAGGTGCTCTATAAGGTCACCGGGCTGTACGTCAGGTCCCTTTGAATCGCGCAGCAGTTGGCGGTCTATACTCAACAAGGAGGCAACTTGTCGAACGGCCGAGTCAAGCCGGTCGCGACCACCATATAGATAGTAGTCGACAACGCTTGGGTGGCTGGCTACGAGTGATTCGCAGGCTATTAGACCTTTCCATTCGGGAGTGTTGTCGGGGTCTGCCTGCCACTCTTGCACCAGCCGAACACAGTCGCTCGTTATGGCTGCCTTCTTTTGGTTCGGATTTTCGGCTTCCTTCTTGAGGTCAGCCAAGATTCGGCCGGGCATCTCGCTGAACCACTTCCGATTTTCCGGGGTTGGGTCGAGTGGAATCATTAGGTACCAATGCGCAACCGTCATGCTGTTTTGGGCTATCTGTGTAGCTAGACGACGGTAAGATCGCTCAATCTGGCCTTTCTGTCCGCCTTTCAGATTGGTTGCAAATTTTTTGATTTGGTACACGTCCACAATGCCTGCCGCACGACTCTCATTTGGGATCAGAACATCGATCCCACCGTCGCCCTGTGAAGGACGGACTCGGACAGCACGAGGGTTCTCCCGGTAGAGCATTACCGACAGCAGTGTTTCAACTTCTTCCCCGCTCAGGCGTGTCCACTCGACCCGTCCTTGCGCCATGACAGATGCCTCTCGTCTTTCGTACGCTGAGATCCGCATCGGTGTTCGGTCCAGGCTGGGCGTCAATCAAGGCACGATCGCGGGGTCTAGCGATACATAGCGAATGTTCGCCCATAGTAGCCTTGAGCTGGGCTCATCGCCTAAGGACCGACCACCCATCCGGCCTAACGGGCCTCGGACTTTGATGAAATAGGTGGTGATGGTGGCTGCCTCTTGTTGATCAATACGGCGGACGGCCGTTGCCGTCACCCCGCAAGCAGGCTGACCGCGCTGGCCAGTCCGCTGACGCTGTTTATGCAGGTCAGCGCCGTCTCGGCGAGGTACGCAGGTGTGTGTACTTGCGCTGACCACAACTGCTTCGCTCGCAACTCGCACACCTACCTGGACCTGGACTCCGGCCACGACTTCGACAGCCAGGTGATCGTGAAGGTCAACGCGGTCGAGGTGCTGAGGACACAGTTGCGCTCGCCGAAATGGCACCACGACCACGTGGCGATGGGCACCAACACCGACCCGTACCAGCGGGCCGAGGGCCGGTACCGGTTGATGCCCGGCATCATCGGCGCGCTCGCGTCGTCGGGCACACCGTTGTCGATCCTGACCAAGGGCACGGTGGCGTCCCGGGACATCCCGCTGCTGGTGTCGGCGGCGAAGGACGTGCCGGTGGGGCTCGGGGTGTCGATCGCGCTGGTCGACCGGGATATCCAGCGGGTGCTGGAGCCGGGCACACCGAGTCCGCAGGCGCGGTTGGAGTTGGTGCGGCGGGTGCGCGAGGCGGGGCTGCCGTGCGGTGTGTTCGTGGCGCCGGTGCTGCCGCACCTGACCGACTCGATCGAGCAGTTGGACCAGTTGCTGGCCGCGATCGCCGATGCCGGGGCCACCGGGGTGACGGTGTTGCCGCTGCACCTGCGGCCGGGGGCCCGGGAGTGGTTCGCGGAGTGGTTACGCCGGGAGCACCCGGAGCTGGTGCCCGCGTATCGGCAGATCTACGGCAAGGGGAGTTACGCCGATCGCCGGTACCGGCGGCTGCTGGGGGAGCGGGTCGGACCGCTGCTGCGGCGGCACGGGTTGGCCAGCGGCGTGGCGCGGACCGAGTCCTCGGACGAGCCGTTGGGTGGTGGCGCCGGCGAGTCGGATCCGGACCGGGCGGTCTGGCCGGCCGGAGCCCTGCCGCCGGGTGCGCCACCGGGAGACGTGGACCAAGGCCAGCTGACGTTGTTGTGATGGCTGGCTGCTGCGCGCGCCTGGCCGGGTTGGGTTGCGGCGGATGGCGCGCGGGGCATGGCGATGTCGGTGGATGGCGCGCGGGCTGAGCTTGGAGCTGTCCGTCGTGGCGGCGTGGGCGGCGCGATGTCGCGGCGCGGGCGGCTCGGCTGGCTGTTGCCGGGCGCTGCTCGGTGGCGCGTGGCAGGGGGCGCGATGTCGGCTGCTGCGGTTGAGAGCGTGGCGCCTGACCGCCAGCGCGCCAGTGCCCGACTCGTGCATGCGTGCGTGGGCCGGATCGCGGGCGTTTTCGGCCGGTGGTCGCCGTGCATGGCGCGCCATCTGCGGTTGAGAGCCTGGCTGGCTGTTGCTGACTGCTGCTCGGTGGCGCGTGGCTGGCGCGCGATATCGGCTGCCGCGGTTGAGAGCCTGGCGCCTGACCGCCAGTCCGGCAGCGCCCCACTCGCGCAGGCCTGTGTGGGCCGGATCGCGGGCGTTTTCGGCCGGTGGTCGCTGTGGATGGGGCGCCGGCGGGCGGCGATGTCGGTTGGGGCTGGGCGGCGCGCCATGGGGCCACCATGGGTCGCGCGGGTTGGCTGCGATCCCGGTCTGCGCTCGGTTGGCGAGCGCGGCTGTTGGCCGTCGCGTCAGGCGGGTGTGGCGTCAGGCGGGTGTGGCGTCAGGCCGTGGTCGCGGTGGCCAGGGTTTCGGCTAGCTGGGCGATCGTGGTGAACCAGGCGTCGCCGTCGGGGGAGTCGGACCACAGCTCGTTCAGCTCGGAGTCGTCGGCCAGCACCCGGGTCAGCGCCTGCACGGCCAGCACGCACAGGTCCTCGGACAGCTCCGGGATGGCCTGCTTGGGGCCGTAGGCCGAGTCGACCGGTTCGCCGTCCGGTTGTTGCGCCGCCACCAGCGCCGCGGCGGCCACGGCGGCGCCGCCCGCGTCGCGGTCCAGGTAGTCCGATTCCTCGGCGGCCTCGCTGAGCGCTTCCCGGATGGCGTCGGGTCTGTCGTCCGGGTCGAGGTCGTCCAGCGCCGCGGCGAAGTCCACCGCGTCGTCGTTGTCGAAGGGTCCGGTGCCCCATGCGGTCACCGGAAAATCATGCCAGGGCGTCACGTTGACGGGTGAGTGTCGTGGTGTTACGGATCATGTAAGTAAAAATCAGGCTTGACTGTTTGTTAGTACGCGACGACACTCGGGCCGTGGTCGCGCAAACCAGGCAGCGCCAGGCCGACCGGAGTCGGGAGACCCGGCGCAAGCTGATGGAGGCCACCGTCGAGTGCCTCGTCGAACGCGGCTGGACCGGCACCACGACGGTGCTCGTCGCCGAGCGCGCGGGCGTGTCCCGGGGCGCCCAACTGCACCACTTCCGCACGCGGGGCGAGCTGGTCGCCGCCGCCGTCGAGTACGTCGGCGCGCAGAGCGTCGCCACCATGATCGAGCAGGCCGCCGCACTGCCGAACACCGGCGACCGCACCGCCGCCGTCGCCGACTTCATCATCGACTTCTACGTCAGCCCGCTGTTCACGGCCGCGCTGGAACTCTGGGTGGCCGCGCGTACCGATCCCGAGCTGAAACGCGAGGTCGTCGACCTGGAGACCCGCCTGGGCCGGGAGATGCACCGCATCGCCGTCGGCCTGCTCACCGCCGACGAGCGCCGGCCTGGCGTCCGCGAGGCCGTCCAGGCCACGCTCGACCTGGCCAGGGGCCTCGCGCTGGCCAACCTGCTCACCGACGACAGCCGCAGGCGGGCCCGCATCGTCCGCCAGTGGTCGACCATGCTGGAACGCGTACTCCGGGGAGAGTGACGTGATCGACACCGCCGGCCTGCTCGCCGACCTCACCGCCGAGGGCGCCGATCTGGACGCCATCGTATCCACATTGGACGACGACCGCTGGCGCACGATGACACCGGCCGAGGGCTGGACCGTGGCCCACCAGATCGCCCACCTCACCTGGACCGACCATGCCGCCGTGCTGGCCGCCACCGACGTCGAGGCGTTCTCCGGGGTGATCCGACAGGCGATGGCCGAGGGCACGTCACTGGTGGACGACGCCGCGGCCAAGGGCGCCGACCTGCCACCTGACCAGTTACTGGTCGGCTGGCGGGCCGGCAGACAGGACATGGCCGCCGCGCTGAAAGCCGTGCCGGACGGGCGGAAGCTGCCGTGGTTCGGCCCGCCGATGAGCGCCGCGTCCATGGCGACCGCCCGGCTGATGGAGACCTGGGCGCACGGCCAGGACGTCGCCGACGCGCTCGGCGTGCACCGGACGCCGACCGCCCGGCTGCGCAATGTGGCGCACATCGGCGTCCGCACGGTCGCGTTCGCCTTCGCCGTGCACGGTTTGGCCGCGCCGCCCGCACCGTTCCGGGTGGAGCTGACCGCGCCGGACGGTGAGCTGTGGACGTGGGGGCCCGAGGACGCGCCGGACCGGGTCACGGCGCCGGCACTGGACTTCTGCCTGCTCGTCACCCAGCGCCGCCACCGCGACGACCTGGCCGTCCGGGCCACCGGCGAGTGGGCCACCCGCTGGGTGCCGATCGCGCAGGCGTTCGCCGGTCCACCCGGTGGCGGCCGGCAGCCGGGAGGTGCGTGATGCTGCGGATCGGCAACATGTCCGGTTTCTACGGCGACCGCTTCGCCGCGATGCGCGAGATGCTCACCGGCGGCGAACTCGACGTCCTGACCGGCGACTACCTGGCCGAGCTGACCATGCTCATCCTGGGCCGGCAACGCCTGCGCGACCCGAACGCCGGCTACGCCACGACGTTCCTGCGCCAGTTGGAGGACTGCCTCGGCCTGGCCGTGGACCGGGGTGTGCGGATCGTGAGCAACGCGGGCGGGCTCAACCCGGCCGGCCTCGCGGACGCCGTGCGCGCACTCGCCGAACGCCTGGGCGTCCCGGTGCGGGTGGCGCACGTCGAGGGCGACGATCTGCTGCCGCGCGCGGACGAGCTCGGCCTGACCGGTGCGCTGACCGCGAACGCCTACCTGGGCGGCTGGGGCATCGCCGAGTGCCTGACGGCCGGCGCGGACATCGTCGTGACCGGCCGGGTCACCGACGCCTCGCTGGTCACCGGCCCGGCAGCGGCCCACTTCGGTTGGGCGCGCACCGACTACGACGCGCTGGCCGGCGCCACCGTGGCCGGTCACGTCATCGAGTGCGGCGCGCAGGCCACCGGCGGCAACTACAGCTTCTTCGCCGAACTGCCCGACGGCGAGCACATCGGCTTCCCGATCGCGGAACTGCACGACGACGGCACCGCCGTGATCACCAAGCACCCCGGCACCGGTGGTGCGGTGACGGTGGAAACCGTGACGGCCCAACTGCTCTACGAGATCGGCGGCCCGCGCTATCTGGGCCCGGACGTCACCTCCCGGTTCGACACCATCGAGTTGACCGCTGACGGGCCGGATCGCGTGCGGATCACCGGCGTGCAGGGGGAACCGCCGCCGGACACCGCCAAGGTCTGCCTCAACACGCTGGCCGGCTTCCGCAACAGCGCCACGTTCGTGCTGTGCGGGCTGGACATCGACGCCAAGGCCGCGCTGGTCCGCCGGCAGGTCGGCGGTGACGACGTGACCTGGACGCTGGCCCGAACCGACCACACCGACGCGGACACCGAGGAGACGGCCAGCGCGTTTCTGCACGCCACTGTTCGCACGCCAGATCCCAAGCGCGCCAAGGCATTCTCCCGCGCCTGCGTGGAACTGGCACTGGCGTCCTATCCCGGGTTCACCCTCACCGCGCCACCTGCCGACGGCACCCCGGTGGGCGTCTACCGGCCGGAGTACGTGCCGGCCGCGGTCGTGCCACACATCGCCGTACTGCCCGACGGCCGCCGCGTCGACGTCGCACCCCACCCGCCGACCGCCACGCCGGCTGATCTGGCCGAGCCAGACGCCGAGCCGGTCACCGGCCCGACCCGGCAGGTCCCCCTGGGCACCGTGCTGGGCGCGCGGTCCGGGGACAAGGGCGGTGACGCGAACCTGGGCGTGTGGGCGCGTAGCGACGCCGCCTATCCCTGGTTGGTCGGTTACCTCACCACCGACCGACTGCGCACACTGCTGCCCGAAGCCAAGGATCTGGACATCGAACGCCATTCGCTGCCCAACCTGCGCGCGGTGAACTTCGTCCTGCACGGCCTGCTCGGCGAGGGCGTCGCCGCGTCCACCCGGTTCGACCCGCAGGCCAAGGCACTGGGTGAGTGGCTGCGCTCGCGGATCGGCGACGTACCGGAGGTGCTGCTGTGAGCCCGTTCGACACCCCGGAGCGGCGCGTGCTGCGGGCCACCGTCCGGCGGTTCGTGGAACGCGAGGTCGTGCCCCACCTGGCCGGCTGGGAGGACGACGGCGAACTGCCCCGCGACCTGCACCGCACGGCGGCCAAGATCGGGCTGCTCGGTGCCAGCTTCCCGACGGAGGTCGGCGGGGGCGGCGGCGACCTGCTGGACACCGTCGTGGTCACCGAGGAACTGATCCAGGCGGGCGGCTCGTCCGGGCTGATCGCCGGCCTGATGACGCACGGCATCGCGTTGCCGCACATCGTGGACGCCGGCCAGCCGGACCTGATCGACCGGTACGTCCGGCCGACGCTGGCCGGTGAGCTGATCGGCTCGCTCGCGGTCACCGAACCGGGTGGTGGATCCGACGTTGCCTCGCTGACCACCACGGCCAGGCGGGCCGGTGACCACTACGTCGTCAATGGCGCCAAGACCTTCATCACGTCCGGCTGGCGCGCCGACTTCGTCACCACGGCGGTCCGCACCGGGGAGCCGGGGCACAGCGGTGTCAGCCTGCTGGTGGTGCCCCGTGACACGCCCGGGTTCTCCGCGACCCGCAAGCTGGCCAAGATGGGCTGGCACTGCTCGGACACCGCTGAACTGTCCTTCGTGGACGCTCGGGTGCCGGCAACCAACCTGGTGGGCACCGAGAACGGCGGCTTCGCCCTGCTGATGCGGCAGTTCCAGGTGGAGCGGATCGGCCTGGCCGTGCAGGCGTACGCCACCGCGCAACGCTGCCTCGACCTGACACTGGCCTGGGTGCGGCGGCGGGAGACGTTCGGCAGGCCGCTGATCTCCCGGCAGCTGGTTCGCCACCGGCTGGTCGACATGGCGGGCCGGATCGACGTGGCCCGCACCTATGTCCGGTCCGTCGCCGAGCGGATCGCGGCAGGCGAGGAGGTGGTGGCCCAGGTGTGCGTCGCGAAGAACTCGGCCGTGGCCGCGTGCGACTTCGTGGTCGACGCGGCCGTCCAGTTGCACGGCGGCATGGGTTACATGCGGGAGTCCGAAGTGGAGCGTCACTACCGCGACTCGCGGATTCTCGGCATCGGCGGCGGCACCACGGAGGTGCTGGCCGAACTGGCGGCCCGACGGTGGGGGTTCACCGCATGACGACACTGCGCAGCACACTCGACCCGACCACCGACGTCTACCGGGACAACCGGTCGGCGATGCTGGACCGGCTCAGTGACCTGGCCGCCGAGCACGCCAAGGCACTGGCCGGTGGCGGCGAGAAGTACGTCGACCGTCACCACAAGCGCGGCAAACTCCTGGCCAGGGAACGGATCGAGCTGCTGCTCGACCCGGACAGCGCGTTCCTGGAACTGTCACCATTGGCCGCGTGGGGCACCGAGTTCCCGGTCGGTGCGAGCGTGGTGGTCGGGATCGGCGTGATCGAGGGCGTCGAGTGCCTCGTCACCGCCAACGACCCGACCGTGCGCGGCGGCGCGAGCAACCCGTGGACGCTGCGCAAGAGCTTCCGGGCCAGCGAGATCGCCGCCGCCAACCAGTTGCCGCTGGTGCAACTCGTCGAGTCCGGTGGCGCCGACCTGAACTCCCAGGGCGAGATCTTCATCCCGGGCGGCCGGACGTTCCGCGACCTGACCCGCAGGTCCGCGCGGCGAATACCCACGATCGCGCTGGTGTTCGGCAACTCCACGGCAGGCGGCGCCTACCTGCCCGGCATGTCCGACTACTCGGTGCTGGTCCGCGACCGGGCGAAGGTGTTCCTGGCCGGCCCGCCGCTGGTGAAGATGGCCACCGGCGAGGAGTCCGACGACGAGTCGCTGGGCGGCGCGCACATGCACGCCACCGAGTCCGGCCTGGCCGACTACCTCGCCGAGGACGAACTCGACGCGCTGCGCATCGGCCGCCGAATCGTGGCGAACCTCAACTGGCACAAGCAGGGCCCGGCACCGGCTGCCTCGTTCACCGAGCCGAAGCACGACCCGGACGAATTGCTCGGTCTGGTTCCGACCGACCCGAAGACGCCGTTCGACCCGCGCGAGGTGATCGCCAGGATCGTGGACGGCTCGGTGTTCGACGAGTTCAAACCGCTGTACGGGAACAGCCTGGTCACCGGGTGGGCGTCGATCCACGGCTACCGGATCGGCGTGCTGGCCAACGAGCGCGGGGTGCTGTTCAGCGAGGAGTCGCAGAAGGCCACCCAGTTCATCCAGTTGGCCAACCAGCGGCACATACCGCTGCTGTTCCTGCAGAACACCACCGGCTACATGGTGGGCCGCGACTACGAGCGGGCCGGCATCATCAAGCACGGCGCCATGATGATCAACGCCGTGTCCAACAGCACGGTCCCGCACTTCACGATCGTGATGGGCGCCTCCTACGGCGCCGGCAACTACGGCATGTGCGGTCGTGCCTACGACCCCCGGTTCCTGTTCAGCTGGCCCAACGCCAAGTCGGCGGTGATGGGCCCGGCGCAGCTGGCCGGCGTGCTGTCGATCGTGGCCCGGCAGGCCGCAGTGGCTCGCGGCCAGCAGTACGACGAGGAGTTCGACGTCCAGATGCGGAAAACGGTGGAGGAGCAGGTGGAGTCGCAGTCGGCGGCCACGTACCTGTCCGGCCGGATCTACGACGACGGCGTGATCGACCCCAGGGACACCCGAACGGTCCTGGGTATCTGCCTGTCCGTGGCGCACACCGCCCCCGTCCACGGCGCCGAGGGCTTCGGCGTCTTCCGGATGTGATGACCGTGATTCAGCGACTGTTCGTGGCCAACCGGGGTGAGATCGCCCGCCGGGTGTTCCGCACGTGCCGGACGCTCGGCATCCAGACCGTCGCCGTGTGCTCCGACCCGGACGTCGACGCGCCTTTCGTCGCCGAGGCGGACGTCGCCGTGCGGCTGCCCGGCGCCACGCCCGCCGACACGTACCTGCGGGTCGACGCCCTGGTGGCCGCCGCCGTACGGTCCGGCGCGGACGCCGTGCACCCCGGGTACGGCTTCCTGTCCGAGAACGCCGACTTCGCCCGGGCCGTGCTGGCCGCCGGGCTGACCTGGGTCGGTCCCGACCCGGACGCGATCGAAGCGATGGGCGCCAAGATCGCGGCGAAGAAGCGGATGCACGCGGCCGGTGTGCCGGTGCTGCCCGAACTCGACCCGTCCACCGCGCGGGACGCCGACCTGCCGTTGCTGGTCAAGGCATCCGCCGGTGGCGGCGGCCGGGGCATGCGGATCGTCCGGTCGGTCGGCGACCTGGCCGATGCCGTGGCGCTGGCCAGGCAGGAGGCCGAGTCGGCGTTCGGTGACGGCACGGTGTTCTGTGAACCGCTGCTGGAGGGCGCCCGGCACATCGAGGTGCAGATCCTGGCCGACCGGCACGGCACTGTGTGGGCGCTGGGCGAGCGGGAGTGCTCGATCCAGCGGCGGCACCAGAAGATCGTGGAGGAGACGCCCAGCCCAGCGGTGGATTCCGAGCTGAGGGCACAATTGTGCGCTGCCGGCGTCGCCGCCGTGCGGGCCATCGACTACGTCGGTGCCGGCACGGTGGAATTCCTGCTCGGTGCGGACGGCCGGTTCCACTTCCTGGAGGTCAACACCCGCCTGCAGGTGGAGCACCCGGTCACCGAGTGCGTGTTCGGATTGGACCTGGTGGCCTGGCAGTTGGCCGTCGCCGAGGGCGCCCGGCTGCCCGCCGAACCGCCCGCACCGCGCGGCCACGCCATCGAGGTGCGCCTCTACGCCGAGGACCCGGCGGCCGACTGGCGGCCGCAGTCCGGGACCGTGGCACGGTTCGCGGTGCCGGGCGTGGACGCGGAGTTCGCCGTGCCGGCCGGGTTCGGGCTGCGGCTGGACAGCGGGATCGCCGACGGTGTCGAGGTGGGTACGTTCTACGACCCGATGCTGGCCAAGGTGATCGCCTACGGCCCGGACCGGTCGGCCGCGGCCCGCAGACTGGCGGCAGCGCTGGCCGGCACCCGGTTGCACGGCCTGGTGACCAACCGCGACCTGCTGGTGAACGTGTTGCGGCATCAGGACTTTTTCGACGGTGCCACCGACACCGGCTTCCTGGACCGGATCGGCGTGACCACGCTGGTCGCCCGCACGCCCGACGTGGTGCCGGTGTCCGCGCTGGCCGCCGCGCTGGCGTCGGCTGCCGCTCGCCGGGCCGGTGCGCCGGTGCAGCGCGGGGTGCCCAGCGGGTGGCGCAACCTGCCGTCCCAGCCGCAGCGGGTCAGCTACCTGGCCGGTGACGAACAGGTCGACGTCGAGTACCGGCTCACCGCCGACGGGCTGGTCAGCCCGCTGGACGTGACACTGGTCGCGCAGGCGGCGGACGTCGTGGTGCTGGACGTGGCCGGCCTGCGGCACCGGTTCGCCGTGGCGGGGTATCCGGGTCGGGTCGAGGTGGACTCCGCGCTCGGCTCGGTGGCGCTCACCCCGGTGCCGCGCTTCGCCGACCCGGCCGACCGGGTGGTCGAGGGCGCCACCGTGGCGCCGATGCCGGGCATGGTGGCGACGCTGGCCGTGCGGGTCGGCGACCAGGTGCCGGCAGGCGCTGAGTTGCTGGTGCTGGAGGCCATGAAGATGCGCCACCGGGTGGTGGCCGCGACCGGCGGCGTGGTGGCCGAACTGCGTGTGACGGAAGGACAACAGGTGGACGCGGGCGCCGTGCTCGCCGTGATCGAGGAGGAGCAGTGACCACAGCGTTCAGCGAGTCCGAGGAGCGGCAGGCGTTGCGGGCTGCCGTGCGGGACCTGGCCGGCCGGTTCGGCCGTGAGTACTTCGTGGCCAAGGCACGCAGCGGCCAGAAGACGTCCGAACTGTGGACCGAGGCCGGCAAGCTCGGCTATCTCGGCGTGAACGTCGCGGCCGAGTTCGGCGGCGGTGGCGGCGGCATCGGCGACCTGGCTGCGGTGTGCGAGGAGTTCGCGGCCGCCGGCATGCCGCTGCTGATGATGGTGGTGTCACCGGCCATCTGCGCCACGGTGATCGGCCGGTTCGGCACCGACGAGCAGAAGCAGCGGTGGCTGCCCGGTCTCGCCGACGGCACCACCAAGATGGCGTTCTCCATCACCGAGCCGGATGCCGGTTCCAACTCGCACCGGCTCGCCACGTCGATCCGGCGCGACGGCGACGACTGGATCCTGTCCGGCGGCAAGTACTACATCTCCGGCGTCGACGAGTCCGACGCCGTGCTGGTGGTCGCCAGGCACGTGGACGCGTCCGGCCAGCGCCTGCTGCCGTCCCTGATGATCGTGCCGACCGACGCGCCCGGCTTCACCTACCAGCCGATCGAGATGGACATCGTCTCGCCGGAACGCCAGTTCACGCTGTTCTTCGACGACGTCCGCCTACCCGCCGACGCGCTGGTCGGGTCGACCGACGCCGGCCTGGCCCAACTGTTCGCGGGTCTCAACCCGGAACGCATCATGGCCGCGTCGCTGTCCACCGGCATGGCCCGGTTCGCCCTGGACAAGGCGGCCGACTACGTCCGCACCCGCGAGGTGTGGGGCGCGCCGATCGGTTCCCACCAGGGCATCGCGCATCCGCTCGCGCAGTGCGCGATCCAGTTGGAGATGGCCCGGTTGATGACCCAGAAGGCGGCGGCGCTGTACGACGCGGGGCTGGACCGCGAGGCGGGGGAGTCGGCCAACATGGCCAAACTGGCGGCGGCCGACGTCGCGGTCGCCTCGGTCGACCAGGCCATCCAGTGCCACGGCGGCAACGGCCTGTCCGCCGAATACGGCCTCGCCGCGCTGCTGGGCGCCTCCCGCGCCGGCCGCATCGCCCCGGTCAGCCGCGAGATGATCCTCAACTACGTGGCCCAACACACCCTGAAGCTCCCCAAGTCCTACTGAGCGCGATACCGGCAGTGAGACTGCGGATGCGACTGTCGGTCGGTGCGGGCACGATCCACGGGCATGAACACACCACCCGTTGTCTCCGCTGAGGACTGGCAGGCGGCTCGGGACGAGCTCCTCGTGGCCGAGAAGGAGCTGACCCACGCCCAGGACGCGCTCGCCGCCCGCCGGCGCAGGCTGTCCATGGTCAAGTTCAGGAACGACTACACATTCGACACGCCGACCGGCCCGCGCACCCTGCTCGACCTGTTCGAGGGCCAACCCCAACTGGCCGTCTACCAGTTCATGGACAACGGTCCCGACGAGTACTGCCCCGGCTGCACCTTCTTCACCGACAACATCCCCGAGTTCGCCCAGCGGGAACTGGCCGACCGCGGCGTCAGCTGGGCGACGATCTCCAACATGCCGCTGGCGCAGATCGAGGCGTACCAGAAAGCTAGGGGCTGGACGGTTCCGTTCATCTCCTCGCGGAACACCACGTTCGCGGCCGACTGCGGTGCGGACTACTTCATGCTCAGCCTGTTCCTGCGCGGCGGCGACGACGTCTACCGCACCTACAACACGACGTCACGTGGCGTCGACGGGCTGCTGTTCATCCACGGCATCCTCGACCTGGCCCCCTACGGCCGGCAGCAGGACTGGGAGGACTCGCCGGCCGGCTGGCCGCAGCACCCGACGTACGGCTGACGATCAGAACGCGCTGATCGTCAGCACCGCCCGCTCCCGCCGGGACAGCGCCCGCAGCACCGCCACCGGCCCGTGGTGCACGGCGGCGACACGCACCAGCGTGGTCAGCACCAGGTCGGCCGCCGGGGGTGGGAGTTCCGGCGTCTCGATGTCCAGGCTCACCGCCAGGTCGTCCATGTGCACGGCCAGTTCCACCAGCCTGGTGAGCAGCCAGTCGCCGTAGGGGAGCACCCGGTCGCGGAAGCAGACCAGCCGGTCCAGCGGCACGGTGGGCACCGTGGCGTGCAGCGCGGCGAGTGTCGCGTCGACGCGGCCGATCAGGTCGGCCTGGTCGGCGCCGGCCTGTTGCTGGCTGACCTCGCGGATGCGCTGCTGGAGCGGGGCGTCCAGTGGCGGGCCGGGTTTGGTCCGCGAGTAGTAGACGACGGCGTCCACCGGCGCCGTCCCGTCCGGCAGTGGCGTGTCCAGCACGCTCAGGCCGTGGAACACGGCGATGGCCAGGTGGCCGGCCAGGCCGCTGATCCGGTACTCCGGCAGCGCGCTGGGTTCGGTCCAGTGGTGGCCCACCGCGGGGTTGCGCAGCAGCTCGGCCGCCAGTTCCGCACCGGCCAGGTAACCGTCCACGACCATGCGGTGAGGTTATATGCAGTGGCGGCCCCAGCAGGGGCATTGGTTAGCCTGATCAGGACATCCGCCACACCAGGAAAGGCATTCCCCGTGATGCGCACCCACGAGGCCGGAACACTGCGGGCCTCCCACGCCGGTCAGACCGTCACCCTCGCCGGGTGGGTGGCGCGCCGGCGCGATC
The DNA here is from genome assembly GCA_036273855.1 of Pseudonocardiaceae bacterium. GTDB lineage: Bacteria > Actinomycetota > Actinomycetes > Mycobacteriales > Pseudonocardiaceae > DATEPR01. The sequence continues at coordinate 34,730 of DASUGU010000119.1, forward strand.
ACGGCGGTGTCATCTTCATCGACCTGCGCGACTCCACGGGCACGGCCCAGGTGGTGTTCCGCGAGGGCGAGATGGAGCAGCGTGCGCACCGGCTGCGCGCCGAGTTCTGCATCCAGGTGGTCGGCGAGGTGGTGATCCGGCCGGAGGGCAACGAGAACCCGGAGATCCCCACCGGTGCGGTCGAGGTGACCGTCACCGAGCTGAACGTGCTCAGCGAGGCGGCGCCGCTGCCGTTCCCGCTGGAGGAGCACATCGAGGTCGGCGAGGAGGCCCGCCTCAAGTACCGCTACCTCGACCTGCGCCGCACCGGCCCGGCCGCGGCACTGCGGCTGCGCAGCGACGCCAACCGCATCGCGCGGGACATCCTGCACGACGAGCGGTTCGTCGAGATCGAGACGCCCACCATGACCCGGTCGACGCCCGAGGGCGCGCGGGACTTCCTGGTGCCGGCGCGGCTGCGCCCGGGCAACTGGTACGCGTTGCCGCAGTCGCCCCAGCTGTTCAAGCAACTCCTGATGGTGGCCGGGATGGAGCGGTACTACCAGATCGCCCGCTGCTACCGGGACGAGGACTTCCGCGCCGACCGCCAGCCCGAGTTCACCCAGCTCGACATCGAGATGAGCTTCGTCGAGCAGGACGACGTGATCGCGCTCGCCGAGCGGATCGTCACCGCGCTGTGGCGTGACCTGGCCGGCCACGAGATCACCCTGCCGATTCCCCGGATGACCTACGCCGACGCGATGTCCCGCTACGGCACGGACAAGCCGGACCTGCGGCTGAAGCTGGAACTCACCGAGCTGACCGAGTACCTCGCCGAGACGCCGTTCCGCGTGTTCCAGGCGCCCTACGTGGGCAGCGTCGTCATGGCGGGCGGCGCCAGCCAGCCGCGCCGGACGCTGGACGCCTGGCAGGAGTGGGCGAAACAGCGTGGCGCCAAGGGTCTGGCCTACGTCCTGGTGGGCGAGGACGGCACCCTGTCCGGCCCGGTCGCCAAGAACCTGTCCGACGCGGAACGGGACGGCCTGGCCAAGGCGGCCGGCGCCGAACCGGGCGACTGCGTGTTCTTCGCCGCGGGCGACCCGGACACCGCGCGTGGCGTGCTGGGTGCCGCCCGGCTGGAGATCGGCAGGCGGCTGGGCCTGATCGACGAGGACGCCTGGTCGTTCGTGTGGGTCGTGGACGCACCGCTGTTCACGCCGGCCGCCACGGCCGTGGCCAGCGGCGACGTCGCGGTGGGCGGTGGCCGCTGGACCGCGGTGCACCACGCGTTCACCTCGCCCACCCCGGAGTGGGTCGACCGGTTCGAGTCCGACCCGGGCAGTGCTCTGGCCTACGCCTACGACATCGTCTGCAACGGCAACGAGATCGGCGGCGGCTCCATCCGTATCCACCGGGCCGACGTGCAGCAGCGGGTGTTCGAGGTGATGGGGCTGTCCGCGGCCGAGGCCCAGGAGAAGTTCGGCTTCCTGCTGGACGCCTTCAAGTTCGGCGCGCCGCCGCACGGCGGCATCGCGTTCGGCTGGGACCGCATGGTGATGTTGCTGGCCGGTCAGCAGTCGATCCGCGAGGTCATCGCGTTCCCCAAGTCGGGCGGCGGTTACGACCCGCTGACCGGTGCACCCGCGGCGATCACGGCGGAGCAGCGCAAGGAGGCCGGCATCGACGCCAAGCCGGCCGCGCCGCAGAGCTGAGCGAGCCGGTGCCCCTCCGTGCGGTGCCGGCCGTGCGGAGCGTCACGGCCGGTCAGCGATCCGTTACCAAAGCGTGCCTCCCGGTCATCGGTGAACGGCACTACGGTCGCTTGCGTCTCACCCCGTGTGGGCGGCCGAAATCCGCTTCCAGCGGCGTTTTCTTAGCTGTCGCACGGAGTGGAACGGTGCCCGGTGCGGTCTGACCACGAGTAGGGTCGGAGGAGATGAGTGTGGACACCACCACCGGCTCATCCGACGCCGCAGGGAGCGTCGAGTCGGCGGTGTCGGGGACGGTCGCGGCGGCTGAGCAAGTGCTCAGTCACCGCTTTGGCGCATCCATCCGACTCGCCGATCCGGAGGATCTGGGTGGCAGCGGCACCTCGACGGTGGTCCGCGTGCGGGTGGCGTCGACCCCGTTCTCACTGCCCAGAACCCTTGTGGTGAAGCGCTACGGCCCGGCCACGCCGGCCGCCCAGGGTGACGCGTTCGTTCAGGAAGCAGTCAGCTACCAGCTGTTCACGGCCTTGTCGGCGGACGAGCGGATGTGTCCGGAGATGTTCGCCCACGACGGCGCCGAACGGCTGGTCGTGCTGGAGGACCTGGGCCGGGCCCCGACGTTGGCCGACAAGCTGGTCGGCGACGACCCGAGGGCCGCCGAGCGGGCACTGCTGTCCTGGTCGCGTTCGCTGGGCCGGATGCACGCCAGCACCGCGGGCCGGGAGGCCGATTTCGACGCGTTGTCGCGGCGGCTCGGGGTGTCGCGGGTGATCGACCCGCTGGCGTCCGCGGGGCACCAGGCGTTCGAGGAACTGCCCGAACTGCTCGCCGACGCGCTGGGTGTGGTCACCTCATCGGAGGCGCATCGGAGGGCCAGCGGCTCGTCGTGGCTGCTGGATTCGCGCAGCCACCGGGCGTTCAGCCCGTCCGACGCCTGCCCGGACAACAACGTGATCACCAGCAAGGGCGTCCGGTTCCTGGACTTCGAGGGTGGCTGCTGGCGGGACGTGCTGCTGGACGCGGGCTACCTGCGGGTGCCGTTCCCGTCCTGCTGGTGCTCGTTCACGCTGCCGGCCGGCATGACCGAGGCGATGGTGGCGGCGTGGCGGGCCGAGATCCGGGACGTGTGGCCCGATCTGGACGACGACGAGGTGCTGCTGCCCGGTCTGCTGGACGCGCAGCTGTTCTGGGTGTGGGTGTCCACGTGGTGGTTCCTGCCCCGCGCCGGCCAGGAGGACCGGCCGCTGACCGCGGAACCGTTGGCGCCCCGGCGCAGCGTGGCGCTGCGGTCGCGGTGGCTGCAACTGGCCAAGGACGCGGCCCGGGCCGGCGAGCAGGACGTGGTGGACCACGCGCAGCAGGTGGTGGCCGCCCTGGAGCGCCGGTTCGGCGTTCGGGAGGACCTGCCGGCGTATCCGGCGTTCCGCTGACCAGCTCCGTCTGTGATTTGGCCGTGATCTGACCGTATCGCGATGGGCCATCGGTCGTTTACCGTTGTTCCGCCGCCCTGCCTGTTTCGGTTCGCGGGCGTACTGGATTTCCCACATAGGTGTGAACTTCCCGGCTACCACCGGTGATCGATGTCCGATTGTTGATCGTTTCGACAGGAGTCGGCACTCGCCGCCCGGCTCGTCGGGCCGGCCGGCATCCTGGCTGGTGACCGGGCTGGCCGAGGCGCGTTACCCCGGTTGGGTGGCCATTCGCCGAGTGGTCACGCGTCACCCCACCGTGTCTGTCCGGTGAACTTGAGTCGGGTGGCGTCGACTCGCTGTCGATCATCTGGCAGGACCGGAAAACCGCTGATGGCAACAGGTTCGCTGAGCCGCCGACCGGACGGTCCGGCGGCTGATCCGCCGGTCCGGCCAATCGAGACAGCGTGACCTTTCGCCGATTACACACTGCCGAGTGGCACACGATCGCGCGTTCGGCGGTTGCATCGTCCGATCGGTGCCGCGCAGAGCAACGTGCGGCCGATCTTCGATCAGGCGATATGCGTCATTCATCCGTTTCGCTGGGTGACCCGGAACGAAAGCGCAGGTGAACGAGGCCATCGCGGAAAGGCGTCCGGCACATCGCCGTGTTGTAGTGTCGAGATCTCGAAGTCCCCGTAATTCCGGTGGCCGAATACCCCGAACGACGTTGAATAGCGGCAACCGGGTCGAACCATGCCGTGGTGGGCACAATTAACGCCTGCCACTTCCAGGTGAACCGAGAAACGATTTGCCACGCCCGACGACACCGGCAGCGAGGTGAACAACGGATGCGTCCTGCGCCCATTCACGCCCGAACACCGGGCGCGAACCGGCGGTCGACAGCTGACGGTTTGTGCCATTCCACAGGCCGCGGCACGTCCCGATCCCGCGGTCGAACCAGCACGCCGTGGGCGGGCGGCGAGGAGGTTGTGTGAGTACTCCCGTTTCACGGACGAAACAGGTGGGTGCCCGGCCGGGCCGCTGGCGTGACCTGCGGTTGCCGGTCAAGCTCGCGATGGTCTCGCTGGTGCCGATGGTGGTGATGCTGACCCTGGGTGTCGTGTTGATCCACGGTCAGCTCGCCAACGCCGGCCAGTACGCGCGGGCCAACCGGATCACCCAACTGAGCGCGTCCGTGCGGGCCGTCGTGACCGGGTTGCAGGACGAGCGGAGCGCGGTCGCCGGTGGCGCCGTGGTTCCCGCGACCGACGCCCGGTCGAAGTCCATGCCCGGCATGCCCCCCGGCAAGGCGGCGGCCACCGGCACCGTCGCGCCGAACGGACCGGCCGCCGTCAGGCACCGGGTCGACCTGGCCGCGGCCGCGGCCAGGCAGGCCATCGACGCCGACTCGGCCGCGGGCGATCTGGACCCGGTCGCCGGCGCCGCGTGGTCGGCGGCCGACCACCAGCTCGGCGAGCTGCCGAGGCTGCGGAAGGCAAGCGCGGCCCCGAAACCGAACCGGTCGACCGAGGCAGCCGGCTACTCCGGCCTGATCGACGCGATGTTCGCGTTCGACCGGGTGCTCACCACCGACCTGGCCGACGCCCGGCTGACCCGCCAGGCACTGTCCATTTACGACCTGTTCGCCGCGCGCGAGGAGGTCCGCTACGAGCAGGCCGTCGTGCTCGCCGGCATCGGCAACCGCACGCTGTCGGTGTCCGACGTGACGGCGCTGCACGGGTCCGAGGCCAGGCTGGACAGCCGGATCAGCGACTTCCGCGCGGTGGCAAGCCAGGATGTCGCGCGGCAGTACGCGATCTCGGTCGATCCGGCGGCGATGAGCCGCCAGAACGAGCTGCTGGGCCAGGCCATCGACCAGTCCGGCGGCATGACCGGACAGGTGATGCCCGGCATGGCGATCGGCATCCCGACCGGTACGTGGAACACCGCGAACAGCGCCGTCACCGCCGGGCTGGACCAGATCACCGGCCGGCTCGCGACGTCGCTGCAGGCCGACGCCGCCGCGCAGCGGTCCGGTGCCAGCGGCGCCGCGGCCACCGCCATCGTCGTGCTGGTCATCGCGCTGGCCGCCACGATCGCGCTGGTGGTGCTGATCGCCAGGCAGTTGGTGCTGTCCATCGCCGTGCTGCGGCGCAGCGCACGGGACGTCGCGTCCCGCCGGTTGCCCGACGCCGTGGAACGCATCCGGGCGGGCGAAACCGTTGCCGCGACGGTGGAACCGGTCGGCGTGCACACCGGCGACGAGGTCGGCCAGCTCGCCAGGGCGTTCGACGCCGTGCACGGCGAGGCGCTGCGGCTGGCCGTCGAGCAGGCGACCATGCGCGCCAACTACAGCGAGTTGTTCGTCAACCTGTCCCGGCGCAGCCAGAGCCTGGTGCAACGGCAGTTGCGGCTGATCGAGCAACTGGAGCGGGACGAGGAGGACCCGGAGCAGCTCGCCGCGCTGTTCAAGCTGGACCACCTGGCCACCCGGATGCGGCGCAACAACGAGAACCTGATGGTGCTGTCCGGCGGGGAACTCGCCAGGAGCAACGGCCAGCAGGTCACGTTGGCCGACCTGTTGCGGGCGGCGGTGTCCGAGATCGAGCACTACGAGCGGATCGTGGTGCAGCCGCCGCCGGACACGCAGGTGGTCGGCTACGCGGCCGGCGACCTGGTGCGGCTGCTGGCCGAACTGCTGGACAACGCGACCGCGTTCTCCGCGCCGGACACCCCGGTGACGGTGGCGTCGCACCGCACCCGGCGCAAGGCCGTCGTGATCGACATCGTCGACCACGGCATCGGCATGGCCGACGACGAACTGGCCAGGGCCAACGAACAGCTCAGCCACCCCGCCGGGGTGGAGGGCCGGATCTCCCGGCGCATGGGCCTGTTCGTGATCAGCAGGCTGGCCGACCAGCACGGCGTCCGCGTCCGACTGCACGGTGGACAGGACATCCCCGGCCTGCGGGTCACCATCACCGTGCCGGCCGAACTGGTGATCGGCGAGGCCGAGCCGCTGCCGCCCGCACCCGGCGGGACGGACACCCCGCCCGGCGGCGGCTTCGGCGGTCCACTGCCCAAGCGGACGGCGGGTGCCACCAGCGGCCCGCACGGGCCGTGGCAGGCAACACTGAGCGGCACGCTGGACACCCGGCCCGCGATCGGCGATCCGCTGACCGGTGCCATGACGGTGACCATCCCGAAGTTGCCGTCGGCGACGTCGTCCGGTGTCGGGCTGTTCGCTCCACTGTCCGATGAGGACGAACAGGGCGACGTCGCGGTGACCGAACAGGACGGCGGTGGGGAAGCCGTCGCGCCGGAGGTCACCCCGATCTTCGACACACTGTCGGCGTGGTTCGCCGACACCACGCCCGCCGGTGACGTCGACGACGACACCGAGGGCGGGCCGAGCACCCCGGGTTGGGAGTTCGCCGCCGACGAGGGCTGGCAGGCGGTCGGCGCGGTCGTCGACGTCGAACCGGCCGAGTTCACCGTGTCCGGACTGCCCAAGCGGCAGCCGAAGGCGTTGCTGTTGCCCGGCAGCGTGCGGCTGGACGAGTCGGCGGAGCGGCCGGCTGACGTGCCCGCGGAACGCCTGCGGCACCGGCTGTCCGGCTTCCAGGACGGCGTCCGGCGGGCCAGGCACGCCGCACCGGCCGAGGACGACCCGGCGACGACCGTGTTCGCGCCGGACACGGAACAGACCGTCCGCGCGGCACCGGTCAGCCCACCGCCGACGACCGAGCAGGCCGCCGACCGCTGGGCGTCGCAGGCCGACGACGGCTGGCGGGCCGCCGAAGCCATGACGGGCCAGGACGACCCCGGCGAGTACACGCTCGCCGGCTTGCCCCGGCGGACGCCCAAGGAGCACCTCCTGCCCGGCAGCGTCGCGCCGGAGCGCCGGCCGCCCGCACCGGACCTGGACGCCGGTGTGCTGCGTGAGCGGTTGACCAGCTTCCAGCGGGGCGTCCGCGACGCACGCGGCGGCCAGCCCGCCGAACCGGCCCCCGCGGAGCACGGATTCCATTGGTAGAACTGGGAGAACGAATGACGTCGAGTCAGACGCAGCAGGGCCGCTTCGGGTGGTTGGTCACCGACTTCACCGAGCGGGTGCCCGGTGTGGCGCACGCGATCGTGGTCTCCGCGGACGGACTGCTGCTGTCCGCGTCGGCCCGGCTGCCCGGCGACCGCGCCGACCAGTTGGCGGCCGTCGCCTCCGGCCTGACCAGCCTGACGCAGGGCGCCGCGCGGTGCTTCGAGGCGGGCGCGGTCCGGGAGACCGTGGTGGAGATGGAACGCGGGGTCATGTTGCTGATGTCGGTCAGCGACGGGTCCGCGCTGGCCGTCCTGGCGGCCCCCAACTGCGACATCGGTCAGGTCGCGTACGAGATGGCGCTGCTCGTGGAACGTGTCGGGCAGATGCTCACCCCGGAGCTTCGGGCGGAACTACAGGGCACGAGTCGGATGCTCCTGCGACAACCGGTGTGAGGTGGGGATGTCAGCTTACGAAGCGGACGACGAACGGACCGGCCGGCCGGCCGGCGGCGGGCTCGGTGCCCAGGCGCCGCCGGACGACGTCGGGCCGGTACCGGACGAACCGGTGTTCGTGACCGACTACGTCGACAGCGGTTTCGGCTCGATGGTCAGTGTCGGTGGGCCGGAACCCGAACCCCGGCCCAGGATCGACGAACTCGTCGACGAGGCCGCGATGGTCCGTCCCTATGCGTGGACCAGAGGCAGAACCCGGGCGAACTACGACCTGAAACTGGAAACGCTGATCTCCGCCACGGAGTTGGCCGCCGACGAGAGCCGGCTGCGGCAGTTGGAGCATCGCGAGGTCGGCGCGCTGTGTCGCTATCCGCTGTCGGTGGCCGAGGTGGCGGCCAAGCTGTCCATTCCGCTCGGGGTCGCCAGGGTGATCCTGTCCGATATGGCCGAACTGGGACTGATCAGCATTCACCGGACATTCGCCGCCGACGACATCGCGGCGCATCTCGTGTTGATGGAAAGGGTGTTGAGTGGACTCCGTCGACTTTGAGAGGTCGAAGAAGACCCCGCTGGCGAGGACGGCCACGTCGGCGAAGATCGTGGTGGCGGGCGGTTTCGGCGTCGGCAAGACCACGTTCGTCGGTTCGGTGTCGGAGATCACGCCACTGACCACCGAGGCGGTGATGACCGACGCCAGTACCGGCATTGACGACCTGCGTGCCACACCGGGCAAGGGCACCACCACGGTGGCGATGGACTTCGGCCGGGTGACGCTGGACTCGGAACTGATCCTGTACCTGTTCGGCACACCGGGCCAGCACCGCTTCTGGTTCATGTGGGACGACCTCGTCCGGGGTGCCATCGGCGCGGTCGTGCTGGTGGACACCAGGCGGCTCGCTGATTCCTTCGGCCCAGTGGACTACTTCGAAGAACGGGGCCTGCCCTACGTTGTTGGGATGAACTGCTTCGAAGGTGTCCCACAGTATGCCGTCGAGGATGTAAGGGAAGCCATGGCCATACCTTCGGACGTGCCGATCCTGAAGTGCGACGCACGGAAGCGGGAATCAACCAAACAGGCGCTCATCACGATGGTGCAGCATGCGATGCAACGGTGGCATGCCCGGGACGTGGTCCGAGCATATTGACGGCCGAAACGGCTCGGACGGCCTACCGGCTTTTGCACCATTGGCCGATTGACCGCCGGCTGGAATCCCTCTACAACAAAGAGGCATCCGGCTGGGAGGTGGCATTGTGGTGCACTCGGTTGACTTCGACGATCGGATTTCGCCGCTGTCCCGTCGGTTGGTGCCCGATGACATGTGGGTACTCGTCCAACCGCTCATGCCGACCCCGAAGGTTCGGCCACAGGGCGGCGGACGGACCAGGGTCGGCGACCGCGCGGTGTTCGTGGCGGTGGTGTACGTGCTCACCAGTGGCTGCGCGTGGCGCCGGTTACCGGTGACGTTCGGCATCGCCGTACCCACGGCGTACCGCAGGTTCGTGGAGTGGAACGGCGTGCGGCTGTGGGATCGGCTGTACGACTCGGTCCACGGCGCGACCAGCAACGGCAGTCATGCGGACGACCATCTGGCGGACTGGGCCCGGGCGATCCGGGACGCGGCGGAGGCCAGGGCGGCGTTCGCGTCCTGACCGACATCCGTGTCCTGTCACCAGGTCCGGCGTGACCAAGGCGACACGGGCACGGTCCGCGATGCGGCAGGTGGCGGCAGGCGCCGGTTCTAGGCTGGCGCCATGCCGCTGCTTGATCGAACCCTGCTGGGTCCCGGGCCGAGCAATCCGTACCCGGAGGCGACGCAGGCACTGGCCGCGCCGCTGCTGGGCCATCTCGACCCGGACTTTCTGGAGATGCTGGACGAAACGTGTGACCGGCTGCGAACCGTGTGGGGCACCACGAACCGGCGCACGCTACCGCTGTCGGGCACCGGGTCGATCGGCATGGAGGCGGCGTTCGCCAACACGGTCACCCCGGGCACGGTCGTGGTGGTCGCCGTCAACGGGCTGTTCGGCGAGCGGATGTGCGACGTGGCCGCCCGGTACGGCGCCGACGTGGTCCGGGTGGACCAGGAGTGGGGCGACCCGGTCGACGTCGCCGCGGTGCTGGCCGCGCATCCGGCGCCGGACATCGTGGCCGCCGTGCACGCCGAGACGTCCACCGGAGCGGTCAGCGACATCGCCGCGCTTTCGGCCGCGGCGCATGGCCGCGACCCCGAGGCGCTCGTGCTGGCCGACTGTGTGACGTCGCTGGCCGGCATCGAGGTGGCGGTGGACGATTGGGGCGTGGACATCGCCTACGCGGGCACCCAGAAGTGTGTCGGCGTGGCACCGGGCCTGGCGCCGTTCACCATGTCCGAGCGGGCCTGGCGGCGGCGCGTGGCGCGGCCCGTGAGCTGGTACCTCGACCTGGGCATGCTCGGCGACTACGTGAGCGGCAACGGCCATGGCGGCCGCACCTACCACCACACGGCACCGGTCGCGATGATCGCCTCGCTGCACGCCGCCCTGGGCCGCGTCCTGGACGAGGGCCTGACCGCCGTCTACGAACGCCACCGCGCGGCAGGCGCCCGGCTGCAGGAGGGCCTGGCCGAGCTGGGCCTGCGGCTGTTCGCCAAGGAGGGCCACCGGCTGCCCGAACTCACCACGGTGTGGGTGCCCGACGGCGTGGACTCGGCGAAGGTGCGGCACCGGCTGCTCACCGAGTACGGCATCGAGATCGGCGCGGGCGCCGGCCGGTTCGCCGGCACGGTGTGGCGGATCGGCCTGATGGGGCACAACGCGCGACTGGACCGGGCCGAACTGCTGCTCGCCGCGCTGCGCGCGGTCCTACCGGCCTAGAGCTCCTCGGCGGGCGGCGACTGGGCCAGGGCGGGGGCGCAGCAGGTCTGGTTGCGGCCGCTCTCCTTGGCCCGGTACAGCGCCGCGTCCGCGGCCAGCAACAGCTCGTCCAGGTCGCTGCCGCCCTGCGGGTAGGCCACGACACCGGCCGAGGCCGTGACGGTGACCTGCTCGCGGGTGTCCGGCGAGGTGACCGAGAGGTTGCTGATGCAGCGCCGGAACCGCTCGGCGATCGCGTTCAGGTCCAGCGGGTCGATGTTCGGGGTGAGGATCATGAACTCCTCGCCGCCGAACCGGCCCACCAGGTCGTAGTCGCGGGACTCCTTGCGCAGCGCGTCGGCGACCGCCTTGAGCACCGCGTCCCCGGTGAGATGGCCGTAGGTGTCGTTGATCCGCTTGAAGTGGTCCAGGTCCAGCATCAGGACGCCGACCGCGGAGTCGTCACGTTCGGCCCTGGCCAGTTCCCCTCTGGCCATCTCGCTCCAGTGCATGGCGTTGTTCAGGCCGGTCTTGGAGTCCACCCGCGCGGCCAGCTCGTACTTGCGCAGCAGCAGACTGCGGTGCAGGACCAGCAGCGGCGGCAGGATCAGCGCCAGGTACCAGGGATCGTGCACGATGACCAGCGCGGCGACCGCGCCCAGCGCCAGGGCGGCCATCTCGACGAGGTTGTTGTCGAAGCCGCCGAGCGCGTCGTGGGCCGTCGTCTTCGGCGAGGACATCAGGATGATCGCCACGACCAGCGCCAGGTTCACCAGCCACCGCATGGCACCGGCGAGGATGATCACCGCGACGCCGGTCCACGAGTGGGGCAGGCCGGGGTACTGCCCGGCGGGCAGGCCGGCGTAGAGCACCGCCGCCGATGCCTCTGTGGCGAGGAACACGACGGCGGAGCTGTAGAGCCAGCGGAACATCTGCAACCGGGCGAGTCGGACCTTCTGGTGCAGGCAGGTCAACGCGACCAGGGCCAGGCACAGCGACGGCGGCAGGAGGAGCAGTCCGGCGAACGTCCAGACGGACTTGAGGTCCATGTGTGGGGTGTTTGCCCGGTTTCCCTCCCGGATCCGTTCCACACCTCGGACCAGTTCCATGTGCAGGATTGATCCGACGCCCAGGACTGCGAAGATGAGCCAGTCCGTGTGCCGGATCGGCAAACGGGGAACTACTGCCGCGGTGACCAGAAGTGCGATGATCTCCACGGCGACAAGCATCAACAGGGCCGGGCTGCGCAACGACCAGACCGGCCACCGGCGGAACCAGCGCCACGAGCGCCGGGCCGACCGGACCAACCAGCTACTCCGTTGCGGAGATTTCCCCCCGCCCACTAACGATCCCCCGTCTGATGACACACAATGGACAGTAGCCGACAGGGCATGACTGGTCACCCGGTGTACCGCACAAAGCATTGGGCCGATCGGGTGACCACACTCTGTCACCACGAGAGGAGCTGACATTCGTTATGTACCGCTATGAGCCCATGAGTGACATCATCTGGCCATGGGACATCATTTGGCGCGTGTCCTAGCTGCTCGCGTCCTGGTGGTCAGCTGACCACCAGGCCAGACATCGCGGTGACGATATCGCGGTAGTCGCCAGCTGAATGTGGAGGAATCCGATGAACACGACAATTTCGGTCAACGGTCGGGACATCATCTGGGCCCGGGACATCATCTGGCGGTAGCACTTCGTGTTCGGTGGACGGCTCTCGGCGTTTTCGTCGCGATGACCGGCGCCGGTCGCGTCGTCACGCTTCGACAGGAGCGGTCGACACAACGTTTCTGGACCGGTGATATGCCGCCGCGGCGGCCAAGGCCACCAACACACCGATCCCCCCGAAGAACCCCACGACCATCGACGGCGGGAGTGTTTCCGCCGCCAGGCCGGCCAGGACCACCCCCAGGCCCTGGGCCACTCGGATGCTGGTATTGGCCAGGCCGTACGCCTGGCCACGGCTCGAATCCGGGACAGCGCTGACAAAAGCCGCAGCGGCGACCGTCTGGTGGGACGCCGCCGCTCCGGACAGCGCCAGCACGATCAACGTGCCGACCAGGTTCGGATGCGCCAGGCACACGATGAGCACGGCACAGGCCGCGACGGCCAGCGGCCCGAGCAGCCGCAGCCGCCCCTGTTGTGGAACCAGTCGCAGCAGCGCCACCATGCCCAGGGCGTTGCCGAAGGGAAACGCGGCGAACAACAGTCCGGCCGTGAGCGCACCGCCACCCAACTCGTGCGCATACGGCACGGCCAGCCCCTCGCCGATCACGTAGAACCCGCAGATGCAGGCCAGTCCGACGAGTGCGCGCAGATTGCGGTCGTGCCACACCAGATCGGTGCCGGCGCGCAGCGAGGCGATGGTCGCCTTCGCGTGACTCACCGGCTCCGCGTTACGGGATGCCGGCCGGGACGCTGTGCCGAACCGCACCAGCAGAGCCGACGCGATGAACGTGCCGGCGTCGATGAGCAGTGCCACGTACGGCCCGGTGAACTCGACGAGAACGCCGCCGGTGACGTAACCGAACAGCTGGCCCGTCTGATAGGTGATGTTGACCACAGCCTGGCCGGCCACGAACGAGTCGCCGACCAGCATCGAGGGCAATACCGCGCCACGGGCCGCATTGAACGGCGATGCGAGCAGTTGCACCATCACCAGCAGCACGCACACCAGGGCCAACGGCATCCCGGGTATGGCCATCAACGCGACCAGACCGGCGCGGGACAGGTCGGCGACGACCATGACCTCGCGCCTCGGGAACCGGTCGGCCAGCCCGGACAGGAGCGGTCCGCCGACGATGTCGGGCAGGAACGTGAGCGCGTACGTCAGGGCCGTCAGGGCCGCCGAATCGGTGCGCGCGAAGACCAGCAGGGCAAGCGCCACCCTGGCGAGTTGATCCCCCACAATGGACAGCACTAGGGCTGACCACAGCGCCCGGAACTCGCCGACCCGGAAGACGTCGCGGAACTTTACCTGCCCGTCCCGCTGGTCGGACACCAAGAGTCACCCCCTCAACACATAGGGTCTAGTTCTACCTGTCCGGCCGACCGAGGAAAAGCCATTGGGCCGACATACTGATTAACAGTCGGCGAGTGGCGTACCGCCTTCGGATGTCCGTCGTAGTCGGCGCATAGCATCTCGTAACGTGCAGGACGGTCTGTTCGGGGATGAGCCGGACGGCGCAACGGGCTCGCGTTCCGGCGTCGCCGGGACCGGTGGCGGGCCCGGTGCGCCACTGGCCGTACGCATGCGGCCGAGCTCATTGGACGAGGTGGTGGGCCAGGACCACCTACTCGGCCCCGGTGCTCCGCTGCGCAGGCTGGTGGAGGGGGCGGCGCCGGCCTCGGTGCTGCTCTACGGTCCACCGGGCACCGGCAAGACCACCCTGGCCACCCTCGTGTCGCAGGCCACCGGCCGCCGGTTCGTCGCGCTCTCCGCGCTGTCCGCCGGTGTGAAGGAAGTCCGGGCCGTGATCGACGAGGCGCGGTTGCGGCTGCGGTCGGGCGGTCAGGCTCCGGTGCTGTTCATCGACGAGGTGCACCGGTTCTCCAAGACCCAGCAGGACGCGCTGCTGGGCGCCGTGGAGGACCGCACGGTCCTGCTGGTGGCCGCCACCACCGAGAACCCGTCCTTCTCCGTCGTGTCGCCGCTGCTGTCCCGGTCGCTGGTGCTGCAACTGCGGCCGCTGACCGACGACGACGTGCGGGCACTGGTGCGGCGCGCGGTGACCGACCCGCGCGGCCTGGGCGGCACGCTGCGGCTGGCCGCCGACGCCGAGGACCACCTGGTGCGCCTGGCCGTCGGGGACGCCCGGCGCGCGCTCACCGCGCTGGAGGCCGCCGCCGAGGCCGCCACGTCCACCGGAGCCGACGAGATCGGCCTGGCCACCGTCGAGGCGGCCGTGGACCGCGCCGCCGTCCGCTACGACCGGGACGGCGACCAGCACTACGACGTGATCAGCGCGTTCATCAAGTCCATCCGCGGCTCCGACGTGGACGCCGCGCTGCACTACCTGGCCAGGATGATCGAAGCGGGGGAGGACCCCCGGTTCATCGCCCGCAGGCTGGTCGTGCACGCCAGCGAGGACGTCGGCATGGCCGACCCCACCGCGCTGCAGACCGCCGCCGCCGCGGCCGCCGCCGTCCAGTTGATCGGCATGCCCGAGGCGCGCCTGGCGCTCGCCCAGGCGACCGTCCACCTGGCCACCGCGCCCAAGTCCAACGCGATCGTGACGGCCATCGACGCGGCGCTGGCCGACGTCCAGGGCGGTGCCGTCGGCACGGTCCCGCCGCACCTGCGCGACGGCCACTACGCGGGCGCCGCCCGGCTGGGCAACGCCCAGGGCTACCGGTACCCGCACGACGTACCCGACGGCGTGCTCACCCAGCAGTACCCGCCGGACGAACTGGTCGGCCGCGACTACTACCGGCCGACCCAGCGCGGCGCCGAGCGGGTGGTCGCCGAGCGGCTGCCCAAGCTGCGGCGCGTGGTCCGGGGCACGGACGCCGACGCGCCCTCCAGTTGATCACGGCCGGTCGGGCTGGACCGGGGTCGGCGCGGTAACCTGACCGCCATCGCGCGGCACGGACCTGCGCGGTCAGGCCGTTCCCCCGGGAGGATTCCGTGTCGGCAGGGCAGATCGCCGCACTCGTCGCCGCAGGCGCCTTCGTGCTGCTGGTGCTGCTGCTGGCGGTGCCCCTGATCAAGCTGGGCCGGACCCTGGACGAAGCCACGATCGCGATCCGCAAGGCCGTGGAGAACTCCGACCCGCTGTTCAACGGTGCCAACACCACCTTCGATCACGTCAACACGCAGTTGGAGCGGGTGGACGGCATCACGGCCAACGCCCGCGCGGTCACCGGCAACGTGTCCGCCATGACGTCGCTGTTCACCGCGACCCTGGGCGGCCCGCTGGTGAAGGCGGCCGCGCTGTCCTACGGCATCTCCAGGGCGGTCCGCGCGCGCCGCAAGGCCGCGGCGGAGGGACCGGGCCGGCATTCCCGCAAGGGCCGACGCGGAGGCAGGAAGTGACCAAACGGTTGTTCTGGCTCGGCGTCGGAGTCGCGGTGGGCGTCGTCGTGTCACGCAAGGCGGGGCAGGCCGCGCGGCAGGCTACTCCGGCCGGTGTCGCTGGTAATCTTGGTGACGCGCTGGGCGAACTGGCCGGCGCGTTGGGCACCTTCGGTGCGGACATCAGGGCCGGCATGGCCGAACGCGAGCGGGAACTGACGGAGACGGTGGAACGGCGAACGGGCATCAACCCGAGCCCTCGGCACGCGTTGCACGCTGCCGAGCAGACGCTGCGCGCCAGTGCTCCCACCGCCCGCCGTTCGACCGGCGCGCGAGCTCGCCGGGCGGATGGCTGACGCTCGCCGGTAGCGCGAGCCTGGTCATTCGCCGTCCCCGCGTCCCGTAGTCCACCGCTCCCGCGAGGAATCCACGTGCAGACCCACGAGATCATCAAGCGCTTCCGAGATCACTTCGAACGCAACGGGCACACGGTCGTGCCCAGTGCCTCCCTGCTCCTGGACGACCCCAACCTGCTGTTCGTGAACGCGGGCATGGTGCCGTTCAAGCCGTACTTCCTGGGCGAGGCGCCGCCGCCCTGGCCGCGGGCGACCAGCGTGCAGAAGTGCGTGCGCACCCCGGACATCGACGAGGTCGGCAAGACCACCCGGCACAACACGTTCTTCCAGATGGCCGGCAACTTCTCCTTCGGCGACTACTTCAAGGAGGGCGCGATCCGGCTCGCCTGGGAGCTGATCACGTCCCCGGTCGCCGAGGGCGGCTACGGCTTCGACCCGGACCGCGTCTGGCCCACCGTCTACCACGACGACGACGAGGCGTTCGAACTGTGGCGCGCCATCTCCGGCCTGCCCGAGCACCGCATCCAGCGGCGCGGCGCGGAGGACAACTTCTGGGACATGGGCGTGCCCGGCCCGTGCGGCCCGTGCTCGGAGATCTTCTTCGACCGCGGCCCGCAGTACGGCCGCGACGGCGGCCCGGTGGTGGACGAGGAACGGTTCCTGGAGATCTGGAACCTGGTCTTCATGCAGAACATCCGGGGTGAGCAGAGCCCGAAGAAGGGCTTCCCGGTGATCGGTGAGCTGCCGGCGAAGAACATCGACACCGGCATGGGCATCGAGCGGGTCGCGACCCTCCTGCAGGGCGTGGAGAACGTCTACGAGACCGACCTGGTCCGCTCGGTGATCACCAAGGCGGAACAGCTGTCCGGCAAGCGGTACGGCGCGGACAAGACCGACGACGTCCGGTTCCGGGTGATCGCCGACCACGCGCGCAGCGGCGTGATGCTGATCGGCGACGGCGTGACGCCGGGCAACGAGGCGCGCGGCTACGTGCTGCGTCGGCTGCTGCGCCGCATCGTCCGGTCCTCGCGCCTGCTCGGCGTGCACGAGCCGGTGCTCGGCGATTTCGCGGCGGTGGTGCGCGACGAGATGGGCCCGTCCTATCCCGAGCTGGTCACCGACTTCCCGCGCATCGACTCGGTGATCCGCACCGAGGAGGACACCTTCCTCACCACGCTGGCCAGCGGCTCGCGCATCTTCGACCTGGCGGCCGACGAGACCCGCAGGGCGGGCGGCGAGGTGCTGCCCGGCGCGAAGGCGTTCCAGTTGCACGACACCTACGGCTTCCCGATCGACCTGACCCTGGAGATGGCGTCCGAACAGGGCCTCACCGTCGACGAGGACGGCTTCCGCAGGCTGATGGCCGAACAGCGGGAGCGGGCCAAGGCGGACGCGGCGAAGCGGCGCACCGGGCACGGCGACCGCACGGTCTACCGCGACCTGCTCGCGTTGGGCGAGACCGACTTCACCGGCTACGAGCAGCTCACCACCGAGGCGACCGTGCGCGGCATCATCCGCGACGGCGAGCGGGTCCGGGACGCGAACGAGGGCGAGATCGTCGAGATCGTGCTGGACCGCACCCCGCTGTACGCGGAGTCCGGCGGCCAGGACAGCGACTCGGGCGTGATCACCGGCGGCAGCACCGATCTCGAGGTGCTCGACGTGCAGAAGGTGGCCCGCAAGCTGTGGGTGCACCAGGTGCGGGTGCGCGGCGGCGGGGTCACCGAGGGCCAGCAGGTGGTCGCGCAGGTCGACCCGGAATGGCGGACCGGCGCGCGGCAGGGCCACTCCGGTACCCACGTGGTGCACGCGGCGCTGCGCCAGGTACTCGGCCCGACCGCGCTGCAGAGCGGCTCCTACAACAAGCCCGGCTACCTGCGGCTGGACTTCGCGTGGCAGGGCGGGTTGTCGCCGGAGACCCGCAGCGAGATCGAGGAGGTCTCCAACCTGGCGATCCGCCAGGACCTGCCGGTGCGCGTGGTCTTCACGTCGATGGGCGGCGCACAGGAACTCGGCGCGCTGGCGCTGTTCGGGGAGACCTACGACGAGACGGTCCGCGTGGTGGAGATCGGCGGCCCGTGGTCGCGCGAACTCTGCGGTGGCACGCACGTCGAGCACTCGTCGCAGATCGGGTCGATCGCGCTGCTCGGTGAGTCGTCCATCGGTTCCGGTGTGCGGCGCATCGAGGCGTACACCGGCCTGGAGGCGTTCCAGTACCTGGCGAAGGAGCGGGCGCTGGTGCAGAACCTGGCGCTGATGCTGAAGGTGCCCGACAGCGAGGTGCCGGCCAGGGTCGAGGCGCTGGTCGGCCGGCTGCGCGACGCGGAGAAGGAACTCGAGCGGCTGCGCGGCGAGCGACTGCTGTCGTCCGCGGGCGAGTTGGCCGGCGGTGCGGTGGACGTGTCCGGTGTCACGCTGGTCGCCACGGCGGTGCCGGACGGCGTGGGCGGCGGCGACCTGCGCACGCTGGCCGGCGAGGTGCGCAACCGGCTGGGCGAGCGGCCCGGCGTGGTGGCGTTGTTCTCGGCGACCGACGGCAAGGTCAACTTCGTGGTGGCCACCACGGCGGCGGCCAGGGAGCAGGGCGTCGCGGCGGGCAAGCTGGTGCCGTCGTTCGCGCAGGCGATCGAGGCGCGCGGCGGTGGCAAGCCGGACCTGGCGCAGGGCGGCGGCAGCCGGCCGGACGGTGTGCCCTCGGCGATCGAGGCGCTCCGCGCCGGGTTGGCCGCGCGGTGAGCGACACTGGCCTGCGTGAGTAGGCGGCCACGACGTGAGCGGGACACCGGGGCGGTCGGACGAGGTCCGGACCGCCCCGGTGTCGAAGACCCCGGTCGGGGGAGGCGACTGGGCGTCGATGTCGGCTCTGTCCGGGTCGGTGTTGCCCTCAGTGATCCGAGCCCGGTTCTGGCCACCCCACTCGTTACCCTGTCGAGGGATGAGCGGGCTGGCCGCGATCTCGACCGGATCGCCGCCCTCGTCGAGGAGCATGAGGTGGTCGAAGTGGTCGTTGGCCTGCCGAGAACGCTGGCCGGCCGGACCGGTCCGGCCGCGCTGACCGCACAGGCGTACGCGGAGGCCTTGGCCGGTCGGATCGCCCCGGTGCCGGTGCGCCTGGCCGACGAGCGGCTGACCACCGTGACGGCGGCCCGGATGCTGTCCACCCGGGGGGTGAAGGGCCGCCAGCAGCGGGCCGTGGTCGACCAGGCCGCCGCGGTGGAGATCCTGCAGGGCTGGATCGATGGGCGGACCGCGGCCTTGCGCGCCGGGCCCGGTTCCGATGAGGTGTCGTCGTGAACGACGGCCTCGAACTGTTCGACGACCTCTCCGAGGACGACCACCGCGAGTCCGGCAAGACTCGCCGCCGTGGCCGCCCGCCCCGCAAGCGCAAGAAGCGCACCGGCCTGAAGTGGTCCATCGTCGGGGCACTGGTGGTGGTCATCGCGGTCGGCGCCTACCTGGGCGTGCAGCAGTTCATGGGCATCGGCAACTATCCCGACTACGTCGGTTCGGGCACCAAGAACGTGGTGTTCGAGGTCAACCCCGGCGACACCACCAGCGACATCGGCGACGACATGGTGCAGGCCGGGATCGTGCGGAGCTCGGGCGCGTTCGTGAAGGCGAGCGAGACCAACACGGCGGTGGCCAGCGTGCAGCCCGGCTTCTACGTGCTCAAGGAGCACATGTCCGGCGCGGCGGCCGCCCGCCTGATCACCACCGCGGCGAGCCGGGTCGGCCTGCTGGAGATCAAGAGCGGTCAGCAGTTGGACGACACGACCAGCACCTCCGGGAAGGTCAGCCCCGGCATCCTGACCCACATCTCCGAGGCCACCTGCGCGACGCTGGACGGCAAGAAGACGTGCGTGACGGTGGCGCAGCTGCGGTCCGCGATCGAGAGCACCGACCCGGCCACCCTGGGCGTGCCGGACTGGGCGATCCCCAGCGTGACCAGCGCGGATGCCAAGCACCGCCTGGAGGGCCTGATCATGCCCGGCGTCTACAACCTGAAGCCGGGCGAGACGGCCGCGCAGACCATCAAGCGGATCATGGACCAGTCGTCGGCGCAGTTGCAGGCGGCCGGCCTGCCGTCGACCAGCCAGCAGAACTCCGGTTTCAGCCCGTACCAGGTGCTCACCCTGGCATCCATTGTGGAGCGTGAGGCGGGTACGACGGCCGACATGCCCAAGATCGCGCGGGTGTTCTACAACCGGTTGCAGCAGGGCATGGAACTCCAGTCCGACGCCACGGTCGACTACGGCCTGGACCGCCCGATGGTGGCCACGTCACCGACCGAGCGCCCGAAGGCGGGCGCCTACAACACCTACGCCAACGCCGGCCTGCCGCCGACCCCGGTGTCCAGCCCCAGCGCCGACGCCATCCAGGCCGCCACCCAACCGGCTGCCGGCCCGTGGCTGTTCTTCGTGGTGTGCGAGAAGGACCACAGCTCGTGCTTCGCGACGAACCTGACGCAGCACAACAAGAACGTCCAGTTGGCGATCAGGAACGGTGTCTTCTGACATGAGGGCTGCCGTCCTCGGCTCGCCGGTGGCGCATTCGTTGTCCCCGGTCCTGCACGGCGCCGCGTACGCCGAACTCGGCCTCGCGGACTGGACGTTCGAACGGATCGAGGTGGACGCGGCCGGGTTGCCCGGTCTGGTCGGTGGCCTCGGTCCGGAGTGGGCCGGTCTGGCGGTCACGATGCCGGGTAAGAAGGCCGCGCTGGCGTTCGCGTCGGTCCGGACGTCCCGGGCTGCCGCCGTCGGTGCGGCGAACACCCTGGTGCGGTTGCCCGACGGGTGGCGCGCCGACTGCACGGACGTGGCCGGGGTGACGGGTGCGCTGACCGCTGCCGGTTACCGTTCTGGCGGCCGACCGGCCCTGTTGCTCGGCGCCGGTGGCACGGCCGCCGCCGCGGTGGCGGGTCTGGCGGATCTCGGGGTGCGTTCGGTGATCGTGGTGGTGCGTGACCCGGCGCGGGCGGCGGATGTGGTGCGGACCGCGTCGCGGGTCGGCCTGGCTGTCGACGTGCGGCAGTGGTCCGGGGTGGACTTCGCCGCCGTGGCGGGTTCGTGCGAGTTGGTGGTGAGCACCGTTCCGGCGGCGGCGGTGGAGTCGTGTGCCGGGGCGTTGGCGGTGGCGCCGTGCGTGCTGGACGTGATCTACCACCCGTGGCCGACGACGCTGTCCGAGGCGATGGCGGCCGCCGGCGGGCGTCTGGCCACGGGTCTGGACATGCTGCTGCACCAGGCGTTCGGCCAGGTCGAGCAGTTCACCGGCAAGCCGGCACCGAAGGAAGTCATGCGTTCAGCGCTGAAGTCGGCCACCGGGACCACGCTGTCCCTGCCGCTCTGACGGCTACTTCGCGTCGAGATCGGCCGCGACCAGGGCCGCGATCTCGTCCAGCGCCGCGTCCGCGCCGTCGCCCTCGGCGGCCAGCACGACCTCGTCACCGCACGACGCGCCCAGCGTCATCAGCTTGAGCACGCTGCCCGCCGTCACCGGCGCTCCGTCACCCTTCCGGATGGTGATCGGCACCGGCTGCGCCGCGGCGGCCTTCGCCACCAGTGCCGCCGGCCGGGCGTGCAGGCCCACCTTGCTGCCCACGGTGACCCGTCGTTCCGCCATGTGGCTCCCTTCGTTCAGTTCCGGTCGGCGAACGCGCCGGACTCCGGGATCGTCCGGTCGAGTTGCATCGTCACCTGGTAGTGGTCACCCCGGTACCACGACGTCATGTCCTCCACCGGTGCGCCGTTCCTGGTCGAGATCCGGCGGAACACCAACAACGGTGTACCCGACCGGATGCCCAACAGTTCCGCCGTCTCCCGGTCCGCGCCCTCGGACCAGACGGTCTGCGTCGCATGATCGAACACGACACCGTGTTCGGCGAGTTGGGTGTAGAGCGAGTCGGTCAGATCGAGGTCGAGCAGGCGGGGCAGGTAGCCGCGGTGGTACCAGCCGCGTTCCACGGCGAGTGGTGTCCCGTCGGCCCGACGCAGCCGGCACAGGTGGTAGGCGGCCGTGCCGGGCGGCAGCCGGAGCGCGGTCGCCGTGCCGGGCGGCGGGATGAGCTCGGCGGTGTCGATCACCTCGGTGGACGGGGTCAGCCCGCGGCGGCGCATGTCCGACGTGAAGGACATGAGGTAGAGCTGCAACTCCATGCGCCGCTGCATGGTGTAGGTGCCCTTGCCGCGCACGGTGACGAGCAGCCCGTCGGTGACCAGCCGGGCCACCGCCGACCGGACGGTCAGCCGGGAGACGCCGTACCGCTCGGCGAGTTCCCGCTCGGACGGGATCGCCGACCCGGGCGGGAGCTCGTTCTCGATCAGCCGCCGCAGGATCTCGCGTAGCTGTACGTGTTTCGGCCGCGGACCGTCCACGATCCGGATTGGTTCGACCATTTGCGCGCCGGCGTGCGCGCCGTTGATCGGCCCGCTGCGCGCCTCACTGGTCACGGTGCCTCCCGTCGCAGGTCACAGGGACTCCACCCTCGCCCAGGCCGATCATCATTGGTACGTTCCGGTCTAGACCAGTTGGTCCGGGAGGATGCTCTCCTCAGTGAGGGAGTGTCAAGGCTCGCCGCTGTTTCGTGTCCAGGAAACAACCACCCGGCGCAACGCGACTCGACCACCCAACGGACGACACGCGCGGCCCGCCGATCACCTGCCCGATCCTCGGCGCCGATCCCGCCACGCTGAGTCCATGAACCTCTCCTGTCCCGTCCGGAGCGCGATCGCCTGCCGCGCCCTCGTCCTGGTGGCCCTGGGCCTCATCGCCGTTGCCGGCAGTGCGGTCACGCGCCTGCTGGCTGACCATCACCCTGTCGAGGTGGTCCGGTGAACCTGGCCGCTGCGCCGGCAGCACCGGCCGCCCACGGTCTCGTCAGGGTGGGCGCCAGGAACGTCGCCGCCGTGCTCGGTAGCGCCGGCCCACCGCCCTCTCGTCGGGGTGGCTTCGTGAGTGTCGTCGTGTCCGGTAGTGCCGGTCAGCCATCGTCTCGTCGGGGTCGCCCCGTGAATCCCGTCGTGCCCGGCAGCGTCGTCGTCCTTCCGCTGGCTCGCCGTCGTCCTGTCGAGGTGGCGCCGTGAACCTCCTCGTGGTCGCCGGCTGCGCGCTGGCCGGAACCGTCGCCGGCACGCTCGGCCGGATCGCCGTGCGCCGCTCCGGCATCGCCTGCCGCCCACCATGGTGCGAAGTCAGCTGCGCCGGGCTGTCCGCGTTCCTCGGCTGGCGGTCGGCCACCGGGTTGCTGCCGTCCTGGTGGCTGCCCGTTCCGTTGCTGCTCAGCTGGTTCGCGGTCCCGCTGGTGGCCGCCGACCTGGCCCGCCGCCGACTGCCCGACGCCCTCACCCTGCCCGCCTACCCGGTGCTCGGTCTCGCGGTCGGCCTGGCCGCCGCTACCGGCCCCGATCCCGGTATCGGCCCGCGCGCGGCGGCCGGCGCGGTGCTGTTCGGCGGCGCCCACGCGCTGATCCGGTGGCGGGCACCACATGCGATGGGCGGCGGCGACGTAAAGCTCGCCGGCAGCCTGGGCGCGGTGCTCGGCGCGGTCGGCTGGGCGGCGCTGGCGGTGGCGGCCACGCTGGCGGCCGTGCTGACCGCACTACTGGCAGCGGCAACCCGAGCCGCCGCCGCCCCACACGGCCCCGGCCTGCTCGCCGCCACCTGGCTCGTCGCGACATTCCCCGGCGGCCACTTACTCGCCGCCGGCTGAGCCACCACGGGCTGCCCGCCAGTCCGATCCCGCACCGACGCTCGGCCGGATGCGCCCGGCGCGGCTTGGCTTGTTGGGCGTGGGCAATGTGGCGGCCGATCTGGCCGCGTTTCCGGAACGCCCCGGTCGGATGCGCCCGGCGCGGCTTGGCTTGTCGGGCGTGGGCAATGTGGCGCCCGACCTGGCCGCGTTTCCCGGTTCGGCAGGAGGGGTCCGCGGCTGGCCCGGGTTGGCCGTGTCCGCGTCGGCTCGTACTGCCATGCCGGCGCGGCATTCGCTCAGCCGGTCCGTCGCCGGTTGAGCCGGACCACAGGACGCCGCGACCAGCCCGTCTGCCCAGCGTGGGAGGATCAAACGGTGTTGCGTTGGATGACCGCAGGTGAGTCGCACGGACCCGCGCTGGTGGCGGTGCTGGAAGGCATGGTGGCCGACGTCGGGATCACCACCGCCGACATCGCCACCCAACTGGCCCGCCGACGGCTCGGCTACGGCCGCGGTGCCCGGATGAAGTTCGAGGCCGACGAGATCGAGGTGATCGGCGGCATCCGGCACGGCCGCACGATGGGTGGACCGGTCGCGGTGCGCATCGGCAACACCGAGTGGCCCAAGTGGGAGCAGGTGATGGCGGCCGATCCGGTCGACGCGGACGTGCTCGACGGGTTGGCCCGCAACGCGCCGCTGACCCGGCCGCGGCCCGGTCACGCCGATCTGCCCGGCATGCTCAAGTACGGCTTCACCGACGCACGTCCCGTCCTGGAACGGGCCAGCGCCCGGGAGACCGCGGCACGCACCGCGCTCGGGGCCGTGGCCAGGGCGTTCCTGCGGCAGGTGCTGGACGTGGAGGTGCTCAGCCACGTCGTCGCGCTCGGCTCGGTCAGTGCCGAGCACGGCGCGCTGCCCGGCCCGCACGACCTGGACATCATCGACAGCAGCCCGGTTCGCGCCCTGGACGCCGCCACGACGGAGGCGATGGTCGCCGAGGTGGACGCCGCCCGCAAGGACGGCGACACGCTGGGCGGCATCGTCGAGGTCGTCGTGCACGGCCTGCCACCCGGCCTGGGCGCCCACGTGCACTGGGACCGGCGGCTGGACTCCCGCCTGGCCGCCGCCATGCTCGGCATCCAGGCCATCAAGGGCGTCGAGATCGGTGACGGCTTCGAGGTGGCCCGCTCGCGGGGCAGCAAGGCGCAGGACGAGATCGAGCCGGGTGCCGGCGCGGCCGGGGCCAAGGGTGTGCACCGGCGGTCCAACCATGCCGGCGGGCTGGAGGGCGGTATCACCAACGGCGAACCGCTGCGGGTCCGCGCTGCGATGAAACCGATCTCCACCATCCCGCGTGCACTGTCCACAGTAGATGTCGTGACGGGCGAGGCCGCGGTGGCGATCAACCAGCGGTCGGACGTGTGCGCGGTGCCGGCGGCCGGTGTGGTGGCCGAGGCGATGGCCGCGCTGGTCCTGGCCGACGCGACGCTGGAGAAGTTCGGCGGCGACTCGGTCGCCGAAACCGCCCGCAACGCGCGGGCCTACGTCGAGGCAACGGAGCAGCGGTGGTGAACGGACCGGTCGTCGTCATCGGCCCGCCCGGCGCGGGCAAGACCACCGTCGGGGAGCTGCTCGCGCAGCGCCTGGACCTGCCGTTCCGCGATGTCGACGACGACATCGCCACCACGGCCGGCAAGCCGATCACCGACATCTTCGCCACCGACGGCGAACCGGTGTTCCGGGCGATGGAGGAGTCCGCCGTGGCCACGGCACTGGCTGAGCACACCGGCGTCCTCGCGCTGGGCGGCGGCGCGATCCTGTCCGAGCGGACCAGGGCCGCGCTGGCCGGGCACACCGTGGTGTTCCTCAGCGTCGGCATGGCCGAGGGCGTGCGCCGCACCGGCCTGTCCACCGCCCGGCCGCTGCTGGCCGGCGTCAACCCGAGGGCCACCTTCAAGGCATTGCTGGACGCCCGCCTACCCCTCTACCGGGAGGTCGCCGCCGTCGAGGTGGCCACCGACACCCTGCCGCCGGAGGAGATCGTGGCGGAGGTCCTCGCCGCGATCGGGAACGGGGACCGATGACCGAGCCGGTGCGGATCGCGGTCAGCGCGGAACGGCCGTACGAGGTGCTGGTCGGCCGGGGCCTGCTCGGCTGGATCGCGTCGTCGGTGGCCGACAGCTCCAAGGCCGTGATCCTGCACCAGCCCAGCCTCGCCTCGATCGCCGAGGTGATGCGCATCGAGCTCGACGAGTGCGGGACCGAGGCGTACCGGCTGGAGGTGCCCGACGCCGAGGACGGGAAATCCCTGGCGGTGGCCGAGTTCTGCTACTCGGTGCTGGGCAGGATCGGGCTGGACCGGCAGGGCGCCGTGATCGGACTGGGCGGCGGCGCCGCGACCGACCTGGCCGGGTTCGTCGCCGGCACCTGGCTGCGCGGCGTGCGGGTGGTGCACGTGCCCACCACGCTGCTGGGCATGGTCGACGCTGCCGTGGGCGGCAAGGCCGGCATCAACACCGAGTCCGGCAAGAACCTGGTCGGCGTCTTCCACGAACCGGCCGGCGTCTTCGCCGACCTCGTCACGCTGGAAACCCTGCCCCGCGAGGAGATCGTCGCCGGCATGGCCGAGGTGATCAAGGCGGGCTTCATCGCCGACCCGGTCATTCTCGACCTCGTCGAGGCCGATCCGGAGAAGGCGCTCGACCCGACCGGCGACGTGCTCGGCGAGCTGGTGCGCCGCTCCATCCAGGTGAAGGCCGACGTGGTGTCCGCCGATCTGCGCGAGTCCAGCCTGCGCGAGGTGCTCAACTACGGCCACACCCTGGCCCACGCCATCGAGCGGCGCGAGCAGTACCGGTGGCGGCACGGCGCCGCGGTCAGCGTCGGCCTGGTGTTCGCCGCCGAACTGGCCCGCCTGGCCGGCCGGCTGGACGAGCGGACTGCCGCCCGCCACAAGGCGATCCTGTCCTCGGTCGGCCTGCCCACCACCTACGACGGCGACGCGCTACCCGAACTGCTGGAGGGCATGCGCAACGACAAGAAGACCAGAGCCGGCACGCTCCGGTTCGTGGTGCTGGACGGCCTGGCCCGACCCGGCAGGCTGGCCGGACCCGCCCAGGAACTGCTCACCTCGGCGTACGCCGCCGTGGCCGGGCCGACCTCGGAGGTGTCACGGTGAAGGCCCTGGTGCTCAACGGCCCCAACCTCGGCCGGCTCGGCCTGCGCGAGCCAGACATCTACGGCAGCACCACACACGCCGACCTGGTGCGTCTGTGTCAGGACACCGGAACCGAACTCGGCATCGACGTCGAGGTGCGGCAGACCGACCACGAGGGCGAACTGATCGGCTGGCTGCACGAGGCCGCCGACGCCGGCTGGCCCGTGGTGCTCAACGCCGCCGCCTGGACGCACACGTCGGTCGCGGTGCGCGACGCGTGCGCCCAGCTCACCGCACCACTGATCGAACTGCACATCTCCAACACGCACCGCCGCGAGGAGTTCCGCCACCACAGCTACCTCTCCGCCGTGGCCACCGGCGTGGTCCTCGGCCTCGGCGTTGACGGCTACCCGCTGGCACTGCGCTGGCTGGCCGCCCACCCCAAGGGCTGACCGCTCAGGCGAACGAGAACCGGCCGACCAGCGGCAGCCACGGCTGGTAGGCCGCGATCAGGCGGGGCGGCGCGAGCGCGGGGTCGCCCTCGATCAGCCGGGCCAGCACCGAATGCAACGGGCTGCCGTGCTGCAACGGCCGCAGGATCGACGGCAACACGTCGGTGCCCACCGACGATCCGAGCACCCGGAACAGTTCGGGTGCCTCACCGGGATGGCCGACCAGCGCGGCGAGCAGCACCAGCACGGCACGGTAGGGCGCGTTCGGGTTGTCGAACGCCAGGAACGCGTCCAGTTCGGCACCGGACAGCCGGGCCCGCACCAGCCGGTACAGGTTGATCAGCCGTTTCGCCGCCCTCGGCGAGGACACCAGCGGTGCCAGGCACTCCAGGAACGCCAGTTCGGGCTGATACACCTCCAACCGTTCCGGCCGCGGCTCGGCGAGCAGCCCGCCGGCCGGCCGCACGGTGGGCCGCTGGTTCTCGTCGGTCCGCAGGCCGGGCAACCGCGACGGCGACAGGGTTTCGCCGCGCAGCATGCTGCTGACCACGCCCGGCGCCGGCCGGGCCGGTTCGCCGACGCCGGGCGCCGACGCGCTCAGCCCGCGGATCAGGTGGTTGAACCCGGCCTGGCCCATCGGGGAGAGCGCGAACGGGATCTGGAAGATCTTCTCCAGGTAGTTCGCGGCCAGGGCGTCGTCGCGGCCGGCCCAGTCGCCGGAGGCGTCCAGCATCGTGGCGTAGTGCTGGCGGATCGCCCTGGTCAGCCAGCGGGCGTCCACACCGACCACCACGACGAACACCGGCAGCGCCAGCAACAGATGGATGGCCTCCAACACCTGGATCACCACGGTCGGCGGGCACCGGTCCAGGTCGTCGACGTAGAGCACGATCCGCTCGATCCCGGCGGGTTCCCCCTCGGTGTCGTCCGTCGCCTGCCGCGCCGCGTCCCGCTCCCTGGCCAGCATCGCGGCGAATGTCGTGAGGTCGCGGCGCAACGCGGACACCACGCCGAGGTGTTGGCGGTACTCGTCGCTGCCCTGCCGGGACTCGGCGAACGTGGTCACGTCGTGCGTGGTGGCGAGTTCGGCCACGGCACGGGACAGCCGCTGTTCCTCGCCGTCCAGTGCCGCGATCCGCCTGCCGGTCTGCTCGGCCGGTCCACCGGCATCGATGTCGTGGACGGTGCGGCGGATGCGGGCCAGCGCCGCCCGTGCCCGCGCCAGCCCGGTGGCCACCGTCGCGGCGACGGCCAGCCCACCGGCCAGTCCCGACCACCCGGTCCAGCCGATCACCCCGGCCAGCACCAGGACAGCGACCACCCCGGCACCCAACACCAGGTGCGGCACCGGATCGCGGCGCAGGTCCCGGCCCAGCGCGCGCAGTTGCCCCACCGTGCCGGTGAACTCGTCGGCGAACCGGCGCGCGTCGTCCAGTTGCGGTTCGTCGACACCCAGTTCGGCCGCGATCCACGACCGGTCGTCGTCGGTCAGCTTGTCCAGCAACGCCTTCGCAACCGCCGCCGGCCGGCGCGCGGCCGCCGCCTGCTGTTCCTGCCGCCTGGCCAGCACCAGCCGTTCCATCCGCACGGTGCTCAACTGGTCCAGCAGCGAGTCCTCCTGGTGGCGGCGCTCGGCCAGGTCGTCGGCCCGCCGCCGCAGGTCGTCGTCCGACCCGCCGGCCGCCAGGTTGTCGAAGATGTGCGTCGCCAGGCTCGCCCACAGGTTGGCCTCGGCGTAGTGCCACGCGTTGAACGTGATCTGCCGGACCGCGGAGCAGTACGACGACACCGCCGCACCCCGCCGCCCGGCCGCCTGCTCCGCCGTCCTGGCGATCGACTCCAGCGTGCGGACCCGGTCCCGCATGCGCCGCATGAAGAAACTCTTGCCCGAACCCCAGTTGCCGAACAGGCCGATGGACAGCGGCGGCTCGATCAGCCGCGACGCCACCAGATCGGCGAGCATCTCCACGTCCGCCGTGATGCCCAACCGGTCGTCGCCGTCGTCGGTGTCGGCGCGGTAGTCGGCCGCGTGCCGCCGGCGGGCATCCGGATCGGCACCCGATCTCGGGCTGCTCCGCTCGGCCAGCCCGTCGACGTACTCCTCGATGGTGAACGGATCGTTGGGCACCCGGGTGGCCGCGTCGGCCAACTCCTGGTCGGACAGGCGCGCCGACATCCGCACCACGGTGATGTCCTCGCCCCGGACGAGGCCACGCCACTCAGCGCCGTCCTCGGACACGATCACCAGCAGCCGCCGGTTCGAGCCGACCCTCGCCCAGGAGAACAGCGAGTCGAGTCCGCCGGCAGGGCGTGGCGGCGCCTTGCCGATGTCCACCCACATCACGATGGTCACGTCGCTGAGGTTCGAGGCCGCCGGGAGCAGGTCCGGATCGACGTACAGCAGGGCATCGGGCACGTTGCGGCGGAGCGCTTCGTAGGCGCTGCGGCGGGCGCCGGACGCGTGCCCGTGTGCCAGCACGACGATCCGGCTCACCGCCAGGGCGTCGTCCAGTTCCGTGTCGACGTCCCGGGGCAGGTACGGCCCCACCGAGCCGGACGCCAGCACCTTCGCCGGATCGATGTCCCGCACCCGTACCGCGCCCGCGTCCGCCATTCGGCACCTCCCCAGACCCGGGACGTTATCGCGCCGGTCGGCGCGGGTGGGCATCATGTCCGTCGTGCCAGAACCGCCACCCGAACTGACCACCGACCGGCTCCGCCTGCGCCCGTTGACGGCCGACGACGTCGAGGCACTGGTGCCGGTGTTCACCGATCGGGCCGTGACCCGCTACTTCGCCAACGATGTGCCGAACCGGGACGCCGTCCGAAACCTGGTGGACCGCAGGCTGACCCGGCAGATGCTGCCCGGCATGGGCAGTTGGGTGGTGGACCTGGACGGCGCCGTCGCCGGTCTGGTCCACCTGTGGCCCTCCGCGCACCTGCCCGGCGACCTGGTGGAGATGGGCTGGCTGCTGGCCACCGAGTACTGGGGGAGGGGCCTGGCCACCGAGGCGGCGACCGCGGTCCTGGCGCACGGCAGGCGCGGGCTCGGCCTGCCCGCGGTGTGGTCGCTGGTGCACCGGGAGAACAAGGCCAGCCTCGCGGTGGCCGACCGGCTGGGCATGGTGGCGGTCGGCGAGGGGCGCTACCACGGCGGCCCGCACCGGGTGTTCACCGCGCTGGCCGAGCCGGCCGGTGCGCTGCACCATGTCGAGCTGTGGGTGCCCGACCTGGCCCGATCCGAACGGTCACTCGGCTGGCTGTTCACCCGACTGGGTTGGCAGCCGTTCCAGCGGTGGACGGACGGCGCGAGCTGGCGGCGCGGCGACACCTACGTGGTCGTCGAGGCGTCGCCGGACCGCAGCGCGACCGATCACGACCGGCTGCGCCCCGGGCTGAACCACCTCGCCCTGCACGTGGCCGATCCGGCAGCCGTCGACGACCTGGTGGCGGCGGCGACCGGCAGGGGATGGCGGCTGCTGTTCGCCGATCGGGACCCGCACGCCGGCGGCGACCACCAGTACGCGGCCTACCTGGAGGACCCGGACGGCTTCGAGATCGAACTCGTGGCGGGCAAGGCGGGTGGTTCACCACACCTTGTGGTGAACCACCCCGCTTCACCCAACTGAGTGATGAACGTCCGTACACTGTCGTGGGCTGCGAGGGCCGCCGCCCGAATCCGGGTGGCGTGGAGGTCGTAGCGGGATGCCGAGACCCAACCTGACGGTCGGGCCGTCCGGACCGCGACGACGGCGGGCCGCCAGCGCCGCACTCGGTGCCATCCTCGCGACGGTGCTGCTGGCCGCGTGTTCGGGCACCGCGATACCGCAGGCCGAAGGGTCGAAGGCGGTGCTGCCCGGCGATCACGGCGATGCGCCGCAGTCGCCCGGCGCGCCGCCGACCGTCACGCTCGCCACCGGGCACGCGCGCAGCAGCGCGGGCGTCATCGCGTCCGGTGGGCCGGCGGCGCCCTACAACTACGCGCCGTCCGTGCTGGAAACCAATGGCGCGTACCGGATGTGGTGGTGCAGCCAACTGCCCGGCGCCGCCCGGCCCGGCGACCAGATCCTGTACGCCACTGCGACCTCGCCCAACGGCCCGTTCACCGCCCCGAACGGCCACCCCGGCCAGGCCGTGTTCACCAACAGCCCCAACGGTTTCGACCGCCTGCACACCTGCGACCCGTCGGTCATCGATGTCAACGGCGTCTACTACCTCTACTACACCGGCACATTCGACCCGCACGGCGACCGCAACGCCATCGGCCTGGCCACCAGTACCGACGGCGTCCACTGGACCCGCGCCAACGGCGGCGCGCCCATCGTGTCGGCCGCGGGCGACGTCACGCACGCCAACATCTACGGCGCCGGCCAGCCCTCCGCCCTGTACCTGAACGGCATGTTCTACCTCATGTTCACCGACACGACCGGTGCCGCGACCGCGCAGAACGGTGCGGGCCAGTTCGTGCTGCGGTCCCCGGACCCGGCGTTCCGGCGCGGCGTGCAGGCGTTGGGACCACAGGGTTTCGCGTCCGTGATCAGCGCGACCGGCGTGCGCACCCGGTCGGTGGCCGACGCGACGACGTCGGACTGGATGTGGGTGGACGCGCTGCAGGCGTTCGCCATCGCCAGCGACACCAACGGCGGCACCACGATCACGTTCTGGGACGCGGGTTTCACCGGCCACCCGTACCAGCCGATCACCATTCCCGGCCCGCAGCGCGAAGGCCCCGGCCTGGTGCGCACGGCGGACGGCCACGCACCGGTCGACCCGGCGGACCCGTGCGGGCTGGTGCCGCTGGACGTGGTCCGGGCCACCGGTGTCGCGGCGGGCCCGGACGGGTTGCAGCACTTCGGCGTGGATGTGGACGGCCTGCACGCCTGCCGTACCAGGTCGGCCGCGTTGGCGCTGCTGGACGGCTTCGCCGTGCCGGCGCCGGACCGCACGGTCGACATCGTCGTCGGTGACCACCTCGTCGAGGTGGAGCGCCGCACGGTCGCGCTGGCCCTGGCCGCCGGCATGGTCGACACGCCGCCCACGGCCGTCACGTCGCTGCCGGTCGAAGCCCACCTGCGGCCCGGCGCCGCCGCCGTGTCGGCCACCGGCCGGCCAGTTGGTTTCCGGCTGGACGACGGCAAACTGTGGGTGGTCGGCTCGGCCGCGGTGGCGCAGCTGAACTCGTCACCGGTCCAGACGATCAGCGCCCAGACCTGGGACTCCTACCCGCGCGGGACCGACCTGAGCGGCCTGCGGCCCTGACGCTCCGGCGGCTGCAGCCGGCTGCCGACCGCGACACCGACCGCCGCCGGCAGCATGATCAGCAGGGCGATGAACGCGGCGTCGCCGGTCAGCGCGGAACCCAGCGCCGACACTCCGGTCTGGTCCACGAAGACCGCCCTGGCGATCACGCTGAGCAGGCCGGCCAGGACGCCGCCGATCAGTCCCGCATAGAACCACTGCATGCCCCCGCGCGGTCTGCGCAGCCAGCCGTCGACGCCGCCCCAGAACAGGCCGACGCCGACCAGCAGCGCCAGCACCACCGGGTCCAGCACCGAACCGGCGCCGGGAGCGGTCACCTGCACCTTCGCGAGCACGGTCTCCGCGGCCGCATAGACCACGGCCATCGCGCCGCCGCGCACCAGCCAGGGTTGCATCGCCCCAGCGTACGACGACCCGTTCGGCAGGTGACCGGCGAGTAGCCGACCCGTGTCCCACCGGCACTTTCCGCACTAGGCTCGGCCGTGTGCCCGAACAACACGTGACGCGCAGGGAAGCGCTGCGCCAGGAACTGCGCGCGGCCGAACTGGACGCGCTGTTCATCACCGACCTGTTGAACATCCGCTACCTCACCGGATTCACCGGTTCCAACGCCGTGCTCGTCGTCGCCGCGGCCGACGGACCCGGAGCCGAGGCCAGAACGCTGCTGTGCACCGACGGCCGCTACCTCACCCAGTCGGAACGGCAGGTCCCCGAACTGGAACGGCTCATCAACCGGGGTTCCGATCTCGCGCTGATGGCCAGGGTGGCCACCGACGCGAGCGCCTACCGGCGCACCGGTTTCGAGAGCCACCGCGTCACCGTCGACCAGTTGACGGCGCTCACCGACCAAGCCGGCGAGGTCGAACTGGTCCGGGCGCCCGGCCATGTGGAACGGCTGCGCCTGCTGAAGGACGAAGGCGAGATCGAGGCGCTGCGGATGGCCTGCGCCGCCGCCGACCGCGCCCTGACCGAGTTGCTGGAACAGGGCGGGCTGCGACCGGGCCGGACCGAACGGGAGGTCAGCCGCGACCTGGAGGGCCGGATGCTGGACAACGGCGCCGCCGCGATCTCGTTCGAGTCGATCGTGGCGTCCGGGCCGAACTCGGCCGTGCCGCACCACCGCCCGACCGACCGGGAACTGGCCACCGGCGACCTGCTGAAGCTCGACTTCGGCGCCCTGGTCGACGGCTACCACTCCGACATGACCCGCACGCTCGTGCTCGGCGAGCCGGCCGACTGGCAGCGGGACCTCTACCGGCTGGTCGCCGAGTCCCAGGCCGCCGGCCGGGCCGCGCTGGCGCCGGGCACCGAGGTGAGCGATGTGGACGCCGCCGCCCGCGACGTGATCGACGGCGCGGGCTACGGCGAGCAGTTCCTGCACGGCCTGGGCCACGGGGTCGGACTGGAGATCCACGAGGCACCGACGTTGTCCAGGACCGGTGACGGTAGACTCGCTGCCGGCATGGCGGTCACCGTCGAGCCCGGGGTGTACCTCGCGGGGCGCGGCGGAGTGCGGATCGAGGACACCCTCGTGGTCCGGGAAACCGGACCGGAGCTGCTGACCCTGACCACCAAGGATCTCGTCGTCGTGTGAGCGGCCGGCGAGCACGCCCAATCCCGTTCCACCCGCGACAGGAGAAGCTACAGCCGTGGCCACCACCAACGACTTGAAGAACGGCCTGGTCCTGAACCTGGACGGCCAGCTCTGGTCCGTCGTGTCGTTCCAGCACGTCAAGCCGGGCAAGGGCGGTGCGTTCGTGCGCACGACGCTCAAGCACGTGTTGTCCGGCAAGGTGGTCGACCGCACCTTCAACGCGGGCACCAAGGTCGACACCGCCACCGTCGACCGGCGCGAGATGACCTACCTGTACCTGGACGGCACCGACTTCGTGTTCATGGACACGGACACGTACGACCAGCTGACCGTGCCCAAGGACACTGTCGGCGACGCGGCCAACTACCTGCTGGAGAACTCGTCCGCGATGGTCGCCACCCATGAGGGTGTCGCGCTGTACGTGGAACTCCCGGCGTCGGTGGAGCTGATCATCCAGCACACCGACCCGGGCCTGCAGGGCGACCGGTCCACCGGCGGCACCAAGCCGGCGACGCTGGAGACCGGTGCCGAGATCCAGGTGCCGCTGTTCGTTTCCACCGGCGAGAAGGTCAAGGTCGACACCCGTGACGGGCGGTACCTGGGCCGTGTCAACGCCTGATCCGACACCGGCCGGCGCACATCGCCGCGCCGCCGGTGGCGGTGGGCGGCCGATCAGCGGCGCACGCCGCAAGGCCCGCAAACGCGCGGTGGACATTCTGTACGAAGCCGACATCCGCAACGCCGACCCGGTCACCATGCTCGCCGAACGGGTAGGCGAACCGGACCTGCCACCGGTCAACGACTACACGGTCACCCTCGTCGAGGGCGTCACCACGCACCGACCGAGGATCGACGAAATCCTGGCCGAGCACTCCGAGGGCTGGCCACTGCAGCGGATGCCCGCAGTGGACCGCGCGGTGCTCCGGATGGGCCTGTACGAGCTGCTGTGGTCCGCCGACGTACCGGCCGCGGTCGTGATCGACGAGGCCGTGGAACTGGCGAAGACCCTGTCCACCGACGACTCGCCGCGCTTCGTGAACGGCGTCCTCGGCCGCATCGCCGGCATCGCCGACCAACTACGCGCCATCCTCTGACCCGGCCAGTGCCTGACGCGGCCATCCTCCGACGCGGCCGGGCGCTGACAGGGCGGCCCGGACACGGCAGGCATTGACACCACAGGCCATGACGCGGCCAAGCCTTGACGAGCGGGCCCTGACGTAGGCGGGCATCGACGCGGCCCAACGAGCCCGGCGGGTGCAGGCGCGGCTGGCCACGAGTGCCGATGGGCGCTGACGCTGCCGATATGGCGCGGCTGGGCGTTGACGCGGCCGGCACGGGCGCAGATGGGCGAACGCCCCGCCCCGTCTCCGCACGCCGACCGACGATCCGCCCGGTTCGGCAGAGCGACCGACCACCCGGTCTGTGCGAGGTGACGACCACCGAGGTCGGGGCCGCTCGACCACCCGGCCGGGTCCGCGAGAGCCGGCCGGGTGCGCGTGCTGCGCTCATTCCTCCTTGGACGGGCGCGCCTCGGGCGGGAGGACGCCCCAGTCGATGAGCTGCTCGGTGAGCTCGCCCGGGGTCATGTCGTAGATGATCGCCAGCGAGCGCAGGTCCTCGGTCCGGATGGACAGGACCTTGCCGTTGTAGTCGCCGCGCTGGCTCTGGATGGTCGCCGCGTACCTGGCCAGCGGTCCGACCTTCTCCGCCGGCAGTTGCTGCAGCCGTTCCAGGTTGATCACGATCTTGGTGGCCGGCTCGGCTCCCGAGGGCACGCGGCCTTCGGGCAGGAGTTCGGCCACCGGCACCCCGTAGAAATCGGCCAGTTCGGCCAGCTTCTGCACGGTCACCGCCCGGTCGCCGCGCTCGTAGGAGCCGACGACGACCGCCTTCCACCTGCCGCCCGACTTCTGTTCGACGCCGTGCAGTGACAACCCCTGCTGCTGCCGGATGCCGCGCAGTTTGGCGCCCAGCGCCTTGGCGTAGTCGCCCATGTGACGGTTCTCCGTTCGTTCGCCCCGTCAGCCGGATTTGGCGAGCCGCGGGGAGCCTGAGATCGATACGCAGAGTAATGGTTACTCCTTGTCGTCACCAGGTCAAGCCGATCCCGGTGCGTCATCCGGGCGAGACATGGGACACCACTCGGACGCATGACGCCGACGACCTGATACGGTGCAGGTCAGACCGGGTATCCGGTCGGCAAGACGTCCTTTAAGGACCCGTCCGGTGAGGCGGGGAAGGAGGTCCACCGTGGCGCCACGAACGCGTGGCGCGGCGGAGCCAGCCGAGGAGCGCGAGCTGCTCTCGGCCGGCGATGTCGCGCGCACCGTCGCCCGAATGGCCCATCAGGTGATCGAGAAGACCGCTCTCGATGCGGCTTCCGTACCACCGGTCGTGTTACTCGGCATCCCCCGGCGAGGTGCTCCGCTGGCCCGGCGGCTGGCCGAGAAGATCCTGGAGTTCAGCGGCGTCGCCGTGCCCACCGGCACCCTGGACATCACGCTCTACCGGGACGACCTGCGCCACCGGCCCCCTCGGCCGCTGGAGTCCACCCGATTGCCCGAGGGCGGCATCGACGACCGGCTCGTTGTACTCGTCGATGACGTGCTGTTCTCCGGCCGCACCGTCAGCGCCGCACTCGACGCCCTGCGCGACCACGGTCGCCCGCGCGCCGTGCAGTTGGCCGTGCTCGTCGACCGGGGCCACCGCGAGCTGCCGATCCGCGCCGACTACGTGGGCAAGAACGTGCCGACGGCCAGGGCGGAGGAGGTCGCCGTACTCCTGGACGAGATCGACGGCCGGGACGCGGTCCTGCTGCGCAGACGGGAGGGCGAGCCGGCATGAGGCATCTGCTCTCCACCGCCGGCCTGGACCGCGCGGCCGCCATCGGTCTGATGGACACCGCCGACGAACTCAAGGCCACCCTGCTGGGCCGGGAGGTCCGCAAGCTGCCCACGCTGCGCGGCCGCACCGTGGTCACCGTCTTCTACGAGAACTCCACCCGCACTCGCGTGTCGTTCGAGATCGCCGGCAAGTGGATGAGCGCCGACGTGGTGAACGTCTCGGCCAGCGGCTCGTCGGTGGGCAAGGGCGAGTCGTTGCGGGACACCGCGCTGACGCTGGCCGCGGCGGGCGCCGACTGCGTGATCATCCGGCACCCGGCGTCGGGCGCGGCGGATCGGCTGGCGGTGTGGCTGGCCGAGGCCGGCACCTGCGTGGTCAACGCGGGCGACGGCACCCACGAGCACCCCACCCAGGCGCTGCTGGACGCGGCCACCCTGCGGGAGCGGCTGGGCGAGCTGGCCGGCCGGCGGGTCGCGATCGTCGGCGACGTCCTGCACAGCAGGGTGGCCCGGTCCAACGTGCACCTGCTGGGCACCCTGGGCGCCGAGGTGGTGCTGGTGGCGCCGCCGACGCTGCTCCCGGTCGGCGTCGACAGCTGGGGCGTCGGCGTGTCGCACGACCTGGACGCCGAACTGCCCAGCCTGGACGCGGTGATGATGCTGCGGGTCCAGGCGGAACGGATGCACGGCGGGTTCTTCCCGTCGGCCCGGGAGTACTCGATCAGCTACGGCCTGTCCGCCGGCCGCGCCGCCCGCCTGCCCGACCACGCGGTCGTGCTGCACCCGGGTCCGATGCTGCGCGGCATGGAGATCGCGTCCTCGGTGGCCGACTCGCCGCGTGCCGCGATCGTCGACCAGGTGCGCAACGGGGTCCACATGCGCATGTCGGTGCTCTACCACCTGCTCGCCGGGGAGGGATCATGACGACCGTAGTGCTGCGCGGCGTCCGGCCGTACGGCGAGGGCGACCCGGTGGACCTGCGGATCGCCGACGGCGTGATCGACGAGATCGGCCCAGGGCTGAGCGGGGACGAGGTGATCGACGCGACCGGCCAGATCGTGCTGCCGGGTTTCGTCGACCTGCACACCCACCTGCGCGAACCGGGCCGGGAGGACGCCGAGACGATCGAGTCGGGTTCGGCGGCCGCCGCCCTGGGCGGGTTCACCGCCATTTTCGCCATGGCCAACACCGATCCGGTGGCGGACAACGCGGTCGTGGTGGAACACGTGTGGCGGCGCGGCGCCGAGGTCGGGCTGGTGGACGTGCGGCCGGTCGGCGCGGTCACGGTCGGGCTGGCCGGTGAGCGGCTGGCCGAACTGGGCACCATGGCCCGGTCCGCGGCCGGGGTGCGGTTCTTCTCCGACGACGGGCACTGTGTCGCCGACCCGCTGGTGATGCGCCGGGCGCTGGAGTACTCGAAGGCGATCGGCGGGGTGATCGCGCAGCACGCCGAGGAGCCGAGGCTCACCGTGGGCGCGCAGGCCAACGAGGGCGAGCAGGCGGCGCGGCTGGGCCTGGCCGGTTGGCCGGCGGCGGCCGAGGAGGCCATCGTCGCGCGGGACTGTCTGCTGGCCGGCACGGTCGGGGCGCGGCTGCACGTCTGTCACGTGTCGACCGCGGGCACCGCCGAACTGGTCGGCTGGGCGAAGGCCAGGGGCGTCGAGGTGACGGCCGAGGTGACGCCGCACCATTTGCTGCTCACCGACGACCGGTTGGCCGACTACGATCCGGTCAACAAGGTGAACCCGCCACTGCGTACCCGGGCCGACGTGGCCGCCCTGCGCGCCGCGCTCGCCGACGGCGTGATCGACTGCGTGGCCACCGATCACGCCCCGCACGCGCCGCAGGACAAGGACTGCGAATGGGCGAGTGCCCGGCCGGGCATGCTGGGTCTGCAGACGGCGCTGCCGGTCGTGGCACTGGCCATGGTGCGCACCGGCCTGCTGGACTGGCGTGGGGTGGCGAGGGTGCTGTCCGAACGACCGGCCGACATCGGCGGCCTGCCCGATCAGGGCAGGCCGATCGCGGCCGGTGAACCGGCCAACCTCGCCGTGGTCGACCCGGACGCGGCGTGGACGGTGCGTGGCCAGGACCTGGCCAGCATCGCGGACAACACGCCCTTCGCCGGAATGACGATGCCGGCGAGGGTGGTCACGACCATCTCGCGGGGCAGGATCACCGCGCACGACGGAAGGATTCGCCGATGAGCCGCAACCGCTCGGGCGCCGCTGCCGCCGCGCTGGTGTTGGAGGACGGCCGCGTGTTCCACGGCCGCGCCTACGGAGCCGTCGGCGGTTCGGTGGGCGAAGTGGTGTTCTGCACCGGCATGACCGGCTACCAGGAAACGCTGACCGATCCGTCCTATCACCGGCAGATCGTGGTCCAGACCGCGCCGCAGATCGGCAACACCGGGTGGAACGACGAGGACGACGAGTCGAACCGGATCTGGGTGGCCGGCTACGTGGTGCGCGACCCGGCGCGGATCCCGTCCAACTGGCGTTCGGTCCGCTCTCTGGAAGAAGAGCTGGAGTCCCAGGGGATCGTCGGCATCGCCGAGGTGGACACCAGGACGCTGACCAGGCACATCAGGGAGCGCGGCGCGATGCGGGCCGGGGTGTTCTCCGGTCCGGCACTGGCCGGCAACTCGGCGATGGTGGCCAGGGTGCGGGCGGGCGAGCAGATGCTGGGCGCCGACCTGGCCGGTGACGTCACGACCCAGCGGACCTACGTGGTCCCGGCGGGCGGCGAAACCCGGTTCCGGGTGGCGGCGCTGGACCTGGGCATCAAGGCGAACACGCCACGCATGCTGGCCGCGCGGGGCATCGAGACCCACGTGCTCCCGCTGTCGTCCACTGTGGACGACGTACTGGCGGTGGAGCCGGACGGTGTCTTCCTGTCCAACGGTCCGGGCGACCCGGCCACCCAGGAGCACGCGGTCGAGCTGACCAGGGCGGTGCTGGATCGGCGTATCCCGTTGTTCGGCATCTGTTTCGGCAACCAGATCCTCGGCCGCGCACTGGGTCGGGGCACCTACAAGTTGCGCTACGGCCACCGGGGCATCAACGTGCCCGTGGTGGACGCCGCCACCGGGCGGGTCGCGATCACCGCGCAGAACCACGGTTTCGCACTGGAAGGCGAGCGCGGCGAAACGTTCGAGACGCCCTACGGCCGGGCGGTGGTGAGCCACCACTGCCCGAACGACGGCACCGTCGAAGGTCTGCGGTGTGCCGACGTGCCGGCGTTCTCGGTGCAGTACCACCCGGAGGCGGCGGCGGGTCCGCACGACGCCGCCGTGCTGTTCGACGAGTTCGTGTCGCTGATGGAGCGTGGCCGGAGCGGGAAAGGTGGCACCCCCTGATGCCCAGGCGCACCGACATCTCCCATGTGCTGGTGATCGGCTCGGGTCCGATCGTGATCGGGCAGGCGTGCGAGTTCGACTACTCGGGCACCCAGGCGTGCCGCGTGCTGCGCGCCGAGGGCCTGCACGTCAGCCTGGTCAACTCCAACCCGGCGACGATCATGACCGACCCGGAGTTCGCCGACGCCACCTACATCGAGCCGATCACGCCCGACTTCGTCACCAAGGTGATCGCGGCCGAGCGGCCGGACGCGCTGCTGGCCACGCTGGGCGGGCAGACCGCGCTGAACACCGCCGTCGCCCTGCACGAGCGTGGCGTGCTGGAGAAGTACGGCGTCGAGCTGATCGGCGCGGACATCGAGGCGATCCAGCGCGGCGAGGACCGCCAGCGGTTCAAGGACATCGTGCGCAAGATCGGTTCCGAGGTGCCCGACAGCGCGGTGTGCCGGTCGATGGCGGAGGTGCACGACGCGGTCGTGGAACTCGGCCTGCCGGTGGTGATCCGGCCCTCGTTCACCATGGGCGGCCTGGGTTCCGGCATGGCGCACACGCCGGCCGAACTGGACCGCATGGCGTCGGTCGGCCTGGCCGAGTCGCCGGTGCACGAGGTGCTGATCGAGCAGAGCGTGCTCGGCTGGAAGGAGTACGAGCTCGAACTCATGCGCGACCGGCACGACAACGTGGTGGTCGTGTGCTCCATCGAGAACATCGACCCGATGGGCGTGCACACCGGCGACTCGGTGACCGTGGCGCCCGCGATGACCCTGACCGACCGCGAGTACCAGCACATGCGCGACGTCGGCATCGCCGTGCTGCGCGAGGTCGGCGTGGACACCGGCGGCTGCAACATCCAGTTCGCGGTGCACCCGGAAACCGGCCGGCTGGTGGTCATCGAGATGAACCCGAGGGTGTCCCGGTCCTCGGCGCTGGCGTCCAAGGCGACCGGTTTCCCGATCGCCAAGATCGCCGCCAAACTGGCCATCGGCTACACGCTGGACGAGATCACCAACGACATCACCGGTGAGACGCCGGCCAGTTTCGAGCCGACGCTGGACTACGTCGTGGTGAAGGTGCCCCGCTTCGCGTTCGAGAAGTTCCCCGGCGCCGATCCGACGCTCACCACGACGATGAAGAGCGTCGGCGAGGGCATGTCCCTGGGCCGCAGTTTCGCCGAGGCGCTGGGCAAGGCGCTGCGGTCGATGGAGACCAAGGCGGCCGGGTTCTGGACCACACCGGACCCGGAGGGCGCCACGCTGGAGTCCACCCTGGCCGAACTGCGGGTGCCGCACGACGGCCGGCTGTACACGGTGGACCGGGCGTTGCGGTTGGGCGCCACGGTCGAGCAGGCATCGGCCGCGTCCAGCATCGATCCGTGGTTCGTCGACCAGATCGCCGCACTGGTCGAACTGCGCGGCGAACTGGCCGACGCACCGGTGCTGGACGGGGCGTTGCTGCGCCGGGCCAAGCGCGCCGGGCTGTCCGACCGCCAGGTGGCCGCGCTGCGGCCGGAACTGGCCGGCGAGAACGGGGTCCGCAGCCTGCGGCACCGGCTGGGCGTGCGGCCGGTGTTCAAGACGG
This sequence comes from Pseudonocardiaceae bacterium, assembly GCA_036273855.1. Lineage (GTDB taxonomy): Bacteria > Actinomycetota > Actinomycetes > Mycobacteriales > Pseudonocardiaceae > DATEPR01. The sequence continues at coordinate 76,460 of DASUGU010000119.1, forward strand.
TCGACACGTGCGCGGCCGAGTTCGAGGCGCGCACGCCCTACCACTACTCGGCCTACGAGGCCGATCCGGACGCCGAGACCGAGGTGGCGCCGCAGCGGGAACGGCCGAAGGTGCTGATCCTGGGTTCCGGTCCGAACCGGATCGGGCAGGGCATCGAGTTCGACTACTCGTGCGTGCACGCCGCGATGTCGTTGCGCGCCGCCGGGTTCGAGACCGTGATGGTCAACTGCAACCCGGAGACCGTGTCCACCGACTACGACACCGCGGACCGCCTGTACTTCGAGCCGCTCACCTTCGAGGACGTGCTGGAGGTGTTCCACTCCGAGCAGGCCTCCGGCACGGTCGCCGGGGTGATCGTGCAACTGGGCGGCCAGACGCCACTGGGCCTGGCCCGCCGGCTGGCCGACGCGGGCGTCCCGGTGGTGGGCACGTCGCCGGAGGCGATCCACCTGGCCGAGGACCGTGGCTCGTTCGGCGAGGTGCTGTCCACCGCCGGCCTGCCCGCCCCCGCCTACGGCACGGCCACGTCGTTCGGCGCGGCCAAGCGGATCGCCGACTCGATCGGCTATCCGGTGCTGGTCCGGCCGTCCTACGTGCTGGGCGGGCGGGGCATGGAGATCGTCTACGACGAGACCACCCTGGCCGACTACATCGCGCGGGCCACCGAGGTGTCGCCGGAACACCCGGTGCTGGTCGACCGGTTCCTGGACGACGCCATCGAGATCGACGTGGACGCCCTGTTCGACGGCGAGGAACTGTTCCTCGGCGGCGTGATGGAGCACATCGAGGAGGCCGGGGTGCATTCCGGCGACTCGTCCTGCGCGCTGCCACCGATCACCCTGGGCCGCACCGACCTGGAGGCGGTCCGCGCGTCCACCGAGGCGATCGCCCGCGGTGTCGGGGTGCGCGGCCTGCTCAACGTGCAGTACGCGCTCAAGGACGACGTGCTGTACGTGCTGGAGGCCAACCCGAGGGCGTCCCGCACGGTGCCGTTCGTGTCCAAGGCGACGGCGATCCCGCTGGCCAAGGCCGCCGCCCGGATCATGCTCGGCGCGACGGTGGGGGAGCTGCGCACCGAGGGCCTGCTGCCGTCCGTCGGCGACGGCACCAACCTGCCGGAGAACGCGCCGGTCGCGGTGAAGGAGGCGGTGCTGCCCTTCCACCGGTTCCGCACCCCGGAGGGCCACGGCGTGGACTCGTTGCTGGGGCCGGAGATGAAGTCCACCGGCGAGGTCATGGGCATCGACTACTCGTTCGGCAAGGCGTTCGCCAAGTCGCAGACCGCGTCCTACGGGTCGCTGCCCACCTCGGGCCGGGTGTTCGTGTCGGTGGCCAACCGGGACAAGCGGGCCATGGTGTTCCCGGTGAAGCGGCTGGCCGATCTGGGCTTCGAGGTGCTCGCCACGTCGGGCACCGCGCAGGTGCTGCGCCGCAACGGCATCCCGTGCACGGTGGTGCGCAAGCACTTCGAGGGCGAGCACAACATCGTGGACCAGATCCTCGCCGGGGAGGTGGACATCGTGATCAACACCCCGTACGGCAACCACGGGCCGCGCGTCGACGGCTACGAGATCCGCACGGCCGCGGTCGCCAGGGACATCCCGTGCGTCACCACGATCCAGGGTGCGGCCGCCGCGGTGCACGGGGTCGAGGCGCTGATCAGGGGCGATGTCGGGGTGCGCTCGCTGCAGGCGTTGCAGGCACCACTGCGCATCGCCGGCGGGCAGGGGGGCTCGTGACGTTCGGCGCCCGATTGGTGGACGTCGTCGCCGAACGCGGGCCGCTGTGCGTCGGCATCGACCCGCACCCGGGTCTGCTCACCGACTGGGGACTGACCGCCGACGTGGCCGGGCTGGAGCGGTTCGCGCTGGGCACCGTTGAGGCCCTGGCCGGCGAGGTGGCGGTGGTGAAGCCGCAGTCGGCGTTCTTCGAGACCTACGGTTCGGCGGGCATCGCGGTGCTGGAGCGGGTCATCGCCGAGTCGTCGGCCGCGGGCGCGCTGGTTCTGCTCGACGTCAAGCGCGGCGACATCGGCTCGACCATGGCCGCCTACGCGCAGGCGTACCTCGCCGAGGGCGCCCCGCTGGCCGCCGACGCCGTGACCGTGTCGCCGTATCTGGGCTTCGGCTCGCTCGATCCGGCCCTCGATCTGGCGGCCGCGACCGGCCGGGGAGTGTTCGTCCTGTCGCTCACGTCCAACCCAGAAGGTGCCTGTGTCCAGCGTGCGACCACGGCCGACGGGATCCCGGTCGGCCGGTCGGTGGTCAACTCGGCGGCCGAACGGAACTCCGGCGCTACGCCGTTGGGCAGCATCGGCGTAGTGATTGGCGCCACAGTCGGCAGCCTGGAAATGGACATCTCCCACCTGAACGGACCCGTGCTGGCCCCCGGTTTCGGTGCCCAAGGTGGCACCGTCGCGGACTTGCTGGCCACCTTCGGCACACCCGGAGGTCGCCTCGCGGTGCCGGTGCTGCCCAGCTCGTCCCGTGACGTGTTGCGACATGGCCCTGACCAGCGGTTGCTACGGGATGCCGCGATTCGCCTACGGGACGTGGTCGCCACTGAGCTATCCTGGCCCTGACCTGCGATGATCGGGGGAAGCCTGGTCACGCTGAGTGGTCTTGGTGAAAACAAATATCGGGCTATATCACACAGGGTCTCGCCAAGATTCACCAGTGGTGGTAATCAAGCGTGGGGAGTCCTTGGTAGGACTTCCCATCGCCGCGACCATCACCGCAGGCCGACCCCCCAACCAGGGGATCGGCCGGATCGGAAAAAACACGTCGAAATCCCCGACCCACGTTGTTTTCGTTCACTCACTGTCGGTACGGTCGCGGCACCGATCCGCAAGAAAACCCCACCCCACGGAGGAGATCGTGGCCCTTCCCCAGCTGACCGAGGAGCAGCGGGCCGCAGCGCTGGAGAAAGCGGCTGCCGCCCGTCGCGCTCGGGCCGAGCTCAAGGAGCGCCTCAAGCGCGGCGGCACTAATTTGAAAGACGTTCTCACTGCCGCTGACAACGATGAGGTCCTGGGCAAGATGAAGGTCTCCGCGTTGCTTGAGTCCCTGCCGGGCGTCGGCAAGGTACGTGCGGCGCAGATCATGGAGCGTCTGGAGATCGCCGCTAGCCGCCGGTTGCGCGGCTTGGGTGACCGGCAGCGCAAGGCTCTACTCACCGAATTCGGCGGCGAGTGAGTCAGCACTCTGCACAGAGGGGTCGGCTCGTGGTTCTGGCCGGCCCCTCTGGCGTCGGTAAGAGCAGCATCGTGCGCGAGGCACGGCGGCTCTACCCGGACCTGTGGTTCAGCGTGTCGGCCACCACCCGGGCCCAGCGGCCCGGGGAGGTGGACGGCGTGGACTACCGGTTCGTCAGCAACACCGAGTTCGACCGCATGATCGACCAGCACGAGCTGCTGGAATGGGCCGACATCCACGGTGGCACCCACCGGTCGGGCACCCCCCGCCGCCCGATCGAGCAACGCCTGGCCGACGGCCGGCCCGCGCTGCTGGAGGTCGACCTGCAGGGCGCCCGCGCGGTCCGCACCGCGCTCCCCGAGGCCCTGCTGGTGTTCATCGCGCCGCCGAGTTGGGACGCCCTGGTGGCGCGCCTGGTCGGCCGGGGCACCGAGTCGCCGGACGTGGTGGAACGGCGACTGGCCACCGCCAAGCAGGAATTGGCGGCCCGGCCGGAGTTCGACGTCGAGGTCGTCAACGACGACGTGCGAAGGGCTGCCGAGGACTTGCTAACCTTGATTGTCGGCACCCCCCGCGATCTGCCCGCCTGAGCTGGGCTGATCCGTGGGCGCTGATCGCCCCGTCGGTCTCGACCGGGGTACGTCCGATCGCAGGAGCGTTGCGTGACCAGTCCCACCGTGATGGGCACCCAGATCGACACGCCGGAAGGCATCACCAACCCGCCGATCGACGACCTGTTGTCGCAGGTCAGCTCGAAGTACGCGCTGGTGATCTACGCCGCCAAGCGGGCCAGGCAGATCAACGACTACTACGCACAGCTCGGCGAGGGCCTGCTGGAGTACGTCGGTCCGCTGGTCGAGCCGGGCCCCCGCGAGAAGCCGCTGTCCATCGCCATGCGCGAGATCCACGCGGGCCTGCTCGAGCACACCGAAGGCGAGTGACCCGCACGAGTCCACAGGTCGGGCCGCGATGACCGGGACCGAACGCCCCAGGGTGATCCTGGGCGTCGGCGGTGGCATCGCGGCCTACAAGGCGTGCGAGGTGCTGCGCGGCCTGACCGAGTCCGGGCACGACGTGCGCGTGGTGCCCACCGAAGCGGCCCTGCGATTCGTGGGCGCCGCCACCTTCGAGGCACTGTCCGGCCATCCGGTGCGCACCGGCGTGTTCGAGGACGTACCCGACGTGCCGCACGTGCGGCTGGGCAAGCAGGCCGACCTGGTGGTCGTCGTGCCCGCCACGGCCGACGTGCTGGCCAGGGCGGCCCACGGCGTCGCCGACGACCTGCTCACCGCCACCCTGCTGACCGCACGGTGCCCGGTGCTGTTCTCGCCCGCCATGCACACCGAGATGTGGGAGCACTCCGCCACCCGGGACAACGTGGCCCTGCTGCGGTCCCGGGGTGCCGTCGTCACCGACCCGGCCAGCGGCCGGCTGACCGGCGTGGACACCGGCAAGGGCCGGCTGGCCGACCCGGCCGAGATCATCGACCTGGCCCGGCTGCTGCTCGCCGCACCCGACGCCCTGCCCAGGGATCTGGAGGGCGTGAAGGTCGCCGTGTCGGCGGGCGGCACCCGCGAACCGCTGGACCCGGTGCGCTACCTGGGCAACCGCTCGTCCGGCAAACAGGGCTACGCCCTGGCCAGGGTCGCCGCCGCCCGTGGCGCCGATGTGACACTCGTCGCCGCCCACACCGTCGACCTGCCCGACCCGGCGGGCGTCACCGTGCGGCACGTGAGCACCGCCACCGAACTGCGCGACGCCATGCACAAGGCGGCGGCCGGCGCGGACGTCGTGGTGATGGCCGCCGCCGTGGCGGACTTCCGGCCGACCAACCGGGTCGACCACAAGATCAAGAAGACCGACCACGACCCGGATCCGGTGCCACTGACCCGGAATCCGGATATCCTGGTCGAACTGGTCGCCGCTCGAACGCCCGGCCAGGTGATGGTCGGCTTCGCCGCCGAGACCGGTGACGAGCACGGCGACGTGCTCACCCACGCGCACGCCAAGCTGCGCCGCAAGGGCGTCGACCTGCTGGTGGTCAACGCGGTCGGCGACGGCAGGGCGTTCGAGGTCGAGGACAACGCCGGCTGGCTGCTGGCCGCCGACGGCACCGAGACGCCGCTGCCGCTGGGCAGCAAGAGTCAACTTTCGGCCAGAGTGTGGGACGGCATTCGCCCGCTGCTGGCCCAGTAATCTGGCCCGGTAGGTTGACGGCAACTGGCCATCGGGTGAGTTGGGAGAACTCGGGTGTCGGAATCCAGTCGCAGGTTGTTCACGTCCGAGTCGGTCACCGAAGGGCATCCAGACAAGATCTGTGATGCCATCAGCGACTCGATTCTCGACTCGCTGCTGTCCAAGGACCCGCGCAGCCGGGTCGCCGTGGAGACCCTGATCACCACCGGCCAGGTGCACGTGGCCGGTGAGGTCACCACCGAGGCGTACGCCGACATCCCGGCGATCGTCCGCGAACGCATCCTGGACATCGGCTACGACTCGTCCGCCAAGGGCTTCGACGGCAACTCGTGCGGCGTGAACGTGGCGCTGGGCTCGCAGTCGCCGGACATCGCCCAGGGCGTCGACACCGCGTACGAGTCCCGCGTGGAGGCCGCACAGTCCGCGCTGGAGGACGAGATCGCCCGCCAGGGCGCGGGCGACCAGGGCCTGATGTTCGGCTACGCGTGTTCCGACACCCCCGAGCTGATGCCGCTGCCCATCGCGCTGGCCCACCGCCTGGCCCGCCGGCTGACCGCGGTGCGCAAGAACGGCGTGCTGCCCTACCTGCGCCCGGACGGCAAGACCCAGGTCACCATCGAGTACGCCGGTGACCAGCCGGTGCGCCTGGACACCGTGGTCGTGTCCAGCCAGCACGCCGACGGCATCGACCTGGACCGCATGCTCGGCGTCGACGTCCGCGAGCACGTCGTCACCCCGGAACTGGCCGACCTGACCATCGCCACCGAGGGCGTGAAACTGCTGGTCAACCCGACCGGCCGGTTCGTCATCGGCGGCCCGATGGGCGACGCCGGCCTGACCGGCCGCAAGATCATCGTCGACACCTACGGCGGCATGGCCCGGCACGGCGGCGGCGCCTTCTCCGGCAAGGACCCGTCGAAGGTGGACCGCTCCGCCGCCTACGCCATGCGCTGGGTCGCCAAGAACGCCGTGGCCGCCGGGCTGGCCGGCCGGATCGAGGTCCAGGTGGCCTACGCGATCGGCAAGGCCGCGCCGGTGGGCCTGTTCGTGGAGACCTTCGGCACCGAGACCGTCGACCCCACCAAGATCCAGGCCGCCATCGGCGACGTCTTCGACCTGCGCCCGGCCGCGATCATCCGTGATCTCGACCTGCTGCGCCCGATCTACGCGGCCACGTCGGCGTACGGCCACTTCGGCCGCACCGACGTCGACCTGCCCTGGGAGCGCACCGACCGGGCCGCCGCGCTGCGGACCGCCGCGGGGGCGTGACCGTCACACCCGACGGCATCGGCCGGGCGGCGCACGACAGTCAGCGTGTGCTCCCGGCCGATGTCGCTGCTGTGCTGTATGCCCGGTTGCGGCGTGAGCTGGGCTCGGGTGTCGTGCTCGACGTGGGGGCGGGTTCCGGGGTGGTCGGTTCCCAACTCGGGGATCGGGTGGTGTTGACCGACGTCGTGGACTGGCGGTCGGTGCCGCTGCCGTTCGTGCGGGCCGACGCGGCCGCGTTGCCGTTCCGTCCCGGATGCTGCTCGGGCGTGCACCTGGCGCGGGTGCTGCATCACGTGGCCGACTGGCGGGCCGTGCTGCGCGAGACGGTCCGGGTGCTGCGGCCGGACGGTGCGCTGTGCCTGTCGCTGGGTGACCGTCCGGTGGTCGACTCGTTGCGTGAACTGGCGGACCGGGCGGTGGATCTTGCTCAGCGCTGCGGGTTGTCGGAGGCACCGGTCAACGGGCCGGACCCGGCCGGCGCAGACGAGCTGGTCGCCGGGCTGGGTCTGGGCGTGACGGAGTTCGAGTGCGGCGGGGATGTTCTTGTGACGCCCCGGGAGGTGCTCACCGGCGTTCTGGGCAACCCGTTCCGCTGGCTGCCGGGCACGGATCTGGGTGTGGTACCGGGGATCGTCGCGGAGGTGCTGGCCGCTGCCGGGGTGGACCCGGACGCGCCGGTGTCACGGGATCGCACGGTCCGCTACCGGATCTTTCGCGCGGCCGATCGGTGACCCGGGCGCCGCTACGTGAGTGGCGTGTCGGCGCCTGATCGGTCACCCGGGTGCCGCTACCGCTACCGGATCTGTCGCGCGGCCGGCCGGTGACCCGGGCGCCGCTGTCGTGAGCGGTCTGCCGGCGCCATTGCTGGATAATCGGCGGTGGTCGCGCCTCTGGTTGCCGGGCCGGGCGCGGTGGCTATTGCTGGATAATTGAGGGGTCGAGGCTTCGGGTCTCTCGCCGGACGGGTCGCCAGTGCGTCCTGATCGCGCCGCTGACTGGTGGGCGTCTGCCCTTTGTGCTGGATAATTTGCGCGGTCGCCTGGTGGCCGGTGGTGCTCGGGAGGGTGCTGCCGGGGACCGGTTCTTGCCGTTGCTGGGGCGAGTTGCCGAGCCGTGTCGCAGGATTGGATGGCCTGTCGCTTGGTGGGCCAGTGGGCGAGGTCGTGGTCACGGTGGTGTCGGTCGTCCAAGTGCCCGTCGCCAGCACGTATGTCGGCGATGTCGGCCTGGGCTCGTGGTGCTGGTTGGCGGGCCGGGCGCCGGCGGTCGTCGGGCCTCTGTGTCTGTCGCTGGGCTGATTGGCGTTGGGGTTGTTGTCGGGTTTCTGATTGCTGGGCCGGGCGTTGTGCCCTTGCTGGATCGGCGGAGGTCGGGGCTTCGGGTCTCTGGTTGGGCGGGTTGCCGTCGCGTCGTGAGCGCGTCGCTGATCGGTGGGCGCCTGCGCGTTCTGCTGGATAATTTGCTGGTGGCGGCTTCGGGCCGGTGGTGCTCGGAGGGCTGCTGGATCGGCTCCTGCCGTTGTCGGGGCGAGTTGGGCCGTGTCGAGGGGATTGGACGGTCTGTCAGTTGGCCAGGTCGTGATCGTGCTGCTGGTTGACGGACCGGGCACGGTGTCGGTTGCTGGATCGTCGGCTGAGGTCGGGCCTTGGGCGGCGTCGGAGTTTGGGTTGTGGCCGGGCCTTTGATTGCCGGGCCGGGTGCTGTGGTCATTGCTGGATATTCGGGGTCGAGAGCCTTCTGGCTCTCGTTGGGCTGGTCGGCATTCCGTCGTGATCGTGCTGCGGGTGGGTGGGTGCCCGGGCCTTGTGCTGGATAATTGCGGGTGCTCGTCGCGTTCCGCTCGTTGCTCGGGAGGGTGCTGCCGGGGGATCGGCTCTTGCCCCGGGGCGATTTCGGCAGGCCGGGTCGCGGAACGGGAGGGTCCATCGCTCGGCCGGGCGGTAACCCGGTCGTGTCCCTCTGGTAGACACCGGGCATGGCCAGCGGGAACAGCACCAGGCGGGCGCCGCGGCGGGGGGAGCGCGTGCCCGCCGCCACCCTGCCCGTGGCCAGGGTGTGCGTGGACGTCCCGCTCGCCCATCTGGACCGCCCCTTCGACTACCGCGTGCCCGAGCAACTCGACGCTGATGCCCTGCCCGGCTGCCGGGTGCGGGTCCGGTTCGCAGGTCAGCTGGTCGACGGCTACCTGCTGGAACGCGCCGCTGAGTCCGACCACAAGGGCACGCTGGCGTTCCTGGAAAAAGTCGTCTCGCCGGAACCGGTCCTCTCACCGGAGTCGATCGCGTTCGCCAGGGCCGTCGCCGACCGCTACGCCGGCACGATGGTCGACGTCCTGCGGCTGGCCGTCCCGCCCCGGCACGCCAGGGTCGAACAGCAGCCGTCGCCGGAACCGGCGGCGAACCCAGAAGCGCCCGATCCGGCCGCCTGGGGCCGCTACCCGCGCGGCCCCGCCTACCTGGACGCCCTGCGCACCCAGCGCGCCGCCCACGCCGTCTGGCATCCGGTGCCCGGCGAGGACTGGCCCGCCCGGCTCGCCGAGGCCGCCGCCGCCGTGGCCAGCACCGGCCGGGGTGTGGTGCTCGTCGTGCCCGACCACCGCGACTCGGCCCGGGTGCACGCCGCCTGCGTGCGCGCCCTCTGCGCGGACGGGGTGGTCGCCCTGGCCGCCGATCTGGGCCCTGCCGAGCGCTATCGGCGCTGGTTGGCGGTGCGTCGGGGAGTGGTCAAGGTCGTGGTCGGCACGCGCGCCGCGATGTTCGCGCCGGTCGCCGATCCCGGCCTGTTCGTGGTCTGGGACGACGGCGACGATCTGCATGCCGAACCCCGCTCGCCCTACCCGCACGTGCGCGACGTCCTGGTGCAGCGCGCCCACCTGACCGGCGCCGCGCTGCTGGTCGCCGGTTTCGCCAGAACGGCGGAGGCGCAACTGCTGGTCGACTCCGGCTGGGCGCACGAGGTCCTGGCCGACCGGACGACACTGCGGGCCGCCGCGCCCAGGGTCACCGCGCTCGGCGAACACGACAGCCAACTGGCCCGCGACCCGGCGGCCCGCGCCGCCCGGCTGCCGTCGGTGGCGTTCGACGCGGCCCGCGCCGCGCTGTCCGCCGACCGGCCGGTGCTCGTGCAGGTGCCCCGGCGTGGCTACGCACCCGCTCTGGCCTGCCAGCGCTGCCGGACACCGGCCCGCTGCCGGCACTGTGCCGGACCGTTGGCCATGCCCGGTGGCGCGGGGCGGCCAGCGGTGTGCCGGTGGTGTGGCGTGTCGGAGGCGGCTTTCCGTTGTGCCGCTTGTGGTGGCACGCAGCTGCGGGCCACCGTGGTGGGTGCCCGGCGGACCGCCGAGGAGTTGGGCCGGGCGTTCGCCGGGGTGCCGGTGCGCACGTCCGGCGGTGCCGAGGTACTCGCCGACGTGCCAGCAGGGCCGGCCATCGTGGTGTGCACGCCGGGCGCGGAACCGCTGGCGCCCGGCGGTTACGGTGCCGCGTTGCTGCTGGACGGCTGGGCGCTGCTGGCCAGGGCCGACCTGCGGGCCACCGAGGAGGCGGTGCGCCGGTGGATGACGGCGGCGGCGCTGGTGCGGTCCGGCCAGGACGGCGGCCGGGTGGTGGTGACGACCGATTCGGGGCTGCAACCGGTGCAGGCGCTGGTGCGGTGGGACCCGGTGTGGCACGCCAGGCAGGAACTGGCCGCACGCGTCGAACTCGGCTTCCCGCCGGCGATGCGCATGGCGTCGGTGGACGGGGCGCCCGCCGCGCTGGCTGACTTCCTGCTGACGCTGCGGTTGCCCGAGGACGCCGACGTGCTCGGGCCCGTCGCGCTGGAGGGACAGCCGGAGGAGCGGGAACGGGCGCTGGTGCGGGCGCCTCGGGCGAAGGGCCGGGAGCTGGCGGCGGCGCTGGCAGAGGCGGTGAAGTCGCGGACCCAGCGCAAGGATCCGGACCCGGTGCGGGTGCGGCTGGACCCGCTCGAACTGGTGTAGCACGCGACGTGTGCCGGGCGTGTCGCGCGGTCACCTAGACTGGGCGGGCACCCCCTGATCCGTCCCGCCCCCGAGGGAGACCATGACCGTCCAGCCCATCCGCCTGTTCGGTGACCCGGTGCTGCGTACCCGCGCCGCCGAGGTCGTCGACTTCGACAAGGAGCTGCGCGTCCTGGTCAAGGACCTGACGGACAGCCTGGCCGACCAGGGCGGCGCCGGTCTCGCCGCGCCGCAGATCGGCGTCGGACTGCGGGTCTTCGTCTACCACTGCGACGGCGCCGAGGGGCATCTCGTCAACCCCACCTGGAACGTCGTCGGCGACGGCTACCAGGAGGGCCCTGAAGGCTGCCTGTCCATCCCCGGCCTGTCCTGGGACTGCCGCCGCCACGAGCACGTCGTCGCCACCGGCTGGAACGAGCACGGCGACCCGGTCACCGTCGAGGGCACCGAGATGCTGGCCCGCTGCCTGCAGCACGAGACCGACCACCTGGACGGCGTGCTGTTCCTGGACCGCCTCACCCCGGAGACCCGCAAGCAGGCCATGCGGGAGATCCGGCAGGCCGAGTGGTTCGACGGTGGCGTCCCGGTCATCAAGAAGGACCCGCATCCCCTGTTCGGTGGCGCACGCTGACATGCGGTTGGTCTTCGCTGGGACGCCCGACGTCGCCCTCCCGTCGCTGCGGGCGCTGATCGCCTCACCCCGGCACGACGTCGTGGGTGTGGTGACCCGACCGGACGCGCCGGCCGGGCGTGGTCGGCATGTCGTCCGCTCACCGGTCGGGTCACTGGCCGATGAGCACGGCATCGAGGTCCTCACGCCGAAGCGCGCGGGCGCCCCGGAGTTTCTCGCCCGGCTGGCCGAGTTGGCCCCGGACTGCTGCCCGGTGGTGGCGTTCGGCGCGCTGCTGCCGCAGTCCGCGCTGGACGTGCCGCCCCACGGTTGGGTGAATTTGCACTTCTCGCTGCTGCCCGCGTGGCGGGGTGCCGCGCCCGTGCAGGCCACGATCAGGCACGGCGACGAGATCGGCGGCGCGTCGACGTTCCAGATCGTCAAGGAACTCGACGCCGGACCGGTGTTCGGCGTGCTGACCGAGAAGATCGGCGACCGGGACACCGCGGGTGACCTGCTGGGTAGGCTGTCCGTCGCGGGTGCCGACCTGTTGGTGTCCACTCTGGACGGCATCGAGGACGGCACGCTGCGCGCGGTCGAGCAGCCTGCCGAGGGCATGACCTACGCGCCGAAGGTGTCCGTCGACGACGCCCATGTCGACTTCACCGCGCCCGCGCCGGCGGTCGACCGTCTGGTGCGGTCGGTCACCCCGGAGCCCGGCGCGTGGGCGGAGTTCCGCGGCGAGCGCGTCAAGCTCGGGCCGGTCACCCCGGTTGACGCCGAGCCGCTGCCGCCCGGGGAGACCCGGGTGGAGCGCCGGCAGGTCCTGGTCGGCACCGGCACCGTCCCCGTGCGGCTCGGTGAGGTGCAGGCGCAGGGCAAGAAGCGGATGGCCGCGACCGACTGGGCGCGCGGCAGCAGAATCGGGCCGGGAGAGCGCTGGACGTGAACGGCCCCACGGACGAGCGTTCGAGGAGACACCCATGACCGCGCCGGGGCGCAGGCCGTCCAGGCCGCGTAGCCCACACCCACCGAGGCGCCGAACCGGCCCGGTGCGGCCGCCGATCGAGGACCCGCCCCGGCAGGCCGCGCTCGACACGCTGCGCGCCGTCCGGGAACGCGACGCCTACGCCAATCTCGTGCTGCCCGGCCTGCTGCGGGCCCGCCGGATCACCGGCCGCGACGCGGCGCTCGCCACCGAACTCGCCTACGGCACCTCCCGCGCCCAGGGCCTGCTGGACCAGATTCTCGCCAGCTGCACCGACCGCCCATTGTCCACTGTGGATGGTTTGGTGCTGGACGCGCTGCGGTTGGGCGCCTATCAGTTGCTGCGCACCAGGATTCCGGCGCACGCCGCCGTCGGCGCGACCGTCGACCTGGTCCGCGGCCAGGCCGGCACGCCGGTCGCCGGTTTCGTCAACGCGGTGCTGCGCAAGGTGTCCGAACACGACGAGCAGGGCTGGATGGCCCAGCTCGCGCCCAAACGCGACGAGGACCCGATCGGCCACCTCGCCTTCGTGACGGCTCACCCCCGGTGGATCGCACAGGCGTTCGCGGTCGCGCTCGGCGACACCGGAGACGACCTGGCCGCCGCCCTGGCCGCCGACGACCAGCGCCCCGCGGTGCACCTGGCGGCCCGCCCCGGCGAGGTGACGGCCGACGAACTGGCCGCGATGACCGGCGGCGAGGTCGCGCCCTACTCGCCCTACGGCGTGCATCTGGAACCCGGCGCGGGCGACCCCGGCGACCTGGACCCGGTGCGTGAGCGGCTGGCCGCCGTGCAGGACGAGGGCAGCCAGCTGTGTGCGGTCGCGCTCACCCGCGTCCCGGTGACCGGCCCCGACCTGCGCTGGTTGGATCTCTGCGCCGGCCCCGGAGGCAAGTCGGTGCTGCTCGGCGCGCTAGCCGGGATCAACGGCGGCATGCTCGACGCGGTGGAGAAGGCCCCACACCGGGCTGATCTGGTCCGCTCGGCCGTGGACGGCCTGCCGGTCGCGGTGCACGTGGCCGACGGCCGCGACCCCGGCCTGCCCGAGGGCACCTTCGACCGGGTGCTGGTGGACGCGCCGTGCACCGGTTTGGGCGCGTTGCGTCGGCGTCCGGAGGCCCGCTGGCGGCGCACGCCCGGCGACGTGGCCGAGCTGGCCCGGTTGCAGCGGGAGTTGTTGCTGTCGGCCCTGACGTTGTGCCGGCCGGGTGGCGTGGTGGCGTACGTGGTGTGCTCGCCGCACCTGTCCGAGACCACCGGCCTGGTCACCGACGTGCTGCGGCGGGCGTCGGCCGAGGTGCTGGACGCGCGCGAGTTCTTCCCCGGCGTGCCCGACCTCGGTGACGGGCCGTACGTGCAGTTGTGGCCGTACCGGCACGGCACGGATGCGATGTTCTGCGCGTTGTTGCGCCGTCCCGCCGAGTAATGCTGCTGTGCCTGGTCGCGTCGGGCGGGTTCGGCGTGGAGCGGCGGCTGCGGCCGGAGCTGGCCGAGCCGGCGGTGCGGCGTGGCTGGCGGCTGGCGGTGACGTTGACGCCGATCGCGGCCGGGTGGTTGGACGGTGCCGGTGAGCTGGCGCGGTTGCGGGCGTTGACGGACCTGCCGGTGCGGTCTGTGGCGCGGCAGCCGGGGGAGCCCTCGCCGTACGGGATGGCTGACGCCTACCTGTTCGTCCCCGCGACGGCCAACTCGATCGCCAAGCTGGCGTTGGGGATCGCGGACAACCAGGCGCTCACGCAGTTGTGCGAGGCGGTCGGCACGCCGGGAGTGCCGGTGGTGCTCCGACCGCAGGCCGGTGCGGCGCAACGCAACCACCCGGCGTACGCCGGCCACGTGGCGGTGCTGCGAGCGGCCGGCGTGGTGGTATCCGACGCGGAGCCCGATCAGCCGTGGGAACCGTTACTGGACGAGATCGCGAACGAAATCAGCCCAAGCAGCGGGGGATAGCTGGATAATTTCGGCGCGATTCTTGCTGTCCCGCACGCCAACTGTGCCTCGCTGGATGCGCACTTCGACACACTGGTCGTTCCCGGAGTCGCTGTAGCTGCTCTTGAACCAACCGGTGTCGCGGTTCATGACTTAGCTCCTTGTCACGAGGTCCACGATCACCCTACGCGAGTCGGCGCGGTTGGCGGCAAGACCTTCGAGCTTGCCAAACGCACGGAACAATCGTGCGGTGTCAACGGGTTCATCGAAATATGTCGACGGGCCGTAGACGACCGGCAGGAATGCGACCGGCCGCAGGACTTCGCCGAAATGCAGGAGGATCAGGCCGCCGCTCTGCGCCGGATTGTGCTTCGCCGTGGACGACAGGATCTGGACAGTGGTGTTGGGCCGGTCCTCGATCATCCGCAGGACGTGCTCCCACTGGCGGCGCATGATGTCCGGTCCGCCGACCTCGGTGTGCAGGGCGTCGTCCGTGAAGATGAAGTGCATCGCGCGCTCCGGGTCGGCCATCATGAGCTTCTGGCGTTCCATCCGGAAGTGGATGCGGTTGCGGCGTTCTTCCCACGACGGCTCCCACCAGACGCCGTCGCCGTCAGTCATCCGCGCCTCGATGTACTCCGGGATCTGGAGCAGGCCGGGGATCGTGCCGCGCTCGTAGATCCAGATCTCCTTCGCCATGGACTCCAGGTCGGCCGCGCGTTCGTAGGACCGGGGCAACAGGTCCGTGTACGGGCGGCGGGTGGGGCGTTTGCGGGCTTCGGCGCCCAGGGCCACCAGCTCGCGCTTCTGTTTTGGTTTCGCTCCCAGGAGATCGAGCAACCGCTCCAGCTCCTCGACCGACAGCGTGCCCCGGCCGTCGAACAGCCTGCCCAGCCGGCCACGATCCTTGCCCATCGCGGCCGCGAGGTCGTCCATCCGCACACCGGACTCCGTGTACAGGCGCTTGAGCGCCTCACCGAGGAACAGTCGAGGAATCGTGGGCAGGGCTTCAGGCACAACATCTCCTTGGAATCACCCGATTGGGACCGCAACAAGCGAATCTATGTGCGCTACCGTTGCCCATTCACCCTAACACAAGCGCAAAGGAGCAGGTCATGGGGCGTCCACTGGTCGTGTCGGCATGGGCCAGGTTCGACGAGGACACGAACGTCCACTACGTGCCGTGCCAGGACGGCGTGGTCGAACTGATGATCGGCGGCGACACCGGTATCAACCTGGTGGTCACCGACGCGGGCCTGGACCGGCTGGCCGACGTGATCGAGGCCGCCCGGACCGACCAGCGCCGGCTGGCGCTCGCCGACGACAAGGAACCCCGCACGTGACCGGTGAACAGGGCGGACGGCGAGTTCCTAGACTTGGGGCGTGCCGACCGAGCCCATGATCGCGCCCAGCATCCTCGCCGCCGACTTCGCCCGCCTCGCCGACGAGGCGGCCGCCGTGCGCGGCGCGGAATGGCTGCACGTCGACGTGATGGACGGGCACTTCGTGCCGAACCTGACCATCGGGCTGCCGGTCGTCGAGGCCCTGCTGCGGCACACCGACATCCCGTTGGACTGCCACCTCATGATCGACGACCCGGACCGGTGGGCGGTCGGCTACGCGAAGGCGGGCGCGTACAACGTGACCGTGCACGCCGAGGCCGCCGCCGATCCGGTCCGGCTGGCGGCCGAGTTGCACGACGCGGGCGCGCTCGCCGGACTGTCGGTCAAGCCGGACACCCCGGTGGAACCATATTTCGACGCGCTGCGGCACTACGACACGCTGCTGGTGATGTCGGTCGAGCCGGGGTTCGGCGGGCAGCGGTTCATCCCGGAGGTGCTGGACAAGGTGCGAACCGTCCGCCGGATGGTCGACTCGGGCCAGTTGCGGGTCCTGGTGGAGATCGACGGCGGCATCAACGAGGAGACCATCGAGGCCGCCGCCGAGGCCGGCGTGGACTGCTTCGTCGCCGGCTCGGCCGTGTACGCGGCCACCGACCCGGCCGCCGCAGTGGCCGACCTGCGGGCCAGGGCCGCCGCACACCGCGGGGCATGAGCCGGTGACCGAATCCGACCAGCCGGTGGCCGCCATGCGGCTGGCCATCGAGGCCAGCGAGCGGGTGCACGGCACCACGAGCCCCAACCCGCCGGTCGGCGCCGTGATCCTGGACGCCGACGGGGACATCGCGGGCGTCGGCGCCACCAGCCCGCCGGGCGCCGCGCACGCCGAGGTCGTCGCGCTGGCCCAGGCGGGTGCGCGGGCCGAGGGGGGCACGGCCGTGGTCACCCTGGAACCGTGCGCGCACCACGGCCGCACGCCGCCGTGCGTGGACGCCCTGCTCGCCGCCGGTGTGGGCACCGTGTACTACGCCGTGTCCGACCCGAACCCGGCCGCCGCGGGCGGTGCCGGGCGGCTCACCGCGGCCGGCGTGCGGGTGCAGGGTGGGTTGCTGGCCGAGGCGGTGGCCACCGGGCCGCTGCGCGCCTGGCTGCACCACGTCACCACCGGCCGGCCGCACGTGACCTGGAAGTACGCCATGACGATGGACGGCAGGGTGGCCGCCGAGGACGGCACCAGCCGGTGGGTCAGCGGCGAACCGGCCAGGGCCGAGGTGCACCAGCTGCGCCGCCAGGTGGACGCCATCGTGGTGGGCCGGGGCACCGTGCTGGCCGACGACCCCCGGCTGACCGCGCGGGCCGACGACGGCACCGACCTGCCGAGGCAGCCACTGCGGGTGGTGGTCGGCACCGGCGACATCCCGCCCGGTTCGCACATCCTGGACGACGCCGCGCCGACGCTGCACCTGCGGACCAGGGAACCGGCCGCTGTGCTGACCGCGCTGGCCGAGCGCGGCATCGTCGACGTCCTGCTGGAGGGCGGTCCGACGCTGGCCGGGGCGTTCCTGGCCGCGGGCCTGGTGGACCGGGTGCTGGCCTACGTCGCGCCCAAGTTCCTGGGGGCCGGACCCTGCGCCCTGGCATCCGCCGGAGTGCCGACCATCACTGCGGCACACCAATTCTCGGTCGAACAGGCCACCATGAGTGGGAAGGATGTACGAGTCTCCGCTGTTCCCGTGCGGTAGCTGGCCCCAGGAGGAGGACACGTGTTCACCGGGATCGTCGAGGAACGCGGCAAGATCGTCGAGGTCGAGCAACTGCCGGACGCCGCCCGGCTGACCGTGGCCGGGCCGCTGGTCAGCAGCGACGCGGGGCACGGCGACTCGATCGCGGTGAACGGGGTCTGCCTGACGGTCGTCGACGTGACCGGTGACCGGTTCACCGTCGATGTGGTGAACGAGACACTGCAACGATCCAGCCTGGCCAAGATTCATGTCGGCGACCGGGTCAACCTGGAACGTGCGATGTCGGTCGGGGACCGGCTGGGCGGCCACATCATGCAGGGCCACGTGGACGGCACCGGGGTGTTCCTGTCCCGCGACGAGGGTGGCCTGACCCGGTTCGCGCTACCGAAACGGCTGGCGAGATATGTGGTGGAGAAGGGATCCATCGCGGTGGACGGGGTGTCGCTGACCGTGGTGGACGTCAGCGACGACCAGTTCTCCGTCGCCCTGATCCCGACCACGCTGGCCGTGACGACACTCGGCGACCGCGAGGCGGGGGATCTGGTGAACCTGGAGGTGGACGTCGTCGCGAAGTACATCGAGCGGCTGGCCGTGCCGCACCTGGTCCGGTCCCGGGAGGATAATGACCACGGAGGCGAGACGACCGGTGACTGACTTCGGAAGTATCGAGCGCGCCATCTCCGACATCGCGGCCGGTAAGGCCGTCGTCGTCGTCGACGACGAGGACAGGGAGAACGAGGGCGACCTGATTTTCGCGGCCGAGAAGGCGACGCCGGAACTCGTCGCCTTCATGGTGCGGTACACGTCCGGGTACATCTGTGTGCCGTTGCTGGAGTCCGACTGCGACCGGCTCGAACTGCCGCCGATGTACCACACGAACCAGGACCGCAGGGGCACCGCGTACACGGTGACGGTCGACGCCAAGGAAGGCACGTCCACCGGCATCTCCGCGACCGACCGCGCCCTGACCATGCGCACGCTGGCCAGCGCGAAGGCCCAGGCCGCCGACTTCACCCGGCCGGGGCACGTGGTTCCGTTGCGCGCCAAGGATGGCGGCGTGCTGCGCCGGGCGGGGCACACCGAGGCCGCCGTCGACCTGGCGCGGATGGCCGGGCTGCGGCCGGCCGGCGTGCTGTGCGAACTGGTCAGCCAGAAGGACGAGAGCGACATGGCGCGCCGCGAGGAGCTGGAGATCTTCGCCGCCGACCACGACCTCGCCATGATCAGCATCGCCGACCTGATCGCCTACCGGCGCCGCACCGAGAAGCAGGTGGTCCGGGTCGCCGAGGCCAGAGTGCCCACCGCGCACGGCACGTTCCGGGCCATCGGCTACGACAGCGTGCTGGACGGCATCGAGCACATCGCCCTGGTGTACGGCGAGATCGAGGACGGCGAGAAGGTCCTGGTGCGGATGCACTCGGAGTGCCTGACCGGTGACGTGTTCGGGTCGCTGCGCTGCGACTGCGGGCCGCAGTTGGACGCGGCCATGGCCCTGGTGGCCGCCGAGGGCCGGGGCGTCGTGCTCTACGTGCGCGGGCACGAGGGCCGGGGCATCGGCCTGCTGCACAAGCTGCAGGCGTACCAGTTGCAGGACGCCGGGCACGACACCGTCGACGCCAACCTGGCGCTCGGCGTGCCCGCGGACGCCCGCGACTACGGCACCGGCGCGCAGATCCTGTGCGACCTGGGCATCAAGTCGATGCGGCTGCTCACCAACAACCCGGACAAGCGGGTGGCACTGGAGGGGTTCGGCCTGCGGGTCATCGACCGCGTGCCGCTGCCCATCTCGCCGAACCCGGAGAACCTGCGGTACCTGCGCACCAAGCGCGACCGGATGGGTCACGACCTGAGCAACCTGGACGACGACCTGGAACACGCCCGGTCGGCGGCCGGCGAGGACCAGGCGTAGCGACCGACGGCGGGATGGGGGAGATGGGCGGTCCACCGCACGGCAGGCGGCCGCTGGGACCGGTGTGGGGCGCCGCCGCGCTGCTGGCCCGATACGGTGCCTGCCCGATCGGTGCCGCTGCCGCCGTTGCCCTGATCGTCCTGCCCGACCGGGACACCATGCCGGGCTGGCTGGCCACGGTGAGCACGATCGGCATCGCCGTCGCGCTCGTGATCATGTGCTACGGCTTCGTCGCGATCCGGTCCGGGATCAGGTGGCGGTCGCGCGGGCGTGCGGTGCGGGGTGTCACGTTCCTCACCGACGAGCCGGAACCGGTGGTGCGACTCGACTCCCGTACCCGGTTCCGGCAGCGGCCGTTGCGTGACCTGCGTGCGGTCGAGGTGCACCGCATGGCCGAGTGGGTCGACGACCACGAGGACCGGCGGGACCGCGACCGGCCGCCGTGGCTGCGCCTGGACTTCGGCGCCACCCGCTACTGCCTGCTCCCCATCCCTGTGAACGCCACGCACGCCGGGGCGATGCTGGCGGCGGACCTGCGCGCGGCGCTCGCCGGCACCGCGATCCACGTCGAGGACGTGCACACCGATGGGCCGAATTGGAGGACTATCGTTGCTGGTCGTGGCTCAGATGTCAGCGGGTGACCGGGCGGGCGAGGTGGTCGCGTGAGTGGCGAGGGACGGCCGGACAGCGACGTTCCGCCCGGGTGTGAGGGACTGCGGTTGGGCATCGTCGCCGCGCGCTGGCACGGCAGGATCACCGACGCGCTGCTGGAGCGGGCGGTGGCCGCGGCGGGAGAGTCGGGCATCGAGGAGCCCACCGTGGTCCGGGTGGCGGGCGCGGTCGAACTTCCGGTGGTGGCGCAGGCGTTGGCCAAGCACCACGACGCCGTGGTCGCGCTGGGCGCGGTCATCCGGGGTGGCACGCCGCACTTCGAGTACGTGTGCGACGCTCTGACATCGGGTCTGGCGCGCGTGGCGCTGGACGAGTCGACCCCGATCGGCAACGGCGTGCTCACCTGCGACACCGAACAACAGGCTCTGGACCGCAGCGGACTCCCCGGTGCGACGGAGGACAAGGGCTTCGAGGCCTGTGTCGCGGCACTGGAGGCGGCCGTCGTGCTGCGCGGGTTGCGGCAGCCGTGGACGGAGCGTGGATTCTCATGACGACACCGGACGACACGTCGCCGGTGACGGCCCAGCGGACCGGCAGCCGGGCCGACACTCTCGTGGTGCGGCCGCACAAGGTGCGGTTCTTCGTGATCCCGGTGGCGGCGGCGCTGTTCACCGTGTTCGTGGTGGTGGCGTTCCTGTTGAAGGACGGGGCCACCGGGGTGCGGTTCGGCACCGCGGACCAGGTCTCCCTGGCCGCCATCGGCGTGGTGCTCGCGCTGGGCACGCTGGTGTTCATCCGGCCCCGGCTGGTCGCCGACGCCGAGGGCGTGCAGGTGCGCAACGCGTTGTGGGGCCAGACCGTGCCGTGGTCGGTGATCCGGGGCGTCAGCTTCCCCGACGGCGCGCCGTGGGCCCGGCTGGACCTGCCGGCCGACGAGTACGTCCCGGTGGTCGCCATCCAGGCCGCCGACGGCGAGCGGGCAGTGCTGGCGATCCGCGAACTGCGGGCACTGCACCGCAGGTTCGCGCCCGCCGAACAGCCGAAGGGCTAGCCCCAGCGGACCAGCACCGACGTGGACCACTCGTCGGACAGTGCCGCGGGCGTCGTGCCGGTGACGTCCAGGCCGTCCCACGGCATCCGGTTCCACAGCGCCAGGTAGACGTCGTTGGCCGGACCGCTCACCGACCGGTCCGCCGTTCCCGCGAGCCGTTCGACCCGCGGCCGGTCCTCGCTGATCCGCACCAGCCAGTGGGTGTCCGTGTCGGTGGCGTGGACGTGCAGCGACCAGTTCCCGTTCGCGCGCAACCGGTCGCCGCGCGGCACGAAACCGGTGAGCAGTTCGTCGATGCCGTCGGTGGCCACGTCGGGCGGCGCGACCGCGGGTGCGGCACCGGCGGCCAGTTCCGCGTCCACCCGGTGGATGGCGGTCTCGTGGGTCTGCCGGCGGGCCCAGAACGCCAAGGGCGTGGGCGCCCGCATGAACGCCCAGCACGCCACGTCGGCGGGCGCCGTCTCCAGCGTGGCGACGAGGTCGGCGTGGCCGGTGCGGTACCAGTCGACCAGCTCGCCGGCGGAGGGCAGCTCGTCGACGATGTCGTAGGGCTGTTCGAGGCCGATCGGCTCGGTGCGTGCCTCGCGCACCACGGTGGCCGCCCACCGGTGCACGCCGCCGATGTGCAGCAGCAGGTCACGAACCGTCCACCCGGGGCAGCTCGGCACGCCGGCTGTCAGGCCGGTCCGGGCCGCCGCGGCGCCGAGCAGCTCGCCCTGGGCGCGCAGCGCGCCGGTCAACACCGGTACGTCCATGTGCGGCAGGGTGCCACCGACCACCGACATGTCCGGCCACGGACGTAGGGTGGGTGGGTGGCCGACCCGTCGACCTATCGTCCAGCTCCGGGCACCATTCCCGAGGCCCCCGGCGTGTACAAGTTCCGCGACGCGGACCGGCGGGTGATCTACGTCGGCAAGGCGAAAAGCCTGCGCAGCCGGCTGAACTCGTATTTCGCCGACCTGTCCGGCCTGCACCCGCGCACCCGCCAGATGGTGACGACGGCGGCCGCCGTCGAGTGGACCGTGGTGACCACCGAGGTCGAGGCACTCCAGTTGGAGTACAACTGGATCAAGGAGTTCGACCCCCGGTTCAACGTCCGCTACCGGGACGACAAGAGCTACCCGGTGCTCGCGGTGACGCTGCACGAGCAGTTCCCGCGCCTGCACGTCTACCGGGGGCCGCGCCGCAAGGGGGTCCGCTACTTCGGCCCGTACGCGCACGCCTGGGCCATCCGCGAGACCCTCGACCTGCTGTTGCGGGTGTTCCCCGCGCGCACCTGCTCCGCCGGGGTGTTCCGCCGGCACGGCCAGATCGGTCGGCCCTGCCTGCTCGGCTACATCGACAAGTGCTCGGCGCCCTGCGTCGGCCGGGTCAGTGAGGACGAGCACCGCGACATCGTGCTGGACTTCTGCGACTTCCTGGCCGGCAGGACCGACGCGCTGGTGAAGCGGCTGGAACGGGAGATGCACGCCGCGTCGAACGAACTGGAGTTCGAGCGGGCGGCCCGGCTGCGCGACGACATCGGCGCGCTGCGCCGGGCGCTGGAGAAGCAGGCCGTGGTGATCGGCGACGGCACCGACGCCGACGTGGTCGCGTTCGCGCAGGACGAACTGGAAGCCGCCGTGCAGGTGTTCCACGTGCGCGGCGGGCGGGTGCGCGGCCAGCGCGGCTGGGTGATCGACAAGGTCGCGGAGGTGGACGCGGCCGAATCCGGCGAGTCGGCCACGGCGTGGCTGGTGTCCCAGTTCGTCAGCCAGTTCTACGGCGAGCAGGCCGCCCTGGCCGAACAGGCGGACGCGGGCGGCAGCCCGGTACCGCGCGAGGTGCTGGTGCCCGAACTGCCGGTGGACGTTGACGCGCTGGCCGACTGGCTGTCCGGGCTGCGCGGCTCACGCGTGCAGCTGCGGGTGCCGCAGCGCGGTGACAAGCGGGCACTGCTGGAAACCGTGGCGCGCAACGCGGCCGAGTCGTTCGCCCAGCACAAGCTGCGCCGGGCCGGTGACCTGACCGCCCGGTCGGCCGCGCTGCAGGAACTGCAGGACGCGCTGGGCCTGGACACCGCGCCGCTGCGGATCGAGTGTGTGGACGTCAGCCACGTGCAGGGCAGCGACGTGGTGGCGTCGCTGGTGGTGTTCGAGGACGGCATCGCGCGCAAGTCCGAGTACCGCCGGTTCGCCATCCGGGAGGGCGCCCAGGGCGGTGACGTCGGCTCGATCGCCGAGGTGACCCGGCGCCGGTTCGCCCGCTACCAGCAGGAGACCGCGCACGACGACGGCGAGCGGGAGCGCGGCGGCATCGACCCGACCACCGGGCGGCCTAGGAAGTTCGCCTACCCGCCCAACCTGTACGTGGTGGACGGCGGTGCGCCGCAGGTCGAGGCCGCGTCCGACGTACTGGCCGAGATGGGCATCAACGACGTCGCGGTGATCGGCTTGGCCAAGCGGTTGGAAGAGGTGTGGCTGCCCGGTGATCCCGACCCCGCTATCCTGCCGCGCACCAGCGAGGCGCTGTACCTGCTGCAGCGGGTGCGGGACGAGGCACACCGGTTCGCCATCACCTACCACCGCCAGAAGCGGGCCAGGCGGATGACGGCGTCGGCGCTGGACGACGTGCCCGGCCTCGGCCAGGCGCGGCGGACGGCGCTGCTGAAGCATTTCGGGTCGCTGAAGCGGCTCGCGTCGGCCAGTGTTGACGAGATCAGCGAGGTGCCGGGGGTGGGCCGGCACACCGCGGAGGCGGTGCACACCGTGCTGTCGAAGACGGGCAGCAACGGACATTCGGGAGGCGGGGAGTGAACAACGAAACCGGCCACGCGGCCGGGTCGTCCGGCGTCGAGGTCGCCGTCGTCACCGGGCTGTCCGGTGCCGGGCGGTCCACGGCGGCGAAGTGCCTGGAGGACCTGGGCTGGTTCGTGGTGGACAACCTGCCACCGGAACTGGTCGCCA
Organism: Pseudonocardiaceae bacterium; assembly: GCA_036273855.1. Classification (GTDB taxonomy): domain Bacteria; phylum Actinomycetota; class Actinomycetes; order Mycobacteriales; family Pseudonocardiaceae; genus DATEPR01. Next base: position 100,221 of record DASUGU010000119.1, read on the forward strand.
CGATGGTCGAACTGGGCGCGCAGGCGCGGGGCGCGATCACCAGGGTCGCCGTCGTGATGGACGTGCGCAGCCGCGCGTTCACCGACGACCTCGCGGCAGTGATCAAGGACCTGGACGCGCGCGGCTACAAGCCGAGAACCCTGTTCCTGGAAGCCACCGACGCGGCCCTGATCCGCCGGTTCGAACAGGTCAGGCGGACGCACCCGTTGCAGGGTGACGGCCGGTTGGCCGACGGCATCGAGGCGGAGCGGCACCTGTTGACGCCGCTGCGCGAGCAGGCCGATCTGGTGCTGGACACCACGTCGCTGTCGGTGCACGAGCTGCGCGCCAAGATCGAGGACGCGTTCGGCAGCGAGGCCAGCGCCCGCACCCGGGTCACCGTGCTGTCCTTCGGCTACAAGTACGGCCTGCCGATGGACGCCGACCTGGTGATGGACGTGCGGTTCCTGCCCAACCCGTTCTGGATCCCGGAACTGCGCGAACTCACCGGCCTGGACACCGACGTGCGCAACTACGTGCTGTCCCAGGAAGGTGCCGAGGAGTTCCTGGACCGCTACCACGAGCTGCTGCGCCTGATCGGCGCCGGCTACCTGCGCGAGGGCAAGCGGTACCTGACGCTGGCCGTCGGCTGCACCGGCGGGAAGCACCGCAGCGTCGCCATCTCCGAGGAGCTGGCCGGGCGGCTGGCCGCCGAGGACCGGATGGCGGTCAAGGTCGTGCACCGGGACCTGGGGCGGGAGTGACGGAACGCTCGACCAACGGGACCGCGCCGGTGCGGGCGGTCGCGCTCGGTGGTGGGCACGGCCTGCACGCCACCCTGACCGCGCTGCGCGAGATCACCCCCGACGTCACCGCCGTGGTGACCGTGGCCGACGACGGCGGCTCGTCCGGCCGGCTGCGCCGCGAACTGGGCGGGCTGCCGCCCGGTGACCTGCGCAAGGCGATGATCGCGTTGGCCGACAGCGGCGGTCCGTGGCCGATCGTGTTCGGCCACCGGTTCGGCGGCGACGGCGCCCTGGCCGGGCACGCCGTGGGCAATCTGGTGCTGGCCGCGCTGATGGAACTGCTGGACGACCCGGTGGCCGCACTCGCCGTGGCCAGCACGCTGCTGGACACGCACGGCCGGATCCTGCCGATGAGCAACCAGCCGCTGGACATCGAGGCGGACGTCGTCGGACTTGACCACGACCCCAGGGCGGTGCGGCGGATCCGTGGTCAGGTGGCGGTCGCGACGACACCCGGTCGGGTGGAACGCATCCGGCTGCACCCGGCCGGCCACCCGGACGAGATCCCCACCGCGTGCCCGGACGCGGTGGCCGCGGTGCTCGGCGCTGACGTGGTGTTGCTGGGTCCTGGCTCGTGGTTTACCAGCGTGTTGCCACATCTGCTGGTGCCGGAACTGCACGAGGCGCTGGTGACGACGCGGGCACGGAAGGTGGTCGTGCTCAACCTGGTCCCCCAACCGGGGGAGACCGCGGGATTCTCCACCGAACGGCATCTGGACGTACTCTGCGAGCACGCACCACGGCTGCGGGTCGACGCGGTGATCGCCGATGTCGACTCGGTGCCGGCACCGGAGAAGTTGCACCGGTCGGCGGGTGCGGTCGGGGCGCAGGTGTACCTGGCGAAGGTGGCGGCGCACGGGGCACCGGAACGGCATGACCCCGTCGCGCTGGCCGGCAGCCTGCGCGCCGCGATCGGCGTGCCGGCCGGGGAGACGTCCGGCACGCCGACCAGCACGGTGGGGAACGGGGAGGAGATCGTCGGTGGCCATGACCGCTGAGGTCAAGGACGAGTTGAGCCGGTTGGCCGTCACCAAGACCTGCTGCCGGCGCGCGACGGTCGCGTCGCTGCTGCGGTTCGCGGGTGGCCTGCACATCGTGGCCGGCCGGGTGGTGGTGGAGGCCGAGGTCGACACCGGTGCGGTGGCACGGCTGCTGCGCAAGGAGATCCACGAGCTGTTCGGGCACGTCGCCGACGTGCACGTGATCACGTCCGGCGGGTTGCGCAAGGGCACCCGGTACGTGGTGCGGGTGGTCCGCGACGGCGAGGGGCTGGCCAGGCAGACCGGCCTGCTCGACCCGCGCGGCCGGCCGGTGCGAGGGTTGCCGGCGCCGGTGGTGTCCGGTGGCGTGTGCGACGCGGAGGCCGCGTGGCGGGGTGCGTTCCTGGCGCACGGCTCGCTCACCGAGCCGGGCCGCTCCAGTGCGCTGGAGATCACCTGCCCCGGGCCGGAGGCCGCACTGGCGCTGGTGGGCGCGGCGCGGCGGCTGGGCATCGCGGCGAAGTCGCGCGAGGTGCGCGGCGCGGACCGCGTGGTGGTGCGCGACGGCGACGCCATCGGCGCGCTGCTCACCCGGCTGGGCGCGCATTCCAGCGTGTTGGCGTGGGAGGAGCGCCGGATGCGCCGCGAGGTGCGGGCCACGGCCAACCGGCTGGCCAACTTCGACGACGCCAACCTGCGCCGCTCGGCCCGCGCGGCGGTGGCCGCGGCGGCCCGGGTGGAGCGGGCGCTGGAACTGCTCGGCACCGAGGCGCCCAACCACCTGGTGACCGCGGGCCGGTTGCGGCTGGCCAACCGGCAGGCGTCACTGGAGGAGCTGGGTCAGCTCTCCGATCCGCCGATGACCAAGGACGCGGTCGCCGGCCGGATCCGCCGGCTGCTGGCCATGGCGGACAAGCGCGCCAAGGATCTGGGCGTCCCGGACACCGAGTCGGCGGTGACTCCGGAGATGCTCGACGCCGAGGTGTGAGACAGGTCTGGACCTGCCTGTGACCCAATGGTGTAGCCTCCGAGACGCAACTCACTGATTCGATAAAGACTCTCCGTCGTAGGGTCCTGGCCACGGCGAACAGCCACTGTGGTTACAGGGCTACAGTGCGCCCGTTGGGCAGTGTGGCCGCAACGGAACAAGGGGAGCACGTCCAAAGAGGAGACGTATCGTGACGGTTCGCGTAGGTGTCAACGGCTTCGGTCGGATCGGGCGCAATTTCTGGCGAGCGGCGCGCGCCGCCGGGAACGACATCGAGATCGTGGCCTTCAACGACCTCGGTGACGTGGCCACCATGGCCCACCTGCTCAAGTACGACAGCATCCAGGGCGTGCTGGCAGCCGACGTCCGGGCCACCGACGAGGGCATCGACGTCGACGGCAAGACCATCAGGGGATTCGCCGAGCGGGACCCGGGCAAGCTGCCGTGGGCCGATCTCGGCGTCGACGTGGTGATCGAGTCGACCGGCTTCTTCACCAACGCCAAGGACGCCCGCAAGCACGTGGACGAGGGCGGTGCCAAGAAGGTCATCATCTCCGCGCCCGCCAAGGGTGACGACCTGACGGTCGTGCTCGGCGTGAATGACAGCGCCTACGACGGCTCGCAGACGATCATCTCGAACGCGTCCTGCACCACCAACTGCCTGGGCCCGATGGCCAAGGTGCTGCACGAGGCGTTCACCATCGAGCGCGGCCTGATGACCACGATCCACGCCTACACGCAGGACCAGAACCTGCAGGACGGCCCGCACAAGGACCTGCGCCGCGCCCGCGCCGCCGCACTGAACGTCGTGCCCACGTCGACCGGTGCGGCCAAGGCCATCGGCCTCGTCCTGCCGGAGCTCAACGGCAAGCTGGACGGCTACTCGCTGCGCGTGCCGGTGCCGACCGGTTCGATCACCGACCTGACCGCCGACGTGTCCCGCGACACCAGCGTGGAGGAGGTCAACGCCGCGATGAAGGCGGCGGCCGACGGCCCGCTGAAGGGCATCCTGCGCTACAACGTCGACCCGATCGTCTCCGCCGACATCGTGAACGACCCGGCGTCGTGCATCTTCGACGCGCCGCTGACCAAGGTGATCGGCAACCAGGTCAAGATCTTCGGCTGGTACGACAACGAGTGGGGTTACTCCAACCGGCTCGTCGACCTGACCGCTCTGGTCGGCAACAAGCTTTCCTGAGCCGGAGGATCTCGCACCGATGAAGACGCTCGACGACCTGCTCGCCGACGGCGTGGCAGGCCGCACCGTCCTGCTGCGTGCCGACCTGAACGTCCCGCTGGACGGCGGCCGCATCACCGACGACGGCCGCGTCCGCGCGTCCGTCCCGACCATCCAGGCGCTGACCTCGGCCGGCGCCCGGGTGGTCGTTACCGCGCATCTCGGCCGGCCGAAGGGCGCGCCCGAGGACAAGTACTCGCTGCGCCCGGTCGCCGCCCGCCTGGGCGAGCTGCTGGGCGCCGACGTGGCCCTGGCCGCCGACGTGGTCGGCGACTCGGCCCGCTCGACCGTGGCCGGCCTGGCCGACGGTGGCGTCGCGCTGCTGGAGAACGTCCGCTTCGACCCGCGCGAGACCAGCAAGGACGAGGCCGAGCGCGGCGCGCTGGCCGCCGACCTGGCCGGTCTGGTGGGGGAGCGGGCCGCTTACGTGTCCGACGGTTTCGGTGTGGTGCACCGCAAGCAGGCGTCCGTCTACGACGTGGCGAAGCTGCTGCCGCACTACGCGGGCCGGCTGGTGGTGGCCGAGGTCGACGTGCTGCGCAGGCTCACCGACGACACCGAGCGGCCCTACGTGGTGATCCTGGGCGGCGCCAAGGTGTCGGACAAGCTCGGCGTGATCGCCAACCTGCTGACCAGGGTCGACCGGCTGCTGGTCGGCGGCGGCATGGCCTACACGTTCCTCAAGGCCCAGGGCCACGAGGTGGGTAAGTCGCTGCTGCAGGAGGACCAGGTGCCGGCCGTGCGGGGCTTCGTGGACGAGGCCGGCCGGCAGGGCGTCGAGGTGGTGCTGCCGGTCGACGTGCTCACCGCGACCGAGTTCAGCAACGACGCCGAGATCCGGATCGTGTCCACCGACGCCATCCCCGCCGACCGCGAGGGCCTGGACATCGGTCCGAAGACCCGCGAGCTGTTCGCCGAGAAGCTGGCCGACGCGCGGACCGTGTTCTGGAACGGGCCGATGGGCGTGTTCGAGTTCCCGAACTTCGCCGGCGGCACCGACGCGGTGGCGAGGGCACTGATCGACTCGTCCGCGTTCTCGGTGGTCGGCGGCGGCGACTCGGCGGCCGCCGTGCGCCAGCTCGGCCTGCCCGAGGACGGCTTCTCGCACATCTCCACCGGTGGCGGAGCCTCGCTGGAGTTCCTGGAGGGCAAGCAACTGCCCGGCATCGCCGTGTTGGAGGACTGACGCGTGGCTCGCCAGACGCTGATCGCCGGCAACTGGAAGATGAACCTGAACCACCTGGAGGCGATCGGGCTGGTCCAGCGCCTCGCCTTCGCGCTCCCGGACAAGTACCTGGAGAAGGTGGAGGTCGCGGTCCTGCCGCCGTTCACCCACATCCGCAGCGTGCAGACCCTGATCGAGGGCGACAAGCTGCGGCTCGGGTTCGGCGCGCAGGACCTGTCACCCTACGAGAACGGCGCCTACACCGGCGACATCTCCGGCGCGATGCTGGCCAAGCTGGGCTGCACGTTCGTCGTGGTCGGCCACTCGGAGCGGCGCGAGTACCACGACGAGGGCGACGAGCTGGTCAACAAGAAGGTGCGGGCCGCGCTCAAGCACGGCCTGACGCCGATCCTGTGCGTCGGCGAGAAGCTGGAGGTCCGCGAGGCCGCCGGGCACGTCGAGCACTGCCAGGCGCAGCTCATCGGCGGGCTCAAGGGCCTCAAGGCCGACCAGGTGGCCGGTGTGGTGGTCGCCTACGAGCCGGTGTGGGCGATCGGCACCGGCCGGGTGGCCACCCCGGCGGACGCCCAGGAGGTGTGTGCGGCCATCCGGGCGGCGCTGGTCGACAAGTACGGCGCCGAGATCGGTGCGACGGTCCGGGTGCTCTACGGCGGCTCGGTGAAATCGGGCAACATCGGCGAGCTGGTGGCGCAGGACGACATCGACGGAGCGCTGGTCGGCGGGGCGAGCCTGGACGCCGACGAGTTCGCCAAACTGTGCGCGATGGCGGCCGGTGGGCCTCTGCCCTGACCACTGCCGGTGCGGCCGTACACTGACCGTCGCGTAACCGCGGCGCTACGCCGTTGGCGGGGCAGAGGTACGACCAACCGATGCGAACCGGTAATCTGTGACGCCGACGGCACTATGGCGAGGATGACATGAAACTGATCCTGCAGATCGGACTTGCGTTGACCAGTGTTGTGCTGGTCGTGCTGGTACTCCTGCACCGTGGCCGGGGAGGTGGCTTGTCCTCCCTGTTCGGTGGCGGCATGCAGTCCAGCCTCTCCGGTTCGACTGTCGCGGAGAAGAACCTCGACCGCATCACCCTGTTCGTCGGCGCGCTCTGGGTGATCTGCATCGTGGGAACTGGGCTACTGCTGAAGGTCGGTTGACGTTCCCGGCGTACCGGCGGCCGCCAGGGCCGATCGGTGTGTCCGCCGTCTGCCCTGATGGGGGTGTGAGTAGCTATGTCGGGTGGCAACGCGATCCGCGGAACGCGAGTCGGTGCCGGACCGATGGGTGAATCCGAACGGGGCGAATCCGCGCCCCGTCGGCGGGTGACCTACTGGTGTGCCAACGGCCATGAGTCGCGGCCGTCCTTCGCGATGGACGCCGAGGTGCCGGACAACTGGGACTGCCCAAGGTGTGGGCTACCCGGTGGCCGGGACCAGGAGAAGCCTCCGGCCCCACCGCGCAACGAGCCCTACAAGACGCACCTCGCCTACGTGAAGGAGCGCCGCTCGGACGCGGACGGCGAGGCCATCCTCGCCGAAGCGCTGGCCAAGCTGCGCGCTCAGCGCGAGGACGTCTGACCAGCGGGTTTGGGTTCTCCCGACCTGCTTGGGCTTGCTCTCCGGGCTCCAAGACGTGGGCTTGGCTCGTCGGAACCGGCTCCAAGGGTTGGCCTGCGCTCGCCCGCTCCCCCTGGGCATGGTTTGATGCCGGGCCGCCCCTGTCCAGGGCGCCTGCGGCGTCGCTTCGCGATGGGCTTCGCCCACCCTGGACAGGCTCGACCCAGCATCAAGAGCGGCTGGGGGTAGGGAGCAGGGGACGGACTGAAGCGCTGCTCACCCAGGGTCTTGGCCTGAACAGGCAGCCGGCAATGCGACCGGCACCGGGCCGGAACGGGCCGATCCATTCCTCCCGCTGCTCCCTCGTCCTGGCCCCAGTTGCGCTGGATCGCTGGGGTCAAGGGTGGCCGAAGGCCATCGGCGAAGCCGACGCGCAGCGCCGTTGAGGCCGGTGGTCCAGCGCGAACACTCAACAGCGAGGCAGCGGCGGGCGAGCCAAGCCCAACCCTGGGGTCGTCACTCCGGCGGCAACGGAAACGTCGTCCGCACCGTGAACCCACCCTCAGCAGTGGGCCCGGCATGAAAGTCCCCACCCAACAACGTCGCCCGCTCCCGCAACCCCAACAGCCCATGCCCACCGGAAGGCAACTGAGTGGCGACCGCGCCATGAGCCGGCGGATCGTTGTCCACCCGCACCACAAGCGCCCCACCGGCCACACTGACCAGAACGGTGGCCGGCGCGTAACCAGCATGCTTGCGCACGTTGGTCAGGGCTTCCTGCACCGTCCGGTAAGCCGCACCGGCCACGGACCCAGGCAGCGAACGGCCGTCCAGGTCCATCCGCAGCGTCACGTCCATCGTGCTGTCGCGGACCAGATCGAGCAGGGTCTCCAGGTTGGGTTCGTCGACCCCGTCGGTGGCGGTGCGCAGCGCGCCCACCAGGTGGCGCAACTCGTCCAGAGTGCGGGTGGACAGCTCCCGGATGGTCTCCGCGGTGCGGCGGGCCTGGTCGTCACCGGTGGTGACCTGTAACGCACCGGCCTGCATGGCGATGAGGCTGACCTGGTGGGACACCACGTCGTGCATCTCCCTGGCGATCTTGGCCCGCTCGTCGGCCCGGATCGCGATGGACTGCAGCCGCTGCTCCCGGCCGCGGCTGGCGGCCAGTTCGACGATGCGGGTGGACAGGTCGTGCCGGGCGATCACCAGCAGGCCGATGGCGATGGGCATGAAGATCACGAAGCAGGCGTAGATGCCGTCCTCGACGTGCGTGCGCCAGGTCTCCTGGGCGAAGTCGTGCAGCGGTGACGCGGGCGGGGGCGACCAGATCAGGAACCGGCACGCCCACACGCCGACGGCGGCCACGATCGTGCGCCAGTTCCAGCCGCGCTTCCAGGCCAAAGTGCCCAGGGCGATCATCGCGCCCAGCTCGGACCAGCCGGCCAGGAATCCGGGCAGGGCCACCAGGGTGGTGGCGAACGGGAACCGCCTGCGGAAGACCAGCGCGGCCACCGAGATCCCGGACAGCACCAGCGAGTAGGTCGCCACGGACCCGTCCGGCACCGCCATCGCCACGTCCAGCGCGGCCACCAGCACGGCCAGCGCGTCGATCAGGATGGCCTGGTGCCGGCGCACCCACGGTCCGGTCCAGCCGAAGGACAGGCGCAACGACGGATTGTCGGGCGGGACGCCCGTCCCTGCCGCTGAGGACTGGACAGCCAGGGCGGCACCTCCTGGAACGTTGGCGTGCTGCGTACGATACTTGCCGGTCCGGCCGCCGTAGCCACAGCGGCCGAGATCGTGTCGGGCGTCGGGTGGCTCCATCAGTCGTTTCCGCACTTGTGTACCCCGTCCGCCCCGTCGTCGCCCCTCACTCATGAATAAGCGCCGAACGTGTCCGGTGGGACGCGCGGAGCGACGAATGACACGGAAATGTGCTAAGGCACACGCAGATCGGGCGCGAATCGGTCCAACGCGGCGTCGACCGCGGGTTCGTCGTCGGCCGAGGACAGCCGGAACGCGAACCGCAGCGACGGCAGGTCCGGTCGCACCGGTTCGCCGCCGGTGACCGAATCGGCCAGCTCCGGGTGCCGGCGGACCGTCGCCTCGGCCGCCGGGCACAGTTCGACGGTCGGCGTGCGCGGCGCGCTGGTCCGCACGCCCTTGGGCAGGGACGGCGCCACGATGCGTACCGCGGCCAGGTCGGCCCACGGCAACCGCACGGTGGCCCGCTCGGTTCGGCACCACACGGCGTCGGCGTCGAACGCCAGCGCCTGCCGGTGCCGCACCACCCGCACCGCCACCGCGACCAGCCCGCACACCATCGCCAGGAACAGCACGCCCAGCACGGCCGCCACCGGCCGCAGCGCCGGGGGAGCGGTCACCGGCCCCGGCCATGTGAACGCGGCGTAGCTCAACGCGGCCAGCGCGACGAACGCCAGGAACACCGTGGTGGCACCGAAACAGCCGAGCGCCATCCTGGTCGGCCGGCCCAGTTCGACGATCACGGCGTCCGCCGCCGGACCGTCTGCCGTGTCGGCGAAGGGGCTGGGCACCCGGTGAGCCTACTGACGGGGCAACTTTCAGTTCTTTCCACCCGGCGGACGATTGCCGAGTCCGCTGCCACCGCCGCGCCCTCCCGCAGGTCAGCGTGGTCGACCCGGCGGCGGCCGCGCGTACGGCCGCCGAGCTACGACCGAACGGCTTCTTGAGCGATCCACCGGGAACCGTTTCCATAGGTGCGCAGGCATGGGATCGATGATCGTTGTTGGGGTCACATGATCGTCCTGGACTCGGCGTACCCGGTGCTCAGCTGTGTGCTGGGCTGGGCTGCCATCGGCAAGCTGGGCAGGTTCCGGGAATTCGTCGGCCAGGTCGCGGCCTACCGCCTGCTGCCCACGGTGTTCGTGCGGCCGGGCGCGGTGGCCGTGGTGAGCGCGGAGCTGATCACCACGGTGCTGCTGGTGCCGCCGCCGACCAGACCGGTGGGCGCCGGCCTGGCCACGCTGTTGCTCGCGGTGTTCCTGGCAGCCCAGGCGTCGGCACTGGCCAGGGGCCTGGAGATCGACTGTGGCTGCTTCGGCGGATCGGACGAACTGGCTGCGATCGGCCCGGCCACGATCACCCGCACGGCGCTGTTGCTGCTGCTGGCGGTCGGCTCACTCGCGGCCGGGTCCACCCCGTTCCGTCCGATCGAACTCCTGCTCGGCCCGCTGCTGGCCGGCATCGTCGGCCTGGTGCCCGAACTGGCGCAGCGGCGGTACCTGCGTTAGCCGGGCAGCTTGGCCGCCGCCGTGCGGTCGAGCAGCCAGAGGGTGCGCTGCTGCCCCCGTGCGCCCGCCACCGGGATGTCCACCTCACTGGCGCCACCCAGCGCGGCGGCGATCGCGTCGGCCTTGGCATCGCCCGTCGTCATCAGCCACACCTGCGCCGACCGGCGAATCGCCGGCAGGGTCAGCGAAACCCTGGTCGGCGGCGGCTTCGGGCAGTCGCGCACCGCGACCACCGTCCGCCCTGCCTCGTGGACCGCGGGCGAGTCCGGGAACACCGACGCCGTGTGACCCTCCTCGCCGACCCCCAGCAGGCACACGTCGAACGCCGGCACCGGGTCGCCGCCCGACGCCAGCAACTCGGCGTAGGCCGCCGCGGCCGCGTCCGGGTCGTCGCCGAACCGGCCGTCGGACGGCTCGATCGCGTGCACGCCCGACGCCGGCACCGGGACGTGGTCCAGCAACGCCGCCCTGGCCTGGGTTTCGTTGCGTTCCGGGTCACCGGCCGGCAGGAACCGCTCGTCACCCCAGTACAGGTCCACCCGCTGCCAGTCGATGGCGTCCCGTGCCGCGCTGGCGTTGAGCTGGGCGAGCACCGCCGTGCCGGTCCGGCCGCCGGTGAGCACCACCGACGCCCGGCCACGGGCCACCTGGGCGTCCACCACGGCCGTCACCAGCCGGGCGGCGGCCGCCGCTGCGAGCACGTCCGCGTCAGCGTGGATGATGACCTCGCTCATGACCGCTTCGCCGGCCGGGGCGCGGGCATGGTCTTCTTCGCGGCCGGGGGAACCGGCTCCTCGGCGGGCGGCGGGACCTTCTTCGCCGCCGCCGGCTTGGTCTTCGCGGCCGCCGACGCCGGCCGGCCGCGGACCACCTTCGGCAGGCCCTTCAACGTCTCCGCGTAGATCTCGTCCGGGTCCAGCCTGCGCAGCTCCTCGGACAGGCAGTCGCGCACCGACCGGCGCTGCAACGCGACCCTGCGGTCGGGCTGCCCGGCCTGGGTGAGCGTGCCCACCTTCGCGTCCGGCCGGACCAGTTCCACCGTGCCGGTGCGCCGCTCCAGCACCACCTTCGTGATGCCCTCGCCGTTGGTGGCCTTGTACCGCGACACCGGGATGCGCAGGCACACCGCGAGCCACGCGGCCAGCAGGTCGGTGGACGGTGACTCGGACTCGCCGGTCACCGCGGCGGCGGTGATCTTCTCGAACGGCGGCAGGTCCAGCGCCGCGGCCAGCACGGCACGCCAGTTGGTCAGCCGCGTCCACGTCAGGTCGGTGTCACCGTCGGCGTAGGTGTTCTTGCGGTGCTCCAGCGCTCGCGTCGGGTTCTTGTCGTTGGCCGCGTCCATGATCCTGCGGTGCGCCAGCTCGCCGATCGGGTCCTTCGCCGGCACCGGGGGCGCCTCGAACGGCCACCACGCCACCACCGGCGTGTCCGGCAGCAGCAGCGGGATGACGCAACTGGCGCCCTCGTCGGCCAACGCCCCGTACAGCCGGAGCACGACCACCTCGCTGGCGCCCGCGTCGCCGCCGACCCGGATCTGGGCGTCCAGCCGGGGCGCCGCCTTCTTCGCGCCGCGCGCCACCACGATCACCCGGCACGGGTGCTCCCGGCTGGCGTCGTTGGCCGCGTCGATGGCCTCCTCGGTCCGCGACCCGTCGTCGGTGACGATGACCAGCGTCAGCACCCGGCCCAGCGTGACCGCGCCACCTTCCTGGCGGAGCTGGACGAGCTTGCTGTTGACCTGAGCTGTCGTGGTGGACGGCAGGTCGATGATCACGGGCGCCTCCACTTGCGGCCGGTACGTGCCAACATCTTGTCCGCCGACGCGGGCCCCCAGCCGCCCGCCTTGTACGGGTCGGGCTTGCCAGAGGACCCCCACGACCGCAGGACCGGGTCGAGGATCCGCCAGGACAGCTCGACCTCCTCGTTCACCGGGAACAGCGACGGTTCACCGAGCAGCATGTCCAGGATCAGCCGCTCGTAGGCCTCCGGCGAGGACTCGGTGAAGGCGTGGCCGTAACCGAAGTCCATCGTGACGTCCCGGACCTCCATGTTGTTGCCCGGCACCTTGGAGCCGAACCGCAGCGTGACGCCCTCGTCCGGCTGGACGCGCACCACCAGCGCGTTCTGGCCCAGCTCGTCGGTCTGGGTGGAGTCGAACGGCAGGTGCGGCGCCCGCTTGAACACCACGGCGATCTCGGTGACCCGCCTGCCCAGCCGCTTGCCGGTGCGCAGGTAGAACGGCACCCCGGCCCAGCGCCGGGTGTCCACCTCCAGGGTGATCGCGGCGAACGTCTCGGTGGTTGAGTCCTTGCGGAAACCACCCTCCTCGAGCAGACCGGGCACCTTCTGGCCGCCCTGCCAGCCCGCCGTGTACTGGCCCCTGGCCGTGGTGTCGGCGAACGGGGTGACCGCCCGTGTCGCGGACAGCACCTTGATCTTCTCCGACCGCAGGTCCTTGGGATGGAAGGAGAGCGGCTCCTCCATGGTGGTCAGGGCGAGCAGTTGCAGCAGGTGGTTCTGGATCACGTCGCGGGCGGCGCCGATGCCGTCGTAGTAGCCGGCCCGACCGCCCAGGCCGATGTCCTCGGCCATGGTGATCTGCACGTGGTCCACGTAGTTGGCGTTCCAGATCGGCTCGAACAACTGGTTGGCGAAGCGCAGCGCCAGGATGTTCTGCACCGTCTCCTTGCCGAGGTAGTGGTCGATGCGGAACACCGACTCCTCGGGGAACACGTCGTTGACGGTGGCGTTGAGCTCGATCGCGCTCTTCAGGTCGTGCCCGAACGGCTTCTCGATGACCACCCGCCGCCACTGGTCACCGTCCTGTGCGGACAGTCCGGAGCGACTCAACTGCTTGAGCACCACGGGAAACGCGCCGGGCGGGATCGACAGGTAGAACGCGTGGTTGCCGCCGGTACCGCGCACCCTGTCCAGGTCGGCGACCACGGCGGCGAGCGCGTCGAACGCGTTGTCGTCGTCGAAACTGCCCGGCACGAACCGGATGCCCTCGGCCAGCCGCCGCCACACGTCCTCGCGGAACGGGGTGCGGGCGTGCTCGCGCACCGCGGCGTGCACGATCTCGCCGAAGTCCTCGTCCGCCCAGTCCCGCCGGGCGAACCCGGTCAGCGCGAAGCCCGGCGGCAGCAGGCCGCGGTTGGCCAGGTCGTAGATCGCCGGCATCAGCTTCTTGCGGGACAGGTCACCGGTGACGCCGAAGATCACCACACCGCACGGGCCGGCGATCCTGGGCAGCCGCTTGTCGCGTTCGTCGCGCAGCGGGTTGCGGTGGTTGCGGGCCCCCAGCGACCGTGCCGCCGTCATCGGCTCACCTCCGCGATCGCCTTGAACAACTCCGCCAGTCCGGCCACCCGGTCGGTCAGGTGCAGTCGCAGCACCGGTCGGCCGTGGTCGGCCAGCACCGAACCGTCGCCCAGCGCCTGCGCGTGTTGCAGCACACCCAGCGTGTAGGGCCGGTCGGGCACCGTGACGTCCTCGGTGACCGCGCCGGTGACCTGCAGGAACACGCCGTTCTGGTGGCCGCCCTTGTGGTACTGGCCGGTCGAGTGCAGGAACCTCGGGCCCCAGCCGAACGTGGTCTGCAACCCGCTGTGCCGGGCCACCTCGGCGCGCAGCAGCGCGGCCGACGCGTCGTCCAGCCGGTCCAGGTACGCCTGCACGGCCACGTAGCCGAACTCCGGCGCCGCGGCGAGCAGCGCGGTCACCGCCGCCGCCACCGAGTCGGTACCGGCCGGCAGCCAGCCGTCCGAGGGGTGCACCTCGATCGGGCCCTCGGTGAACGCGGGCGCCGCCTCGGTGCCGCCGATGGGCGCGTCCAGGAGCTTGCGAGCCGCCGCCTTGGCCGCCTCCACGTCGGGCTGGTCGAACGGGTTGATGCCGAGCAGCCGCCCGGCCACCGCGACCGCGGTCTCCCACAACAGGAACAGCCCGCCCAGCGAACCGGACGTGCTGATCGTGGCCGGTGCCTCCCCGGCGCCGATGGCGACCGGCGTGGCGTCCGATCCGGCGTCGGTGAACCCGGGTGCCGAGGTGCCCTCGACCGCGACCGGCAGCAGGCCGGTGCCGTTCTTGCCGGTGGACTCGGCGATCAACTGCTCGGCCCAGTCCGGGAAACCGGCGATGCCGGAACCGGAGTCGGCCAGCACGACCTTCTCCGCGCCGGTCGAGTGCCGGGTGCCCAGCGCGGCGGCCAGCACCAGCGCCGGGTTGGTCTCGCTGTCCCGGGCCAGCAGGGATGCGGTGGCGGCCGCGTCGTCCAGCAGGCCGCCGATGTCCGCACCGGCCAGGCCGGCCGGCACCAGGCCGAACGCGGTCAGCGCCGAGTACCGGCCGCCGACGTGCGGGTCGGCCAGGAACACCGTGCGGTAGCCGGCTTCGGTGCCCAGGGTGGCCAGCGTCGAACCGGGGTCGGTGACGACCACGATCCGGGCGGCCCCGTCGATGCCGGCCTTGGCGAAGGCGTCCAGGAAGATCCGCCGGTGGCTGTCGGTCTCCACCGTGCCCCCGGACTTGGACGACACCACCACGACCGTCCTGGCCAGGTCACCGGCCAGCGCGTCGGCCACCTGACCGGCGTCGGTGGTGTCCAGCACCACCAGTGGCACACCGGCGGTGCCGGCGATCACCTCGGGCGCCAGCGACGATCCGCCCATGCCGGCCAGCACCACCCGGTCGACGCCCTCGGCGGCCAGTTCGGCGCGCAACGCGGTGATCTGGTCGACCAGCGGTCTGGACGTCTCGGCCAGGCCGGTCCAGGACAGCCGGATGGCCGCCTCGGACTCCGCGTCCGGACCCCACAGCGTGGAGTCCTGCGCCGCCAGCTTCGACGCCACCCGATCGCCGGCCAGCTGGCCGGCGATCGTCGTCGCCTCGTCCGCGAGTTTGCCGTCCAGGATCTGGACCGCGATCTGTTCCGTCACGACAGGGTTCAGCCCTTCGCCTTCGCCAATTGCCCCTCGACACTGCTCAGCACGTCGGCCCATGCGGTGTCGAACTTCGCCACGCCCTCGTTCTCCAGCGTCAGGTAGACGTCGTCGATGTCGACGCCCACGCCGCGCAGCAGTTCGAGGGTCTCCGCGGCCTGCTCACCGCGTCCGGTCACCGTGTCGCCCTGCAGCTCGCCGTGGTCGAGGAAGGCGTCCATGGTCTTCTCCGGCATGGTGTTCACCACGTCGCGCACCACGAGCTGGTCGATGTAGCGGGTGTCCGAATAGGACTTGTCCTTGGTGCCGGTGGACGCCCACAGCGGCCGCTGCGGCCGGGCGCCGTCCTTGGCCAGGGCCAGCCAGGCCGGGCCCTCGAACGTCTCCTGGAACGCCGAGTAGGCCAGTCGAGCGTTGGCGATCGCCGCCTTGCCGCGCAACGCCAGCGCTTCGGGCGTGCCCAGCGCGTCCAGCCGCTTGTCCGCCTCGGTGTCCACACGGGACACGAAGAACGACGCGACGGAGTGCATGCCGGCCAGGTTGTGGCCGTTGGCCTTCGCCCGGCGCAGGCCCTCCAGGTACGCGGCCATCACGCCCCGGTAGCGCTCCACCGAGAAGATCAGCGTCACGTTCACGTCGACGCCCTCGGCCAGCGACCGGGTGATCGCCGGCAGGCCCTCCACCGTGGCCGGGATCTTCACCATCAGGTTGGGCCGGTCCACCGTCTTCCACAGGTCGACCGCCTCGGCCACCGTGCGGTCGGTGTCGTTGGCCAGCCTCGGGTCCACCTCGATGGACACCCGGCCGTCCACGTGGTCGGTGCGCTCCCACGTCTCCCGGAACAGGTCGCAGGCGTCCCGCACGTCCGTGGTGGTCAGCTCGCGCACCGCGTCCTCGACCGACGCGTTCCGCGCGGCCAGCTGCCTGACCTGCTCGTTGTAGGAATCGCCGTGGGTGAGCGCGTTCTGGAAGATCGTCGGGTTCGTGGTGACGCCCACCACGTGGCGATCCCGGATCAGGCCGGCCAGGTTGCCGGTGACCAGTCGCTCCCGGGACATGTCGTCCAGCCAGATCGAGACACCGGCGGCGGACAGGTCGGCGAGTGTGTCGGTCATGTCCTTACCCCTTCTGTGCGTGGCGGGCCGAGCGGGCCGCGTCGGCGACCGCCTCCGCCGTGAAGCCGAACTCACGGAACAACGTCTGGTAGTCGGCGGAGGCGCCGAAGTGTTCGATCGAGACGATCCGGCCGGCGTCGCCGACCCACCGGTACCACGGCTGGGCGACACCCGCCTCCACCGCGACCCTGACCCGCACCAAGGGCGGCAGCACGCTGTCGCGGTACTCCTCGTCCTGGGCGTCGAACCATTCGACGCACGGCATCGAGACGACCCTGGTCGGCACGCCGTCGGCCTGCAACAGGTCGCGGGCCGATACGGCGAGTTGCAGCTCCGAACCGGTCGCCATCAACACCACCTCGGGACTACCCCCGTCGGCGTCGGCCAACACGTAGCCACCCCGGGCGACGCCCTCGGTGGCCAGTTCGGCCGTCCCGACCAGGGTTGGCAGGTTCTGCCGGGTCAGCACCATGCCCACCGGCATGTCCCGCCGGCTCAGCACCGCCCGCCAGCCGGCCGCCGCCTCGTTGCCGTCACCGGGCCGCAGGACCGCCAGGCCGGGCATGGCGCGCAGCGCGGCCAGGTGCTCGATCGGCTGGTGGGTCGGGCCGTCCTCGCCCAGGCCGATCGAGTCGTGCGTCCACACGTACGTGGTGGGCAGCTGCATCAGCGCGGCCAGCCGGACCGAGGGCCGCATGTAGTCGCTGAAGGTCAGGAACGTGCCGCCGTAGGGCCGGGTCGGGCCGTGCAGCGCGATGCCGTTGAGGATCGCGCCCATCGCGTGCTCGCGGATGCCGAAGTGCAGCGTCCGCCCGTACGGGTGGGCATTCCACTCCTTGGTGGCGATGGCGGTCGGGCCGAACGAGTCGGCCCCGGCCATCGTGGTCAGGTTGCTCTCCGCCAGGTCGGCCGAACCGCCCCACAGCTCGGGCAGCACCCCGGCCAGCGCCCCGAGCACCTCGCCGGACGCCTTCCGGGTGGACACGGCCTTGCCGACCTCCCAGGCGGGCAGCTGGTCGGTCCAGCCGGCCGGCAGCTCGTGCGCGTGCAGCCGGTCGAACAGCGCCTTGCGCTCCGGGTCGGCCGCCGCCCACCGGTCGAACGTCTCCTGCCACTCGGCGTGCACCCGCTTGCCGCGGTCGCCGACCTGCCTGGCGTGCGAGAGCACCTCGTCGGCCATCGGGAAGTCCACGTCCGGGTCGAAGCCCAGCGCCTTCTTCACCCCGGCCACCTCGTCGGCACCCAGCGCGGCGCCGTGCGCCTTGCCGGTGTTCATCTTCGTCGGCGCCGGGTAGCCGATGATCGTGCGCAGCACGATGATCGACGGCCGCTCGGTCTCGGCCTTCGCGGCCTCGATCGCGGCCAGGATGCCGCTGACGTTCTCACCGCCGTCCACGTGCTGCACGTGCCAGCCGTACGCCTCGTACCGCTTGCCGGTGTCCTCGGACAGCGCGATCTTCGTGTCGTCCTCGATGGAGATCTGGTTGCTGTCGTAGATCAGCACCAGATTGCCCAACTGCTGCGTGCCGGCCAGCGACGACGCCTCGGACGTGATGCCCTCCTCGATGTCGCCGTCGGAGGCGATCACGAAGACGTGGTGGTCGAACGGGCTGGTGCCCGGTGCCGCGTCCGGGTCGAACAGGCCGCGCTCCCGGCGCGACGCCATCGCCATGCCCACGGCCGAGCCCAGGCCCTGGCCCAGCGGGCCGGTGGTCATCTCGACACCCGCCGTGTGGCGGTACTCCGGGTGGCCGGGGGTCAGCGAGCCCCAGGTGCGCAGCTTCTTCAGGTCGTCCATGGCCAGGCCGTAGCCGGACAGGTACAGCTGGATGTACAGGGTCAACGCACTGTGCCCGCAGGACAGCACGAACCGGTCCCTGCCCACCCAGTTCGGATCCGCCGGATCGTGCCGCATCACCCGCTGGAACAGCGAATACGCCGTCGGCGCCAGACTCATCGCGGTGCCAGGGTGACCGTTGCCGGTCTTCTGCACGGCGTCCGCGGCCAGTACCCGGATCGTGTCCACGGCGCGACGGTCGAGGTCGGTCCAGTCGTCCGGCAGTCGTGGGGTGGTCAGTCGGGTGAGATCGTCGGTGTCGGACACGGACTGCAGCTCCCACTCTCGCATCGGTGCGGGGCCAGTCGCAGTGTCGACTCCGTCGGGTCTCGATTGACGTACTCTCGATCGATCCCGTATGAGCGCATTACTGGCCCGGACCCGCGAAATTCCCTCGTCGCGGACAGCCTAGCGCCGTGGCGCTGAGCGTGTGATCTCGAACCGTGCGAGCGCCCCGGCGCCGGGATCGGGACAGCGCGTGTTTACGATGAGCCTGGTCCGGCCCGCTGTCCCGCGTCGGGTCGCGTTGGCGGAACAACAGTCTGAGGAGCGAGATGTCGCCGGTGAGTGCCGTGCGTTGGGGAGCGTCGGAATGACGGTCGACGACGCGACCACCCCGGCACCGACTCGACGCTCCGCCCGGCCCGCCGACGTGGTGCGGGCCTACGTCGCGCTGATCAAGCCCCGCGTCATCGAACTGCTCCTGGTCACCGCCCTGCCCGCGATGTTCCTGGCCGATCGCGGCTTCCCGTCGCCGTGGACGGTGTTCGCCGTGCTGGTCGGCGGCACCATGGCCGCCGGCAGCGCCAACGCGTTGAACTGCGTCATCGACGCGGACATCGACTCGGTGATGAAGCGCACCAAGGCCCGCCCGCTGGTCCGCCACGAGGTGACGCCGCGCAACGCGCTGGTGTTCGGCCTGGCCCTGGGCGTCGGCTCGTTCGCGCTGCTCTACCTGATGACCAACTGGCTGGCCGCCGTGCTCGCCGTCGCCGCCATCCTGTTCTACGTCCTCGTGTACACGATGGTGTTGAAGCGGCGCACGTCACAGAACATCGTGTGGGGCGGTGCCGCCGGCTGCATGCCGGTGGTGATCAGCTGGGCCGCCGTCACCGGCACCGTGGGCTGGCCCGCGCTGGTGATGTTCGGTGTGGTGTTCTTCTGGACCCCGCCGCATTTCTGGGCGCTGGCGATGAAGTTCAAGGACGACTACGCCCGGGCCGGTGTGCCGATGCTGCCGGTCATCGCCACGCAGGAGCGGGTGTCCCGGCAGATCCTGGTCTACTCGTGGGTGATGGTCGTGTGGACGCTGCTGCTGGTCCCGGCCACCGGGTGGCTGTACACGACGTTCACCGTGCTGTTCGGCGCCTGGTTCCTGATCACCGCGCACCGGCTGCACGCCGCCGTCCGCCGGGGTGGCAAGGCCAACCCGATGACCTTGTTCCACGTGTCCAACACGTACCTCATGCTGGTGTTCGTGGCGCTGGCCGTGGACTCGGTGCTGCACCTGCCGGTGCTCGGCTGGCCGTTCTGACCCAGGCATGACCGATCGCGTCGCGCGCCGGGTGACCGTCGTCGTGCTGCTCGCGGTCGCGCTGGCCGGCTGCGCCGGACCGCGGCCCGCTCCGCCCAGGCCGACCCGCACCACGTCGGTGTCGCCGACGCCCGGGCAGCCGTCGATCGCCGATCCGGACCGGGCCTGCCGGGGCGGCATCCCGTTCTACTCGGGCAGTCCCGCCTACGCCGGGCCGGGCCCGCACCTGATGATCGGCTTCCCACTGCACGACGACAGCCTGAGCCAACGGATCATCCTGAACGACCTGCCCAGCCGGTTGCCGGACGCCTGGGCGGCCGACCAGAGCGACGTCCCCGAGGTCTTCGCGGTCGGACCCGACGTGTCCACCTTCCAGCACGCCCAGTTGATCCTCTGCATGTCACCGCCGCAGGTCACCGGGCGGACGACGGGAACGTGCGAGTACGGCGACGCGGGCGCGGCCTTCGCGGGTGCGGGCGGCGGTGTCAAGATCGACGTGGTGGCGGCGACCTACGACTTCACCGTGTTCGAGTCCAGCACCGGCCGGGTCGTGGAGTCCTTCCGCCTGACCGGATCGGGCGGCACGTGCCCGCTCCAGGTCGACCTGGGCCTCGGCGACGCCAGGAAGATCGCCGACATCTTCGACGGTGACACGCTCGTGGCGAAGCTCCGCCCGCTCGTCGAGGGCCGGGCCCCGCACTAGCCGTGCGGAACCCGGCGTCACTTCGTCAAGTGGCGTGTTCGTCGTCCTGCAGTCGTTGCAGTGGGAACGGCGGCATGGTCAGCGGCAGCGCGGCCAGGCGCAGCAGCAGGAGCGGGTTGTCGTCGCCCGCCGTGCGGTTGAGCCGGAGCCGCCCGCAGCTCAGGCAGCGGTGGATCAGGCACCAGTTGCCCTTGCCGCGCACCGTGACCGCGATCGGCTCCATGCCGGACGAGCATTCGGCCCTGCGGTCGCCGGGGGCGTTGCGGTCCAGGTGCCGGGACCACAGGCAGCGGGGGCAGTGATTGCGATGGGACGTCCCGGGTGCGTCTAGCGAGACGTCGGCGCCACACTGGGCGCACCGGAACGAGCGTGCGAATGCCACTTCGTGAGACCTTCCAGAACGAGCGTGCAGGGTTGCGAATACATGTGGCCCGCCTCCTTCCGGTCTCTCGAAGCTGCGTGTCGCCACAGCAGATCAACGCACCCGGCCCGTCGTCAAGCGGATATCGACCGGCTCAGATCGCGGACAGCAGTTGGGTGACCGTCGGGTCGTCCAGCGCCTCCACGACGCACTGCCACAGCGACAGGTTCGCCGTCGCCCAGTGCGAATAGGCGTCGGCCGCCGCCTGGCTGTAGAAGTAGAAACCGGCGTCGAGCACCCCGACCTGCTCGCCGACGATCTTGCTGGCCAGTTCGCGCAGGCTGATCCCGTTCTCGGTGAGATAGCGGTGGGCCAGCATGACCGGTGTCACCGGCAGCGCCTTGAACAGCGTGTCCGCGTCGGACAGCGCCTGCGCCTCGATGCTGATGTCCCGGTGCCGGGTGGCCATCTCGGCCTCGACGACGACGTCGTCGATCCGGGTGGCGGCCGCCGACGTCACACCGGACTCGGCGAGGATGCGCATCCGCAGGTCTCGGCCGGCCGACGCCGCCGAGTTGCGGACCACCAGGTAGTTCACGTCGTGCACCAGCGCGGCCGTCTCGACCAGGCCGACGTCGGCGCCGTTGCCCTGCGCGAACTCGGCGGCCTTGGACCGTACGAAGCTGACGTGGTGCCAGCCGTGGAAGGGCAGCAGCCGGCCGGCCCGCCGGCACACGTCCCGCACCCGGTGAGCGACCTCGGTGACCACCGCCGGGGGTACGGCGGTGCTGACAGTGGTGGACGGCACAGGAGCCAGGGCTGCCGGGCCGATCGTTTCGTG
This sequence comes from Pseudonocardiaceae bacterium, assembly GCA_036273855.1. GTDB lineage: Bacteria > Actinomycetota > Actinomycetes > Mycobacteriales > Pseudonocardiaceae > DATEPR01. Next base: position 121,553 of record DASUGU010000119.1, read on the forward strand.
GCGCATCGGACCTCCGATCCGACCTCGGTCGCGGTCCTCGCGATGGTAGGTCGGATCGGCGGCGCGGTACTCCGCTTCCCGGGCTAGCGGCCCGGTTGTCCTACAACCGTCCCGCCAGACCGGCCAGTCTGGTGGTCATCGGGATGTGTTGTTGCGACAAACCGGTGGCCGGGTCGTAGGACACGCTCCACGGCGCGACCATCCGGGACTTCACCAGGAACGTCAGCGTGCCGTCGTCGGCCTGCGGGATCCGGTGGAACTCGTGCGACAGCAGGAGGCCGCCGCCGCGCTCCCCGAACCGGGTGCCGCACACCCTGGTCACCGACCGGATGACCGTGCCGGTGTCGTTCAGCTCCGCGGTGAACCGCTCGTGCAGGTAGCTGCCGGACAGCAGCGTGGTGCAGAAGTGGTACCGGTGGTTGTGCACCGAGTTGGCGTAGCCGGGCAGCCAGACATGGCACGGCTTGTACTCGTGCAGCCAGAGCGAGAACGCGTCGTCCGGACGGTCGTAGAGGCACCACGCGAAATGTGTCGTGGTCTCCTTCGACCTGGCCACCACACCGGCCGCCTCGTCGGCCGGCATCGCGTGCAGGTGGGTGTGCAGTTCGTGGCGCCTGCCGGGATGGTCGACCCACTCCCGGAGGGTGCGGTCGATCGCGGTCCAGTGCTCGGCGTCGGCGGTGCCGATGCCGATGCCGCGGATCGTGTCGGCCAGTTCGGCCAGGGCGGACAACCCCGTGCACATGGCCATCAACTCCTCGGTTCCGCCGCGGACAGCTCCGCGGCCGCGGAGAACTCCCCCTGGAAGGCCCGGAACCGCTCGGCGAGTCCGTCGAATCCGGCGTCGGTCAGCGGGGTTCCGGTGATCCGGCCGAACAGGTGCAGGAAGTCCTGGCTGCTGGTGTCCGGTGTGATCACGTAGTGGTGTGCCAACCGTGAGTTGCACACGTGCAGGAACTGGGTGCGTTCCATGGCGTACAGGAACGAGCCCTCGGAGAATCGCAGCGACTTGGGAAACGGCGCCGTGGCACCGGTCGCGGCGCTGAACAGGGTCAGCCAGACGCTGTCGTCGAACATCTCCAACCGGTCCAGGTGCGGATCGGACACGACGGTGATGTCGATGCGGCTGCACCGGCTGCGTGCCAGGAACAACCCGACCAGCCCGATCCTGATCTCCTGGTGCAACTCCGTGACGATCGACGAGTAGTCGAAGTCGGATCCCTTCTGTCGCAACAGATACCGGGCCCGGCCGATGACGGCGCCGTCACCCTTGGGGTCGGCGATCATCGCGCGCAGCTCCCATTCGGAGCGGGACAGGAGCAGGCGTGCCGCGGCGTGCCGGCCGGAGAAGCCGCGGAAGAAGTACTGCCGGGTGCGGTGCAGGTCCTCCATCATCACGCGGTTGAACACGGGATCCGGTTCCGACGTCGGCTCGAAGACGTGGGTCGGATAGAACTCCTGGCTCAGTGCGCGGTATTCGGCGGACAGATCCTGTAACGCCTTCCGGCTCTCCTCGACCAGCGGCGTGACCAGGGCTCGTTGCGACGCGCTCGACGTGACGAGTGTCTGGCCGAAGCTCACCACGGCTGAGATGAGCGTGCCCGTGGCCAGCGAGAGGACGAGCATGTGGGCGGCATCGCTGTCGATGACGGTGGCCAGTCCGAAGGACGCCGCCGAGACCAGCAGGAGTATCGCGAGTAGCAGTCCGGTCCTGGTCCAGAAGATGTCCTGGATCAGTGAGTTGTTGCGGAAGCCGTGGGCATCCGCCGACACAGCGTGTCACCTCCTTGGCGGACACTCGAACGGACGAACGCTGTCCGTGGTCGTCCGAGTGCGCGCAGTCACTGTACGCGAAGGGTACGGTTGCCGGGAAGCTACGGATCGGCATTTTTCCGACTTGTTGCGGACTTATGTTCTTGCAGGTGTGAGCACTGTTGTCGGGTCTGGTCGGAGTGCTGCCGGCCACCGCAGCGAACCGATCAGGCCGCGCCGCCTGGCCAACGGCAGCCAGCCCAGCAGACCGATGGTCAACGACAGCGTGTGCCCGACCACCGTCACGATCGAGTCCGGGCTCGCCGGTCCGCTCAGCAGGTAGCCGGTGAGGACGGCCGCCGCCAGCCCGCCCAGCGCCCACCATCGGGCCGGCGTGCGCAGCATCAGCAGCGATGCGCCGGCCACGGCACACAGGCCGTAGCTGACGCCGACGTCCAGCAGGTGCGCGTCGACGTCGGGCAACAGGTGGCCGCGCACCGCGAACAGCACCGGCAGTTCGGTGGCCAGGCTGGCCAACACGTGCCCGCTGGCGAACACCAGCACGGTCCACCACGTGCCGATCCGGCGTTCCAGCGGCGCGAGGACGACGGTGAACACGGCCGCGTAGACCAGCCAGTGCGCGTCCTGCAGCCACAGCGCGGACAGGAACAGCACCCGCACCGGATGCCGCTCCAGGTTGGCCGCGTCGGTGCTGGACATGGCGAGTAGCCGGTGCACGGCGGCCGGGCGGCCGAAATGCAGCAGGATGGTGGTGAGCCCGAGCAGGCCCAGGTACCAGAACGTGAACGGGGTCGTGCGCGGCGAGGGCAGGCACCGCCCGATCCGCCGCACCCGCGTCCACATGCCTCCAGGATGGACCCGCCGCGCCCCGGCGTGTCCGCTTCGCCACCGGCCGCCGGCACGATAGTTTCAGTGCCCACCGATACAGTGGAGGGCGGTCCGTGGTCGCGAGCCAGAACCAACTCAGCACGTGGATGGAGCGCATGGCCGCGCATCTCGTGCCGGAAGGCATCCCGCTGATCGGCGGCCGCATCCTGGCCTACCTGCTGGTCTGCGACCCGGACGAGCGCACCGCGGCCGAACTGTCCGAGGAGCTGGAGGCGAGCACCGGCTCGGTCAGCACCAATCTCAAGCTGCTGGTGAACAGCGGCCTGGTGGTGCGGACCACCCGGCGCGGCCGGCAGGCGGCACAGTACCGGGCGGACGCGCCCGCGTGGGCCAACCTGATCCGGCGGCGGTTGGACGCCCTGGCCGAGCTGCGCGGGTTGTCCGCGTCGGGTCTGCGGCTGCTGTCCGGTGATCCGCACCGGGCGCTGCGGTTGCGGACGGTGGACGAGTTCCAGGGGTGGTTCGCCGGGGAGATCCCGGAGTTGTGGGAGCGCCGGCCGGCACCGCCGCGCTGAGTCAGGCGGTCGCGGCCGGTTCGGGGGCCGTGGTGGTGACGGGGGTTTCGGTGGGCCGTGGGCCGCGGTCGCGGGACGCGCACCACAGGGCGGCCATCGCGGCCACCACCAGCGTGGCGCCCAGCACGTGCAGGATGACCAGCAGATCGGGCACGCCGAGGAAGTACTGCACCAGGCCGAGCGCGCCCTGCGCCAGCACCACGGCCACGAAGATCCAGTAGCGCCGCCAGATCGCGGCAGTGCCACCGGTGATGCGCAGCGCGAAGCCCAGCGCCGTCATCATGCCGACCAGGATGAACACGATGTCCGCGTGTCCCTGCGCCAGGTTGGCCACCGGGAAGTCCAGCCGGGGCGTGTGGATGTCGCCCGCGTGCGGACCGGCGGCGGTGACCAGCGTGCCGGCCACCAGCACCGCGGCCACGTCGAGGGCCATCACCAGCTGGAGGGCGCGCAGCGGGCGGGGGATCAGCGGCCGGGCCGGTTCGTCGCCCTCGTCGATCGCCTTGAGCAGCAGCACGGCCAGCCACACCAGGCCGGGCGAGGGCAGGAAGTGCAGGCACACCGTCCACCAGCTCAGCTTGGTGAGCACCGTGATGCCGCCGATCACCGCCTGCAGCACGACACCCAGCGGCATCGTCAGGGCCAGCAGGACGGGCCGGCGGCGGTGCGGGCGGGCGAGCAGCGCGGCCAGGAACACCAGCACGCTGACCACGCCGACGACGCCGCCGAGCAACCGGTTGGAGAACTCGATCCACTGGTGCAGCTGACCGAGCGCGGGATCCGCGACGGGCACCAGGCTGCCGCCGGAGCAGTCCGGCCACGTCGGGCAGCCCAGGCCGGACTCGGAGACCCGGACGATGGAGCCGGTGACCGTGATCCCGCACTGCGCCACCACGTTGACGATCGCCAGCAGGCGCAGCGCCCGCACTGGGGGCGAGGGAAGAGTGGACCACCACCGCGACGGGACCGGCACGAATCGATGGTAGGCGGCGCACTCGGACCGGCTCCGCCGGGCCGCACCGGTTGTGACAGGGGGCACCGGCACGATGTCGTCACCCGGCCGGGGACAGTCCACGAACCCACCCTGATCAGGTGACGTTCGGCCCTTCACGGCGCTGGTTGACTTGGCCAGGCTGGGCCCCCGGAGGGCACACCTACAGGGAGCTGATCAAGCATGGAGAAGACGTCCTACCAGCCAGGAACACCGTCCTGGGTGGATCTCAGTGCCACCGATCCCAACGCCGCCGCGGAGTTCTACTCGGCGATCTTCGGCTGGAACGTGCCGGAGGGGATGCCCGAGGCGGGCGGCTACCGGATCGCCGAACTGCGGGGCGTGCCGGTCGCCGGCATCGGTCCGCAGATGCAGCCGGGCATGCCGCCCAACTGGGCGACCTACATCGACACCGCGGACGTGGACGCCACCGCCAAGCTGGTCGCCGACGCGGGCGGTCAGACGTTCATGGCGCCGATGGACGTGATGGACGTGGGCCGCATGGCCGTGTTCGCCGACCCGACGGGTGCGGCGTTCAGCGCGTGGCAGGCGGGCCAGCACAAGGGCGCCGGCATCGTGAACGAGCCCGGTTCGCTGTCCTGGAACGAGTTGGCCACCCGCCAGCCGGAGGTGGCGATCCCGTTCTACCAGCAGGTGTTCGGCTGGGAGGGCCGGACGCATGACATGGGCGGCGGGATGATCTACACCGAGTGGCTGCTGGACGGCAGTGCGGTCGGTGGCATGGCGCCGATGGACGACAACATCCCGGCCGAGGTGCCGCCGCACTGGCGGGTGTACTTCGCCGTGGGCGACGCCGACGCGACGGTCGCGAAGGTGACCGAGCTGGGCGGTTCGGTCATCGTGCCGCCGATGGACATCCCGCAGGGCCGGTTCGCCATGTTGACCGACCCGCAGGGTGCGGCGTTCAACGTGATCGCGTTGCCCTGACCGTCAGGTGAGTTTGGTGGTGCGGGTGGCGGCGAGAGTCGCCACCGCACCCCATGCCACGAGCACCACGACCGGCTGCCACAGTGGCGTGGTGCCGTTGCCCAGCGCCGAGTAGAGGCCCTGGGCGAGCGCGGTCGACGGCAGCACGATCGCCGCGCCGACGCTGTCGTGGGCGGACGTGGCGATGGTCGCGCCCGCGGCCAGCACCAGCACGAACCAGATGACGTTGGCCAGCGCCAGCACGATCTCCGCGCGCAGCGATCCGCCCAGCAGCACGCCCAGGGCGCCGAACGCGAGCGTGCCCAGCACCACCAGCAGCACGGCGGCGCCGATGCCGGCGGCGTGCGGGTGCCAGCCGAACGCGGCCGCGACCACACCGAGCACGACGATCTGGATCACCACCACGGCGGCCGCGGCGGCCAGCCGGCCGGCCACGATGAGCCAGCGGGGGATCGCGGTGGCGGCCAGCCGTTTGAGCACGCCGTACCGGCGGTCGAAGCCCAGCGCGATGGCCTGGCTGGTGAACGCCGAGGACATGATCGCCAGCGCGATGATCCTCGGCGTGAGCGAGTCGATCCGGGGCTCCGCGATCGGGATCGCGGTCAGCACGGTGAGGCCGACCAGCAGCGCCAGCGGGATGAGCAGGGTGAGCAGCACCTGCTCGCCGTTACGCAACGCCAGCAGCGTCTCGGTCCTGGCCTGCGCGTAGAGCATGGCCGAGCGGCGGCCGGTGCCGGGTGCCGGCGTGAACGTGCCGGGGGCGAAGCGATGGGTGGCGGTGGTCACGACCGCAGCTCCCGTCCGGTCAGGTCGAGGAACACGTCTTCCAGGCTGCGCCTGGCGATCTGCAGCGCGTCGGCGAGCACGCCCTGCTGGGCGCACCACGCCGTCACGGTGGACACCACCTGCGGGCTGATCGGGCCGCTCACCTGGTAGGAGCCGGCCGTCACCTCGACGGCGGCGCAGCCCTCGGGCAGCGCGGTGAGCAGCAGGCTCAGCGGCAGGCCGGCCCGGGCGTGGAAGGTGAGCCGCTGGTCGTCGGCGGCGACGGCGGTGAGTTCGGCCGGGCTGCCGGACGCGGCCACCCGGCCCTGGTCGATGATCACCACGTGGTCGGCCAGCGCCTCGGCCTCCTCCATCAGGTGCGTGGTGAGCAGGACGCTGACGCCGTCCGTGCGCAGCGCGTCGACCAGTTCCCACACCAGCCGCCTGGCCTGGGGGTCCATGCCGGCGGTCGGTTCGTCGAGGAACACCAGCTCGGGCCGGCCGACCAGCGCGCAGGCCAGGGACAGCCGCTGCTGCTGGCCGCCGGAGAGTCGTTTGTAGGGGGTGCGGCGGGCGGAGCCGAGGCCGAGCACGTCCAGCAGCCACTCCGGGTCCAGCGGGTGCGCCGCGCAGGAGGCGACGATGCGCAGCATCTCGTCGGCCCGCACGCCCGGGTAGGCGCCGCCGCCCTGCGGCATCACGCCGATCCGGGGGCGCAGCGCGGCACCCTGGGTGGCCGGGTCGAGTCCGAGCACCCGGACGGTGCCGGCGTCGGCGGTGCGGAAGCCCTCGCAGATCTCCACGGTGGTGGTCTTGCCGGCGCCGTTCGGGCCGAGCAGCGCCAGTACGGCGCCGACGGGCAGGCTGAGCTGCAGGCCCTCGACCGCCGTGGTGCTCCCGTATCGCTTCACCAGTCCGGACACGTCCACGGCCGGACCCGCGGTTCTGCCTGCCACCACCACGAATGACAAGCCTAGGCCGTGGGCCGGGTCACGCCGTCCCCTGGACCGGTTTGGGTCTCCACTTCCGACACTTCTTCGGAAGACGGGTCGCGCCACGGCAGCAGCGGCACCGACCTGCGCACCAGGAACACGGCGATGCCGAGCACGATCGCGGCGGCCACGTAGGCGTCCGGGAGGGTGTAGGTGTGGCCGTCGAACGAGCCGCCGGTGGACGGCAGGATCATGGCCACGACGGCGCTCAGCCAGACGGTGAAGGTGCGCAGGCGGGACTCGCCCAGGCCGATGGCCAGCGGAATCGACGCCCACAGCAGGTACCACGCCTGCACGGTGGCGCCGAGTATCACCACGACCCCCAGGCACAGGCCCAGCCCCAGCATCGGCTGTAGCCGGCCCTTCCAGGTGTCCCACAACAACTTCACCGTGATCACGACGGTGGCCAACTCGCCGATCGTGCGCATGATGGCGATCGTGCTGTCGGTGTGGTTGCCCACGCCGAACAGGATGCCGATGCTGCCGGCGAGCAGGCCGACGCCGGTCATCGGCGATTCCCAGCTCTTGACCACGCCGTTGGTGCCCAGAGCGCCGATCCAGCCGAAGCCCAGTCCGGTGCCCAGCGAGATGGCCACCGTGATGATGCCGAACACCGCGAGCAGCAGCGCGCACGCCGCCACCAGATGTCGGGGTTTCGCCCCCCAGCGTCTGGCCACCAGCACGGCGAGGAAGCCCAGCGCGGGTGCCGCGGAGAACTTGACCGCCGTGCCCAGGGTGATCACCACGACACCGGCCAGCAGCCAGAGCAGTTCCGGCCGGGTCACCGGTGGCACCGGCAGACCCCGTCCGACGCGGGGCATCCGGCGCAGGGCGAGCTCGAAGCCGGCGAGCATCAGGCCGATCATCAGGGCCTCGTTGTGCGAGCCGATGACCAGGTGCCACAGCACCAGCGGGTTGGCCACGCCCAGCCACAGCGCGCTGACCTTCGGCACGCCGCAGCGCTGCGCCAGCCGGGGTACCGCCCACACGATCAGGGCGATGCCGATCAGTTCCAGCAGTCGTTGCAGGTAGACGCCGGTGACGACGTGGTTGCCGGACAGGACGGTGACGGCCCGACCGACGGTGATGAACAGCGGCCCGTAGGGGGCCGGGGTGTCCCGCCAGATGGTGGGCACGCCCCTGGTCAGCGGGTCGGCGACACCCAGCGCGGTGGCCGGGCCCAGTTTGTACGGGTTCAGCCCGAGTGCCGCGATCTTGCTCTGCGCCAGGTAGCTGTAGACGTCCCGGCTGAACATCGGCGGCACGAACACCAGCGGCACGCCCCAGGTGAGCATGATCCGCCGCAACTGCCCCCGCGACATCATCCGGGCGCGGCCCGGCCGGGCGAACCGGCCCACCCACAGCCAGCCCAGCACGATCATGGCCATGCCGGCGAAGGCCAGCGCCAACGCCACCGTGGGCATCCGGGAGAACAGACCCAGCACCGGTACGGTGGTCAGCGGGTTGAACACCGGCGACGCGGCCGCGCCGAGCGAACCGGCGGCCAGCAGCAGCGCCCCGACCGTGCCGAACCGGCGGATCACGTCGAGCTGGCGGGTCTCCGCCCGGTCCAGCGGTGGCGGGTCCGTCGGGCCCGCCAGCGGGGCCCGGCTGTCGGCGATCGGTTCGGGGTCCGGGTCGGCGCGCGGCGGCCCGCCCACCGGCCGGGGCCGCTCCGTCTCACCCATCACCACGGGGTGAGCCTAGCCATCTCCCGTCGTGCGGTGAGTCGGATCACGTCGACCCACCCCACCTTTGCCCTCGTCCGGCAAATACGTCACACTTGTGTTGTGAAAAACGTCGGTGCTGGTCCCGGTGCCGTGCCAGGTGGCACGGCGGCCGGTCACGCCGACGGCCGGACCCGCCAGGCGGTGACCCAACTGCTGCTGGAGCGGGGCCCGGTGACCGCGGCACTGATCGCCGACGCGCTCGGCCTCAGCCCCGCCGCGGTGCGCAGGCACCTGGACGCGCTGGTCGCCGACGGCGAGGTCGGCACCCGGGAGGCGCCCCGGCGCGGCCGGCGGACCAGGGGTCGCCCGGCCAAGCTGTTCCTGCTCACCGAAGCCGGTCGGGCCAGGTTCGGCCACGCCTACGACGACCTCGCCGTGTCCGCCCTGCGGTTCCTCGCCGACCGAGGCGGGGAGCAGGCCATCCGGGCGTTCGCGGAGAGCCGCGTCGAGGCCATGATCGGCCGTCACCGCGACGACATCGCCGCGCAGGCCGACCCGTCGGCCAGGGCACGGACCCTTGCCGACGCGCTGACCAGCGAGGGCTACGCTGCGTCAACCCGAGACATCGGGTCGGGAGAGCAGCTGTGCCAGCACCACTGCCCGGTGGCGCACGTGGCCGCCGAGTTCCCACAACTGTGTGAGGCCGAGACGGCGGCGTTCGCCGGGCTGCTCGGTACACACGTGCAACGCCTGGCCACCATCGCCCGCGGCGACGCGGCCTGCACCACACACGTCCCGACCGGACCGATCCCGAACGCGGCCCGGACGGAACACCCCGAACAGCAGAATGAGCACGGAGGGGAGTCCGGATGACTGCCGCTGCCGAGCAGCGCACGCCCACCACGCAACCGATGACCCAGGACGAGACGATCGCGTCCATCGGGCGCTATTCGTACGGCTGGGCGGACTCGGATGCCGCGGGTGCCAGCGCCCGTCGCGGCCTCGACGAGGACGTGGTCAGGGACATCTCGGCGAAGAAGAACGAGCCGGAGTGGATGCTCGAGGCCCGCCTGAAGGCGCTGCGCCTGTTCGAGCGCAAGCCGATGCCCAACTGGGGCGCCGACCTGTCCGGCATCAACTTCGACACCATCAAGTACTTCGTCCGGTCCACCGAGCAGCAGGCGGCGAGCTGGGACGAACTGCCCGAGGACATCAAGAACACCTACGACCGGCTGGGCATCCCGGAGGCGGAGAAGCAGCGCCTGATCGCCGGTGTCGCCGCCCAGTACGAGTCCGAGGTCGTCTACCACAAGATCCGCGAGGACCTGGAGGCCCAGGGCGTCCTGTTCCTGGACACCGACACCGGCCTGCGCGAGCACCCGGAGATCTTCCGGGAGTACTTCGGCTCGGTGATTCCGGCCGGGGACAACAAGTTCTCCGCGCTGAACACCGCGGTGTGGTCCGGCGGCAGCTTCATCTACGTGCCGAAGGGCGTGCACGTGGACATCCCGCTGCAGGCCTACTTCCGGATCAACACCGAGAACATGGGCCAGTTCGAGCGGACGCTGATCATCGTCGACGAGGACGCCTACGTCCACTACGTCGAGGGCTGCACCGCGCCGATCTACAAGTCCGACTCGCTGCACTCGGCCGTCGTGGAGATCATCGTGCGCAAGGGCGGCCGCTGCCGC
>DASUGU010000120.1:0-31020 GCA_036273855.1 Pseudonocardiaceae bacterium
GGCCACCGCGAACACGGTGAAGCTGCAGGTCAGCTTCTCCACCACCAGCCCGATCACCAACGCGGACATCAAGCCCGTGCCCGGTTGGACGGCACAGGAAGCGATGATGACGCTGCCCAAGCCGGTCAGCATGGACAACGAAACCGTCACCACCGCCGTCAAGTCGATCACCTGGACCGCGGCGGCCGGCGGCGGCATCGCGCCCGGCCAGTTCCAGGAGTTCGCGATCTCCGTGGAAGGGCTGCCGGACAACACCAACGAGCTGCTCATGCCGGCCGTGCAGACCTACGACAACGGCGATGTCCTGAACTGGAACCAGCCCACCGTGGCGGGCAAGCCGGAGCCGGAGCACCCCACGCCGCACCTGACGCTGGCGCCGGCCCCCGCCGATGGCGCCGCAGCGCCGGCCGCCGATACAACCGCCGCCACACCACGGGCCGCCGCCGCGTCCACGTCGGATGGCACTGCGCGTTGGTTGGGCGGCGTCGGTGTCGTCCTCGCCGCGCTCGCTCTCGGGTTCGGCTTCGGTGCGTTTGTTCGTGGCCGCCGCACCGCGCGCCCCGATACGCGGGCTGCGGCCTGAGCGGACGGTTGTCTCGCGGGCATCCAGAAACGGTCGACAGCCGATAGTCCAGTGGCTGTAGCCCTTGCTCAGCATCACGTGGTGTCGTGTCCACTGGTTCGCCGATGCCTGGCCGGGCACGGTCCTACTGGCCAGGCATCGGCCGCAGACAGGCGGTTTCCGGGCCGGCGGTGCCTCAGCGCGGTCGCGCCGACGCCGCACCGGCCGTGCGACCTCGGTAGGCCCGGCCCCGTGGTGATCAGAACATCTCCTACGTTGCGGATACGAGAGGTTCCCGATGAACCATGTAGACGGTGGGGAGGACGGCGACAGTCCATCCCAGCCCCAACGCCGGGGCTACCCAGAGCTGGTGGTGGACTTCGCAGCGGCCGAGGACCAACGCATCATCCTGGCTGATGAATTCGGTCAACAGATTCGGCTGAGCCCTGATCAATTGCTCGTCCTGGTCTCGGCCATCGGATCTGGTGTCCTGGACCTGGTGCTGTCAACCGCTGGCTAGTGCCCTGCAGTGGTGCCCCGGCGTGCACAGCGGCGGGGCACCGCTGCTGGCCTGGGAACCGTTCGGGCAGCGGCTGATCGTGCACCAGCTCTACGACCACCACCCGCACCTGTCCATCAGCACGACACTGCTGCTGGTGGACGACTGCGGGGAGCACACCTACTACCTGAAGGACCGCAACTCGGCCGGTGGATGCTCCGACAAGCGACCTCCAGCCGTGCTCCGAGCCCGCCCGCGCAGCGGCAGCAGGGGCTCGGTCGTCTCACTGGTCCGGCTCGACGTGCGGTGGGGTGCGCCGCACCTCGATGATCGCGCGGACCTCGCGGACGGCGTAGAACACCAACACATACCCGGCGACCGGATCGGCCCACCACCAGCCCAACCTGGCGTTGAGGACCAACCCGGCCAACACCGCGACCGCGAGGACGCCATCGACCAGCGTGACCCGACCTTCGGTGATCAACACCGAGTTGTCCAGCGCCGCTCCGGTCCGGGACTTGCCCACGGCCAGGCCGAACATCACCGCGGCCGTGATCGCGGTCCACCCGATCCCGGCCGGACTGTGCGCGGCGTGGAACCCGGTGGCCAGCACCACCGTGGACTGTACGACCAGATAGGCCGCGAGCAGGGCGAAGGCCACACCGATCCATCGCAACGCCCGCTGCTGCCGCGGCTGCCCGGTGCCTGACAGTTCCCACACCACCACGATCGACGCGCCGATCTCGATCAGCGAGTCCAGCCCGAACCCGCCCAGCGCCACGGACCGCGCAGCGAGCGCAGTGATCGCCAGCACCACCAGCCCCACAACGTTCCAGCCCAGCGTGACGTACTCCAGAACGAAGCCACGCCGCACCAGCCGCCGTCTGGTCAGCTGGTCATCCTGCACCCGGTCAGTCTGCCAAACGATGGCCGGTAGGTGGGGCGACGGCAGCGCCTGCCGACTCACCCCACGCGCAGACGACGGCTGTACTCGGTGAACCCCATCGACGCCCAGAACCGGGTTGCACCTAGTAAGCGCCGTGATGCACCCCATGCCATCACCTTCAGTGACTGCCTGTCGCCAGGATGTGATGGGTGGGTGCGCCGGACCGGTCAGGCTCGACTGTCGGGGGCAGCCGGGCGTTGTGACATGGACCGCTCGAATTGATTGATTCCATGCCAGGCCGCATGCCGCCACCGGCGATGCCGTGCGCGGCAATGGCCAATGTGGCGGAAGCCGCGGCAAGACGACACCACGGCACACGCGCAGCGCGCCCTTGGTCGGTGTCATGGCCGACACCGCACCCACTCTGCAGGCGAGCGCCGTCTCAGCGTGTCGCCGAGTAGGTGTGCTCGCGCAGACGACAGCGATCTAGTGTCAGAACACCGCCGAGTTCCTCCTGCACATGATCGGCTGGCACCCACCCGCGTGGGTGGTGACCTTGCTCGCTGGCTTCGTCGCCCTGGCCGGGATCGTCAACCCGCGTTGTATCACGGTGACCCGCCGACGTCCGAACGCCAGGCGTCCTCGTCATCGCCCAGTTGGTGGGCCTCGCCAGCCTCGGGGATGGGCCGCGCACCGCGGTCGACGTCCAGCCGGGTGCCGGCGTCGCCGCGGTGGGCGAACACCGTCGGCGTAGGAGTCTTCGATCGTGTCTCGAGTCCGGTCGCTGCTGAGGTGCAGGTCAGTGTGGCCGCGCAGCTGCGGCGGCACGCGCGAAGCGATGCGGCCGCGTACCTGGAGGGCGTTCATTTGGTTGGAAGTTCGTCAATCTTCCGCTGCAGCTTGTTCATGCCGGCCAGCCAGCGGTCGGTGTCGGTCGCTCTCGTGGCGTAGTAACCGGCGACCTCCGGGTGCGGGAGGATGAGGAACCGGTTGTCCGCCAGAGCTTCCATGACGCTGTCCGCGACTTGTTCCGGCTCGATGGCCGAATGGCCCATGACCAGTTGGCCGCCGGGGCCGGTCGCGGCGAGCATATTCGTGCGCACTCCCTGCGGGCAGATCGCCTGCACGGTGACACCGCGATGCCGGTAGGTGGCGCTCAGCCACTCCGCGAACGCGAGTGCGCCATGCTTGGTCACCGAGTAGGGCGCGGAACCCAGGTTGGTCAGCAGCCCCGCAGCCGAGACCGTGGCCAGGAAGTGCCCCCGACCCCGCGCCAACCAGTCGGGCAGCAGCAGGTTCGCCGCACGCACGTGGGCCATGACGTTGATCTCCCACGTGCGGGCCCACACCTCCTCCGGTGCTTCCGGGCCACCCTGCGGCACGATGCCGGCGTTGGCGCAGAACATGTCGATCGTGCCGAGTTCGTCGCGTGCCGATTCGATCAACCGTCGGACGCCGTCGGGTGATGCGGCATCACCGACCATTGCCCTACCGCCGCTCTCGGCAGCGACCCTTTCCGCCGCGGGTCCGTCCAGGTCCGCGACGACCACGCGGGCGCCTTCGGCCGCGAACCGGCGGGCCAGCGCACCGCCGATGCCACCGCCGCCGCCGGTGATGACGACACCCGCACCACTGAGCTCCATGGGTGCTCCTCCGGTCAGCAACCGGCCGGCGAACGCCGGGGCGCCGCGGTCCGCTTCGGCCTGGTCTGCTCGGGTACGAGGCGCTCGATCGCCCACTTGACCAGGTCGGACGAGTGGACCTCGGCGCTGACCGCGCTCGTTCCCTCGATCACGGCCATCGACAGGTCCACGATCTGCTGGAGGTCACCAAAGGACGCCGACCTGGCTACTACAGCGGCCCGGATCATCTGCTCCAACTCGTCATGGATCTCGCTCAACACCTCAGCGACGGCCTTGGAGTGCGGGCTGCGCTCGTGCAACATCCGGTGCAGCGGCCGGGCCTCCGCGCGCAGGATCTCCAGGTAGCGCTGCAAAAGGCGCATCGGTTGCAGATCCTCGCGCGCGAGCCTGTCCCGCGTCGACCCCAGCACTCGCCGCTGCACGGCGACCAGGGCGTCATCCTTGGATGGGAAGTACCAGTACACCGCCGCGCTGGTCACGCCCGCCCCGCGGGCGATCTGCGCCATCGTCGTCCCGGGGTAGCCGACGGTGAGGAACTGCTCGGCGGCCGCGTTCAGCAGCCGCTCGATCCGCTCATCCTTGTCGATGGCCCGGTGGTTTCTCGGCACTGGACAACTTCCCCGTCAGTTGGTGGACACGCGACCGACCCAGTATGCCGTTCACGCCGAGGCGGCCCCATAACGGCGCAGCTCACGGCGTGCCAGGCTCATCTTGTGTACGTCGTCCGGACCGTCGGCGATGCGCAGCATGCGCGCCTGGGCGTACAACTCGGCCAGCGGGAAGTCCTGGCTGACACCGCCGCCGCCGTGGGCCTGGATCGCGTGGTCGATGACCCAGCAGGCCATCGAGGGCGCCGCGACCTTGATCGCGGAGATCTCCACGGCGGCACCACGGTTGCCGACCGTGTCCATCAGCCAGGCGGTCTTGAGCACCAGCAGCCGAACCTGTTCGATCCGGATCCGTGCCTCCGCGACCCAGTCCTGGAAGACACCCTGTTCGGCGATGGCCTTGCCGAACGGGAACCTGGTCTTGGCGCGTTCGCACATCAGGTCGAAGGCGCGTTCTGCCATACCGATCAGGCGCATCGCGTGGTGGATCCGCCCTGGCCCGAGCCGGGCCTGCGCGATGGCGAATCCTTGGTGGAGCTCGCCGAGCAGATTCTCGGCGGGCACCCACACATCGCGGTACTCGATCTCCGCGTGGCCACCGTGCGAACCGTCGGTGAAGCCGAACACGCTCGTGGACCGCTTGATCTCGACACCGGGCGAGTCGAGCGGGACCACGACCATGCTGTGGGTGTGGTGCCGTTCCCCATCGGGATCGCTGCGTCCCATGACGATGGCGATCTCGCACGCGTCGCTCATCGCCCCGCTGGACCACCATTTGCGGCCGTGGATGCGGAAGCCGTCGCCGTCCTGCCGGATCTCGGTCGCGATGTTCGAGGCGTCCGAGCTGGCCACCGCCGGTTCGGTCATCGAGTACGCGGAGCGGATCTCGCCGTCCAGCAACGGCCGCAGCCAGCGCTCCTTGACCGCAGGCCGGGCGAAATGGTGCAGGATCTCCATGTTGCCGGTGTCCGGTGCCGAGCAGTTGAGCGCCTCGGGAGCGATCCAGGGGCTGCGGCCGGTCAGTTCGGCGATGGGCGCATACTGCAGATTCGTCAGCCGGGCGCCGTCTTCGGAGTCGGGCAGGAACAAGTTCCACAGCCCACGCGCCCGTGCTTCTTTCTTGAGGTCCGCCATGATCGGCGGCGTTCCCCACGGTGCGGTCTCCGCGCGCTGCCGCTGATACACCGGCTCCGCGGGCAGGACCTGGTCGGCGATGAATTCGTTCGTGCTCTCGCGCAGTCGTTCGACGGTCTCGTCGTAGCCGAAGTCCACTTCTGTCTCCCTAGACGGCGTTCAATCGCACAGAGCCCAGTTCACCCATCCTGCTCAGGACGGTGCTGCCCGGCCGCAAGGGTTGAGTGGGCGCCAGCGCCCCGGTGAGCACCACATCGCCCGCGCGCAATGGGGAACCGTCGCGGGACCGCGCGTCGGCCAGCCACACCATGGCGGCCATGGGATTGCCCAGGCAGGCGTCGCCCCGACCGGAGGCGACAGGCACCCCGTCGATCTCCATCGCGACCGGGCAGGCGGCGAGATCGACCTGGTCGAGCCGTACGGGCCGGGTGCCCAGGACGATGCCACCCGCCGAGGCGTTGTCCGCGACGCTGTCGATGATCGCGACATCCCAGTCCTGGATGTGACAGTCGGCTATCTCCATGGCGGGCAACACGTACGCGGTGGCGCGTATCAGGTCGACGACGGTGTGGGTGCCGAGGTCCAGATCGTGCTCCAGGACGAACGCGATCTCCGGTTCGATCCGCGGTGACACGAAGCTCGCGCAGGCGACCTCGGCTCCGTCGACGAACGTCGTGTCGGCGTGCACGGCACCGTAGTCGGGTTCGGACAACCCGTATTCCTGCCGCACGGCCGCGGACGTGGCACCGACCTTGTAGCCGACCTGACGGCGGCCCTCGGACGCCCACAGCGCCAGGAGTTCGCGCTGCGCACGGTAGGCCTCGGCGAGGCTGCCCAGTTCCTCGCGCACCGGCGGGATCGGCTCACGCGTCCGCGCTGCCGTGTGGATCCGCTCGGCGATGGAGCGTGCGTCGCTCATCGGCCCGCCAGTTTCGCACGGGTCGTGGGATGGATGGCGTCGCCGGCTTCGTATTGTTCGATCTCCGCGACATGGCTGAGCAGGTAGTCCAGCTCGTCCATCCCGCTGATGAGCAGGTGTCGGTAGAACGGGTCGATCCGCAGTTCGATCGTGATGCCGTGTGCAGGGACGGACAGCGTGTTGCCCGGCAGGTCGACGGTGACCTCCACGTCGGGATCGGCGGCCGCCACGGAACGCAGCCGTTCGTGCTCGGTCTCGCTGACCACGATCGGGAGCAGGCCGTTCTTCAACGAGTTGTTGTTGAAGATGTCGCCGAACCCGGTGGAGATCACCGCTCTGATGCCGCCTGCCACCAGGGCCCAGGGTGCGGCCTCGCGTGAGCTGCCGCAGCCGAAGTTCGGGCCGGCCAGGATGATCGAGCGACCCTGCATGGCGGGCTGGTCGAGAATGAACTCGGGGTCGCGGTCGCGGCGGTTGCGGAACAACGCGTGCGCGAACTCCTCCGTGGTCCGGGAGCTGACGAACTGCGCGGGGATGATCTGGTCGGTGTCGACGTTGGCGATCAACATGGGGATCAGCGTGGAGCTGAACGCCCTGATCTTGTCCATGCTCTGTTGCTCCCGTTCTCAGGCCGAGGTCACGAAGGGACGCGGGTCCGCGACGGAGCCCTGGACGGCCGTGGCCGCAGCCGTCATCGGGCTCATCAGCAGAGTCCGGGCGCCAGGTCCCTGCCTGCTCTGGAAGTTGCGGTTGCTGGTGCTGGCGATGTACTCGCCGGAGCCACCGACGTCGCCGTTCACGGCCACGCACAGGCTGCAGCTCGGCTCCCCCCACTGCGCCCCGGCCTGGACGAACACCTCGGCGAGGCCTTCCGCTTCGGCCATCCGTTTCACTTCCTGCGACCCCGGCACGATCTTGAGCGCGGTCCCCGCGGCCACCGACCGGCCACGGAGCACGGTCGCCGCCGCGCGCAGATCCTCGATGCGCGAGTTCGTGCACGATCCGATGAAGACGGTGTCCACCTTCTTGCCCGCGAGCCGCGTGCCGGGCCGCAGTCCCATGTACTCCAGGGCCGTGGTCAACGCGGCAGCCTCCTCATCGGCCAGATCGGCCGGGTCCGGCACGGTGCCGTCGATGCCGACGGCCATGCCAGGACTGGTGCCGTAGGTGATCATCGGTGCGACCGTCGACGCGTCGATGGCGAGTTCGGTGTCGAACACCGCGTCCGGCTCCGACGGCAGGGCCGACCAGTACTCGACCGCCCGGTCCCAGTCCTCCCCGGCCGGTGCGAACTCCCGGCCGTGGAGGTAGTCGAACGTGACCTCGTCCGGCGCGACCAGGCCGGATCGGGAGCCCATCTCGATGGACATGTTGCACAGGCTCATCCGGGCTTCGATGCTCATGGCGCGGACGGCGGGCCCGGCGAACTCGATCACGTGTCCCCGGCCGAAGGCCGTGCCGTACTCGGCCATCAGCGCCAGCGCGACGTCCTTACTGAAGACACCGGGTGCGAGCCTGCCGTCCACCGTGACCCGCATCGTCTTCTGGCGGCGCTGCAGGAGCGTCTGGGTGGCGACGGTGTGGGCGATCTCGGTCGTACCGATGCCGAAGGCGAGCGTGCCCATCGCGCCGTGCGTCGAGGTGTGGCTGTCCGCGCACACCAGGACCATGCCGGGCTGGGTCAGTCCCAGCTCGGGACCGATGACGTGCACGATGCCCTGCCGGCGGTCGTTGGGCCCGTACAGCGTCATGCCGAATTCCTCGGCGGTGTCCATCAGACTCTTCACCACGTAGGGCATCGTCGCCGGGTCCTGGAACCGAAGGTCCCGCCGGGACGGTACGAAATGGTCCGTGGTGGACACTGTGAGCGGGTGTCGGCGCACGTTCAGGTTGCGCTCGCGCAGCAACTCGAACGCCTGCAGAAAGGTGCCCTCGTGGACCAGATGCACGTCCGCGTAGAGGATCGCGGGCAGTCCGGGCTCCTGCAACACCACATGCCGGTCCCAGATCTTGCCGTACAGCGTTCGGCGATACGCCTCGTCGGTTGTCGGAGCGGACATTCGCCTTCCCTTTCCCAGCAACAGTGTTCGGAGGGCGCCAGCGTTGTCTCACCGTTGACGGCCGCGGGGCCGCCCCATACGCTGCAACGATAGGCTATCTTCAATGCAAGTCAAGAGAGCAGAGTGCCTGTCCGGCGGAGGATTCTCGATGGACGAGTTCGGCAACATACGGCGACGGCTACGGGCCGGAGAGACGCTGTTCGGCTACATCATCACCACGCCGTCCACACGGGTCGCCCGCACACTGGCCAGAACCGGCTGCGACTGGCTGGTGATCGACACCGAGCACAACTCGATCGGCCCGGAAGCCGTCCATGACATGATCCTGGCGACGGCGGGCACCGGGTGCTCGCCAATGGTGCGATTGCCGGTGCCAGACGAGATCTACGCGAAGCCCGCCCTCGACTCCGGCGCGGTCGGCATCTGGATCCCGCACGTGGACACTGCCGCCGAAGCACGCGCGGCGGTCGACGCCGCACGGTTTCCGCCGCTGGGCACGCGCGGACTGGGCCCTGCCTACGCGCTGGACCGCTGGCAGATGTCGCGAGCGGACTACATCCGGGACGCCAATCGCGACGTGATCGTCGCCGTTCTGGTCGAGTCGAAGGAATCCATCGCGGCCCTCCCGGAAATCCTCGGCGTCGAGGGAGTGGACGTCGTGTCGATCGCCCGCGGCGACCTGGCCACCAGTCTCGGCCACATCGGCGACGAGAACCATCCCGACGTCCTCGACCAGATCCACGTGATCGAGAAACTGGTCAAGGAAGCCGGAAAGGCGCTCGGCGAGGTCGCCCGTACCCAGGACGAAGCACGTGACTTCGTCCGGCGTGGCTACGACCTCATCTGTCTGGGAACCGATGCCGGCCTCCTGTCGCGCGCCGCGGGCGACGCGCTGACCGACGCCCGACAGCTCGCCGCCGGACTACATGGGAACGATCGATGACATCGACGACTCGGCGCGCCAGCGGAACATGATCCGCTCCAGCACCGTCATGACGAAGTAGAGGACCATGGCGATCACCGCCATGATGATCAACGAGAGCACGGCGCCGGTCATGTCGAAGTTGTTGATCGACGAGGTGACCAGCCAGCCCAGGCCACGATCGGCGCCGACCATCTCCCCCACCACCGCGCCGATCAGCGCCATGCCGATGGCGATCTTGATAGCCGACACGATCCAGGGCAGCACGGACGGAATCATCACCAGGGACAGCTTGGTCCGGAAGCTCGCGCGCATGCTCCGCATCGCGTCCATCAGGTCGGGGTCGATCGACTGCATCCCCTGGCGCACGTTGAACAGCACAGGGAAGAAGGCGATCGAGGCGACCAGGGCGACCTTCGACTGCAGGCCGATGCCGAACCACAGCACGAAGAAGGGCGCCAACGCCACGCGCGGCAGGCTGTAGGCACCCATGAAGTAGGGATCCAGGATCTTCGACGTCGTCCTGAGATGTGCCAGCAGGATCCCGACGGCTACTCCCAGCACGATGCCGAGGGCGAGCCCGATCATCGTCTCCTCGAAGGTCGCCAGCGTATTCGTGGCCAGGCTGCCGTCCGCCAGCGTCTGGCGCAAACGTGTCCAGACCAACGACGGACTGCTGATCCAGACCGGCTTGACCCAGTTGTCGGCGATGAGCTGCCACACGAGGACGAACACCACGAGCAGAGCGAAGCTCACCGCACGGCGACCCACCGCGGCCTTCGCCAGCCACGCACGAATCCCCGCCGTACGCAGCTCCGGCGAGCCGTCCGAAACGACCACCGTCATTCTGCCTCCTCCGCCGTGCGCAGCGACGCCCAGATCTCCCGTTGCAGCTCGGCACTTCCCGGGAAGAACCGCGACTCGTAGTAGTCGCGCGGGCGTGGCGTGTCGATCCTGAACTCCCGCACCACGGAGCTCGCCGGCCCAGCCGACAGCACGAGGATCCGATCCGCGAGGGTCACCGCCTCCTCGATGTCGTGGGTCACGAACAGAACCGTCTGCTTCGACTCCTCCAGGATCTGGAGGAAGAAGTTGCCCACCGTCACCCGCGTCTGGGCGTCCAGTGCGCCGAACGGCTCGTCCAGGAGGAAGACGGTCGGGTTGTACGCCAGGGTGCGGGCCAGCGCGACCCGCTTGCGCATGCCGCCGGAGAGCTGGTGCGGATACTTGTCGGCCGCGCCCTCCAGGCCGAGGTGGGTCATGAGCTCCACGGACCGTTCGTGCGCGCGCCCCTGGTCCCCGGTACCGAGCCGGAACGCGACGCTGACGTTGTCGGCAGCCGTCTTCCACGGCAACAGTGCGTCGGCCTGGAAGAGGAACCCGATCCGCTGGTCGCGATAGGTCTGGCCGGCGCCGAACGTGATGCCGCCAGCAGACGGCGGGATCAGCCCGGCGACGACCTTCAGCAACGTCGACTTGCCACATCCGCTCGGGCCGACGATCGCGAGAAACTCGCTCGGCCGGACACTGAAGCGGACCCGGTCCAGCACATGGGTTTCGGCCTTGCGGCGCGAACTGTACTTGACCGAGACGTCGTCCACCTCGATCGCCTGTGAGCGTGGAGCCGGATCGGTGCGCCCTGCGCCTGCCGGTCCGGGCTCGCGCATCACCGGATCCACCTCGTCGACCGTGCTGTCCATTGTGCCCATGTCGTCGCCTTCCACCGCGCCATTGTCGCCCGAGCTCAGGCCGACGGCCCACACTTGGGCTGGTGCTGGGTCAGGTCCTGATAGGTCGGGAAGTTCTGTCCCTTGACGACGCCGGACCCGATCAGCAGGGACTTCGCGGTGTCGTACTGGGTCTGGGTGAACGTGAGTGTCGGATCGTACCGGTTCTGGACGTAGTCGGTCAGCACCGTCTGGATCTGGGCCGAGGTGTAGGCGGAGCCCATCAACGAGGACGCCATCTGAGTGGCGTAGGTGTGATCGTTCATCACTTTGGTCATGCTCGATTTCACTGCGCCCATATAGGCGCAAAATGCTTTGGGATTGGATCGGACATCACTGGTCCGCGCGCTCAACACAAGGGCTGGGTAGTTCTCCTTGCGAAAATCGGCGACGATCTGTACCTGATTGTCCTTGATCGCGGCCTCCAGCGTCGGCGAGAGCAACTGCACCGCATCCGCGTGCCCGCCCTGCAGCGCGGCGAGCTGGCTCGGCGCCGCTCCCAGCGCGACGATCTTGGTCGAGGACGGCGACACGCCAGCCTTGATCAACTCGTACCGCAACGCGATGTCACTCACCGCACCCGCTCCGCTGACGCCGATGGTCTTGCCACGCAGGTCCGCCAGGCTGTGGATGTTCGAGCCCTTCTTCGCGACCAGCACCCACACGTTGGTCTGCGCGATCGACCCCAACACGGTCATATCCGTCACGCCCTGCTGGTCGATGCGCATCGGAGAGTCGACGCCAGCCACCAGGACGTTGCCGGTGCCGCCCGCGAACTCCTGGTTGGCGGTGCCGCCGCCGGTCACCGACGTCGTCGTGATGGCGATGTGGAACTGCGCTCCACTCTGCTGAGCGGCGTAGGTGGGGACGTTCAGCAGCGACGTCGTGGCGTCCAGTTCGGTCAGCTTGTAGTTGCCCGCACTGTCCGCGGTGGGTGCCTGGCCGGCACCTCCGCCCCCGCACGCGGCCAGCAGGAACGCTGAGCCGGCGATGCACCCGAGTGCGAGAAGCCGTGACCTTCTCATGATCGTATTCCTTTCGAGTCGCCATTGGCTCGGCGCGTGACAGGCGCTGACACGAGCGGTACCGTAGCAGGTTAGTAAGCGCATGGTAACCCCTATTGAGTTGTCTGGAATTTGATTGTTTCCGGCCTGCTCCACCGTGGACAGACCGTGACCGACACACTGTGTCCTGGAGGCCTCGATGGCGGCGCTACCCGACCAACCGACCACCGGCCGGATCGACGAACGGCCGCTCGCCGAGGTCGCGGGTCGTCCCGCCGCGGTGCAGCGGATCCTGGCCGCGGCGGTCGGCGCCTTCGCGGAGCACGGCTTCGAAGGCACGACAACCCGTCAGATCTGCACGGCCGCCGGGCTCAGTTCGGCAGGAATGTACGTGTACTTTCCGTCCAAGGAGGACCTGCTCTACGAGATCAGCCTCATCGGACACGGAGAGGCGCTGGCGGCACTGCAGGACGCGGTCGCTGGCCCCGGTTCGCCGACAGCCCTGCTGCGCCGGACCGTGCACGCGTTCGTCCTGTACCACGCGCAGAACCACACGCTCGCCCGCGTGATCCAGTACGAGCTGCGGGAACTGTCCATCGAGCACTTCGCCGAAGTGGCCGCGATCCGCCGCCGGATCGACGGCGTCTTCCGTGCCCGCATCCTCGCCGGGGTCGAAGCCGGGCAGTTCGACTGCGACGACGTCGGCGGAGCCGCCCTGGCCATCGAATCGCTGGCCATCGACGTCGCGCGCTGGTTCGACGCGCGCATCAGCAGCCGGACTCCTGACCATCTCGCGACCATGTACGCCCAGTTCGCCCTGCAGATCGTCCAGGCCAAACCCGTGGCCCGGCCTAGCGGCGCGAACCGCACTGAGTCTTGACTGAGCCGCCGGCCGAACCTATCTTAATTCGGAATGAAGAAGGATGGGCCTGGTCGGCTCACGCCGCCGGGTGCCGTCGCCGTACCTGCTGACCGGAGCTCCTTCATGACGTCGACCGTCGACATCGGCCACGGCTACGACCCGCGCGCCAAGCTCGACGTCCAGGACAATCCTGTCTTCCTCAGCGGTACCCAGGCGCTCGTGCGCATCGTGTTCGACCAGCTGCGGCACGACCGGGCGGCAGGGCTGCGGACCGCGTCGTTCGTCTCCGGCTACCCGGGTTCCCCGCTGGGCGGGTTCGACCTCGAGCTCGGCCGACAACGCAGGCTGATGGCCGAACTGGGCGTCACGCACCTGCCTGGCCACAACGAGGAACTCGCCGCGACGTCCGTCTACGGCACACAGATGGCCCAGACCTTCGGCGACGCGACCCACGACGGTGTGCTCGGCGTGTGGTACGGCAAGGGGCCCGGCCTGGACCGGGCGGCCGACGCCATCCGGCACGGGCAGTACGTCGGGACGTCCCGGCACGGCGGTGTGCTCGCGCTGGTCGGGGACGACCCGTCGTGCAAATCTTCCAGTATTCCGAACACGACGGAACAGACTTTGCAGGATCTGGGCCTGCCGGTGCTGGTTCCCTCCTCCGTGGCGGACGTCCTCGAACTCGGCCCGCACGGCGTCGCACTGTCCCGGCTCAGTGGCCTGTGGACGGCGGTCAGGGTCGTCACCGACATCGCCGACGGCACAGCCACGGTCGCCGGCTCCGGCACCGATGCGGACATCGTGGTGCCTGCGGTGCACTGGCAGGGGAAACCGTTCACCCCGAGCCTGCACGGCATACCCGGACCGCCGTGGTCGCTGCAGGTCGAGGCCGAGTTGCGCGGGCCGCGCCTGGAGGTGGCCCGCCAGTACGGCTACCTCAACCAGCTCAACCGGATCACCGTGTCCCCCGACCGGCCGCGAGTATCGATCATCGCTGTCGGTCACCTGTTCGGCGAGACGATGACCGCGCTGCGCGACCTCGGCCTCGACGAGCCGGCGTTGCTGACGCACGGCATCAGGGTCTGCCAGGTCCGGTTACAACACCCCCTCGACGCCCGCACGTTGCACGAGTTCGCGGCAGGCGCCGAGCGTGTCGTGGTCGTGGAGGAAAAGCGGCCGGTGGTCGAGCGGGTACTCAAGGAAACCTTGTACCGCAGTGCGGAACAACCGATCGTGGTCGGCAAGGAAGACGAGGACGGGCGTCCGCTCATCCCGCTGGCGGGTGGCATCCACACCGACGAACTCACCGGCCCGCTGCGTGCCCAGCTGACCGCCTACCTCCCCGAGGCCGTGCTCCGACGGCCGCGCCGGGGACGGGTGACCCTGCCCCTCCTGGACGCCGCGCGGGCCCCGTACTTCTGCTCCGGTTGCCCCCACAACACCAGCACCAAGGTCCCCGACGGCGCGCTCATCGGTGGCGGGATCGGCTGCCACGGGATCACCCAGCTGATGGACCCCGCGGTCGTCGGCAATGTCGCGTCGACCACCCACATGGGCACCGAAGGCGCCCAGTGGTTCGGCATCGCGCCCTACGTGACCACCGGCCACATGTTCCAGAACCTCGGCGACGGAACGTACTTCCACTCCGGCCAACTCGCCGTGCAGGCGGCTGTCGCCGCAGGCGCCACCATCACGTACAAGCTGCTCTACAACGGTGCCATCGCGATGACGGGCGGGCAGAATCCGTCCGAAAGCAACGCTCTGGGCGTGCCGGACCTGGTGGAGATCCTGCTCCGGCAGGGCGTGCGCCGGATCATCGTCACCACGGAGGACCGGCGCCGGTACCGGCGGGCCCGCATGCCCCGCGCTGTCGAGGTCTGGGACCGGAGCAGGGTCGTCGAGGCGCAGGAGACGCTTCGCCAGTCCGGTGGGGTGACGGTACTCATCCACGACCAGCGCTGTGCGGCCGAGAATCGGCGCGACCGCAGGCGCGGCCGGATTCCGACGCCCACCCAGCGGGTGTTCATCAACGAACGCATCTGCGAGGGCTGCGGTGACTGCGGCGCGAAGTCGAACTGCCTGTCCGTCGAACCGGTGGACACCGAGTTCGGCCGGAAGACACAGATCAACCAGACCACGTGCAACAGCGACTACTCGTGCGTCGCGGGCGACTGCCCGTCGTTCGTGACCGTCGTGCCACGAGGACGACGCGAGACCGTCGCACCCACGACGGCACCATCGCTGGGCGCCCTGCTCGCAGAACCGATCCCGTCGCCGGTCGCGTTGTTCGCGGATCGGGACATCACCATCCGCATGCCCGGTATCGGGGGCACCGGCGTGGTGACCGCCAGTCAGATCATCGGGACCGCGGCGATGCTCGACGGTCGTGTCGTGCAGGGCATGGACCAGACCGGGCTGAGTCAGAAGGCGGGTCCGGTCATCTCGGACCTGCACATCGCGCCAGTCGGTGAGCACACCGCAGCGACGAGCAGCCGGGCGCACTTGGCGTCCGTCGACCTGCTCCTCGCCTTCGATCTGCTGGGCGTCGCCGTCGACACCACAGTGGAATCACTCGCCCCCGGCCACACCGTCGCCGTGGTGGCCACGACACAAACCCCCACGGGCGCCATGGTCTCCGACGTCAACACCGCGTATCCGGACACCGAGCAGTTCAGATCGGCGCTGGAGAACGCACTGGGTGAGCGGCGAGTGCACTGGCTGGACACCGGAGAACTCAGCGAACGCATCGCAGGCGACCGGTCCGGCGCCAACGTCATGCTCATCGGTGCGGCGGTGCAAGCCGGTGCCGTGCCGGTGAATCCCGCGTCCATCGAGGCGGCGATCGAGCTCAACGGCATCGCCGTCCAAGCCAACCGCGCCGCGTTTCGCGCCGGGCGGTGGTGGGTCGCCGACCGCGATCGGCTCCTCGCCGCCCTGCCGTCGCCGGACGCGGAACAACCACCGTCGCCGTCCTGGTTCGCCGAGTCCGGCCTGCCCGACGACGTGCGCACGATGGCCGCCCGCCGAGCCGAAGACCTCCTGCACTACCAGGACCAGCGCTATGCCCAGCGCTACGTGGAACTGGTGGCGGCGATCGCGGCGGCCGAACAGCGGACGACTGGTGGGTCGGCCGTACTCACCCAGGTGGTGGCGGCGAACCTGTACAAGCTGATGGCCTACAAGGACGAGTACGAGGTGGCCAGGCTGAGCCTCGATCCGGTCGCCCGGGAACGGATCACCGAGGCGTTCGGGCCGGACGTGAAGGTCTACTGGAACCTCCACCCGCCGATCTTGCGCGACCACGGCCTGAAGAGCAAGCTCCGCCTCGGCGCCTGGTTCACGCCTGCATATCGGACGCTCACGAAGATGCGGCGCCTACGCGGCACGGCGCTCGATCCCTTCGGCCGCACCGAAGTCCGCCGGCTGGAGCGGCGACTGGTCGCCGAATACACCGCGGCTCTGGAAGCGCTCATCCCGGCGCTGTGCAACGAGAACCTGGCTGCCGCCATCGCCCTGGCGACGCTGCCCGACGGGGTGCGCGGCTACGAGAAGCTCAAGCTCGACAGCGGCAGCCGGTTCCTCGATCAACTGGCCGAGGCACGCCGGTCCATCGGGATCCAGCGCCAGTCCGGTCAGATCGAGATGCCACCGTCGACCGGCAGCACGACGCCGGTGACGTAGCCGGCCTCGCGCGAGGCCAGAAAGCCCACGGCGGCGCACATCTCGGCCGGATCCGCGAACCGACCCAACGGAATCGCCGCGGCGAGTTCGGCCTTCTTGGCGTCCGGGATCGACGCGACCATCCTGGTCTGCGCGTTCGGCGAGATCGCGTTCACCGTGACGCCGAAACGGGCGAGTTCCTTCGCCACCGTCTTGGTGAACCCGATGATGCCGGCCTTCGCGGTCGCGTAGTTCGCCTGGCCGGTGTTGCCGCGCAACCCGGTGTAGGAGGTGACGTTGACGACCCGCCCGTACCCCTGCGCCCGGAAATGCGGGACGCAGGCCCGGGTCAAGCGGAACGTACCGCCAGCGTGGATCGTCAGCACGTCGTCCCAGTCCTCGTCGGTGAGCTTCCAGACCACCTTGTCCCGCAGGATGCCCGCATTGTTCACGATCACGTCGATCCGGCCCGTCTCGCCCACGATGCCCGCCACCGCGGACTCGACGGCCTCGGTGCTGCTCACGTCGACATGTACACCCCGGGCGCCCACGTCGGCGGCTGCCTTGCCGATCTCGTCGCGGTCGTAGTCCAGCAGGAACACGTCGGCTCCGGCCGTCACGAAGAACCGGCCCAGCTCCAGACCGATCCCTCGCGCACCGCCGGTCACCACGACCGTCTGACCGGTGAAGTCGAACGACAGATTGGTCACTGCGCTGCCCGCTTTCCGCTCACAGAAGCTCGATGATCGTCGCGTTGGCCTGGCCGCCACCCTCGCACATGGTCTGCAGGCCGTAGCGGATGTGCTCCGCCCGCATGTGGTGCAGCATGGTGGTCATCAACCGGGCACCCGACCCGCCGAGCGGGTGGCCAAGTGCGATCGCCCCGCCGCGCGGGTTCACCCGGTCCAGGTCGACGGCGAACTCGGCCGCCCACGCCAGCACCACCGACGCGAATGCCTCGTTGACCTCGAAGACCCCGATGTCCTCCAAGCGCAGTCCCGACTTCGCCAGCACCTTCTGCGTGGCCGGGATCGGGCCGGTCAGCATCGGCATCGGCGCCACTCCGGCCACGACGGCGGTGTGGATCCGTGCGACCGGCCTCAATCCGGCCTTCGATGCGGCATCGCTGGTCATCATCAGCAGGGCCGACGCGCCGTCGGAGATCTGCGACGAACTCGCCGCGGTGATCACACCGTCCTCGCGGAACGGCGTCTTCAACGTGCCGAGGCCCTCGACGGTGCCGCCACGGCGGATGCCTTCGTCGGCCGTCACCATTCCGGCACCGACCTCGACGGGCAGGATCTCCTCGGCGAACAGTCCGTCGTCCGTGGCGCGAGCGGCACGCTCATGTGACCGCAGCGCGAACTCGTCCAGTTGCCGCCGGGACAGGCCCCACTTCTCCGCGATCATCTCCGCACCGATGCCCTGATTGGGAAACTCGGAGCCGTACCGTTCGGCGTAGCGGCGGCCCAGTGGATTGCCCGACGCGGCCGCCGACCCCATCGGCACCCGAGACATGCTCTCCACACCACCGGCCACGACAACGTCGTAGTGCCCGGCGATCAGCCCGGCAGCGGCGAAATGAACGGCCTGCTGGGACGACCCGCACTGCCGGTCCACCGTCGTGCCGGGAACGCTCTCGGGCCAGCCCGCCGACAACACGGCGGTGCGCGCGATGTCGAACGTCTGCTCGCCGACCTGGCTGACGCAACCCCAGATCACGTCATCGACGACGCCCGGATCGATCCCCGTCCGCGTGGCCAGTCCGTCGAGCACGTGAGCGGACAGATCGACCGGATGTACCTCGGACAGAACGCCGTTGCGCCTGCCAACGGGAGTGCGGAGCGCCGCGACGATCACCGCATCGTTCATCTGCCTGCCCCTCTCTTGCCGGTATCTCCCACCCGGCGGACCAGTCCCGAGGTCCAGATCTCCGCCAGTGCGTGGGCGCTCTCGTCGAGCGGCACGTCCTTCACGACCCCGTCGCTCAGGACGAGACGCTGGAACGCGTAGAACTCCGTCATGCTGCCCAGCAGTTCGGCGGCGACGTCCACGTCCACGTCGACCCGCAGCCTGCCTGCCCTGACCTCCCGGCGCAGCGACTGAGCGATGCGCGAGTAGAACAGGCGCCGCGAGTCCGCCCAGATCCGGGCGACTTCCGGGTCGGTCTGGCTCAGCTCGACGAGCAGCCCGAGCAGGGCGCGATGGTCTGCGTAGAACTCGAAGTACAGCTGGGTCGACCGCAGCACCGAGTACATCGGGTCATCGCTGCGCCAGGGCACCCGGACGAAGTCGAATGCCTCCGCCGTCAGTTGCTGCAACAGCGTGAGCATGAGCTCGTGGCGGTCGTTGAAGTACCGGTAGAACGCGGCGGGCGACAGACCGGCCGCCGCCGCGATGTCGGACACGCGGACGCGCGAGTAGCCCTTCTCGGCGAACAGCGAAGTCGCGACCGACAGCAGGCGCTGCCTGGTCGATCGTCCCTTGGTCGTGGGCGGCGCCACTACCGCGCCGCCACCACCGTCCTCGCCGGTCACCGTCCCACAGTAGCGGCCGAACAGGACGAAGTGAAAGTGACGTGACTTTCACTTCGCGGTCGGAGCGGGTTACCATCCCGTCATGGGTGCCACGCTGCTCTCCCACCGGGACCTGCGGTTTCTGCTGTACGAGTGGCTGAACGTCGAGGAGCTCACGAAGAATCCGCGCTTCCAGGACCATTCCCGGGAGACCTTCGACGCCGTGCTGGACCTGTCTGCCGATCTCGCCGAGCGCGAGTTCCGCTCCCACAACCGCAAAAGCGACCTGAACGAACCGCGCTTCGACGGCCACACGGTGACGACCATCCCGGAGATCGCCCAGGCGCTGACGGCGTTCGCAGGCAGCGGTCTGCTCGCGGCCCCGCTGGACGAGACGCTCGGCGGCATCCAACTTCCACACGTCATCCATCAGGCGTGCTTCGCGTGGTTCCAGGCCGCGAACATCGCCACGTGTGCCTATCCGATGCTGACCATGGCCAACGCCAACCTGTTGCTGGCCTATGGGACCGACGAGCAGATCAGCACCTACGTCCGACCGATGGTCGATGGCCGGTTCTTCGGCACGATGTGCCTCTCCGAGCCGCAAGCCGGCTCGTCGCTGGCCGATGTGGAGACCCGTGCCGTGCCCGACGGCACCGGTCGCTACCGGATCTTCGGGCACAAGATGTGGATCTCCGGCGGCGATCACGAGCTCAGCGAGAACATCGTTCACCTCGTACTCGCCCGCGCGCGGGGCGCCCGTCCCGGTGTCAAAGGCCTGTCGCTCTTCCTGGTGCCGAAGCATCTGGGCGACGAGCGCAACGACGTCGCGCTCGCCGGGCTCAACCACAAGATGGGCTACCGCGGCGCGGTCAACACCCTGCTGAACTTCGGCGAGGGCGTCCACTCCCCCCACGGCGCACCGGGCGCCATCGGCTACCTGGTCGGTGAGGAGAACCGCGGCCTCGAATACATGTTCCACATGATGAACGAGGCCCGCATCGGCGTCGGCGCCGGAGCGGCCGCGCTGGGCTACACCGGGTATCTGGAGGCTCTGGAATACGCGCGCACCCGTCCGCAAGGCCGGCCTGCGGGCGCCAAGAACCCGTCGACGCCGCAGGTGCCCATCGTCGAGCACGCGGACGTCCGCCGGATGTTGCTGGCATGCAAGGCATACGCCGAGGGCTCCCTTGCCCTCGTGTTGTACGCGGCGAAACTGGTGGACGAGGGCAACGCGATGCTCCTGGACGTGCTGACGCCGATCGTGAAGAGCTGGCCGTCGCAGTGGTGCCTGGTGGCCAACGACCTCGCCATCCAGATCCATGGCGGCGCCGGCTACACCCGCGACCACAACGTCGAGCAGTTCTACCGGGACAACCGGCTCAACCCGATCCACGAAGGCACCCACGGCGTCCAGGCACTGGATCTACTGGGCCGCAAGGTCATCCAGGACGACGGTGCCGGATTCGCGGTGCTGACGCGTACCATCCGCGAGACGATCGACCGTGCGCCGGCCGAACTGAAGCCATGGGCCACGGCACTGGCCGCCCGTGTCGACCGCCTGGCCCAGGTCACCCAGCTCCTCCGGCAGGACGGTCACGCCGAGCGAGTCCTCGCCAACGCGTCGCTGTATCTCGAAGCTGCGGGGCACATCGTGCTGGCGTGGATCTGGCTGGACCAGGCCGTCGCCGCCCACGGTCACGCCGGCCCGTTCTACGAAGGCAAGCTCGCCGCCGCCCGCTATTTCTTCACCTACGAGCTACCTACGGTCGACAGCAAGCTCGACCTGCTCGCCGACCGCGACACCCAACTGCTCGACCTCGACACCACCTGCCTCTGACCGAATCGAGCCCAACCCGCCGCCGTGTCCGTCCCGATGGCATCGTCGGGGCCGATGCCCGAACTGGCGCACCGGCTGCTCCGGGAGCGGCTGATGGAGCAACAGCGGATCTGGCCGCGCACCCCGAACCGGCACGTGCCGCTCCCCAGCAACCGCGGCCAGAACCGAAGCGGTCAGCGACTACCCGGCTGAGAGATGTAAAATGCGCATGAACATTCTCCGAGGTGCAGGTGAGCAAATGCCCCGCACTCATTCACTACTTGCTTGTTGCGCCGGACCGCGAATATGGCGCAATCGACAAACCACCGCGACCGTCCATACTCCGCACACTCTGTCCAACCCAACTCGATCAGGCCGACCCCGCGTTCGAGTGTCGCACGGAACACCGCGAAGTGAGGGAGGTGACCAGACGTGCGCCGCTTCCCGGCGGCTGTAGTCCTGCTGACACGTTGTCGGCGACACCGCCGAGAACGGCGATATCTTCCGCTGTGGGTAGGTCGATCAGGTGCCGTCGGACCGACTCGACGTGCGGCAGCGCCGCAGCGCGCAGGGTGGACCCGCCGTGCTCGGTGAGGGCTACACCGCGCCCCCTGGGGGTCGTCCATGGTGGCCTGCCGCAGCACCAGGCCACGACCTTCCATCCGGCCGACATGGTGGGCCGGTCGGCCGGTCGACCACAGCAGATGACCAGCCAGGTCGCAGGCCCGCCCAACCCCTATGGGCTGGTTCCTGCTCGGCGGCGGAACCAGGTTCGCACCCGGGCCGGCAGCGTGACCATGCCACCCTTCAGGACGAACACGGCCAGCACGAACAGGGCACCGAGGATCACCAGCGGCTGGCTGATCGGGACGCGGAGCACCGCGGGCAGGTGCTGGACCGCTGGTGTGCCGGCCAGCGCGGTGAGTCGCTGGTCCAGCAGCGGATACAGCAGGCCGCCCACGATCGGGCCCCACCGGGTGCCGGAGCCGCCCAGCACCACCATCACCAGTAGGGACAGGGTGAACGTGGTGCTCGTCAGCTGTGCCGTCGCACCGCCGGTGACCAGCAGGTACACCACACCGCCGGCCGAACCGAGACCGCCGGCCAGCACCAACGCACCCCACTGGTAGCGGCGCGGGTTCAGCCCGAGCACATCCACCCGTACCTCGTTGTCCCGGATCGCCTGCCAGACCTGCCCGACCGGGCGACTGGTGGCCCACCACACGACTGCCACGCACACCACGGCGTAACCCAGCGCCAGCCAGTACAGCTGCGCCGTGTGCGCGACGCCGACCAGCGCACCCGGCACCCGGTCGGCGTCCAGTGGCAGGCCCTCCTCGCCACCGGTCAGCCCGCCGGGGTCGGTGTTCACCAGCACCGAACCGGCCTGCGCGAACGCCAGCGTGACCATCGCGAAGCCGATGCCGCCCAACGCCGTAGTCTTGTTGGCGCGTAACGAAATCGCGCCCAACACGGCGGCCAGGACCGTGCCGGCCGCGGCGGCCAGCAGGGCCGCCGGCAGCAGCGGCAGGTCCAGGTGCGCCATGGCCAGTTGGGCGCTGTACGCGCCGACGGCCACGTACAGCCCGTGCCCGAACGACATCAGGCCGAGCCGGCCGAACAGCAGGTCGTAGCCGACCGCGAGGCCGGCGAACACCAGGCAGGTGGCCAGCAGTTGCAGTGAACCGGCCGAGTTGAGTGGCCCGCCCAGCAGTAGCGGCACCGGCAGCGTGCCGTAGGGCAGCAGGACCGCGACCACCAGCACCACGGCCGGTCCGACGCAGCGGCGCACCAGCCGCCCGGCACGCGGCCACGCGACCGCCGGCGGGGTGGTGGTCTGCGTCGCCATCAGACCGTCGTCCGGGTCACCAGGCGGTCGGGCCGGAGCAACACCGCCGCCAGCACCACGACCAGCGACAGGTCGCCGAGCCCGGACGCCAGGTAGTAGTCGGCGAACTGCTGGACCAGTCCGATGACGGCGGCCGCCAGCACCACGCCCGTGGTGGGCCGCATGCCGCCGACGACCACCACGACGAACGCGAAGATCAGCAGCGACGTGCCTTGACCTGGGTCGACCTCGCCGTAGTACAGGTTCGCCAGTGCGCCGCCCACCCCGGCGAGTGCGCCGCCGAGGGCGAACACCAGCGTGAACGCACGCCGGACGTCGATGCCGAGCGCGCCGACCATCGCCCTGTCCTCGACACCGGCCCGCACGATCAGGCCGTAACGCGTCCTGGCCAGGAACAGCCACAGGGCGAGCACCACCACTCCGGCAGCGCCGATCAGCACGAACCGGTCCGCCGGCACGGCCGCGCCCAGCACCCGCACGGTGCCGCCCAGCCCGGCCGGCGGTGTCGACGTGCGTGGGTCGGCGCCCCAGATGCCGGTGGCCAACGCGGGCAGCGCCAGGCTCAGTCCGACAGTGACCAGCAGCTGGCCCTGCCTGCGCTGATACAGCGGCCGGATCAGCATGGTCTCCACCACCGTGGCCAGCACCAGGCCGACCGCCGCGCCGAACAGCACGGCCAACACGAACCCGCCGACACCCCACCGGGCGAGCCGGCCGGCCAGCCACCACGCGGCGTACGCCCCGCCGGTCAGCAGGGCGCCGTGCGCGAAGTTCACCACGTCCATCAGCCCGAAGATCAGCGACAGCCCGGCGGCGACCAGGTAGTACAGGGCGCCGACGCCCAGACCGGTCAGCGCGAGCAGGACGACGGTGCTCACGGCGCACCACCCACACCCAGCAGCGCCCGTGTCCGGTCCTGGTCTGCGACCAGTTCGGCTACCGGACCGGTGTGCACCACGCGACCCGCCGAGAGCACCACGGCGTGCCGAGCGAGCCGCCGGACCACCGCCAGGTTCTGCTCGACCAGCAGCAGCGGCACCCGCTCGGCGATCCTGGCCAGCACGTCGGTCACCTCACCGACCACCTTGGGCGCCAACCCTTTCGTCGGCTCGTCGGCGATCACCAGCCGGTTGCGGTTGAGCAGCGTCCTGGCGACGGCCACCATCTGCTGCTGGCCGCCGGACAGCGTGCCGGCCCGCTGTGCCGACCGGGCTCGCAGCTCCGGGAACAGCGCGAATACCGTGTCGTAGTCGGCGTCGCCGGGGATCCGCTCGGCCAGCGCCAGGTTCTCCGCGACGGTCAGTCCGGTGAAAACACCCCGGTCCTCCGGGGCGTAGCCGACACCCTCGCGGACGATGCGGTGGGTCGGCCAGCCGGTGACATCCCTGCCGGCCAGGGTGATCCGCCCGGTGCACGGCACGAGGCCGAGCACGGCGCGCACGGTCGTCGTCTTGCCGACGCCGTTGCGACCCAGCAGCGCCGTCACCCCGGTGTCCGGCACCTCGAAGCCGATCCCGTGCAGGATGGCCGAACCGGCGATCCGCACCCGGACGTCGGCCACTTCCAGCAGGGCGGTCACGGGGCCTGTCCCAGGTAGGCCTCCTGCACCACGGGGTCGGCGGTCACCTCGGCCGGCGTGCCGACGGCGAGCAGGGCACCGTGGTGCAACACCACCACCCGGTCTGCCAGCGACATCAACACCTCCATGTGGTGTTCCACCATCAGCACTGCGTGCCCGCCGCCGGTGTGCACATCCCGCAGCACGTCGGTCAGACCCGGTACCTCATCCGCGCTCATACCGGCCATCGGCTCGTCCAGCAGCAACAGCCGGCGCCCGTCCCGGTCGGCGGCACCGGCCAGTACCAGGGCGATCTCCAGCTTGCGGCGGTCGCCGTGGGACAGCCGGCCGGCGACGGCACCCGCCAGGTGGTCCAGCCCGACCCGATGCAGCACCTCGGCCGGCTCTGCACCGGTGCGCCCGACCCGGCGCGCCAGCCGGACGTGTTGGCCGACGGTCATGGTCGGGAACACGCTGGAGGACTGGAACGTCCTGGCGACCCCCCGTCGCGCCCTGCGGTGCGGCGGTTCCGCCGTGATGTCCTCGCCGGACAGCGTGATCCGGCCGCTGGTCGGCCGGACCAGGCCGGACAGCACGTTGAGCAGTGACGTCTTGCCCGCGCCGTTCGGACCGATCACCGCGACGAACTCACCCGCCCGCACGGCGAAGCCGATGTCGTCCAGGATGTGTGTGCCGCCGACCGTCCACGACAGACCGCTGCACTCCAGCAGTGCCGGCATCCGATCAGCCCATGTTCTTGACCGGCGGCGCGACCTGCGCGGCCGGCACGGTCCGGACCACCTCGGACGTAGTGCCGGTCAGCTTCGCCTGGAACATCGGTTGGAGCGTGGCGTGGTCGGCGGACCGGATGGTCTCCTGGCCCTTCACGCCGAGAAACGACCAGCCGGCCAGCGCGGAAATCATCCGCTGCACGTCGTCGGTGTGCCCGGTGACCGCGCGCACGATCATCTGCGCCGCGGTGAAGCCGTCCGGGGTGAACAGGTCGGACTGCTCGTGGTGTGCGCTCAGGTAGCCGCTCATCGCATCCGCCGCCGCGTTGTGCGTGCCGCCGGGCACGTAGTGCGCCAGGAAGGAGACCTTGCCGCCGGCGGCCGCGAACACCGGGTACGACGCCCGCTGGTCCAGCCCGGTCACGGTGGTGGTGTGGTCCAGCACACCCTGCTGGTTGAGGGCCGTCCACAGGGCCGAAGCGTTGGTGCCGGCCCAGGCCACGAACAGCAGGTCCGGTTTCGCGTTGCCGGCCCGAGTGGCGAACGGTGTCAGGTCGGTGGCGTCCTCCGGGGCCAGCACGCTGCTCACCGTCGCGCCCTTGGCGCCCAGCACCTGTCGCACGGCCGCGACGTTGGCCTGGCCGAAGGCGTCGTTCTGGGCCAGCACGACGATGTGCTTGCCGGCCGGATCACCGATGAACGACGCGGCGGTGAGGATGTCCTGGTAGGTCTGCCGGCCGGACCGGAAGGTGTAGCGGTTCACGCCGGTGATCGCGTCGGTCGCGGCGGGACCGGCGATGTAGAGGACCTGATTCTGCGCGGCCAGCGGCGCGAGCTGCACGGCGATGCCGGAGTCGACCGTGCCGGCGATGATCTTGGTGCCCTTGCCGATCAGGTCCTTCGCCTCGGTCACCGCGGTGGCGGGGTTACCGGTGTCGTCCTGCACGCTCACGTCGACCGTGCGGCCGTCCACCTTGCCGGTGCCGTGCGTCGCGTAGTCCAGGCCGGCGAGGAAGCCCTGGTAGTACTGCTGGCCATAGCCGGCCAGCGGGCCGGTCCTGGAGTAGATCAGCCCGACCTGGATGGGTGCGCCGGACCCGCCGGTCGACGCACCAGGCGCACCGCACCCGACGACGACGGCCAGAGCGCTCAACGCGGCGACGAGCAGGAGTCGACGCGATCGGACGGTGGGCATGGCTGCTCCTCGACAACGGCACGACCTGCCGGTTCGTGGTGGGTCACGGGCGAGGTCGATCCGTCGCTCCGCGATGAGTGCCTGTCACGGTAGGAGCCCCACCCGCCCGGCCCAATGTGGTTTGGCCACACAAGAATCCGACCGGGCGTGGTAAGGCCGGCCATGCCGCGGTCAGCAGGTGGGCACGACGACGTAGAAGCCCGGCGACGTCTCGGACAGGCTGGTCGTCACACCGACCGACCACAGCCCCATCGCGTCGTTCGAGCCGTTCGCGAACGTGTTGCCGCCCTGCTGGTGGGCCCGGCCGGCCTGGGTGTGGTCGAAGTTGTTGTCGGTGAAGCAGGGCGGCGGGGTGCCGCCGGACCCGGCCGTGGTCGCCGACACCGTCGCCGACCGGGCTCCGATCGCGCCCGAGGCGTCCACCGCGGCGACTGAGTACAGGTAGGTCGTGCCTGCGGTCAGCCCGGTATCGGTGACAGTGGTCCCGGTGACGTCGCTGACCTGGCTGCCGTCACGGAACACGTCGTATGACGCGGCTCCGCTGACCGCGGACCAGCTCAGCGAGGCGGAACTGGTGGTGGTGCCGGTGACCGTGAGCCCGGTGGGCGCCGGCAGGCCGGTCCTGCCGCCGTTGAGTCCCCAGAACACCCCGGTGTAGTAGGTCGAGCAGATGAAGTCGAGGAAGAACGCGCCGGTAGTGCCGCACTGGGTCGGCCCGGTGCCCGGGTCGACGGCGAGGCCGTGGCCCATGCCGGAGATCGAGTACGTCTCGACGGCCGGGTCGCCCGCGGCGTCGTTGTAGACGCTCTCCGTGGTGCCGCCGGTCAGTGTCTGCGTGCTGGACGGCGTATGGCTGATGCCCAGCACGTTGGTCCACTGGTCGCGCAGCTCGTCGGCGTTCACCGGTTCCACGGTGAAGTCGGACGTACCCTGCCAGATCGCCACCCTGGGCCACGGCCCGGTGTAGCCGGGATCGGAGCCGCGGACCAGATCGCCCCACTGCGCCGGCGTCTTGTTCTGGCTGACGAACTGGCAGCTACTGGCCGCCGTCAGGCTGGTCGCGCACTGTGCCGCCAGACCGGAGTCGATGGCACCGCCGGCGAACACGTCCGGGTAGTCGGCCAGCAGATCGGCGGCCATCCCGCCGCCGGCGGACAGCCCGGTGACGAAGATCCTGGCTGGGTCGACGCCGTAGGTGGTCTCC
The DNA here is from genome assembly GCA_036273855.1 of Pseudonocardiaceae bacterium. GTDB lineage: Bacteria > Actinomycetota > Actinomycetes > Mycobacteriales > Pseudonocardiaceae > DATEPR01. Next base: position 27,359 of record DASUGU010000120.1, read on the forward strand.
GCGAAGCTGACCATCTGCCGGACCGAGGCGGCCTCGCCCTGGCCCCTGCCGTCGTCCGACGGTGTCCACCAGTCGAAGCAGCTTTCCGCGTTGTTCGCGGTGCTCTGCTGCGGAAAGACGACGGCGAAGCCCCACTGGTCGGCGAACTGTGGCCAGCCGGAGTCGGTGAAGTAGTCCGTCGCCGTCTGCGTGCAGCCGTGCAGCGCGACCACCAGCGGCGCGCCGGCCGGCAGTCCGGTCGGCACATAGCTGAACATGGCCAGGTTGCCGGGGTTGGCACCGAAGTTGGTCACCTGGGTAAGACCGGCCGCGTGCGCGGCGGGCGCGACGGCCAGCGCGGTGGCGAGCAGGGCCGCCGCCCCGCCGGTCAGCATGCGGCGGCGCACCGTCCTGGAGTCAGGCGTCATTGCGTTCCTCCATGATCGATTCGGGCAGATCGGTCTTCTGACGTTAGATCGGCGAGCGGCGTGGGCGGGTGGGAGCGCACACCACAGATCGGGTGCCGCTTGTGTTGGCCGGCCACATGTTCCCGGCCGGCCGGGAAACCTACGGTCACCGCATGACCCCGCTGGACGGCCGTGCCGCCCCGGTCGCCGGTGGCTGCGGCACGATCGGCCGCGCCTGCGCCGTCGCGCTTGCGGCGCCGGGCGCCACGGTGCACGTGGTGGACAGGATCGCCGAGCGGGCCGCCGAGGTGGACGTGCTGGTCAATAACGCCGGCCTGGAACACGTCGGCCATTCCGGCCTTCCCGCCGACCACGTTCACGCTCATCCACCTGGCAATTGCGGCATTCCTCCTGTGCCGCCGCTGCCTGCCGCACATGTACCGGCGCGTGTCCAGCGTGCACGGCCTGCGCGACAGCGCGTTCAAGTCGGCGTACGTGGCCGCCGAGCACGGACCGGAGGGCCGAGCAAGGTCATCGCGCTGGAGGGCACTGCGCACGGCGTGACCAGCAACTGCGTGAATCCACGCTACGTCCGCAATCCCCTTGGTCCAGCACCGGATCGCCGACCTGGCCGCCATCCACGGCATCGAGCCGGACGAGGTGACCGTCGTGATGGCCTCGCTGTGCGGACAGCACTCCGTCTGCGTCAGCCGCCCGTCCCTGCCCATCGACGGTGCGTGGTCGGCCTCCTGAGCGGCGCCGGCAGTGCGTGACAGCATCATGGGCGTGGACAGCTCGGCAACGGCGCTGCAGGCCATCCGCCACCTGCTGGACCTGCTCGACCGGCGTGCCCCGGTGGAGCGGATCGCGCAGGTGGTGACCCGGGCGGCCGCCGGCGGTGCCAGCCACGAGGACCTGGTGCACATCGAGCGGGCCACCGAGTCGACCCTGCGCATCCGTAGCGCGCTGGCCGAACACCAGCGGCGGGAGGCGGAACTGGGTGCGCTGTTCGACACCGCGAGCGACCTGGCGCAGCTGCGCGACACCGACGCGGTCCTGCGGTCGATCGTGCACCGGGCGCGGCTGCTGCTGCGCACCGACATCGCCTACCTGAGCCTGAACGACCCGGCGGCCGACCGGACGTACATGCGGGTCACCGACGGCTCGACGTCCGCCCTGTTCCAGCAGGTCATCCTCGGCATGGGCGAAGGGCTCGGCGGGCTGGTGGCGCAGACCGCCCGGCCGTACGCCACTGCGAACTACGCGGCGGACAAGCGGTTCAACCACACCGGCCCGATCGACGCCGCCGTCGTCGACGAGCGACTGGTCGCCATCCTCGGCGTGCCCTTGCGTGTCGGCGCCACAGTGATCGGCGTGCTCTACGCGGCCGACCGGTCGTCCCGCGACTTCACCACCGACGACGTGTCTTTGCTGGTGTCACTGGCCAATCACGCCGCCATCGCGCTGGACACCGCGCGACTGCTGGAGGAGTCGCGGTCGGCACTGGAGGAACTGAACGCGGCCAGCCAGACCATCCGCGCGCACCACGACGCGCTGCGCAGGGCGCAGGACGCGCACGACCGACTGTCCGAAGTAGTACTGCGCGGCGGCGACGCACCCGAGGTGGCCGCGGCGCTGGCCAGCGTGCTGGGCGGCGGCATCCTGATGCATGACGTGAGCGGTGCCGAACTGGCCAGGGTGGGCGCGGCGCCGCAGCCGCAGGCGGCGGGCCCGCTGCGCGAGTCGAGGGCCAGCGGCCGGGCGGTGCGCAGCGGGGACACCTGGGTGTGCGCGGTGCAGGCCGGACCGGAACCGCTGGGCAGCATCACGCTGACCGACCGGACCGACCTGGGTGACGCGGACCGGCGGCTGTTCGAACGGGCCGGCGTCGTCACCGCGCTGCTGTTGCTGCTGCGCAGGTCGGTGGCTGACGCCGAGGACAGGGTGCGCGGTGAACTGGTCACCGACCTGCTGACCGCGCCGGATCGGAACCCTGCCGGGCTGGTCGACAGGGGGCGGCGGCTCGGCGTCGACCTGCGTGCGCCGCACGTGGTCGCGGTGGCGCACGCGGAGGAGTGCAGCCGGCGCCGGTTGGCCGCGGTCGCGCTCACCAGGGTGCCGGCGCACAGCCTGGTGGGTGTGCACGCCGACCGGGTGGTGCTGGTCGTGCCGGACGAGCGGCCGGACGGACTGGCGCAACGGCTGGCCGGGGAGCTCGGTGGGGCGCTGGACTGCCCGGTGACGGTCGGCGCCGGTGGGCCGGCGGAGGATCCCGCCGCGCTGGTGGCCGCGCACGCCGAGGCGGAGCGCTGTCTGCGCGCGCTGCTGGCCCTGGGCAGGGTCGGGCACGGTGGCGCAGCCAGCGGGTTGGGCTTCGTCGGGGTCCTGCTCGGCGGCTGGTCCGATGTAGATGGTTCGGGTGGTGCGAACATCGACGGGTTCGTCCGGACCACGCTCGGTCCGGTGCTGGACTACGACGCACGGCGCGGCACCGACCTGCTGCACACGCTGCGTGCCTACTTCGACTGCGGCGGCAACCTCAGCCGCACCAAGGACGAGCTGCACGTCCATGTAAACACGGTCACCCAGCGGCTGGAGCGGATCGGCTCGCTGCTGGATCCCGGCTGGGCCGCGCCGGACCGGATACTGGAGATCCAACTCGCGCTGCGGTTGCACCTGCTGCGCCGCTGACGGTCCAGCCACACGGACCGGAGGCGGGATGGATCATGACGAGACTCGCTGGCCGAGCAGCCGTGGACGACGAACGACTGGAGCACCCCTCACCACCATGACGCCCTGCACCACAGCACCGCCCTACCCCTAGCAGGCACGGCGAGCTGGGCTGACTGGTCAGTCGCAGCGCCTCCTGACCGGTCCGCGTCACAGCGCCGCAGGCCGTGATCGCTGCCCTGGCCTGGGTCGATGGTCGCCCGTGTGGGCCGACGACTATCACGGCCGGGCTGAGTGAGCTGCCGCGAATCATCCGCGTCGCCACCACGCTGGAGCACTACTGCCAAGGCCGGGTGAACCTTATGAATAACATTCAATTATTCACTGTGGGCGCACCGCGCATCGTCCGGACGGAGTGTCGGGCGTGGAACTCCTATAATTGCATCATGTGAGCGTTCTTCCGGTGTAACTGGTCAGGTCAGGCAGTCGCGGGCAACCAGGGACGGCGCTCGGTGAGCATGACGAGGACGTCGAAGAAATGCTGGCCATGTTTGGCAGCGGTGGACAGGTAGCTGCGGATCGCGCAGAACTGTCTGGCTCCGGCGA
>DASUGU010000121.1:0-18129 GCA_036273855.1 Pseudonocardiaceae bacterium
TCGCCGGAGCCAGACAGTTCTGCGCGATCCGCAGCTACCTGTCCACCGCTGCCAAACATGGCCAGCATTTCTTCGACGTCCTCGTCATGCTCACCGAGCGCCGTCCCTGGTTGCCCGCGACTGCCTGACCTGACCAGTTACCCCGGACCGAGCGTCCCAATCGCCGCGTTGGCCGGCAGCGCCAGCCCGGTCACGAGAATGAATGCTCCGACCAGTCCGCCGACAGTCGACAGGACTAGCCGACGGCCTCGGAACTGAAATCTCCTAAACTTCATTTTCTTTCCCTTCATTGAGGTTGTCGACACAACCGGCGTCAGCTCTCGGGGCCGATCACCAGCGTTTCGGTCTGTCCCCTCGCCGGCCGGCAGGAAGGTGTAGAGCTGGAAGCAGTCCGTGAACACGCTGGAGTGCGCGGTGGACACCATCGCCCGGCCGCCGTTCGGGCAGGCGCCGACAGTGGGGTTGCACATGTAGGGTCGCAGGGCACTGATGTGCTGCGTACCGGAGTGGAGGTCGGTCCAGGAGAGGCCGACCTTCACGTTCATCCCCTGGCACTGTGGGTGCGCCCCCTGGCAGTAGAACTCGCCCACGCCCCAGATCTCGTGCGCGCTTGCGGTGTCGGTGGCGGCGAGGTCGGTGCACTCGATGGCCGTGTTCTCGCCCGGGGCGATGTCGGCGCAGACGTGGACGCCTGGGATCTCCACGCTGGTGCAACCCTTGCCGACGAACCAGGTGCCCCCGCTTTCCGTGACACAGGAAGCCGCATTGGCGGTGGTCTGCGTCACGAGGGAAACGGAAACAACGCCGGCGACCTACCCGCGCCCGAGTAACGCACAGCCCTGGACCGGCTGTACGACCACTACGGGGCTACCAGCTCCCAGGCCGTCGATCTGACCCGCCCGTGGGAAGCCGATCTACGACCCCGCCCGCCGGTCACCTGTACCCCGAAGCCCACCCTGTCCGACGAACACGACGCGTGTACCTGGCTGGACACCGAAGCCGACAACCTGCTGAGGACCGCGCAGCACGCCACCACCCGTGGCCGGGGCGACCACACGATGCATCAATCAACCACGCTCCACCCACAACTGCGTGCCCGAGGCCGGTACAGCCAAGCGATCCTGTTGCACCAACAGGCCCTGGACAGCGCCCGACAGGCCGACAACCGCACCGCGGAACAGCAAGCACTGATCGGCCTCGGCGACATCCGTTACCTGCAGAGCAGATCCGAGCCGGCCACCCATCACTATCAACGGGCACTCACCAGCGCCCGCCACACCGGCAACCACGCTGCCGAAACGGCCGCACTGCTCGGTCTCGGCGGCGTCCACTACACGCAAGGCGACTACCGGCGGGCCGGTGACTGCGACGAACAAGCACTGGACATCGCCCGCCGCACCGGCAACCACAACGCCGAACTGGAAGCATTGACCAGCCTCGGCTACGCCCACAGCGTGCAGGGCCGCTACCGGCAGGCGGCCGACTTCCTCACACAGGCATTGATGGGCGCCCGCCGCACCGGGAACCACGCCACGGAACAAGACGCGCTGGGCGGCCTGCACACGGAGCAGGGCCGATACCAGCAGGCCGCCGACTGCTACGAGCATGCGTTGGACGTGGCCGGCCACATCGGCAGCCGCACCGCGGCACAGTACGCACTGAGCGGTCTCGGACACGTCCACGTCCTGCAGGACCGGTGCCAGTTGGCGACCGCGTGCTTCGACGAGGCGCCGCGCGGCGCCCGGCACACCGGCAACCAGACCATCGAACACACCGTGATGCGCGGTCTCGGCAACATCCACTATTCACGAGGCGCGTACGGGCCGGCCGCCGACTGTCTGGAGCAGGCATTGGCCATCGCCCGCCAGTCAGGCGACCGCCGAGGGCAACTCCAGGCCCACCAGGACCTGGGACGGGTGTGCTACGCCACCAACGATCATCACGCCGCCCTACGCCACCACCACACCGCACTACGTCTCGCTCTCGACCTCGACCAACCAGCCGACCAAGCCCTCGCCAACGACCGACTCGCCCACACCCACCACGCAGCGGGCGACCCCGACCAAGCCCGCCACCACTGGCGAACCGCACTGGATTTGCTTGCCGCCATCGGCACCAACCACACCAGGGATCCCGCCGTCACCACCGAAGCCATCCGCGCCCGGTTGCACGCCTCGCCTCGCGCCACCACAGGCGGTGACGAGTAACGCGGCCCTCGGCACCGCGAATGCCGAGGGCCGCGATGAGACAGCGGCTCGCACGCTTATCCGGTGCAGGCGGTTGAACCCTTCCGGTCGGAGCTCAACGCGTCATCGAACTGTCCACCGTCCAAGTTCCTACCCGTATGAGCAGTGAGCGTAAAAGACATTCCTGTACAGTTGTCATCAATGTAGAAGGTGAATGTAAAGTCAGTGTTGTTGAACAGCGAGGAAACGCAATCGTTCCACCCACCCCTGTTGTCCGCAGCGGCCGTGACGCCGGCGACACAAGTTCCGGCAGGCGGTTCGGAGAAATCCGCTCCCCAGCTGGCGTTTGAGCCAGTAAAGGTGCCCCTGTGCCCCTGGTCAGCGGGTTTGGGGTAGATGCAGACAAATCCCGACAAGCAGCCGGTTGGTGCCGCCGGCACCGCCTGGGCCGGTGCCGCCGTGTGGGTTGCGGTCGCCGCGTAACTGGGGACGGCGAACGCCACCACGAGTGCGGCAGCGACGGCGATGGTGCCTACGAAACTCTTCACTAACCTCATGTGCTTCCTTCCGGGTGATTCGATTGGCATTGGGTTGTGTGCCATACCGGCCGCCGGCAATGTAAAACCAGCGTCAAGTCGGCTCGCGGGACAACGAGCGCGGCTTTGGTTCGCCGTCGATAGATGCAACGATCAGCAGCGAGAAAGTCACGCATAGTCGTCGAATTCCGTTCCGTGGCTGGTTCGGCCGTTGATCGGTCGGCACCAGCAGAGCCTGCCGGGGCAATCTGGAAAGTGACCTGGACGTTGATCTGGAAATCTGTGCTACGTTGCGGCGACCGAGTGACCATGGTTTGGGGGTAGCGATCCCGGATTCCCGGGGCCAGACTGACAGTTCTGTTGTGGAAAAAGAGAGTTGGCGATGGTCGTGGGGGCGACGCGCATCCATGTTTTGGGACCGTTCGAACTGACGCACGACGGTCACATCGTGACGGTGGATAGTCGGGTGGGACAGGCGATCCTGACCGCACTGGCCAGCCGCCCGGACACCAAAGTGTTGCCCGCTCAGCTGATCAGCATGGTGTGGGCCGGACCAGACGTGGTCAGCGTGGACACGCTGTACCACCATGTGACTCGGCTACGCCGGGCGCTGGAACCGATCGGGCTGACGATTGTCGGGCAACGTCCCGGGTATCGATTACCCGTGGCGGGCGAGCAGATCGACCTGGCGCAATTCGACGAGTTGGTGCGCACCGCTCGTGCCCTGTCCGACGCCGACCCCGACGAGGCCGCGCGACGATTGCGGGCGGCACTCGCACTGTGGCGAGCGCCTGACGCGGTGGACAACCTGACACTGCCCGGAATCCGCCGACTGGCCGCGGGCTGGCAGGCACGACGACTGGACGCCGAGGAAGACCTCGCCGAGATCGACCTGCGCCATGGCCGGCCCAACCAGGTGCTGGATCGCCTACACACGTTGACCGCTGCCCATCCGGACCGACCGCGCCTCGCGGCGGCACTGGTCCGCGCGCTCATCGTGACCGGCCGCACCGAGCAGGCCCGCACCGTGCTGGTCGATGCCGAGCGCACCGCCCACCGGATCAGAGGTGCCGTACACCCTTCGCTGGTGCAGTCGCGGCAGGCATTGTCCGGCGCCGGCCCAGCGACCGACTCCGCCAGTACATCGGTCGCCGAGCGCGACCCGGCGGCCATCGTGGTGCCCTTCCAACTACCCGCAGACACCGTTCGGTTCACCGGCCGCACCGACTACCTGAGCTGTCTGCTGGACCTGCGCCCCGATCGGCCAGACACCGGATCGGCGACCGCGATGGTGACCGCGGTGGAGGGCATGGCCGGTATCGGCAAAACCGCACTGGCGGTGCACACAGCACACCAACTGGCCGATCGCTTCCCGGACGGCGTGCTGTTCGCCGACCTGTACGGCTTCACCGCCGACGTCGACCCGACACCGTCCGAGCAGGTGCTGGACCACCTGCTTCGCGGATTGGGCGTGCCAGGGCCGCACATTCCGCCCGACCTCGAGGCACGAGTGGGGTTGTACCGCAGTGTGCTGGCCCGTCGGCGGGTCCTGATCGTGTTGGACAACGCCGCCCATGAGGCCCAGCTCCAACCCCTGCTCCCCGGCACTGCCGGGTGCCGGGTGATCGTGACCTCCCGCCGACACCTGGCCGGCCTGGACGAGGCCACGCACCTGACCCTGCCCCCGCTGAGCCTGGCAGAGGCCGCTGACCTGTTTCGCAGTCTGGCCGACCAGCGTGTCCGATCCGGCGACCACGCCGTCGTCGAGCGGATCGTCGCGCTGTGCGGGCACCTGCCGCTGGCCATCCGCATCACGGCCGCCCGACTACGCCTCGCCCCGGCAACCACCCCGGCCAAGCTGTGCACCGAACTCGACCAGGCGTTGGAGGCCGGGCGCGGATTGGACTGGCTGTCCGACGGGCACCGCACCGTCGCCGCAGCACTGGAAGTGTCCTACCAGCACCTGAATGTGAAGCAGCAGCACGGCTTCCGCATGGCCGGCCTGCACCCCGGCCCCGACCTGGAGCCCTACGCCCTGGCGGCCCTGTTCGACACCGACGTCGACCACGCCCAACAACTACTGGACGATCTGCATGCCGCCAGCCTGCTCGACCAACCGGCCCACCGGCGATACCGGCGGCACGACCTGGTCGCCGCCTACGCCAGCCGTCTGGCCGCCGAGTTGACCGAACCGGATAGGCACGCCGCTCTGGACCGCCTGTACGACTACTACGCGGCCACCAGCAGCCGCGCCATGAACCTCACCCGCCCGTGGGATGCCGACCAGCGACCCGCACCACCTGCCAGCCACACCCCCACCCCCGAACTGGCCGAGCAAGCCCAGTGCTGGCTGGACACCGAAACCGACAACCTGCTGGCCACTGCCCACCACACCGCCACCGCCCGGCGTGCCGACCACACCCTGCACCAATCCACCACGCTGCACTGGCACCTACGTACCCGCGGCCACTACGCCCAGGCCGTACAGCTGCACGAATGGGCACTACGGCACGCCCGGGCCACGCGCGACTGCGCCGCCGAACACAACGCGCTGATCGGTCTCGGTCACGTACACCGCCTCCAGGGCCAGACGGCGCAGGCGACCGACTGCCTGGAACAAGCGCTGAGTATCGCCCGCCGCACCGGAAACCACTGTGGGGAACAGGATGCTCTAAGCGGCCTGGGCTCCATCCACTACGGCCAAAACCAGCATAGATGTGCGACGAACTGCTTCGAACAAGCACTGGCCATCGCCCGTCAGGACGGTCACCGCAGCGGCGAACAGGCCGCGCTGATCGGTCTCGGCTATGTATACTATGGACAGAGTAGGTATGGGCCGGCCACCGACTATCTCAAGCAGGCGCTGGCCATCGCCCGCCAGATCAGGTACGGCGCCGGCGAACAGGACGCCCTGAACGGTCTCGGTTACGTCCACTACGGGCAGGGCCTGTACGGACCAGCCGCCAACTGGTTCGAACAAGCACTGGCCATCGCCCACCAGACCGGCCACCGCCACGGCGAACAGGCCGCACTGATCGGCCTAGGCTACGTCCACTACGGACAGAGCAGGTACGGACCGGCCGCCAACTACCTCAAGCAGGCACTGGCCATAGCCCGCCAAACCGGCAACCGCAACGCCCAATTCGAAGCCCACCAGGGCCTAGGCCGGGTCCACCACGCCACCCGGGACTATGAGGAAGCCCTACAACACCACAAGACCGCCCTGCACCTCGCCGTCGACCTCAACCAGCCCTGCGACCAAGCCCGAGCCCACGACGGTCTAGCGCAAACACATCTGGCCCTGACCAACCCCGACCAGGCCCGTCACCACTGGCGCACAGCCCTGGACCTCCTAGCCAACATAGACACCGCCCATGTAGAAGGCCCCAACTTCACAACCGCAACCATCCGCACCCACCTAGATGATCTCGACAATCTGCCCATACTCGATTGAGAACACCATCCAGCTTCGCAATTCAACACCAAGATATCTCAGCCCTTGCGCCATCCGGCTGGAAGAGCGGTGATCATGCCCTACCGCAAGCCTGGCAAGGGTGGGCTTCCCCTCGTATCGTGGAGACATCGTCATGAGGAAGTGACGGCGATGGAACGGCGACATTTTGATCGAGAGTTCCGGGAGGGCGCGGTCCGGATCGTCCGGGAAACGGGCAAGCCGGTCGCGCAGGTGGCCCGGGAGTTGGGCGTGCACGAGGCCACGCTGGGTCGATGGGTGAACCTCGACCGTCGCGCCCGGGCCGGTGAGGGCGTCTTGACTGAGAGCGAACGCGACGAACTCAACCGGCTGCGTAAGGAGAACGCCGAGCTGGCGATGGAGCGCGATGTGCTCAAACGCTCGGCCGCCCTCTGGGTCAGGGAAGCGATGGGGCGGTGAGCCTGGCCGCCCTGATCGCCGCGCAGAGGGCCGAACACGGCATCCCGCACGCGGTGTCCTGCCGGGCGCTGGGGGTCTGGCAGGCGTGGTTTTACAAGTGGGTGCGCGGTGAGGACTCGTTACGCCGCCGCCGGCGGCGGGCGTTGAGTGCGGTGATCGCGTACCTGTTCGGGGTGCATCATGGGACGTACGGGTCGCCGCGCATCACCGCCGACCTGCGGGAGATGGGCTGGCGGGTCTCGCCCAACACGGTGGCCCGGTTGATGGCCGAGCAGGGCTTGGCCGCCCGCCGCGCACCCAGGAGGCGCTCAACGACCAGGCCGGATAGGTCCGCGCGGAAGGCGCCGGACGCGGTGCGGCGCGACTTCCGACCGCCGCACCGCCCTAACGTGCGTTGGTGCGGTGACCTGACCGAGATCCCCACCGATGAGGGCACGCTGTATTTGGCGGCGATCCTGGACCTGCATTCTCGGCGGTGTGTCGGGTTCGCCATGGGCTGCCGGCATGATGCGGCGCTGGCGCGGGCGGCGTTGTGCATGGCCATCGCCGTGCGCGGGGGCGCCGTGGCGGGGGTGGTGTTCCATTCCGATCAGGGCGGCGAGTACACCGGTCGGGTGTTCGCGGCCGCCTGCGCTGTGGCTGGGGTGACCCAGTCCATGGGGCGTACGGGTTCGGCGTTGGACAATGCCGTTGCTGAGTCGTTCAACTCGACGCTGCAGTTCGAGTTGTTGTCCCAGCGGCGTTTCACCACTCGCGAGCAGGCCCGCCGCGCGGTCGCTGGGTGGATCGACGAGTACAACACCGTCCGCAGGCACTCGTCCAACGGAATGCTGTCCCCGGTCGTCTATGAGGCCAGCCACGCCGCCGACCACGAGAACACCCTGCTAGCGACGCCACCGGGGCAGAGGGTGGCATGAACCCGGTCGGAGGCGGCTACGCCGCCACTGTTTCCGCGGATCGCGCCGCGCCAGGCTACGAGGCCGCCCCTCCGGCCTCAAGGGTCGCTGCGCGATCGCTGACGCGACGGGCCTGCGGCCCGCCCTTGACCCCGCAGCCTCTGCGGCCTCTCCCGCACAACGGCACGGGCAGGGCCAAGGCCCTTGCCCGCCCGAACGCGCGGCGCTCAGCTGCGAGATCCCTAAAAGTCAGGTCTCTACGGTTTCAGGGGATTGCCAAGGGTAGTGAGCTTCCCGCATGGCAACAGGAGTTGAACACCGTGCACAAGCGAGTCCGCGCGCGGGTCGAACACGCCTTGTGTCAGATGCGTTGGTGGAACATCCTGCGCAACTGTCGACGTACCGGTGATGGCGTCTATTACGCCACAGCCGGTGTCGACTTGATATGTAACCTCGCCGTCACCGGCTGAACCACCGAACCACGCCGCACTATAGTTGATCATTACGGGACAGCCCTTAGGTAGGCGGTCAGCGATAGCGATCCCGGGTGTCAGCGTAGTGGCCAGGCTCGTCGCGGTGTCTCATGCATCGCCGTGATGAGTCCGTTGACGCCGGTCAGGGTGAGTTCCTTGATCAGAAAGTGGTCCGCAGTCTGCGGTCGTAGGAACAGTGGGAGATTGTCGATCGACTCGCCTGGCAGCACGACCGGCAGTAGGTAGTCCTGCCATTTCGGATGTTGATGGAGAATGTTCCGGATGATGTCCAACTCGCTGCGGATACCGCCGTGCTCCATGCCGCGGTAGGTTCCGTCGCCGACTGCCCGACACACCGGTGACGCGACGATCACGACGAAGTCGGCTTCGGTGATCTGGTTGATCGCCCAGTGCTGCCAGTCCCGGCGACGACCTTCGTCCCACGTGTCCAGGTGGATGTCGATGCCGGCGTCCAGCAGTACTCGGGCCAGAGCGCGTACGGCCCGTTTGTGTGCTGTGTCATCGTGCGCATGGCAGATGAAGGTGCGTGCCTGGTCGCCGGCACGTTCGATTGCGACCACCGTTTCAGTGGTCGGTGTGATCGCAGGGGCAGGCTCGCTGAGGACGCTGTGCGCGATGCCGCGCGATGGTCGCAACGTCAGTGGGAAGCGAGTCGTGCGTTGGAACGGCGTGCAGTCCCGATTAGTGTCCATGCCGTACTCCGCGGCGATCTCGAACACCTGTTCGGGCTGGGTGTCGCTAACGAGCAATACGAGCCACGCGACGTAGGAACCGGACTGGATGCCAGATGTTTCGAGGGCGGTGTGCCGCCAGCGGATCTCAGGACTGCCGATGCCGTCGACGACGATCGCGGTCGTGGTGGTCGGTTGGAAGCCGTCGACGGCGGCAGCGTCGTCGGCCGGTACGAGGTCCAGATGCTTGCTGATGACGTAGGCCGTACCTGGTGTTGGGGTGCCCGCCATACGGGGCAGGGTGTCCAGGATCGTCGCTTGCCCGGATTGGGCCTCGACCAGTTTTAGACAGAACTCAAACCAGCGCAGCGGCGGCAGGTCCGGCTCTAGCTCCAATTGATAGGTGACCTCGATGAGGTAGGTCGCCTGACCGGCGAACGTGGTGGACGCAACGCCGACCGGATGCACGTGCCAGTGCCGGAGCCGAATCACGCCGATCCGAATGCGGTCCGGCGTGCTGTCGAGGCTGCGTGCGGACCTGGCGTCGAAGATCTTCATCAATTCCTCCAGTTCGCTCAGCCGCAGCGTCCGCAGCGGCCGAGACGAATGTGCCGCGCTGCGGATGCAGGGGGGCCGAATCCAAACGAGGTCGCACACCTTTTGCTCCGTCGACGCGCTGACCTGGTGTTTCTTGGGCCGAAGGATGCTGGTGGCGGCCGGCGCCGAACGATTCCGAACACGCACCGTCCACCGGGCGGACGCTAGAGTGAACCCATGAGTGAGGATCCGACTACCGCCGGTAGTGGCGAGAGCGGCGTGTGGTCGCTTCCCCGGTTCGCCGAGGAGCTTCGCGAACTCAAGCGGCGCGCTGGGGCGCCGTCGCTGAGCGACATCAGGAAACGGACCAGAGACAAGCCGGCTATCGCGACCATCCACGTTCTGCTCGCCGGTCGTGCCAAGCGCGCCCCGCGCTGGGATCTGGTCTCGGACGTTGTCGCCGCGATGGCCACCTACGCGCGCGAGCGGGACTTGGAGCTTGATGCACGCGAGGCGGACCTGTCGGAGTGGCGAAGGCGTCACGGACTCCTTGTACAGGCCATGGAGCGGGCAGCTGCCCACCAGGCCGCCCGCCTGGAGACGCTACTGGCGGACTTCTCGGTCCTTCCGGCGGATCAGATCCGGCGACCGCCGTTCCACACATTGGGCGAACTGATCGCCGGCTGGGAAGGCAGGCCCAAGCCTGTGGGCGGGGCGTACCTGCCGCGACCGGACTTCGACGAGGAGTTGCGTGCAGCGCTCGCCGCGCCGTCGGCCCCGTACCCGTTTATCCTGGTGTACGGCGACGACGGGGCTGGCAAATCGACGTCAGCATGGACCGCAGTGATGGAAATCCTAGGGCCAGAGACGAAAGTGCTCATACCCCGTGACGGGACCGCGATCGCTGCCCTCGCCGAAGCCGACGATGCGTCCACGATAATGACAGGACCGCTCCTAATCTGGGCAGATGGCTTGACTTCCTCGGACCTGGAACGCATCACTCGCGAGACGCTAGACCTGCTCGCTGATACGACGTTCTTGGTGGCGACAATCTCGGCCGACGAGTGCGCCGCGATCCTCGACTCTCCCCGCGACCTGATGCCGACCGCGAGGGCTGCGCTCACGCGCGCGTATCTCATTCATCTGCCGTATGACCCCGAAATCGCTGAGCAAACCACCAGCGCGAAGGACATCGACGTAGCGCCGGCCATACCAGACGTAGATCCGCGCCTGGTATGGCTTCGGCTGAACACTGCCCACTCCAAGAGCCCGGAGGGGGTGGCCATCGTCCGCAGCGTCATTGATTGCCGACGCGCCGGCCTGACACGACCGGTGTCGGAGGATGAGTTGAAACAGCTCTTCCCCATCTACCTCGCGGAGATTGACGACCTACCAATATCAGATGAGCTTTTCGCTGCAGGAATGGAATGGGCCCAGAAGTCAGGCCCCGCTACTCTCCCGATGCTCCGTCCTCGGCGCTATCGTGGTCATCCGTCCTGGGGCATCTCGGATCAGCTGAGGGAAGACCAAGCAACCTGGAAAATCCCCGCCTCTCTGTGGCCTCAACTCATCAAGATGCTTGATCCACAGGAATGCTTTCATGTCGCCCGGGAGGCAGAGAAGCGAGGGGATCTTGTATATGCAACAGGGGCCTTGGCCAAAGCGGCGACGCTAGCAGAAAACACCGCGCGAGCGAATGTCCTCCTTGGAGGTTTATTCGGAAGGCTAGGAGACACCGCCGCTGCGAAGACCGCACTGATGACCGTCATCGACCTCGGCCTGTCTGAAGAGGCGAGCGCCGCAGCCAACTTGCTCGCGCGCATGCTCAAAGAAGAAGGAAATGTCGAGCGCGCGATTGAGTACTGGACGCTTGCGACGCAATGGCCTGGCACGTTCGCGCTCTTGTCCTGGTTTGAACTGGGTCAGCATTACGCATCGGTGGGCGATAGAGAAAAGGCTGTTGCTGCGCTCAGTCGAAACTTCTCGGAAGCTCTTCCCGGCATAGAGATTCGCGCATCGACGCTCCTATCCTTCGTCCAGGGTTCGATCGGTGATCTGCACACTCTTCTTGAGGCATGGGAAACCAACGGCGACTACGGTTGGGAAAACCACGGCGATGCAGTATCGGCGGTCCGGGAATTTGTGGAAATCGCAGAGAGCACCACCGAATCGGAATATCACCCTGAATCCTCCGACCCGGATGATATGGATATTTTTCTAGCCGATGGTCGAAGGCTCCTTAAGCTTGGGGATTTTCGCGGCGCATTAGAGGTATTCCGAAGTGTAGCGGCCTCTGGACAGCTAGATCTTCGAGCAGCAGCACTTTGCGAGGCTGGATCGACTGCCATGGAGATGGGTCTGCTAGTCGAAGCCAGGGAAGCCTACGAAGCAAGCATCCGCTGCGCACATCCTGACTATTCCGCGCACGCCGCTCTCCAGCTCGGCGGCCTGTTGTGGGAGGAGAACCACGACGCTTCTGGGGCAATCCGGGCTTGGACTAGTGCCGCGCAACTCGGCGACCCTGAGACTCAGGCAAAGGCTACGTTCAACATCGGCATTGCGCATCATGATGCACATGAGTATCGTGCGGCTATATCCAAATTTCAACACGCTATGAGACTGGCTGATTCTCATTTCCAAGCTAAAATATTGATGATGCTGGCTGAAACTCATCAAGCCATAGGCGCGGAAGCTTCGATTATCGATGACTATTACCGCCAGGCACTGGGTATCGACGATCCCCACTACTCCCCGATAGCAGCCGTCGCACTCGGCAAGCGGATGTACGATCGAGACGGTCCTAGCGCAGAGGCACTGAGGGTGACGCGCATAGGGTACGGGTCCCAGAATCTCGAAGCGCGAGCCGAAGCAGCCTGGAGACTTGGTCACATGCTGGAGGAGCGGGGGGAGATCGACGAAGCTATCGCCGCATACAGGACAGCGATCGATACCGATCACTCGGACTGGGCGCCCTGCGGACATTGCGCCCTCGGCTTGTTGTACGGCATTCAGAACAAGACTAGCATGGGGATGCGGCATCTCCAGGCAGCGTACAATTCGGGACATCCTGAATATCGCATGGAAGCGGCCTATTGGATTGGCATGTTCTATTGGTGGGATGGCACGCATGGAAAAGAGGGCGCGCTCCAGAACGCGGTAATCATGCTTCGTCAAGTTGTCGACAGTAGAAATCGGAAATGGTGGCCTGAAGCGGGTATCGCTCTCGCTTCGATACTAGAGGATCTCGGGGATCTAGAGTCAGCAATTGTCACATGGCGACAACTAGCATCCTCCGGAATTGAACCACACGCCACGCGTGCCAGGACGCAACTGGCAGAACATGGGAAGAGTGACGCTGGCTGACGCTCGCAACGTCCATTAACACTATGCTGCCGACGCCGGCCAGACCGGCTCGATCGCGCGCCCAACTCGACCATGGTGAATGGTATCAGTACGGCGGCGGCGATCTCGTAGCGCCACCAGTATGGGATGACGACCACGTTGGCCCGGCGTGGCCTGGCCAGTTCCCGTGCCAGTTCGGCATCTGATCGAACTGAGTCCTCGCCTGTCGCCTGCTCATCACCGGATCTCCGTTCTGGCGACGGACGCCATGTGGGACACGATCGCGTCGAACGAGTCATCAGCGAACGGCAGTTCCTGTGCCCGTGCCAGGCGCAGATCGGCGTCGCGCAGCTCGGGCCGGCCGCGTGCCAGGGCGAGTTCACCCGCGGACAGATCGACCCCGGCCAGCCCGTTCGCACCGTTGCGGGCGAGAACTACCAGCAGTGTGCCGTCAGCGCAGCCGAGATCAAGTACCGACTGGGCGCCTGCGACCCGATCGGCCAGGAACCGGTAGCTGGTTCGCCCGTCCGCCGTGGGGTTCGTGACGACACTGCCGGCCATCGACCCCGGTGTCCGGTCGTGGTAGGCGCGCAAGAACTCCTCGCTCGTCGGTAAGTGGTCTGTTGAAGCCACCCCGCCGCGTTAGTGGCTTCGCAGGACCTCACGGACAAAGTCGTGCCGGCCAGCCGCTTATCGGCAGATGCGGATGCCCGCCTGGACGTTGGTTTGTCCTCGACTTCCGGACTGCGGTCCTGATCTGTGGGTGTGGTGTCGTTGCTGAGGGTGGTCCCTGTGACGACGTAGTGTTGGCCGGGTGTGTTGTACTGCTGACGGGAGGATCGGTCGCCGGGTGCGGTCCAAGATCGTTCCTAGGTACTCCAACTAGGCTAGTTGCGTTCGGCTGTATGCTGTGGATCGACTGGAAAGCACTGCGTTGGGCGCGGGACGCCTTGAAAGCGGACAGGGAGCAATCCTTCGGGGGTTCGAATCCCCCTTCCGCGAGCACCTCCTGACCTCGGCAGATGTCGTCAACAAGGTCAACGTATCAGACGTGTGTCACCGCCGTGGTCTGTAATGGACGATCAAGTCACCGGCGCTGATAACACAGCGCCTGTGCAGGTCATCCGCTTTGACTGCTGCCTCCGGCTGGCGTGGTCCGGTGATCCGATGGCGCGTCCGCTGTTGACGTGAGGGAGGTCGCGGCGACCGCAGGTTAGCGGGTCGATGTTGATCGGCGGGGGTCGGGGAAGCCGAGGCTGACGTAGCCAGGCGCGCGTTTGGCCAGCGACGATGCCAGAACACCGGTGTTCGCGTCGTGGTAGTCGTGGACTTCGGCGGACGTCTTGCCGGGGTGGGCCCGGAGGATGCGGCCTGCGTACTGGACGAGGCGTCCCTTGAAAGCGATAGGCGCGGCGAGGAACAGGGTGTCCAGTACTGGGCAGTCGAATCCTTCGCCGACGAATGGTCCGGTGGCGACGACCAGCAGCGGCACCTTCTCGGTGGGAGCGTCGAGTTGGGTGAGAGCGTCGCGTCGGGCGGTGGCGCTCATGCCGCCGCGTAGTACGAACGGGTCGAGCGATCGTTGCCGGAACTGGTCGGCGAACCGCTCGACGTGGGCTGTCCACTGGGTGAGCAGCAGGCAGTGACGCCCCCGTTCCAGGGCGGCGATCACGTCATTGATGACCTGTGTGAGGCGGGCATCATCGGCGACGAGATCGCGATAAATGGCCGCCATGCCGCCAGGCGTGGCGGGGTCGGCGTCACCGAGATAGCGGTAGGCGGTCTCGTGCACGTGGAGGATGGGTGTCGGGCGCTGGGCGGTCGTGTCGAATTCGAGTTGGGGCCTGCTGTCCTCGCCTGGTCGGGTGGAGTGGGTGATGGTGTGACGAACCGGCCCGAGTTGCAATGCGATCAGGTTGTCCAGCTTGTCCCGGCGGTACGGGGTGGCTGTCAAGCCGAGCCAGCGGCGTGCCTGGACCTGCTTGACGGCATGTTCGAAGGCTGCGGCAGGGATGTGGTGGCATTCGTCCACGACGACCAGCCCATAGGTGCTGGTGAGTTGCTCGATGTCGGTCTTGCGGGCGAGGGTTTGCAGCATTGCGACATCGACCAGCCCATGAGTCTTGCGGCGACCGCCGCCGAACTGGCCGGCCTTGACGCCCAGTAGGTCGCTGACGCGGGTGCGCCACTGGTCGGCCAGGGCCTTGCGGTCGACTAGCACGAGTGTGGAGGTCGCGTGGGTCGCGATGACCGCGCAGGCGATCACGGTCTTGCCCGCGCCCGGCGGGGCGACCAGAACACCGAGGTCGTGTTCACACAGATCGTCCACAGCGTCTTGTTGTGCACGGGTCAACGTGGCCGCGAACGTGAACTCCCGGGCCTCGCCGGCCTGCCGTTCGTCGGTCACCTCCAGGCGGCTACCTGCCTGCTCGACCAGCGAGGCCAACGTGTCCCGCAACCCCCTGGGCAGGATGAGCCCACCGTCCAGAGTCTCGTCGTAGCTGCGCAGGAATCTCGGCGTGTCCCAGGTGGACATGCGGAGCCGCTGGCGCTCGTAGAACAGTGGATTTGTCATTGACGCCGCGTGCTTCAGGGTCGCGTGCAACGCCGGGGTCAGCTCGCCTGCCTCCAGGCGGATTCCCGCGTTGAGCCGCGCACGCACGACGGGTGGAGCGGTGGCCCGGATCCGGGTCGAGACCGCCTCACTGATCATGTCGATGGTGGCGCCGACGGAGACTGCACCGACGCGACGTGTGACCCGATTGACCTCAGCCGGGCTCATCCGGCCGAGTGAGGACAGGAAGGCCCACTGGTCATCGTGGGGCTCCATCGTGGCCAGATCGAGGAACACCGTCGCCCCGCTCTGGCGGGCCTTGCCATGCAGCGGTGCGGCGATCAGATTTCCTACCCCGCCTATGGGTAGCACGTCCTGGGACGGGAACAGCCGGTCGTAGCTGGTCAGGTCCATTCGACCACGTACGGCCATCGCCTCTCGCAATAGGGCTGTGCCCAGCCGGCGAGCGGTCTCGGCTGGCAGCGGAGCGGTGAAGAACACCCACACGTGGGCACCGGCCCCTGAGCGTGACACCTCCAATGCCGCCGGCACCGCCCACGCCCTGGCGGCCTTCAGGTACGCCAAGGCGTCCAGCATTGCCATCGGGCCGTCGAAGTCGGCCGCCAGCCACCAGCACAGGCCGCCGTCCAGCAGCGGATACAGCCCGACGTGGAGCTCACCGGTCAGATGCGCACGCAGGACGGTCCTGTCGAGCGGTAGGTAGTCGCGGTCCTCGTGCCGGACGCCCTTACGCCAGCCACCCCGCACCGCAGGCAACCAGCCGGACTTGCCGGCACGAGTGTTCTCCCATCGCGTGGCATAGATGTCAGTACGAGCGCCGAACAATGCTGCGAAGAAGTCGACCTTCATATCCGGGGCCGATCGCTGGTCCACCGGGCCGGGGTCTGCCTCGAAGAAGCCCGTCTGCAAGGGGCCGGGTGGAACCGCCTGCCTCGGTGTCAGCTCCAGTAGCCGCAGCAACCGTGCGTTTTCGGCACGCAACTGTGCCGTCAGAGCACGAAGACCGGCCAGCTCAGCTGTCAGGTCGTCGGCTGGTTCCGGCTGGAGAACGTCATCCACCAACCCACGGTAGATCGTGCGTTCAGATACTGGCACGATCGAGGCGCTGGAGCAGGCTTGGCTTGCGCGCGTGGGTGCGCCGCAGTTCGAGTGTGCGTGCGGTGAACGTGTCGTAGTGGTCGTCGCGTTCGGCGAGTGCCTGGAGATCGGTGAGCAGCGTGATGGCCGCGTCGTACTCGGTCGGTTTCCTGGTGGCGATCATCGCCTCGACGCGCGCCCACGCGGTGTACTCGTCGCGCGCCAGTCGGTCCAGTCGTCGTTCGCGTGCCAGAACACACGCTTGCTCTCTGCGTACGTCGTCTTCCGCCTGTCGCGCGGCTTGGCGGCGCTGTCGGTCAGTTCGTCGGTGCGCGGCGTCGTCGAGCAGGTCGGCGACGGTTCTTCGTAGTGGAACAGTGGTGATCGGGGCGTTGTCGTCGTGGAAACGGCGCAGCAGTTCCATGCGTACCCGCGTCGCCTCACCCAAGACGACTCGGGTCAGGAGTCGGTTCTTCTCGGTGACTGGCAGGCGTGTCACCCAGGTGGCCAGTTCGCCGGCGTCGTCGGCGACCTGCTGGATCGGTGGGCTGGTCTGGGCCGCGGTCGTGAGTAGGTCGTCGTCGAGGCGGAGGAAGTCGGCCAGCGCCCGCTGGGCTGCGGTGAGCGTCGCCAGGCCAGGTGGCACGGGTGGTTCGAGGTCGTCGTCGGCATCCCGGTCGAAGACGTCCTCGTCTCGTTCCCAGGCACCGCAGGCGGCCAGCCAGGCGAGGTAGAGCGGTCGGAGATCACCGGCGGCGAGTTCGGCGCGAACTCCGACGATCGCCGACAGCAACGCCTCGGGGTCGTGGTCGAGGTCGAACTCACCCGCCTCGTCCTGGCTGGTGAGATCGAGCACGATGAACTCGTCCGCGACCCAGGCGTTGACCTGGTCATCGACGCGGTAGTCCTCGACGACGTCGGGGTCGAGCAGATCGCGGGGCAGCCGGAACAGCACCCGGTGGGTGCCCCAGTTGGCCAGATAGAGGTGCGCGTCGTAGTAGCGCTCCATCAGCCGGTTCGGATCGCCCTTGAAGTCGCCCCAGTGGTACTCGTTCACGAAACTGGTCGCGGTGATCGTCGCCCGGGTCGACAGCGACCTCACTTCTGCCTGCTCGGTGTCGCCCAACGGCCGGTCGATCGCCAGGAATTCGTAGTACTGGTACTCGCTCACTACCGATCCACTCAGTCTGCGGGGGCGAAGGGCTCGGCCCGGAAGGTTGAGTCGTCGCCCAGATGGAAGAACAGGTGGCCCTCGATCGTCTGGTCGTCAACGAGAATGGCCCAGCCGCGTCCGCTGACCTGGTCACCCTCGTCGACACCCTCCCAGGTGAACTCGACACCAGGCCGGCCGTCCCGCTGGACCTGGCGGCAATCCAACCAGCCGCGGACGGCGATGAAACCGAACTCACCGGTCCTGTCTTTGGTGAATTCGATGAAACCTGGTTCGACCAAGTCGATGGCGTCGCGATCCCAGTTGCTCATCTCCACGATCCGCCACCGGCCGGTCAACCGCGTCATGGAGTTCAGGGAACGCCTGGCCATGGGGCATGAGGATAGCCGACGCGGGTAGGGGTGCGGCGTATACCGGCCACAGGGCCGACCAGGATGAGCCAGGTGCGGCATCGATAGATCTTGAGGGGTTGTCCCGGCCTGGGCACCAGTCCGACGTACGGTGGGCCGCTTGGCCGACTGCACCGTGACATCCTTGGCAACCGAAGGAGCATCTCACATATGGCGACTCGCTTGAACAGTTCAACCTCCGCCCTGGCGGCGCTGTCCGCCAGCGAGAAGGCCACGGTGCTCGACGAACTGCTCGCCAGTCGGGTCGAGCTTCGACAACTGGCCGAACGCCTTGCCGTCCGGCTTCTCCGGGCTGCAGATCGCACCGCGGTCGCCGACCAGGTTGCCGGTGGATTGCAGGAT
>DASUGU010000122.1:0-31996 GCA_036273855.1 Pseudonocardiaceae bacterium
CAACAGCGATAGGCTTCATTCGTGGTGTGGGGATGTTCCCCCGCTGGAGTTCGAGCGAGCGTACTGGCAGGATCCGCCCGTGGCGGCCTGACGGTAGCCCTGGTGGACGGTTGAGTCTCCAGGAAACCCGGGGCGGTCCACTTGCTGGAGCCCCGGCGAGTTGGCCGCTCCACGGACGACAGGTCGGGTTCGGGCGCCTTGGGCAAGCCATGGGCTCGTGGCGAGTTGGCCGCCCGGCGGACAACACCGGGCGAGGCCGGGCACGTCCGCCGACATGGCCACTTGATGGCCGACAGGCACGGGCCCTGGCGGACTCCAATCGGCCTGTCGACCCTCCACGGACGACACGCGCGGTCGCCCACCCGGTGCCGGTTAGTTAGTTGGCCACCCAGCGGACGACTCGATGGTGTGATGGCCGCCTGTAGCTGAGCTCGCGGTCCAGCGGCGGCCATCAGGTTTGGTGGTCGGCTGTTGCTGAGTTGGCGGTCCGGCGGCGATCAGCTGGTTTGGTGGTCGGCTGTTCGTGAGCTGGCCGCTCGGCGGACGACACATGCGGAAGTGGTTCCGGGAACTGACGTGTTGACCGTTCAGCGGACGACACGTCTGGCTTCGTGAGTTGTCGACCACGAGTTGGCCCTTCGATGGACGACACGCCCGGCTGGGTAGGTCCGCATCGGTGTGTTGACCGTTGCGTGGCCGACTCGGCGGCTTCCGCAGCCTGCCCTCGGTCTGTGGGCCTGAGTGTCGGCCGCTCAGTGGACGGCTCATTTGCGTCCGCCGGCTTGTCCGCCGAGTTGGCCGTTCGGCGGTCGGCAGGGTCTGTTGCCTGTGGTCGCGCCGCGTGTTGGCCGTTGCGTGGCCGACTCAGCCTGGGGCGAGCCATCCGACGCCCCGGATGGCTGGTGACTGGCATCACATAATTGAGCCTCTGTAGTAGGTCACGTCGCGATAACATCGCTCCGCATATTCGACAGATCACCCATACGGAGGTTGGGGCAGTGAACTCTGTTACGGACGGCGACACCGAGGACTTGGGGACCGGATACCTCCGCCGGCCCATCTCGGTTGCCCAACTCCTCGAACGCGAGGGCTACCGACCGACCGTCCGCTCCCGAACGGCCCGCCGCGCCCTGAGTGGCGTCGCGGCAGGCGCCGTCCTCACCCTCGGCGCCGTCGTCGGCAGCCTCTTCCTCAACCACGGTCAGCGCACCACAGGCGACCTCGCCGCGGCCGGCATGGCCCAGTCCGGCGGCGACATCGTCCTCGCCGAGAGCAACACCCCACCCGGCAGCGCACCCGCCGCCACTCACGCCACCGCCGTGACCACCCCGGCATCCACCAGCCGAACCGCCACGACCCACCACCAGGCAACCCAGAAAACAGCCACCACCCCTCGAACCACCCACCAGGACGACCACCCCCAAACCACCCACCAGAACCCCTCCACCCAGCAACAACAACAGCAGCCCACCACCCAGCCACAACAACCCACCGCGACCACCCAGTCGGCCCCCACCGCCACCACCCAACTGACCCAGAACACCTCAACCAGCACCTCAACCCCGGCCCCGACAACTCAACCCACGACGACGACCACCCAACCGACCACCCAGCCGCCCACCACCCAACCGACGACGACCACCCAGACCCCACCACCGGACAACGGACTCATCGGCGGCGTAGGGCAGGTCCTCGGCTCCGTCACCCAGCCCGTCTTCGACTGGTTCAACTGAGCCCAACGCTCGAACACCGGCCGCGCCCGGCAGGATGAACACCGTGGGCAGACTCGTGGTGATCGAAGGTCTGGACGGCGCCGGCAAACGGACCCTCGCCGACACACTGGTGACGGCGTTCCGGCAGGCGGGCGCCTCGGTCGCACAGGTGGCGTTCCCCCGTTACGGCGACGACATCCACGCCGAGCTGGTGCGGGACGCCCTGCGCGGCGACCTCGGCGATCTCAGCGAGTCGGTGCACGGGATGGCCATGCTGTTCGCGCTGGATCGGCTGGCCGCGAAGGACGAACTGCGCGTCCTGCTGGCCTCCCACGACGTGCTGCTCGCCGACCGTTACGTCGCCTCCAACGCCGCCTACGGTGCCGCCCGCCTGCGTGAGGACGCCGACGGACCGTTCACCAGCTGGGTGCGCTCCCTGGAGATGGACCGGTTCGACCTCCCGGTGCCGCAGGCCCAGCTCCTGCTCCGAGTACCTGTCGACGTGGCCGCCGGTCGGGCCGACCGGCGGGCCGCGGCCGATGCCGACCGGGCCAAGGACAGCTTCGAGGCGGACGCCGAGCTCCAGGCCAGGTGCGCGGCCGTCTACGACCAGTTGGCGGCGGCGAACTGGTTGTCGCCGTGGCACGTGATTGACGGAACCCTGACGGTTGATGCGGCAGTCTTGGCCAAGACATTGCTGCGTTGACGCACGTTCACCGACAATTCCTTCATCACCTCGACACGCGGGGCGAGGCGGGGAGGGTCTGGTGTCGGAGTCGGATCGACGACAGGTGAGACCGTGGCCGGTGCCCGCGGCGGTGCAGCGTCCCCGAGATCAGCGGGTGGTGCAACCTCTGCCGGCGCGTAATGCCACTATGTGGGGTATGAAGGCACGCGTTCTGGTGGTCGACGACGACCCCGCTCTCGCGGAGATGTTGACCATCGTCCTCCGAGGTGAGGGCTTCGACACCGCGGTCGTCGGTGACGGGGCGCGGGCACTGCCGGCACTGCGCGAGTTCAAGCCCGATCTGGTGCTGCTGGATCTCATGCTGCCCGGCATGAACGGCATCGACGTGTGCAAGGCCATCCGCGCGGAGTCCGGCGTGCCGGTGGTCATGCTGACCGCCAAGAGCGACACGGTGGACATCGTGCTGGGGCTGGAGTCCGGCGCCGACGACTACGTCGTGAAGCCGTTCAAGCCCAAGGAGTTGGTCGCCCGGATCCGGGCACGCCTGCGGCGGACCGAGTCGGAGCCCGCCGAGTCGCTGACCATCGGTGACCTGACCATCGACGTGCCAGGGCACGAGGTGCTGCGCGCCGGGGCCCCGATCCAGCTCACGCCGCTGGAGTTCGACCTGCTGGTCGCGCTGGCCCGCAAGCCGAGGCAGGTGTTCACCCGTGAGGTGCTGCTGGAGCAGGTGTGGGGGTACCGGCACGCGGCCGACACCCGGCTGGTGAACGTGCACGTGCAGCGGCTGCGGTCGAAGGTCGAGCGCGATCCGGAGCACCCTGAGGTCGTGCTGACCGTCCGGGGTGTCGGATACAAGGCAGGCCCACCGTGACCGGAGGCAGATAGCCGTGAACCCGGTGACCAGGGGCTCCCGTTTCGTGGCCCGATGGTCGCGTCGGCTTGTCGCCGAAGCCGGACACCGGTGGACGGCGTTCGGCGAGGTGTGGCGGCGTTCGCTGCAGCTCAGGGTGGTCACCAGCACGCTGGCGCTGTCCACCGCTGTGGTGTTCGTGCTGGGCATGGTGTTGCAGAACGAGATCATCGACCGCTTGGTCTACGCCAAGCAGCAGGCGGCGATCGCGCAGACCGGTGTCGCCCAGCGCACCGTGTCGTCCGAGCTGCGCGGCATGAACTCCAGCACCGACAACCCGGAAGCCCGGCTGAACGGTGCGCTGACCAGCCTGACCAGCGCCAGTGACGCCCCCGGCTCGGACCAGCAGGCGGCCAGCTCCGCGGCGGGCGCGTTCGTCCCTGTCCTGGCCACGGCGTCGCCCGGGCTGCCCGGCGCGCCGGTCGTGTCCGCCGGACCGTACCGGGACGTGCCGGACTCGCTGCGCCAGTTCGTGCAGAACGGCCAGAGCGGCTTCCAGATGACCACCGTGACCAGCGGTGGCGACAACAAGCAGATCTTCCTGATCGTCGGCGCCCCCATCACCAGCGCCAACCAGCCGGTCCAGCTCTACCTGTTGTTCTCGCTGTCCGCGGAGCAGAACACGGTCAACGTCGTGCAGGGCACGCTCGTGGTCGGCGGCCTGGTGCTGGTGTTGCTGCTGGCCGCCATCACCAGCCTGGTGATCCGCCAGGTGGTCCGCCCGGTCCGCAACGCGGCCGAGATCGCGGAGCGGTTCGCCGACGGGCATCTGGACGAGCGGATGCGGGTGATCGGCGAGGACGACGTCGCCCGGCTCGCCGAGTCCTACAACCAGATGGCCGAGAGCATCCAGGGCCAGATCCATCAGTTGGAGGAGTTCGGCCAGCTGCAACGCCGGTTCACGTCCGACGTGTCGCACGAGCTGCGCACCCCGCTGACCACGGTGCGGATGGCCGCCGACGTGCTGCACGCCTCCCGTGAACAGTTCCCCAGCGGCCTGTCCCGGTCCACCGAACTGCTGGTGGACGAGCTGGACCGGTTCGAGTCGCTGCTCGGTGACCTGTTGGAGATCAGCCGGTTGGACGCCGGTGTCGAGGAGCTGGCGTCCGAGCAGGTGGACGTGCGCGGTCTGGCCCGCAGCGCGGTGAACTCGGTGCAGGGCCTGGTGGGCTCGACGACCACCGAGATCGAACTGTGCATGCCCGACGAGGAGGTCGCCGCCGACGTCGACGCCCGCAGGGTGGAGCGCATCCTGCGCAACCTGCTGGCCAACGCGGTGGACCACGGCGAGGGCCTGCCGGTGCGGCTGTCCGTCGGCATGAACGAGACCGCCATCGCGATCGCGGTGCGCGACTACGGCGTCGGGCTGCGTCCCGGTGAGGCCGACCTGGTGTTCAACCGGTTCTGGCGGGCCGACCCGTCCCGTAACCGGCGGACCGGCGGCACCGGCCTCGGCCTGGCGATCAGCGTCGAGGACGCACACCTGCACGGCGGCACACTGGAGGCGTGGGGCGAACCGGGCAAGGGCGCGTGCTTCCGCCTGACCCTGCCCAGGCAGCCGAACACCGAGGTGACCGACAGTCCGCTGCCACTGCCCCCGGACGACGCGCCGATCGACGAACCGCCCGTGGTCGACGTACCGGAACAGGAACCGGCCGAGGTCAACGGCTGGCATCCGACCGCGGTGGTGCCGACCCGCGAGCAGCCCGACGTCGACGACATGGCCCCGGCCCGGGCGGGCACCGCACCGGAGAAGGGCGGCGCGTCGTGATCAGCCGCCGGTTCTTCGTGCTGCTGTCCGCCGTCGGGCTGCTGGTGGCCGGCTGCGCGACCATTCCCGCCGAGACCGTGCCCCAGCGCGCCGACCTGCAGAACGGCAATGTCACCGGCGTCGTGGCGCAGCCGCCGCGCAACGAGGACCCGCTGGACATCGTCCGCGATTTCGTGTCCAACAACGGCGATCCGGCCAACCTGCACGCCAGCGCCCGCGCCTACCTGGCCAAGTCCGCGCAGAACCAATGGCTGCCCCCGACGACGCCGTCGGCGGTGGTCATCGACGACGTCTTCAGCACCACCTTCGGCGACGACGACGTCGGTGCCAACGAGCGTGACGTCATCCTCGCCACGACGCTGCTGGGCGTACTCAACCCGGACGGCTCGTTCCAGCCGCCCGGCCAGACGCAGGTCGGCGGGTATCAGTTGTCGTTGCAGGTGAAGAAGGGCGCGGACGGCCAGTGGCGGATCCTGAACCCGCCGGACGGCCTGGTGATCACGCAGTCCGACTTCGCGAAGTTCTACCGGCCCGTGTCGGTGTACTTCTTCGATCCGGGCGGCGACGTGCTGGTGCCCGACCAGCGGTACGTGGTGACCGACCCGATCGGCGAGCCGGGCCGGGTCATGCAGCTCCTGCTGGACGGCCCGTCCGATGCGCTGAAGGACGCCGTGCTGGACGCGATCCCGGCCGGCGCCGCCCTGAAGACGAACGTCACGGAGTTGTCCGACGGCGAGATCTATCTCAACTTCAAGGGCCTGTCGGCCCTGCCGAGCAACACGAAACAGCTGATGATCGCCCAGATCGTGCGGTCGCTGCAGAACTTCGGCAGCAGCGTGTCCGTCAACTCCGAGGCGGTGCCACTGGTGCCGGGGCATCCCATCTGGCGGCCGGGCGACCTGCCGTCCTACGCCCCGCACGTGGGTCCCAGCGCGACGGCGCTCGTGGTGGCCCACAACCGGATCGTCAACCTGAACACGGGCGCGCCGATCGCCGGACCGGCCGGCAACGGCGACTACGACGTCGTCACCGCGGCCCAGTCGATGGACGGCCAGGAACTGGCGACCGTGACCAAGCGGAACGACGGCACCGAGGAACTGCGGATCGGCGCGTTCAAGAACTTCAACCAGCCCGTCAAGGATCTCACCGGGCGCTCGTTCACCCGGCCGACGTGGGAGCCCAGTGACGCGGCGGGCGGTCCCAGCCGGGCGTTGTGGACGGTGGTGAACGGGGTCGTCGAACGGGTGGTGAGCACGCCGAACAACTGGGTGGCCTCGCCGGTCGACTCCAGTGAGCTCACCCAGTACGGGCCGATCACCGATCTGCGGCTGTCCATGGACGGTGTCCGGGTGGCCATCGCGGCCGGTGGGCACCTGCTGGTCGGGTCGGTGGTGATGGACCAGGGTTCGGTGTCGATCAAGCAGGTCCAGGTGTTGCAGCCCGCCGTGTCCGGGGTGGTCCGGGTGGACTGGCTGCGGCAGGACCAACTGGTCGTGGTGACCCACTCGACCGGCCCTGCGGTGCAGAGCGTGGGCGTGGACGGCCAGAAACTCGACGTGTACAGCGCGGCGAACCTCACGTCGGCGGTGACCGCTGTCGCGACCTCGCAGAGCGGGCCGGTGCTGGTGGCCGACTCCGGTGGCGTGTGGTCGTCCACGGACATCAATGACGTGTGGACGCTGGTCCGGAGCAACCTGCCGGCCGATGCGGTCCCGTTCTACCCGGGATAGTCACCGGGACCGTCCGCTCACGGTGAACGGTCGACACGCGCGGGACGCACGCCGCCTACGTCGTCCGACGGCGCCGGCCCGGCACGCTGATCCCCATGATCACTGCGCTGACCACCATCGCCGACCTGTTCCTACCGCTCGTGTGCGCCGGCTGCGGCCTCGACGACACCGGGCTGTGCCTGCGGTGCTCCGCCGTGTTCGACGGCCCGTTCCCGGTCGACCGGCCGGGCACCGAACACGGCCCGCCGGTTTTCGCCCTGGCCGACTACGGCGGCACCGCGCGGACGGTGCTGCTGAGCTTCAAGGAGCGCGGTCGTCGTGACCTCGCCGGCCCACTGGGTCGGATGATGGGCGCCGTCCTGCCCACGTTGCGTGGCGTCGCGCCCGCGCGGGACGGCACGTGGTGGCTGGTCCCGGCGCCGTCCCGGTCCCGGGCGGCGCGCAACCGGGGCGGTTCGCACATGCTGGCGCTGGCCAGACGGATGGCCGCGGCGCTGGCGTCCCAGGACCAGCCGGCCGCGGTGGCGCCCGCCCTGCGGCTGAGCCGTGGCGTCCGGGACTCGGCCGGCCTGAACGCCGCCGACCGGGTCGCCAACGTGCACGGCCGGGTGTGGATTCATCCGGCCGGCGTGCCGCCACCGGGCACGCCGGTGGTGCTGCTCGACGACGTCATCACCACGGGCGCCACGGCGGCCGCCTGCACGGAGGCGTTGCGGACGGCCGGGCTGGAGGTGAGTGCCGTGCTGTGCCTGACGGCCACCGGGTAGTCCGGGATTTCCGGGCCGGACACCGTCACCCACACGAGTGGTTCTCACTGGATGAGAACTGTTGGCGGTCACGCTACCGGCTCGTCGGGAACCTGACGCCTGCCTGCCTCGTTGCCAGTTTGTGACCTTGTTTTCGCGGCTATCCGGGCTGGTGCCAGCGGCAGCCGGTGTCGCGACGTCGCGCGAGTTGATCATCCTCACGCGACGGTGGGCGGTCACGGTCGGTAGTACTCGGACTTCCCCCGTCTCGGGGGCTTTTGCCGTGGCTGATCCGGGTCTAACGTGCTGCGCTATCAGCCGTCCCGGCAGACGGGAAGGAGGCGACAAGCCCATGATCCTGGCGCCGGCCGAGCGCTGAAATCCCCTCGATGATCACCTCACGGTGACCGTTCAGCGTTCGACGACGAGCCACCGCCGGCGCCTGAAAATCCACTAGCTCGCAAGGGCGAGGGAGGTCGTGTATGGACATCGTCGTGAAGGGCCGGAACGTCGAGGTGCCCGAGCATTACCGGGTGCTGGTGACGGAGAAGTTGAGCCGTCTGGAGCGTTACGACAGGAAACTGCTGCACTTCGACGTGGAGCTGTTCCACGAGCCGAACCGCCGGCAGCACAAGAGCTGCCAGCGCGTCGAGATCACCACCAGGGTGCGCGGCCAGGCAGTGCGGGCCGAGGCGTGCGCCGCCGACTTCTACGGAGCCCTCGACTGCGCGGTCAGCAAACTCGAGAGCCGCTTGCGCCGGATCCACGACCGCCGCAGAGTGCACTACGGGCGCCGCAGCCCCGCTTCCGTCGGCCAGGCGACGGCCGGAGCGCTGCCGAGCGTGGCACCACATCCCGCCGAGTTCGACGCACGGACCACCGCCCAGCTCGCGACACCCGTCGCGCTCCTCGACGTGGCCGCCGAACCGGCGCCTGTCCACACCGCCGCCGACATCCCGGGGCCGCGGCTGGACGACGAGTACGACACGGACCACCAGCCAGGCCGCGTCGTCCGCGACAAGGAACACTCGGCCAAGCCCATGACGATCGACCAGGCCCTCTACGAGATGGAACTGGTCGGCCACGACTTCTACCTCTTCGCCGATGCCGACTCCGGGCAGCCCAGCGTCGTCTACCGGCGGAAAGGTTTCGACTACGGCGTCATCCGGCTGGCCTGACCAGCGGAAACGGATGGCACAACGGGATCGGTCCCACCAACTCCGACCTTGCGGAACTTCACGGAGTGGTCCGTTCGTTGATCCCGACGAGCGGACCGCTCCGCAGTAACCCCTGTGCCGGTGCACCGCGCCTCCAGGCTTGCCTACGATAAGGCGAGGGCGTCCGGCGCGCGGGCGTGTGACGAACAGCTAGCGAGGTCGGGACCAGATGGTGTTGAATCGACTGCTTCGTGCGGGCGAGGGCAAGATGCTCAGGCGCCTGAGCAACATCGCGGTGCACATCAACTCCCTCGAAGACGATCTGGTCGAACTCTCGGACGCCGAGTTGCGTGCCAAGACCGACGAGTTCCGTGGCCGGTACGCCGACGGTGAATCGCTCGACGAGCTCCTTCCGGAGGCGTTCGCCGTGGCCAGGGAGGGCGCCCGGCGCATCCTCGGCCAGCGGCCCTACGACGTGCAGCTCATGGGTGGTGCCGCGCTGCACCTCGGCCAGGTCGCCGAGATGCGCACCGGCGAGGGCAAGACGCTGACCTGTGTGCTGCCCGTCTACCTCAACGCGCTGTCCGGCGACGGCGTCCACGTCGTCACCACCAACGACTACCTGGCCAAACGTGACTCCGAGTGGATGGGCCGTATCCACCGCTTCCTGGGCCTGACCGTCGGCGTGATCCTCAACGACATGACGCCCGACCAGCGTCGCGAGGCCTACAACGCCGACATCACCTACGGCACGAACAACGAGTTCGGCTTCGACTACCTGCGCGACAACATGGCCTGGTCCCTCGACGGCACCGTGCAGCGCGGCCACAACTACGCCGTCGTCGACGAGGCCGACTCCATCCTCATCGACGAGTCCAGGACCCCGCTGATCATCTCCGGCCCGGCCGACCAGTCGTCCCGCTGGTACACCGAGTTCGCCCGCATGGCCCCGAACATGCGTAAGGACGCCCACTACGAGGTCGACGAGCGCAAGCGCACCGTCGGCGTCACCGAACAGGGCGTCGCCTACATCGAGGACCAGCTCGGCATCGACAACCTGTACGAAGCGGCGAACAGCCCGCTGGTCGGCTTCCTGAACAACGCCCTCAAGGCCAAGGAGCTCTACAGCAGGGACAAGGACTACATCGTCCGCAACGGCGAGGTCCTCATCGTCGACGAGTTCACCGGCCGCGTACTCGCCGGCCGCCGCTACAACGAGGGCATGCACCAGGCCATCGAGGCCAAAGAGGGCGTGGAGATCAAGGCCGAGAACCAGACGCTGGCCACGATCACCCTGCAGAACTTCTTCCGCCTCTACGACAAGCTCGCCGGCATGACCGGTACCGCCCAGACCGAGGCGGCCGAGCTGCACCAGATCTACAAGCTGGGCGTCGTGACCATCCCGACCAACCGGCCGATGGTGCGGCAGGACATGTCCGACCTGATCTACAAGACCGAAGAGGCCAAGTTCGACGCGGTCGCCGAGGACATCGCCGAACGGCACGGCAACGGCCAGCCCGTCCTGGTCGGCACCACCAGCGTCGAACGGTCCGAGTACCTGTCCAAGCAGCTCGTCCGAATGGGCATCCCGCACGAGGTGCTCAACGCGAAGCACCACGACCGTGAGGCGCTGATCGTCGCCAAGGCCGGCCGCAAGGGCGCGGTCACCGTGTCCACCAACATGGCCGGCCGCGGTACCGACATCGTGCTGGGCGGCAACCCGGACATCATCGCCGACCACGAACTGCGCGAACGCGGACTCGACCCCGTCGCCACGCCCGACGAGTACCAGACCGCCTGGGCCACGCTGATCGAGGAGATCACCCAGGAGTCCAAGGCCGAGGCCGAGGAGGTCCGCGAACTCGGCGGCCTCTACGTGCTGGGCACCGAACGGCACGAGGCCCGCCGCATCGACAACCAGCTCCGCGGACGGTCCGGCCGCCAGGGCGACCCGGGCGAGTCCCGCTTCTACCTGTCACTCGGCGACGAGTTGATGCGCCGGTTCAACGCCGGCATGGTCGAGCGGATCATGACCAGCCTGCGCGTGCCCGACGACGTGCCGATCGAGCACAAGATGGTCACCAGGGCCATCCGTAGCGCGCAGACCCAGGTCGAGCAGCAGAACTTCGAGATCCGCAAGAACGTGCTGAAGTACGACGAGGTGATGAACGAGCAGCGCAAGGTCATCTACGGCGAGCGCCACCGGGTGCTGGAAGGCGAGGACATCGCCGACCAGGTCCAGCACATGATCACCGACGTCGTCACGGCGTACGTCACCGGCGCCACCAGCACCGGCTACGCCGAGGACTGGGACCTGGCGCAGCTGTGGACCGCGCTGAAGACGCTGTACCCGATCCAGCTGGACTGGAAGGCGCTGGCCGCGAAGGAGGACGAGGGCGAGGAGCTCACGGCGGACGAGCTGTTGGAGTCCGTACTCGCCGACGTCCGCGAGCGGTACACCGAGCGCGAGGAGTTCCTCGACGGCATGGCGGGCGACGGCACGATGCGCGACTTCGAGCGCAAGGTCGTGCTCTCGGTCCTGGACCGCAAGTGGCGCGAGCACCTCTACGAGATGGACTACCTCAAGGAGGGCATCGGCCTGCGCGCGTACGCCCAGCGCGACCCGCTCGTGGAATATCAGCGTGAGGGCTTCGACATGTTCAGCGGCATGCTGGACGCGTTGAAGGAGGAGTCGGTCGGCTTCCTGTTCCACCTCCAGGTCGAGGTGGCCCCGCCGCCGGAGGCCCCCACCCAGCCCGACGCGAGCGACATCCCCGGCCTGGTCCGCAACGGCGCCGCCAATGGCCAGGCGAACGGTCACCTGGCGGACGCGGTCCCGCCGAGGGCCCGCCGCACGCCGCCCCCGCCGCCCCAGCCACGCCCGGTAGACGGCCACGTCCCGCCGGCGTTGCGCGGCAAGGGCTTGAGCGAACAGCAGGCCGCCAGCGGTCAACGCCTGACCTACAGCGGCCCGGCAGAAGACGGCGGCGTCGAGTCCCACCGCACCACGGACGCGGACGCCGCGGGCAGCACCCGACGCGAGCGCAGGGAGCAGGCCCGAGCCAAGGCAAAGGGCGGCCGCAAGCCCCGCCCCCGTCGGTAACCAACAGGCCGTAGAGGTCACACGTTCCGATGACGAGTGACCCCCGGAGTGAGTAGAACTGCAACCGTAACGGCGTTACCGGGGTTCGCCTAGATAGGCGGTGTTGGCGAAGGCGGGAGAAGCGTAAGCAGAGGGCGCCGGAATCTGCCCTCGAAAGCGCGTAGGACGGCAGTCCGACGGTCCGCTGAAGCCGAGCCGACGCGCCGCCCGCTCACCGCAGCCGCGCGCCACCGGGCGCAAGCTCGCCCGCGCCGAGTCACGCTGCGCTCTGGGCCGCGTTGGTCATGCCACGCCAGCGTGGCCGCGACGGCCGCCGGGGCTCTGCTGCGCCGCGACGGCCGCCGGGGCTCTGCCGTGCCGCGATGGGCCGCCGGGCTCCACCGTGCCGTGCCGTGACTGCCGCCGGCTCCGCTGCGCCGCTGGGCTCCGCTGCGCCGTGCCGATCGGTGCCACGGTGGGCCGCCCTGAGTGACCCAGCAGGCGCGACACAGGCTTGGCATCGGGCTGGTCCACCGCTGGCGTCGCTCGGGGCCTGGCTGGCTCGGCCGGCCCGGGCTCGTGCTCGCGCTGGGCGAATTCAGTTTGGCCGCGGCCTGGCCCGTGATCGGTCTGGAGCGGGCGTGGGCCCCGTGAGCCTGCTTGGTGCTGCCGGTGCGTACTCCGGCGACCTGCCGTCGCTCATCCCTTGCATGCTCGCTGGCGGGCCCCGGCATGCCACAGGGCCGTGCCCGGCCGTGTGCCCACGGTGTGGTGGTCCGAGCGGGCGGTCAGTGGGTGCCGACCGCCCGCTCAGGTGTAGAGATCGCTGTCTCGCCGCTCAGACGAGCTCCAGTTGGGTGAAGTGCCACCGGTTGGCCTGGTGGGCCAGGCGGCCGGTGAGGGCTCGGGAGCGGCCCTGGTGTTCAACCCGGGCGCAGATGTCGACCACGTCGGGCGCGGTTCGGCTCACGTGCAGGGAGCGGAGGCGGCGGGCGCCTGGGCCGGCTGCCAGGGCCGATTTGAGCAGCGTTCGCTGGTAGCGGCAGGGCAGGACCCCGGCCAGCTGGCCCGGGGATCGTCTGCCCTCCATGACTTCCAGCATTCCGGTCAGCAGGCGCCGCAGCGTGGCGACCGCCGGGCCGGGCGGCGGTGGTGGCGGTGGCGCGACGCGGGCGGCCGGCGGGCGGACCGGCACCAAGTGGGGTCGGCGGCGGTGGTCGGCCAGGGGGCGGATGGTGGGCAGGACGGCTGCTGTCGTGGTCGTCATGGCTGGTTCCCGGTCGTGAGTTGTGGACCTTGTCGGAACACAGAGGGGCGAGACCGGGCGATCGGGACATTGTTCACCCCATCGAATGACCTGCGGCTTTACTCTGCACTGTGCTGCGCGGATTGATCGTCGACTTTGGTGGCGTGCTGACCGATCCCGGTGAGGGTGGCGGCGACGAGCGCCCGCTGGTGGATGCCGTGGTGATCGCCCGGCGCCACGGGTTGCGCACGGGCCTGCTCTCCAACGCGGACAGCCTTGAAGTGCCCGGCGATCTGTTCGACGCCGTCGTTCTGTCCGGCGACGTGGGCGTCGCCAAGCCGGATCGGCGGATCTTCGAGCTCGCCGCCGAGCGGCTCGGACTACAGCCGGACGAGTGCGTCTTCGTCGACGACCTCGCCGCCTACGTGCGGGCCGCCGCGCGCACCGGGATGGTGGGCGTCCACCACCGGGACGTCGCCGCCACGTTGAACGAGCTCAGCGCCCTTTTCGACGTGCAGTTCCACTGACGCGGCCTGCGCCATCGTCGCGGCCCGTTCCACTGACACGACCTGCGCCATCGTCGCGGCCCGTTCCAGTGATGCGGCCTGCGCCACCATCGCGGCTCGTTCCGCTCCCGCGGCCCGTGCGACGTGCATCGCCGGCGCGGCCAGGTCCACCGGTGCGACCACCCTCGGGACCGGCGCCACGGCGGACCAGTTCGAAACACAACACCGCCGCCGCGCTCGCCACGTTCAGCGACTCCACCCCACCGGCCATCGGGATCCGCACCCACTCGTGCACCAAGCCGCGCACGTCCGCCCCGACCCCGGCCGTCTCACCGCCCAACACGAACGCCGACCGCGCCGGGAACGCACCATCGAACACCGACCGCTCAGCACGCCCGTCCAGCCCGAACACCCGGTATCCGGCCGACCGCAGCTCAGCGACGCCCTCGGACGCCGTCGCACACCGCAGCAGCGGCGCCCGGAACGCCACCCCGGCCGACGCCTTGACCACCAGCGGGTCCAGACTCGCCACCCCGCGCCGGGGCAGCACGATCCCGCCCACACCAGCGGCGACGGCGGTCCGGATGATCATGCCCACGTTCGCCGGCGTGGTGATCCCGTCCAGCACCACGACAGCCCCGGCGAGGTCCGACAGCGCGGCCCCCACCGGGCGCATCCGCGGCGCCACGACGTCGGCCAGCACACCCTGGTCCTGCTTGCCGTTGCCGGCCAGCACCTTCACCCGGTGCGCGCTGGCCCGCCGCACCGGCACCCCGCGCGACTCGGCCGCCCGCAGGATCTCGGCCGCCGCGGCACCCCGGGCGCTGTCGGCCAGGATCACCTTGTCCACGGTCAGCGCGGTGTCGGCCAACGCCTCCAGCACGGGCTTGCGGCCGTAGACGGTCACGAACCGGTCCTTGGGCGAGATCTCCGGCATCCGCGCAGCATGGCACGTCAGCCGGGTTGTGCCAGTATCGGTCCCATGCCGCACCGCCTGTCGGCGCTCGACGCCTCGATGTTGTACCTGGAGGACGCCAGCACACCGATGCACATCGGTGGGGTCGCGATCTTCCGCCGGCCGCGCGGCGGCTTCGACTACGAGCGCCTGCTCAGCCTGATCGAGCAGCGCCTGTCACTGGTGCCCCGGTACCGGAAGCGGGTGCGGCACGTGCCAGGGCACCTGGCGCGTCCGGTGTGGACGGACGACACCGAGTTCGACATCACCCACCACGTGCGGCTGTCCGCGCTGCCCAAGCCGGGCACCGACGCGCAACTCGCCGAACTGGTCGCCCGGCTGATGTCACGACCGCTGGACCACCACCGGCCGCTGTGGGAGCTGTACCTGGTGGAGGGCCTGCAGCGGAACCGGTTCGCGCTGGTCACCAAGACCCACCACGCGATGGTGGACGGGATCGGCGCCATCGAGATCGGCCAGGTCATCCTCGACGTGTCGCCGAACCAGGCGGACGGCGAGCAGCAGCTGTGGATGCCCGAGCCCGAACCGGGCAGCGTGCGGCTGCTGTCCGACGCGGTGGCCGAGGTGGTGCAGCGGCCGGGTGCGCTGGTGGACAACGTGCGGTCGGCGGTACTCGACGTCACGTCCACCATGAACAAGGTGGCGGGCGCGGTGTCCGGGGTGGTGTCGGCGCTGACCACGGCGGCCCGGCCGGCGCCAAGTGGACCGCTGAACGTGCCGATCACCGCGGACCGCCGGTTCGCGATGGCGAGGGCGACGCTGGCCGACCTGAAGCTGGTCCGCGCGGCGCACGGCGGCACGGTCAACAACGTCGTGCTCGCCGTGGTGGCGGGGGCGCTGCGGTCGTGGCTGATGTCGCGGGGCGAGGTGGTGACGTCGGGCACGACCGTGCGGGCGATGGCGCCGCTCTCCGTCCGGGACGAGGCCACGCTGGACACGCCCGCCGGGCTGGCCGGCGGCAAGGTGTCGGCCTACCTGGTGGACCTGCCGGTCGGCGAGCCGAGCCCGGTGGTGCGACTGCAGCACGTGGCACACGCGATGAAGGCGCGGTCGGAGGCGGGCCAGCCGGTGGCAGCCGACGCGCTGGTGCGGTTGGGCGGGTTCGCGCCGCCCACCCTGCACGCGTTGGGCGCCCGCGCGGCCAGCGTGTTCTCGCAGCGGATCTTCAACATCCTGGTGACGAACGTGCCTGGTCCGCAGGTGTCGCTGTACGCGGCGGGCGCGAAGATGCTGGAGATGTTCCCTGTGGTGCCGTTGGCCCGCAACCAGGCCGTGGCGATCGGGGTCACCTCCTACGACGGCGGCGTCTACTTCGGCCTGAACGCCGACCGGGCCGCGATGCCCGACGTGGACATCCTGGCCAGGATGGTCGAGGAGTCGCTGGACGAGCTGCTGGCCACGGTGCCGGGCTGATCGGGCACCCGGTCGGCGGCAGGTGCAGGATGGTGCGGTGAGGGTCTACATCCCGGCGACGCTGACCATGCTGCGCACGCTGGTCAAAACGGGCGAGCTGGTGGCGGTCGGGGGCACCGCGTTCGCCCTCACGCCGATGTTGCGCGAGTCCTATGCCACTGGCGACAGCGAGGAACTGGAGTACGCCGCGATGGCCGACGCCGCCCTGGCGTCGCTGCGGCTGCTGGCCACCGAACTGGACGCCGACCCGTCGGCGGTGCCGCGCCGCGCGGTCGTCGCGGCCGACGTCGGTGACGCCACACTGCGGCCCGACCTGGACTACGCCGTCGTCCGGCTGGCCGGGCCGGTGCCGATGAGCCTGGTCGCGTCCGTGCACGTGGACATCGAGGCGGCCGAACCCGCGGTGCGGGCCGCCGCGGCCGTGGTCGAGCGGGCCGACCTGGGTGATCCGGACGCCGAGTTCACTCTCGGGGACGCGGAGGATCACGAACTAGCCTGGTACGCGCCGCAGGAACTCCCGTTCCTGCTGGAACTCATGTAGCCGCACGCCACAAGCAAGCGGCGCGAGCCTCTGGGAGGCCACACCCGATGGATGCCGTCACGTCCGTTCCCGTGCCCACCAACGAACCGGTGCGCGGCTACGCCCCTGGCAGCGCGGAACGCGAGTCGCTGAGCAGGCGGATCGCCGACCTGGAGGGCGAGCGGCACGAGCTGACGATGACCATCGGCGGCGTCACCAGGATGGCCGACGGCGACTCCTACCCGGTGGTGCAGCCGCACGACCACGAGCACACGCTCGGCGTGTCCGCGCAGGCCACCCCGGCGGACGTGGCCGACGCGGTGGCCGCCGCCCGGCAGGCCGCGCCCGGCTGGCGGGAGTTGCCGTTCGACGAGCGGGCCGCCGTGCTGCTGCGGGCCGCCGACCTGCTGTCCGGCCCGTGGCGGGACACGCTGAACGCGGCGACGATCCTGGGCCAGTCCAAGTCGGTGCAGCAGGCGGAGATCGACGCGGCCTGCGAGCTGATCGACTTCCTGCGGTTCAACGTGTCGTTCGCCAGGGAGATCATCGCCGAGCAGCCGAACTCCGGCGCCGGCGAGTGGAACCGGCTGGAGTACCGGCCGCTGGACGGTTTCGTCACCGCGATCACGCCGTTCAACTTCACCGCGATCTCCGGGAACCTGCCGACCGCGCCCGTGCTGATGGGCAACACGGTGGTGTGGAAGCCGACGCCGACCCAGCAGTTGGCCGCGCACTACTTCATGCGGCTGCTGGAGGCGGCCGGCCTGCCGCCGGGCGTGATCAACCTGGTCACCGGCGACGGCGCCGCGGTGAGTGAGGTGGCGCTGGCCGACCAGGACTTCGCCGGCCTGCATTTCACCGGGTCGACGAAGACCTTCAAGTACCTGTGGCGGCGGATCGCGGAGAACCTGGACCACTACCGGTCCTACCCCAGGATCGTCGGCGAGACCGGCGGCAAGGACTTCGTGGTCGCGCACTCGTCGGCCGATCCGGCGTCGCTGGCCACCGCACTGGTGCGGGGTGCTTTCGAGTACCAGGGCCAGAAGTGCTCGGCCGCCTCACGCGCGTACCTGCCGAGGTCGTTGTGGGACGGCGGGTTGCGCGACCGGATGGTGGCCGACGCGGAGAGCCTGAGCTTCGGCGACGTCACCGACTTCCGGCACTTCGGCGGGGCCGTGATCGACGCCCGCGCGTTCTCCAAGCACAGCGAGCTGTTCGAGCGGGTGCGCAACGAGCGGCTGGTGGACATCCTCACCGGTGGCGTGGCCGACGACCGCGTGGGCTTCTTCGTGCGGCCCACGATCCTGGTGGGCGACGACCCGCACCACGAGATCTTCACCGACGAGTTCTTCGGCCCGATCCTGTCCGTCCACGTGTACCCGGACGAGGACTTCAGCAAGATCCTGGACCTGGTGGACACGTCGACCCCGTACGCGCTGACCGGTTCGGTGTTCGCGACCGACCGGACGGCCGTCGAGGAGGCGCACCGGGCCCTGCGGTTCTCCGCCGGGAACTTCTACGTGAACGACAAGCCCACCGGTGCCGTGGTGAGCCGGCAGCCGTTCGGCGGTTCCCGGGCGTCGGGCACCAACGACAAGGCGGGGTCCAAGTTCAACCTGTTGCGGTGGACCAGTCCCCGGTCGATCAAGGAGACGTTCGTGCCGCCGACGACGATCGGCTACCCGCACATGGGCTGAACGACGTGGGTCGCCCGGTGCACCGGGCGACCCACCCACGTCACGACGCCAGCCCCCGGGCGATCACCTTGTACTCACGCTTCGGCAGTGCCAGTTGCAGGGTCGATCCGTCCGGCCAGGTCAGGTACGGGTCGCCCGGCCGGTAGACCGGTGCGGCCGGGACGGTGCCGGTCCACAGCACGTCCTGGCGGCCGTCGGCGGACTGCGTGAACGCGATGCCCCGGGACGAGGCCACCAGCCACAGGTGCCCGCGCTTGCCGGCCAACGCCCGGCAGGCCACCACGGCACCGGCCTGTGGCGACTCAGCCTTGACCTCGAGCCGCCGCTGCCAGCGCACCAGCTTGCTCTCCGGTGTGCTCTGGTCGTTGAGCGCGGCGATGATCACGAACTGGATCGCGAACCAGAGCACCATGAACACGAAACTGACCAGGTAGGCCAGGAACAGCACCGTCCACACGGGCAGCTTGGTGAAGAACCGCTGCCACGGATGTTCACCCTTGACGCTGCCGTCGCCGCGCAGGCCCGGCACGGTGAACTTGATCCGGAACCGGGCCGCCCGGCCGAGATAGACGACCGCCACCGGTTCCCGCCACGCCTGTTCGGCGCCCTGGCGGATCGCGTCACGCATCCCTGCGGGTGCCGGGTCGCGCACCGGCTTCTTCGGGCTCATCCGTCGTCGTCCCACCGCATGGTGCGCAGGATATCGACGGCCAGGCGGGCGATGTGCGGCCAGTCGACCCAGTTGTTGCTGGAGACGGACACCACGCCCAGGGTGGTGCCGCCGGGGTCGGGCACCCAGGCGGTGACGGTCCGGTGCAGGATCGGCGCCGACTGCACGCCGTCGCTGATGCTGCTCCGCTGTTCGGTCACCACGGCGACGGCCGGCCCGACGGGCAGTTCGAGTTTGCTCACCTCGCCCTGGCCGGTGGCCTTGTGCACCTCCAAGAGCCCCGCGACGGCGGATTCGACGTCCACGTGGCTGGCCGGCAGGCACAGGCTGGACAGCAGGATCATCATGGCCCGCGCGGGATCGTCCGGTGACCGGTACAGCGCCAGGCCCGTGAAGTCGACGCCCGCGTCGCCGGACGCCGCGCCCAGGGCGGCGTAGTACACGGCCGCCTCGGCCGCGTTCGGGTCGTCCGGCGGGAGGCCGGCGAGCGCGGCGAAGCGGGCGGCGATCGCTCCGACCTGTTCCGCCGTCACGGTGTCCGCGTCGGCGGGCAGCTCGACGAAGCCGTCCGGCAGCTCGAGGCTGAACGAGCGGGTTGGCTGCTCGACCGTCGTCATCCGGCGCTCCCGTGCGCGACCTGGTTGAAGATCGTCCCGGCGGACGGCAGGCCGTTGCCGTGCAGGACACTGCCGGCCGCGTTCTTGGCGGCGTCCTCCGCGTTGCCGAGGTACGGGTGGACCTGCCACATGCCGACCTTGATGGCCGTGTTCTGCACCGCACCGACCACGGAACCGGCGACCGTGCTGGCCACCTTGCTGCCGGCGATCTTCTCGGACAGGCCGGGCACCACCTTGGCGATCTTGCCGGCCGCGCCGGTCCACTTGGTGAACTGGGTCTTGGACAGGTCGGACAGCGTCTTGCTGGCCGCCTCGGCGCCCTTGGCCAGGCGGCTGCCGTCCTCGGCCGC
This sequence comes from Pseudonocardiaceae bacterium, assembly GCA_036273855.1. GTDB lineage: Bacteria > Actinomycetota > Actinomycetes > Mycobacteriales > Pseudonocardiaceae > DATEPR01. The sequence continues at coordinate 19,795 of DASUGU010000122.1, forward strand.
CTGGAAGGCCTTGCCGGCGGATTTCGCCACCTTGATCACGTTGCCGGCCTTGGTGGCGCCCTTGAGCATGGCGCCGCCGGGGATCAGGCCGATCGCGTCCTGGGCCAGCGTCGCATCGGACACGTTGGCGCCGGCCGCTTTGGCCAGGGCGTGTGCGCCCAGTGCGCTCGCGTTCACCCCGATGGACACGCCCTCGACCACCTCGCCGACGATCGGGATCTCGGCGGTGGCCGCGGCCGCGATGCTCAGCACCGTGCCGACGGCGCTCAGCACGTCGCCGACCTTCGCGATCACGTTGGCGTGCTTCTTGACGAAGTCCCACGTGTTCTTCGCCAGGTCCTCCAGGCCGTGGAACGCGCTGCTGAACGCGCTGCCGACGCTGGACCAGAAGCCCGGCTTGTCCGGGGCCTCGTCCTTGGCCTTGTTGAGCGCGTCCTCCACCTGCTTGACCAGATCCTGGTGCTGGTTGAACAGCCTGCTGGCCTGCTCGCGGATCGCGTTGAGATCGCCCTGGGCCTGGTTGAGCGAGCTCTCGGCGGTGTTCAGCCGCTGCTGCGCCTCCTGCAGGGCCTGCTGGGTGTCGAACTCCTGCCCGGCCAGCTGCAGGTCGGGATTGGACTTGGCCTGGTTGACCTGGCGGATCGCGTCCTCGGCCTGCCGCTCGTAGTCCGAAGCCGTGCTCTGCATCGACGTGAGGTCGCTGGCCCAACCGTCCAGCGCCTTGCCGGCCTCGCCCAGCGACTGCGTGGCCTTGTCCAGATAGTCGGGGAGTTTGCCGAGGTCGTTGTGGAAGTCGTTGGCCGCGTCGCCCTGCCAGAAGCCGCCGACCTGGCCGGCCTTCATCATCGCGTCCCTGGCCTGCTGGAGATGGCTGGACACGGTGAGGAAGTTGGACGCCAGGGAACCGACCGTGCCGGCGTTGCCGGGCGCCGGGTTGAAGCCCAGGGCGGGGTAGGTGCCGGCGTCACCGGCAGCCATGTGCGCGTCGGCCGCGTTGTTCATGGTGTCCTGGAACGAACTCACCGGGCACCTCCGGACAGTCGCTCCGAGATCGGGGAGACGGTGGTCTGCGCGCCGCTCGCGGCCGCGCCGGCACCGGCGGCGACCGAGGCCGCGGCACCCGCGCCGACGGCACCGGCCGCACCCGCGGCACCACCCGCGGCCGCCATCGAGGCAGCGGCCTTGTTGAACGCCTGGGAGATGGCGTCCTCGGACTCCTGGTAGGCCTGCTCGGTCTTCTGCAGCCCGGCGGTCATGTCCTTGGCTAGGTCGGCGAGCTTGCCGATGCCGTAGGTCCACTTGTCCCGGAACGCGCCGCCCGCCGAATCGAGCCCGGCACTGCCCAGATCCTGCGGCGACGCCGACTTCAGCGCGTCATCGGCGCTGCTCATCGCGTCCTTCGCGTCGGACAGTGTGCTGATCAGCGACTTCATCTGTCCGAGGTCGACCTGGAACCCACTACCCACCGTGCACCTCCCCCTTCACCGTGTCCCGGATCGTATCGACCGGTTTGCCCTGGTCGCGGGGTAGGACGCTGCGTTCGGCCTGTCGGTTCCTAACCAAGTCGGGTGAACCAGGACGGACCCGGGACGGGCAGTGCCGGCCGCCAGCCGGTGGCGTCGGTCAGCTTGGTGGACACCACCCGCTGCGACCGGGCGAAGGTGCTGGCCGGACCGGCAATCTTCAGTACGAACGGCGGCACCGACCGGGCCTTGCGCACCCCGGCCACGGCGGCCAGCGCGGCACCCAGGTCCCGCTTGCGCAGCGGCGGCGCGCCGACGTTGTAGATGCCGCTGGGAGCGGCCAGCGCGGCCACCGCGCCCGCTGCCGCGTCCGACGGGTGCACCGCCACCGTCCAGCCGGCCGGGTCGCCGAAGGTCAGCGGCATGCCGAACCGGGCCGCCCGCAACATCGCCGTGGTCATCGGGTCGTCGCCGAGCAGCGTGCCGATGCGCAGCCGGACCCCGATGCGGCCGTCCGCCTCGGCGAACCGGGCCACGTGCTGGTGCGCGGTGATCGTCGAGCTCAGGGCCGCCGGCACGTCCAGCGGCGCGTCCTCGGCCAGCTCGGCGTCGCCGCCGTCGGCGTAGTAGAAGGAGATCCCCTCCTGCACCACGACCCGCACCTCGTCGCCGGCCAGGGCGGCGGTGACCAGTGCGGCGCTGCCGTCCCTGCGGACGTGGTCGTTCTCCGCCCAGCCGCCGCCGAACATCGCCTTGCCCAGCGACGGGATCCGGGTGGCCAGGTTCAGCACGGCCTCCTGCCCGACCATCGCCTTGGCCAGCGACTCGGCGTCGAACAGGTCACCCACCACGGGCGTGACGCCCTGGGCGGCGATCACCGCCGCCCGCTCCTCGTTGCGCGCCAGCCCGGTCACCTCGTGCCCGGCCACCAGCAGCCGCCGCACCGCCGGCCGGCCGAGTACCCCCGTCGCGCCGATCACCAGTACCCGCATGTCGCCCCCTTGATCCGTGTCGATCCTGTCGGGACCTGGACGGGCGGGCGAGCCGAAACGTGACAGGCGGGCTCAGTGGCCGTCGAGCGAGCCCACCTGGTCGGCGGGTGGTGCGCTGATGGTCACCGGCTTGCCCCAGTCGGTGTAGTTGATCGTGATCGTGACCTGCTCCGACTGGTTGGTACCCGGTTCCGCGTAGGCGACGTGGGTGACGATGCGCAGCGGCAGGTCGTTGGAGTCCACCCAGATGTCGAACGGCACGGACGTGACGCCGAGCTGCTGCAATGCCTGTTCCTCGGCCTGGTCGCCGGACTGGGCCGCGACCATCTTCGCCACGTCCACGGTGATCGTGTAATGGGTTGCCGCGACGCCGTTGACCGTTCCGTGCGTCACCTTCGTGATGGTGCCGGCGGCGATCTGCTGGAGCAGCTTGGTCGGGTCGGCCTGGGCCGCCACGTCGGCGGTGGAGCCGAGCGACGCGGACAGCGGGTTGTCGGCGCCCAGGTCGAACTTCGTCCACGGCTTGCCCGTGCTGCCCATCAGGTTGGCCAGCTGGGCCGGCAGCTTCACGTACATGGTGCCGTTCACCAGCACCGTCTCCATGTTGCCCAGCGACGGCACCGCCATCGTCATGTGCTCGGCCAGCGACGGGCTGAACGTCAGGTCGCCGGTCGAGTTGATCGAGCCGACCTCGGGCACCGACATGGCCATGGTGACGTGCACCGAGTTGTGCTGGGACGTGTTCTGCTTGACGGCGGCACCCAGGTCGGCCACGGTCGACGCGGGCTTCCCGGCCTGGTCCTGCTGGGTCGCCGACCGCTGCGGTACCTGCTGGCCCTGGGGCGCGGCCGAACCGATGATGCTGCTCGGGCCGCAGCCGGCCAGCGCCAGTGCGGCCACTGCCGCGCCTGCCACGAGCAATGTCTTGCTCCGCATGGTTTTCCGTCCTCCGCGGGTCCCCGGGCGAGCTGCCGGTAAGGCACGGTAGCAGCCTGTGCAGCCCGCCACGGCCGTTACTGCTCCGCCGACTCCTCGGCCGGCGCGGCCGCACCGGCCCGGGACGCCAGCAGCCTGCGCAGCGACGCGAGCCGGCCGGCCGACGCCTGACCCTCGGCGACCACCACGTCCAGCATGCAGTCCGGATCCTGCGGCGGGCCGAGATGACCGCACCCCGGCGGGCACTCCTCCGCCGGCTCCACGAACTCGTCGAACGCGGCGACGATGTCGTCCGGCGACACGTGGGCCAGCCCGAACGACCGCACACCAGGGGTGTCGACCACCCAACCGCCGTCCGGCAGCGGCAGCGCCACCGCCGTCACCGACGTGTGCCGGCCCTTCCCGACCGAGCTCACCACCCCGATCTTGCGGTCCGCGTCCGGCACCAGCACGTTGACCAGCGTGGACTTGCCCACCCCGGAGTGCCCGACCAGCGCGGACACCCGGTCGGCCAGCAGCGCGCGCAGCTCGTCCGGCGGCTCGTCGTGTCGCGTGACGACCGTGGTGAGGTCGAGGAACCGGTACGCGTCCAGCAGCTCCTCCGGGCCGGCCAGATCGGCCTTGGTCAGGCACAGCAGCGGCTGGAGCCCGCCCGCGTAGGCGGCGACCAGGGCCCGGTCGATGAAACCGGTGCGCGGTGGCGGGTCGGCCAGCGCGGTGACGATGACCAGCAGTTCCGCGTTGGCCACCACGACTCGCTCGAACGGGTCGGTGTCGTCCGCGGTGCGGCGCAGCACACTGGTCCGCTCCGCGACCCGCACGATCCTGGCCAGCGTGTCCACGATGCCGCTGACGTCGCCGACGATGTCCACCTGGTCGCCGACGACCACCGGCGTGCGGCCCAGTTCCCTGGCCCGCATCGCCACCACGAGCCGGTCCGGGTCGCCGTCCACGGCACACGTCCAGCGGCCCCGGTCCTTGCCGACCACCAGGGCGTGCGTCGCACCCGCGTGCTCCGGGCGCCGCTTGCTGCGGGGCCTGGTGCCCTTACCCGGCCGCACCCGGACGTCCGACTCGTCCAGCCGGCGCCAGTCGCGCGACGTCACCCGATGCCCAGCATCCGCGACCACATCGCTGGGAAGTCCGGCAGTGTCTTGGCCGTCGTGCCGATGTCGTCCACCGCCACCCCAGGCACCCGCAGCCCCACCACGGCGCCCGCGGTGGCCATCCGGTGGTCGGCGTAGGCCAGCCAGGTGCCACCGTGCAGGTCGCGGGGGCGGATGACCAGCCCGTCGTCGGTCTCCTCCGCGTCGCCGCCGAGCCGGCTGATCTCGGTGACCAGTGCGGCCAGCCGGTCGGTCTCGTGGCCGCGCAGGTGGGCGACGCCGCGCAGCCGGGACGGCCCGACGGCCAGCGCGGCCAGGGCCGCCACGGTCGGGGTGAGCTCACCGACGTCGTGCAGGTCGATGTCCACACCGGACAGTGTGCCGTCGCCGGTGACGGTCAGCCCGGTGGCGCCGAGCCGCACGTCGACGCCCATCTCGCTGAGGATGTGGCGGATCGCGTCGCCCGGCTGGGTGGTGCTCGCCGGCCAGTCCGGCACCGTCACCGTGCCGCCGACCACGGCCGCCGCGGCCAGGAACGGTGTCGCGTTCGACAGGTCCGGCTCGACCAGCCAGTCCTTCGGCCGGACCGCGCCCGGCGCCACCCGCCAGGTGTTCGGCTCGGCGTCGTCCACGTCGACCCCGACCGCCCGGAGGTGCTCCACGGTCATCTCGATGTGCGGCAGCGACGGCACCGGCTTGCCGTCGTGGTGGACGGTGAGGCCCTTGTCGTAGCGGGCGCCGGACAGCAGCAGGCCGGACACGAACTGCGAGGACGCCGACGCGTCGATGGTGACCGCGCCGCCGGGCAGCCCACCGGTGCCGTGGATGGTGAACGGGAGGGTGTCACCGGTGACGTCGGCGCCCAGCCCGCGTAGTGCGTCCAGCACCGTGCCCATCGGCCGTTCCCTCGCCCGGGGTTCGCCGTCGAAGCGCACCTCACCGTCCGCGATCGCCGCGGCGGGCGGCACGAAGCGCATCACGGTACCGGCCAGCCCGCAGTCCACGTCGGCCGGTCCGCGCAACTCGTGCGGCCGGACCAGCAGGGTGCCGTCGGGTCGCTCGGTGATCTCGGTGCCCAGCGCCCGCAGCGAGTCGGCCATCAGACGGGTGTCTCGACTGCGCAACGGCAGGCGGATGGTGGACGGCCCGTCGGCCAGGGCGGCCAGCAGCAACGCCCGGTTCGTGATCGACTTGGAGCCGGGCACCGGGACGGTGGCGTGCAGCGGGTTCGTCGTGGTGTGCGCCGGCCAGGGCTGCGGGGTCATGCTGTACATGATCCCGCACGCGGTCGACATCTGGCTCGCACGTGTCGGTCCCGCGTGCCACGATGGCAGGGAGGTGAGCGCTGTGTGCGGCAGGTATGCGTCCACGAAGAATCCGGCCACGCTGGCAGCAGAGTTCGATGCCGTCGACACGACCGGCGAGGATGCGCCACGGCCCGACTTCAACGTCGCGCCGACCAAACAGGTGATCTCGGTGGTCAACCGGCACCCCCGGGACGATGAGGGTCGCGCCGATCCGGACCGGACCGAGCGCAGCCTGCGGGTGATGCGCTGGGGGCTGATCCCGCACTGGGCGAAGTCCAAGTCGGTCGGATCCAAGATGATCAACGCCCGTGCCGACACCGTGAGTTCGAAGCCGGCGTTCCGCACGTCACTGGCCAAGCGCCGGTGCCTGCTGCCGGCCGACGGCTGGTTCGAGTGGCGCCGGGACGCGAACGGCAGGCAGCCGTTCTTCATGACCCGGGGTGACGGCGCCAGCCTGGCCATGGCCGGACTGTGGTCCACCTGGCGCGACCCGTCGGCCGACGCCGATGCTCCGCCGCTGATCACCTGTGCCGTGCTGACCACCGACGCGGTCGGGCAGCTGGCCGGTATCCACGACCGCATGCCCCTGTTGCTGGCCCCGTCCGCGTGGGCCGAGTGGTTGGACCCCGACCGCGGCTCGGTCGACGACCTGCTGGGCGAGCCGGACCGTTCGCTGATCGACCTGCTGGAGCTGCGGCCGGTGTCCGACGCGGTGAACAGCGTCCGGAACAATGGTCCTGAGCTGCTGAAAGAGGTCGTCCCGGCGGTTCAGCTGGACGACCCGGCGCTGTTCGACGTGCCGAAGGCATGACCCGGCTCACGATCGAGACACCGCACGGGCCCGCCCGTGCCGAACTGCACTGTGCCGCGTCGGGTGGAGCGGCGGTGTTGTTAGGGCACGGCGCCGGTGGCGGCCTGTCGTCGGCGGATCTCGTGGCGGCGACGCGCGCGGCGACCGACGCCGGGGTGCATGTGGCGCTGGTGGAGCAGCCCTATCGGGTGGCCGGACGGCGGGCGCCCGCGCCCGCTCGGCAGTTGGACGCAGCGTGGCTGGCGGTGGCCGAGGTGTTGGGGGAGCGGTGGTTCCCCGGGTTGCCGCTGGTGTTCGGCGGGCGGTCGTCCGGGGCGCGGGTGGCGTGCCGGACGGCGATCGAGGGTCAGGCTGTTGCCGTGTTGTGCCTGGCTTTTCCGCTGCATCCGCCAGGGCGTCCGGAGCGGAGCCGACAGTCCGAGTTGGACGCTGTGGACGTGCCCACGTTGGTGGTGCAGGGGGAGCGCGATCCGTTCGGCCGGCCCTCGGCGGCGCATCACCGGGAGTTGGTGGTGGTGCCGGGTGATCATTCGCTGAAGGCCGGGGTGGCGGAGGTCGGTAGAGCGGTCGGCGAATGGCTGGGCAGAGTCCTCCGACCACTGGACCTGGTCCCCGACTAACGCGAGTCGACCCCTGGACGGACGACACGCGACCCAGAAGTCACGAGCTGAACGAAACCAACGGCGTCGGTCTATGCATCGGCACGGCTGACACGTCGGCGCGGCCGATGTGTCGGGACGGGCGGTGATCGGGACGGGCGGTGATCGGGACGGGTGATGCTCGGGCCGGATGATGCGTCGGGACGGCGGTGCTCGGGACGGCGGTGCTCGGGACGGCGGTGCGTCGGAAAGGTGGTGCGTCGAAGGCGGTGCGTCGGCGCGATCGGCCCGCCAGCGGTGGCTGGCCAGGAGGAACGCGCGCGCCGGGGCGGGAGGGCTCGGCGACATCCAGGCATGTCGTCCGCTCAATGGCCAACTCGCCGCTTCCGGTTGTCCTCCGTCCGGTGTCGTCCGCACGATGGCCGATTCGCTGCCGGCCGGACGTGTCGCCTGGCGGACGCGCCGGTCTCACGGTGGTGCGACGTTGTTTCGTCCGTTCGGCGGTCGATTCGCTGGACGGCTGCGCGTCTCGCCGGCTGGCCGCCATTTCACGGCGGGCTCCGTTGTGTCGTCCGTTCGGCGGTCTGCATCGGGCGGTCAGCGCTCGGGTGTGTCGTCCGCGGGGCGGTCGACTCGCGCCTGGTTCGCCCGCTGTCGTCTGCGCGGCGGCCAAGTCATGGGCGGCCTGCCCGGCGTGTCGTCTGCAGACGGGTCCAATTGGCGGCTGGCCTGCACGCGTGTGGTCTGCACGGCCGGCTCAGCTGGCCCGCGTGTCGTCCATTCAGCGGCCACATCATTCGTGCCGAATCTGGCGGTCGGACCTTCTGCTGAGGTGACCATTCGGTGGCCAACTCGCCAGGGCCTGACGCGAGTCGTTCGGTCGATGGTCGAGTCGCTGGTGATTGGGCTGGTGTTGGCGGTCGGCTTTGCTCGCGAGTCGCTCGGCCGGTGGCTGACCTGCCGTTGACCGACTGGCGACGGTGGTGGCGCGGCGTGAGTTGTTCGTTCTATGGCCGACTCGTCGTTGGTGGCGCGCGTCGTCTGTCGGCGGTCGGCTCGTGTGTCGTTCGTTGGATGGTCGGGTCGGCCCTCGTTGGTGGCGAACCAGCCGCGCTGGGCCGACTCGCTGATCCGACCATCGTGTGGTCAATGGTCGTGGTTCCATTTCGTGTGTCGTCCGTTTGGCGGCCGACTCGCCTGGTCGGGCGTGTCATTCGTTCGTTTGGCGGTTGGCTCGGTGTTGGTGGCTCGTGTGTCTTCGGCCGGGCGGCCATTCTCAAGGGTTCGTTGTTGGCCGCTGGGCGGTCGACTTGTGGTGGGCGATGATTGTTGTCTGCTCGGCCGGGTCTGCTCACCTAGGCCTGTTCGCGTGCTGCTTGTCCGCCGGGCAGGTGGTGTGTTGTTCGGTGAATGGCCGCATCGGTTTGGCCGTTCTTGTGTGGCCGTTGAATGGTCGACACGTGCGGGGCCGCGTTGTCACCGCGCTGGCGGGCTTGTTGGCCGGTGGGTGGTCTGTTCGCGGGTGGTGAAATCGCTAGCTCGGGGCGGCTATGGGGGCTGCTATTGCGTTCGTTAGCTTGATCAAGTCCTTGGGGGACAGCTCGATTTCCAGGCCTCGGCGGCCGCCGCTGCAGAAGATCGTTTCCCATTGTTCCGCCGACTCGTCTACCACTACCCTCAGTCGCTTGCGCTGGCCCAGCGGTGAAATCCCACCCGCCACATACCCGGTGGCCCGCTCCGCCGCCCCCACCTCCGCCAGCCGCGCCTTCTTCCCACCCACGGCAGCGGCCAACGCCTTCAGATCCAACTGACCCACCACCGGCACGACCCCCACGGTCAACACCCCGTCGACCTCGGCCACCAGCGTCTTGAACACCCGTTCCGGCGCCAACCCCAGCGCCGCGCTCGCCTCCGACCCGTACGAGGCCGAGCGAGGGTCGTGTTCGTAACTGTGCACCGTGTGCGGCACCCGCTGTCGGGCCAACAGCGCGGTCGCCGGCGTGCCCTTACCCGCCACACGCCCAGGCTATCGACCATCCGCAGGCAATCGACCATCCACAGGCGGGAATGAGTGCGCAACTCCGTGCGTTTGCGCAAACGTGGTGACCGATCAGACACGTCCCCAGTGCCCGCGTACCCCGGGCCGACCTGGGCAGAGGCGAGTATCGTTTACGCCGTCGAATGCGTCTCCTGTAGTGGGGACGGCGACGGTAGCCGCCGGTCAGGTGGGTCGGCGGGGAGGGAGCCCGGTGCCACGTACCGACGCCACGACCAACGCTGAGGGCGCCCCGCGCAAGGAGAACGCGGAGGAGCTCGCCGCCCGGTTCGAACGGGACGCGATGCCCCTGATCGACCAGTTGTACTCGGCCGCCCTGCGCATGACGCGCAATCCGGCGGACGCCGAGGACCTGGTCCAGGAGGCGTACCTGAAGGCATATGCCGCGTTCAGTTCGTTCGCCGACGGCACGAACCTCAAGGCGTGGCTGTACCGGATTCTCACCAACACCTACATCAACGGCTACCGCAAGCGGCAGCGGCAACCGCTCCAGTCGCCGACCGACGAGATCACCGACTGGCAGCTCGCGCAGGCCGAGAGCCACTCGTCGACTGGTCTGCGGTCGGCCGAGGTCGACGCGATGGACCGCCTGCCCGACGACGACGTCAAAGCGGCCCTCCAGCAGTTGCCGGAGGAGTTCCGCATCGCCGTCTACCTTGCGGACGTCGAGGGCTTCGCGTACAAGGAGATCGCCGACATCATGGGCACGCCCATCGGCACTGTGATGTCCCGGCTGCATCGGGGACGCCGGCAACTTCGTGAACTGCTCACCGACGTGGCTCGGGATCGCGGCTTCCTGCGCGACTCGTCGCCGTCGGTATCGGAGGTGGCAGGGTCGTGAGCTGCGGAAAACCGCACGACACGGATTGTTCGCAGGTGTTGGCCGAGGTGTGGCGGCTGCTGGACGGCGAGTGCTCCGGCGAGGAGCGGCTGAAGCTGGAGCAGCACCTGGACGAGTGCGGCCCGTGCCTGGAGCAGTACGGCATCGAGGAGCACCTCAAGGAGTTGCTGGCCCGCAAGTGCGGCGGCGACCACGCGCCGGACGGCCTGAAGGCGAAGCTGCGGGCCTCGATCCGCCAGGTGGTCGTGGACTCCGACGGCGCCATCGCCGTCGAGACCTCCGTACGCGTCACCGAAGAACGGCACTGACCTGACGACACGGCCCCGGGCGATCATCGCCCGGGGCCGTCTTCGGCGTGCGCTAGCTGTTCGGCCGCTTGCCGTGGTTGGGACCCGACTTCTTGCGGTCGCTGCGCTTGCGGGCGCGCTTCGACATGAGACTCTCCTCGGCTGCTTTTGGCGTTGCGGCTGTTCAGTGTGGCATGCCGCCGTGGTTGGATCGATACCGGTCGCAGGGGTACCCGCAGGGCAACAGGAGGACGCGCGGTCATGGAACAGATCAAGGCCGAGATGGTGGCCAACGTGCTGAACGTGCTGGTCCACGAGGGTGACGCGATCGGCGACGGCGACACCGTCGTACTCCTCGAGTCCATGAAGATGGAGATCCCGGTGCTGGCCGAGAGCGGCGGCGTGGTGACGAAGCTCGCGGTCCACGAAGGCGATGTCGTCCAGGAGGGCGACCTGATCGCGGTCGTCGAATGAGCCAAGGGTGACACTGGACCGGGTGAAACCGTCGAGACTGGAGTGGCCCTGGAGTGACAGCGTCCCGGCAGCGCACGGAGTTCGCCGTGTCGACCCTCACTGACCTGCTCGCCGAGCACACACCGCTGTCCGGCGCCGCCGTCGACCACCTGCAACGCGTGGTGGCGGAGTGGCAACTGCTGGCCGACCTGTCGTTCGCCGACTTCCTGCTGTGGGTGCCGCTGCCCGAGGATCCGCACGAGCCGGCCGAGGGCGCGCCGCACTTCCTGTGCATCGCGCAATGCCGGCCGACCACCACGCTGACCGCGCACCACGACGACATGGTCGGCACCGTGTCCGCCGGTAGCGAACATCCCCAGTTGCACCGCGCGCTCGGCGACGCCCGGATCTGCCGCGAGGAGGACCCGGTGTGGCGGCTGGGGGTGCCGGTGCGCCGCGAGGTCATTCCGGTGCTGTTCGACCAGCGGGTCATCGCCGTGCTGTCCCGGGACACCAACCTGGCCGTACCCCGGGTGCCCAGCTCGCTGGAGATCGCCTACCTGGGCAGTGCCGCCGACCTGTGCCAGATGATCGCGGACGGCACCTTCCCGGCCAACGACCCGTCGCCCGACGTGCACACCAGTCCGAGGGTCGGCGACGGCCTGATCCGGCTGGACGCGGCCGGGGCCGTGGTGTTCGCCAGCCCCAACGCCCTGTCCGCCTACCACCGCATGGGCCACGCCGCCGACCTGATCGGCGCCCGCCTGTCCCCGCTGACCAGGGCACTGATCGCCGACCCGTTCGACGCCACCGAGGTGGCCCAGCGGATCAGGGCGGCGCTGGACGGCCAGTCCAGCACCCGGTTCGAGGCGGAGACCCGGCAGGGTGCTTCGGTGCTGTTCCGGGCCATGCCGCTGCGCCCCAAGGGCAAGGCGGCGGGCGCGTTGGTGCTGGTCAGGGACGTCACCGAGGTCAAGCGCAAGGACCGTGCGCTGCTGTCCAAGGACGCCACCATCCGGGAGATCCACCACCGGGTGAAGAACAACCTGCAGACCATCTCGTCGCTGCTGCGGCTGCACGGGAGGCGCCTCGAGTCCCCCGAGGCCCGGGCCGCCGTCGAGGAGTCGGTCCGGCGCATCCGGTCGATCGCCCTGGTCCACGAGACCTTGTCGGCCGGCGCCAGCCAGGAGGTGGACCTCGGCGAGATCGTGCGCCAGCTCGTGCGCATGGTGGGGGAGGGGATCGTCGCCGACGACACGCCGGTCCGGCTGGTGGTCGAGGGCGATCCCGGCGAGGTCCGGGCCGAGGTGGCCACCCCGCTGGCCGTCGTGCTGACCGAGCTGCTCCAGAA
>DASUGU010000123.1:0-45986 GCA_036273855.1 Pseudonocardiaceae bacterium
CCTGGCCGAGCAGGACCTGGCGGCAGCCGAGGCGGTCGGCGCGCGGTTGCTCGTGCCCGAGGACCGGGCGTGGCCGGAGTGGCCGTTCCTGGCGCTGGACGTGGCCCAGTCGCGGGGAGCGCCGTGGGCGGGTCGGCCGCTGGCGTTGTGGGTCCGCGGGGCGCTGCCGCTGGCCGACTGCACCGAGCGGGCGGTCGCGGTCGTCGGCGCCAGGTCGGCGACGGCATACGGCGAGCACGTGGCCGCCGAGTTCGGCCATGGCCTCGCATCGGCCGGTATCACCGTGGTATCCGGGGCCGCGTACGGCATCGACGGCGCGGCCCACCGGGGTGCCATCGCCGCCGGTGGCCCCACGGTGGCGGTGCTCGGCTGCGGCATCGACAAGCCCTACCCGGCCGGCCACGCCGCTCTGCTCGACCGCATCGCCGAGTGCGGCGCCGTCGTCAGCGAGTACCCGCCCGGTACTCCGCCCGCCAAACACCGGTTCCTCGTCCGCAACCGGCTGATCGCGGCGCTGGCGGCCGGTGTGGTCGTCGTCGAGGCGGGCCGTCGCTCCGGCACCCGAAACACCGCCGCCACGGCTGCCAGCCTGGGCCGGCTGGTGATGGCGGTGCCCGGACCGGTCAGTTCGTCGATGTCGGTCGGCTGCCACGAACTGGTCCGGCTCGGCGAGGCATCGCTGGTCGCCGACGTGGCCGACGTCGCTGAGGTGGTGGGCCGCATCGGTACCGATCTGGCGCCGCGACCGGCGGCCGACGAGCGGCGTGACACCGATGGCCTCGACGACCGTGCTCTGCGCGTGCATGAGGCCCTTGACCGGCGCATGGGCTGGTCGGCCGGGCAGGTGGCCGTGCGGTCCGGGGTGTCGCGGGAACGGGCCGGCCGGCGCCGGTGGCCGAGCGCGGCGGACGTGGCCGATCTGCTGGGCGGCGCGGCCAGGGTGCGGTTGTCCCGGATGCACGACGTCGGCCGGGACGAGCGGTTGCGGGAGGGCTTGTCCGTCGTCGGCGTCCTCGCGCCGGTGTTGATGCTGTCCGGCCTGGCGGCGCCGTGGCACGACATGGCGTGGGTGATCTACCACGGTGGCCTGGCCTCCGGTGTTCCGTGGCTGCTGGCGGACGTCGGGCCTGTGGTGCCGTTCCTGCCGTGGGCGGTGGTGGCGGTGGTCACGCTGCTGGGCTGGCGGCGGGCCGCGGCCGTGCTGGCATGGCTCACGGTTGCCGGCACGTTGCTGGCCACGGCCGCGGACCTGGTGTTCCCGCCTGTGGTCTTGGGTGGGTGGTTGTCCCTCGGGTTGGTGGCCGCGGTCGCGTTGCACCGGGCGACCCGGTCGGGGTCGGCCGTTGTCGGTGGGTGGCGGCTGCTGGGCGTGGCCGCGGGTGTGGTGCTGGTGTGGGGGGCTCGGGTGGCCGGGCACGGGTACTCGTGGGCCGATCCGGTGGCGTGGCTGCTGTTGGGTACGGCCGTGGTGGTGGCGTGCCGGCCCAGGACGGTGGCCGGGCGGTGGGCCTTGCTGGTGTTGGCGGCGCCCGCGATGTCCGCGACGGCGGCGTTCCTGGCCACCGACGTGACACCCGGCGTGTACGGGTTGCCGTGGCCGTGGCTGGTGCTGCTCTTCCAGGTTGTGCCGCTGGTCGTGGCCGCCGCGGCTGCCGTGACGCGGCCGGTCAGGACGCGTTGGCGACGATCCGGCGTGGCGTGACCAGGACGGCGGCGCGCCGCTCGACCGCCATCACGCGGTCGTACTCGGCCCAGTCGTCGTGGGTGCCGCCGGCGGCGGTGAACACGGCGCGCAGCAGGCCGGGCAGGGCTGCCGGGTCGACGCCCTCGGCGGGGTCGTCCGGGCCGATGATCCGGATCGGGCCGTCGACCGACACCCAGTCCCAGGACACCCGGAACGTCACGGTGGCGTGGCCGTTGGCCCGCAGGTAGTCCAGTTTCCGGGCGCCGCCGTGCAGGACGGTGGCCACGACCGGTCCGTCGCCGAACGGGTTGTCGTCCAGTACGCCCGCGTTGACCAGCGACGAGTGGACGGTGCCGTCGGGGCGGGTGGTGGACACGATGGCCAGCCCGTGCTCGCCCGCGGCCAGCCGCCGGACCTGGTCAAGATCGCCTGCCATACGGTCAACCTACGCCGTTCCCGCGTGCCTGCACCATGTCGGCACCCGACCCGGCTACGGTGTCCGACCGTGCGTTCCCACGACTACGGGCCGGATGTGTTGCGCGACCGCGGGCGCCGCGAGGTGCCCAGCCTGCCGGCCGAGCCGGATCTGGTGGTGGAGGTCCCGGAGTCGGGGTTCTGCGGCGCGGTGGTGCGCTGCGACCGCGACCGCGTGGTACTGGCCGACCGGCACGGCAAACAGCGGGTGTTTCCGTTGCGGCCGGCGGGTTTCCTGGTTGACGGCAAGCCGGTGACGCTGGTCCGGCCGGCGGTGACCCCCGAGCCGTCGGTGGTGCGGTCGGCGTCGGGGTCGCGGCGGGTGGCCGGGTTACGGGCCCGGACGGCGCGGGACAGCCGGATCTGGGTGGAGGGCCTGCACGACGCGACCCTGGTGGAACGGGTGTGGGGGCACGACCTGCGGGTCGAGGGCGTGGTGGTGCAGCCCTTGGACGGCGTGGACGAGTTGGCCGACCGGGTGGCGGAGTTCGGTCCGGACCGGCATCGCCGGCTGGGTGTGCTGGTGGACCATCTGGTGGCGGGCAGCAAGGAGAGCCGGATCGTGGCGGCGGTGACCGATCCGGACGTGCTGGTCACCGGTCACCCGTACGTGGACGTCTGGCAGGCGGTGAAACCGGCGTCGCTGGGTATCCGGGCGTGGCCGGTGGTGCCCAAGGGGGTGTCGTGGAAGGACGGGGTGTGCGCGGCGCTGGGTTGGGGTGAGCCGGCGCAGGGGTGGCGGCGGGTGTTGGCCGCGGTGGGTTCGTTCCGGGACCTGGAGACGCCGTTGGTGGGCGCGGTGGAACGGCTGATCGACTTCGTCACCGAACCGGCGGAGTAACTCGGGTCAGGGGGCGGACAGGATGCGGTGCGCGGCCCAGTCGTCGGCGAGCATGGCCATGGCGTAGGTGTCGATCCATTCGCCGTTCCAGCGCAGGGTGTGGCGTTTGGTGCCCTCGTAGACGAAGCCGACCTTCTCGTAGACGCGCCGGGCGCGCGGGTTGAACGAGTACACGTCCAGTTCGACGCGGTGCACGCCGACGACGTCGAAGGCGTGGCCCAGGATCAGCCGGGTGGCTTCGGTGCCCAGGCCGCGGTCGGTGTGCTCGCTGGTCAGGGCGATCCGGAAGTTGCAGGACAGGTTGTCGTGGTCGAGTTCGTTGAGGACGACCTCGCCGGCGTGCCGGCCGGTGGCGCGGTCGATGACGGCCAGGTCGATGCGGTCGTCGCGCAGTGCCCATTCGCGCAGCGCGGTGGTGACCTCGCCGGTGGTGAAGCGGCGGTGGGTGCCGGTCAGCCGCATGGCTTCGGCGTCGGTGAGGCCGGTCATGACGGCGGGGACGTCGGCCTCGGTCAGTGGGCGCAGGACGACGAGTTCCCCGACGAGGGTCGGTTTGTCGGCGAAACTGATCGTGTCAGCCATGTCGTGATGGTGCCTGGTGGGCGGGCCGGGGCGCGACCGGTGAGAACAATCGTGATCGGATCGATCATGCCCCGGGGTTCTCGGTCTGCTCGTCGGTGTCCTCTTCGGTGTCCACGTCGGCGTGACCGTCGGCGCGGTCACGGGGTGGGCGGCCGCGGCGCGGGATGCCGCCCGCGTTGCGCGGCATGCGGCCCGCGCGGTTGAGGGCGTCGCGCAGGAGGAACTCGATCTGGGCGTTGGTGCTGCGCAGGTCGTCGGCGGCCCAGCGGGCCAGGGCGTCGTGCACCGCCGGGTCGAGGCGCAGCAGGATGCCCTTACGTGTGCCGGCCACGGTCGAATGGGCTCACTGGTAGAGGGAGCCGGTGTTGACGACGGGTTGGGCGTCGCGGTCGCCGCACAGCACGACGAGCAGGTTGGACACCATGGTGGCCTTGCGTTCCTCGTCCAGTTCCACGACGTTGTTCTCGTCCAGCTGGGCCAGGGCGGCCTGGACCATGCCCACGGCGCCCTCGACGATGCGTTGGCGGGCGGCGACGATGGCGTTGGCCTGTTGGCGGCGCAGCATGGCCTGGGCGATCTCGGGTGCGTAGGCCAGGCGGGTCAGGCGGGACTCGATGATGTGCACGCCCGCGGATTCGACGCGGGCGGCGATCTCCACGGACAGCTGTTCGGTGATCTGTTCGGAGTTGTCCCGCAGGGACAGTTGGCCGGTTTCGCTGCTGGCGTCGTAGGGGTAGCTGGTGGCGATGTGCCGGACGGCGGTTTCGGCCTGGGTGTTGACGAACGCGACGAAGTCGTCCACTTCGTACAGTGCGCGGGCGGTGTCGCGGACCTGCCAGACGACGACGGCGGCGATCTCGATGGGGTTGCCGTCGGCGTCGTTGACCTTGGTGACGGTGGTCTCGTGGTTGCGGATCCGGGTGGACACACGGCGGCGCCGGGTGAAGGGGTTGAACCAGCGCAGGCCGGGGGTGCGGACGGTGCCGATGTAGCGGCCGAACAGTTGCACCACACGGGCCTGGCCGGGCATGACGCTGGTCAGGCCGGTGTTGCTGACCACGCCGGTGGCCAGCACGAGGACGCCCAGCACGATCAGGGTGCCGCCGACTCCGCCGCTGCCCCCGGACGCGAGGCCGATGCCGGAGCCGAACAGGGCGAGTCCGGCCAGGCCGACGATCACGCCGGCGCCGAGCATGACCGGGCCGGGCAGGCCGTCGACCACGCGTTCGGCGACGCGGGGCGTGGGCATGTCCACCGTTGTGTCCGTTATGTGCTCCACTGTCTCCTGCGTCACCATGGTCGGCACCGTCCTTGTCGGTCTGCTGAACCAAACACTAGCATAGTGATATCACTTTATGCCATGCTGGCGGCGCCACGCCCCACCGGCGCGAGGGCACACAGGGGAGGATCCATATGGCACACACCGGTCTGGAGATAGACCACGTATCCAAGCGCTACGGCGACATCGTCGCCCTGCGGGACCTGACGTTCGAGGTGCGACCCGGCGAACTGTTCGGGTTCGTCGGCTCCAACGGCGCCGGCAAGATCACCGCCATGCGCATCGCACTGGGGGTGCTGAGCGCGGACGCCGGCCAGATCCGCTGGGCGGGCAAACCGATCACCTTGGACACCCGCCGCCGGATCGGCTACATGCCCGAGGAACGCGGCCTCTACCCGCGCATGAAGGTCGCCGACCAACTCGTCTACCTGGCCCGCCTGCACGGCCTGTCGGCCACCGCCGCCGCCAAGTCGGTCGCCGCCTGGCTGGAACGACTGGGCGTGGCCGCCCGCCGCGACGACGAGGTCATCAAACTCAGCCTCGGCAACCAGCAACGCGTCCAACTGGCCGCCGCCCTGGTGCACGACCCGCACATCCTCGTACTGGACGAACCGTTCTCCGGCCTGGACCCGGTCGCCGTCGACGTGATGAGCCAGGTCCTGCTCGAGAAATGCGCCAAGGGCGTGCCCTGCGTGTTCTCCAGCCACCAACTCGACCTGGTGGAACGCCTGTGCGACCGGGTCGGCATCGTGCGCGGCGGCCAACTCGTCGCCTGCGGCGCCATCGACGAACTGCGCGCCGGCGCCACCGAACAACTCGTCGTCGCCGCCCCCGACGCGCCCACCGGCTGGGCCGACGACCTACCCGGCGTCACCGGGTCACACCTGGACGGCACCGCGACCGTGCTGGAACTCAAACCCGGCGCCGACGACCAGGCCATCCTGCGCGCCGCCCTGGCCACCGGGCCGGTGCACGAGTTCGCCCGCCGCCGCCCGTCCCTGACCGAACTGTTCCGCAACGTCGTCAACGAACACACCGACACCACCGTCCACGAGGGAAGGGCCGCATGAACGCCCCACACGCCGCGGTCGACCTAGGCAACGGTGCCGCGATCCGGCTGGTCGCCGGCCGCGAACTGTCCACCCGGTTGCGCTCCAAGGCATTCCGCATCGTCACGCTCGTCATGGTCATCATCGTGGTGGCCCTGTGCATCGTGCTGAAACTGATCAGCGGCAGCGGCTCCAGCGGCAGCACCGTCGGCTACGTCCCCACCGAGCAGGCCGCGGCGGCCGCCCTGCCCGCCGCCGCGCAGGCCACCGGCCAGACCGTGCACGTCCGCGCCGTGCCCGACGAGGCCGCCGGCAAGGCCCAGGTCCGCTCCGGCGACCTGGACGCGCTGCTCACCAACGACGACGGCAAGCTCACCGTGATCGTGAAGAAGGACATCGACGC
Source organism: Pseudonocardiaceae bacterium (assembly GCA_036273855.1). Lineage (GTDB taxonomy): Bacteria > Actinomycetota > Actinomycetes > Mycobacteriales > Pseudonocardiaceae > DATEPR01. The sequence goes on from DASUGU010000123.1 coordinate 6,313, forward strand.
GGGCCTGCGCGCCACCATGGACACGCTCGCCCAACAGATCGTGTTCGACCAACAGATCACCCAACTGGGTGGGAACCCGGCTCAGGTGCGGGCCGCCAGCGCCTCGGCCACCGCGACCGTCTCCCCGCTGGAGCCGCCCTTCCCGTACCAGACCCAACAACTGATCCTGGGCATCGCCGCCGGCATCCTCATCTACTCGTCGTTGCTGCTCAACGGGCAATCCGTCGCCCAGGGCGTCGTCGAGGAGAAATCCAGCCGCGTCGTCGAACTGCTCCTGGCCACCATCCGGCCCTGGCAGCTCATGGCCGGCAAGGTACTGGGCATCGGCATCGTCGGACTGATCCAGATCCTGGTGATCGCCGTCGCCGGCGTCGCCGCCGGCCTGGCCACCAAGGTCCTCACCATCTCCGCCTCGGCCGCCGTGGGCACCATCGTGTGGCTGGTCGTGTGGTACCTGCTCGGGTTCTTCATGTACGCCGTCGTCCTGGCCGGACTGGGCGCACTCGTGTCCCGACAGGAGGACGTGGGCAGCGCCGTCGCGCCGGCACTGATGTTCCTCATCGTCGGCTACGTCCTGGGCATCTCCATCCTGCCCAGCAACCCCGGCAGCCGACTGATGGAGATCCTGTCCATCATCCCCGCGTTCGCACCCACCGTGATGCCGATGCGACTGGCCATGGGCGGCGTCCCACCCTGGGAGGCCATCACCTCCGTGGTCCTCGTCGCCGCCCTGATTCCGCTGCTCATCTGGCTGGCCGCACGCATCTACCGCAACGCCGTGCTGCGCACCGGCGCCCGCGTGAAGCTCCGCCAGGCACTGCGGGCCGCGTAAATCCCGCGTAAATCCCGCGTGAACCGACGTGCACCTGACGGGTGGCGCGGGCGGAGAAACACCCGCGCCACCCACCACTGCCCGTCACTTTCTGCCACGATGGAGTCATGGCCGCCGTGTTGTGGCTGATCATCGGCGTCGTGCTGGTGGTCGCCGAAGTGCTCTCCGGAGCGTTCGTGCTGGTCATGCTCGGCAGCGCGGCGCTCGTGGCCGCCCTGGCCGCCGTGCTGGGCGCCGGCCCGGTGATCAGCGGCGTCGTGTTCGCAGCCGTCGCCGCAGGCGGCATCACCCTCGCCCGCCCCGCCCTGGTCCGCCACATGCACACCGGCGACCACATCAAGACCAACGTCGACGCGCTCGTCGGCACGAAGGCGCTGGTGACCACCGCCGTCGACGCCCACCACGGGCAGGTGAAGGTCAACGGCGAAATCTGGTCCGCCCGGGCCTACGACGAAACCGAAGTGCTCGAACCGGGCCGGACCGTCACCATCATGAGCATTTCCGGTGCCACCGCCGTGGTATGGGGCGGACTGTAAGTGGAGGCTGGTGTGATCGCCCTCATCGTCATCATCGTCGTCGTCATCGTGGTACTGATCGTCGCGGTCAAATCCGTGATGGTCGTGCCGCAGGCGCAGGCCGCCGTCATCGAACGGCTCGGCAGGTACCGGACCACCGCCGCGCCCGGCATGAACTTCCTCGCGCCGTTCTTCGACCGCGTCCGCGCCCGCATCGACCTGCGCGAACAGGTCGTGTCGTTCCCGCCGCAACCGGTGATCACCGAAGACAACCTGACCGTGTCCATCGACACCGTCGTGTACTTCCAGGTCACCAACCCCCAGGCCGCCGTCTACGAGATCTCCAACTACATCGTCGGCGTCGAACAGCTCACCACCACCACCCTGCGCAACCTGGTCGGCGGCATGAGCCTGGAACAGACCCTCACCTCCCGCGACCAGATCAACCAGCAACTGCGCGGCGTCCTGGACGAAGCCACCGGCCGCTGGGGCATCCGCGTGGCCCGCGTCGAACTCAAGGCCATCGACCCGCCGCCCTCCATTCAGGACTCCATGGAGAAGCAGATGCGCGCCGACCGGGAGAAGCGCGCCATGATCCTCACCGCCGAAGGCCAGCGGGAATCGTCCATCAAGACCGCCGAAGGCCAGAAGCAGGCCCAGATCCTCTCCGCCGAAGGCGCCAAGCAGGCCGCCATCCTCAACGCCGAAGGCGAGCGGCAGGGCCGCATCCTGCGCGCCCAGGGTGAACGCGCCGCCCGCTACCTGCAGGCCCAGGGCCAGGCCAAGGCCATCGAGAAGGTGTTCAACGCCATCAAGGCCGGCCGCCCCACCCCCGAGGTGCTGGCCTACCAGTACCTGCAGACCCTGCCGCAGATGGCGCAGGGCGACGCCAACAAGGTGTGGCTGGTGCCCTCCGACTACGGCAAGGCCCTCGAAGGGTTCGCCAAGATGCTCGGCGCACCGGGGGAGGACGGCGTGTTCCGCTACGAACCCCCCAAGTACGAGGCCCCCAAGAGCGACCCCGCCGAGGACGACGCCGACGTGGCCAGCTGGTTCGACACCTCCACCGACCCCAAGGTCGCCGAGGCCGTCGCCGCCGCCGAAGCCGTCGCCCACAAGGCGGTGGACAGCCCACTGGGCCACCACCCGCTGGCCGGCCTGCCCAGCCCCGCCGAAACCACCAGCCCGCTACCGCCGATGCCACCCACCCCGCACACCAGTATGGAACCCCCCGACGGGTCCACCGAACTGCCCGACGGACCAGACCAACCCTGACCGCGTCACCGGCCGGCCGTGGGTGGACGACGATCCGCCCACGGCCGCTCCCGCTCCAACTGGGCCGACACCGCCAACACCGTCGCCTCGTCATCCGGCCGGCCGATCACCTGCACCGCCAACGGCAACCCCTCCGCCGTCCACCCCGCCGGCACCGACGCCGCCGGATTCCCCACCAGATTCCACAACGTGGTGAACCCGGCGAACCGCTGCGCCCCCAACAACGTCGACAACCACGAACCCCGCGTCAACTCACCGATCCGCAACGGCGGCCGCGGCGTCACCGGCGACAACAACACGTCCACGTCGTCGAACAACCCGTTCACCCGCGCCGCCACCCGCCGCCCGTACCGGCGCGACGCCGCCACCACACCAGGGGAGTAGCGGCGCCCGAACGCCGCCACCGCCCGCGTCCGCGCCATCAACCGCTCCGGCGAATCCACCTCCGCCGCCGCGTCCGCCGCCGAACGCACGAACCGCGGCCCGAAACTGAACATGCCCGTCGGATCCGCCAACGGCGGCTCCCGCAACTCCACCCGATGCCCCAACCCCGCCAACACCCGCGCACTACCCAACACCGCGTCCCGCACGTCACCGGCCACCCGGCCACCCACCGGCCACGGCCGCAACGACACCCCCACCCGCAACCGCCCCGGCACCCGCGCCGCCGCATCCAGGAACGGCGCCGACGGCGGCCGCGCCGCATACACGTCACCGGGCATCTCCCCGTGCAACACATCCAACAACAACGCCGCGTCCGCCACCGTCCTGGTGATCGGACCCGCCACCGACAACCCCGTCCACACCTCACCGTGCGGCGCCAACGACACCCGACCCCGCTGCGGCTTCAACCCGAACAACGCCGTCGCCGCCGCCGGCAGCCGGATCGACCCACCACCATCACTGCCCAACGCCGCCGAAGCCAACCCCGCCGCCACCGCCGCCGCCGACCCACCACTCGACCCCGCGGGCGAATGCTCAAGCGACCACGGATTCCGCGTCACGCCACCGGAATCGGACTCCGTGAACGGCCACAGACACAACTCGGGCGCCCGCGTTCGCCCGATCACCACCGCACCCGCCGACCGCAACCGCGACACCACCTCAGCGTCCGCCGCCGCCACCCGCGTCACCGCGTCCGTCCCCGACGTCGTCGGCAACCCCGCCAGATCCGTGTCCTCCTTCACCGCCACGACAACACCCAACAACGCAGCGTCCTGACCGGACGCCCGCCGAGCATCCGCCCGCACCGCCTCCTCCCGCGCCCGCTCGTCGAACACCAACCGGAACGCGTTCAACTCACCGTCCAACCGGGCGATCCGATCCAGATACGCCGCCACCAACTCCACCGACGACACGCGGCCGTCCCGCAACAACCCCAACTGCTCCGTCACACCGGCGAAGCACACGTCCGTCAGATCCATGCATCGACTGTAGCGGCGAGTCGTGATCATTGTTCGTCACTGATCAACTACACTCCGTCGCCATGCCACACACAGGGGACGAAACACCCAACCGACGAATCGGGCGCCGTCCCCTGCTGGCCGACGCCGCCATCACCATCCTCGCCCGCGACGGCGGCCGCGGCCTCACCCACCGCGCCGTCGACCATGAAGCCCACGTACCCGAAGGCACCACCAAGAACTACCACCCGACAAGACAGGCCATCCTCGAAGCAGCCGCCACCCGCATGGCCGAACTCCACACCGCCGCCATCGACCAACTCCGCGCCACCACGCCACCCGGCGCCACACCCCGCCAACTCCGCGCCCTCTACCCGGCACTCATCCACCGCGCCACCCTCGACCCTACCCACGCACTCGCCATGGTCGAGCTCTACCTCGAAGGCGTCCGCATCCCCGCCATCCGCACCGCCCTGGGCACCATGGCCGCCGCCAACGCCCACGCCACCGCACAACTCCACCGCGCAGCAGGCGTCACCAACGACACCGACACCACCGGCCTACTCGACGCCTGCCTACTCGGCGTCCTACTCAGCCGACTCGCCCTCCCACCCGACGCCCCCGGACTCACCGACACCGACACCGTCGGCACCCGCCTGTTCGACACCGTCGCCAACCAGGACAACCCACCCGTCCGCGACACGATCGCCTGCCGACCGCTACCCAGACCAGCACACCGACGACAGCCGGTAGCCTATGGCCATGGCCGTTGATCAAGCCCTCGTGGACGCCGCGATCGACCTCGCCACCACCCGATTCCCCGGCGAACCCTGGTCCGGCGCCGCAGCCGTGCGCCTCGACGACGGCACCGTCCTCACCAGCACCGGACCCGACGCACCCAACGTCGCCGCCAGCCTCTGCCACGAAACCGGCGCCCTCTGCGAAGCCTTCAAACTAGGCCGCCGCATCACCGCCACAGTCTGCGTCACCGCCGCCGACACCGACGGCCAGTACTGGATCCTCGCCCCCTGCGGCATCTGCCAGGAACGCCTGTTCGCCTATGGCCCCGACGTCGAAGTCGCCGTCCCCGAACCCGGCAACCCCACCCACTGGCAAACCCTGCGCCTGACCGACGTCCAACCCCACTGGTTCGGCCACGTCTTCGAACAAGACCAGGCGCCCCAACGCAAACGGGCCTAGCCCGCGAGACCCAGCGCGGCCAGGGCGCGGGGGAGATGCGGCTCGAACCGCTCCGGATCGACGTCCCGCAACTCGGCCACCGGCCACCACCGGACCGCCGCGAACTCACCGTCATCCGGACGCAGCCGCTGGCCGACCTGACCCGACAGCGCGAACCACAGCGAGACATCGGTGTGCCGATCCTCCGTCGGACCCCTCGTCTCCGTCACCGTGACGAAAAAGGGGTGACCGCCCGCCTGGGGATCGGGCACCGCCACCACGCCCAACTCCTCCTCCAGCTCCCGACCCACCGTCACCACCGGATCCTCACCCGGCTCCACATGACCACCCGTCGGCAACCACAAACCCGCCAACCGGTGATCACACAGCAATACGTTGCGTGCCGCGCGATCCACCAGTAGGCAGTAGCAGACCAGGTGCGGGGAAGGAATGCCCGGCTTCACCCGCCGATAGACGTCCTCCGTCGACCCCAACCACGCCAAGGCCTCCGCACGATGCGCCTCACCCAGCTCGTCCAACAGCGGAATATCCCGTACCAAGGGTGCGACATCAGCCATGCGGCGGATTCTGCCGGGGGACACCGTCAATCCTACGATCACCGCCGTGCACACCCACGACCTGACCTTCACCGCCACCGAAGTCCACAAGCGGTACGTCAGCTGGGACCGAGGCGAAGCAGACCGCGAATGGGCCTGCCTGACCCTGCTCGCCGAACACGCACCCGGAATCGCCCCGACGCCCTTCGCCGCACCACCGACGCGGACACCCGGTCATCATCATGGAACGCCTCCCCAGTGGGGAAGTGGCTCACCGAACCCCACGACCTCCACGAACTGCGCTACCCCGAGCCGGTCACGCGAGCCATCCACACCGCCCAGGACCGCCTACCCACCACCGAACCGCACCTGATCGCACTCGGCATCGCCGACCTCAACCCGGCCAACATCCTCTGGGACGGCCGAACCTGCCGACTCGTCGACTTCGAGGACGCCGGCCTCACCGACCCCGCCTACGAACTGGCCGACCACGTCGAACACATCGCCGCCCGAGGCATCTTCGACCCCGACGCCCTGGTCGACGCGGTCGGACTCAGCACAGGGGAGCGAGCCCGGATGCGCGCCTACCGCCCACTGTTCGCCGCGTACTGGCTCGTCCTGCTCCTACCGGGCAACGCCGCCTTCAACCGCAACCCGCCCGGCACCACGGAAGCACAAGCAGCCCACCTGCTCGCGCTACTCGATGTCGAGAACGCGCGGCCGGCACCGTCCCCGGACTGACCACAACGGAAGGAGAACCCGCATGCAGCGGCAGGACATCGACGACGAGCTGGCCAGGCCCGGCGCGCACGAGCTGCTCACGGACGCCACGCTGACCCATCTCGCGTACGTCGGCAACGACGGAACACCACGCGTAATCCCGATCGCCTTCTGGTGGACCGGGGAACAGGTCGTCGCCTGCACAGCCGCCACCTCACCCAAGGTCACCGCGCTGTCCGCCCGCCCGGACGTCGCCCTGACCATCGATGCCGGCGACACACCCGAACAAGCGCGAGCCCTGTCCGTCCGCGGACGCGCGAGCATCGAGATCGTCGACGGTGTGCCCGAGGAGTACCTGGCCGGCGCCCGGAAGACGATGGACGCCGAAGCAGCAGCCCAGTTCGAGCAGAGCTGCCGCGCGCTGTACGACCAGATGGCCCGCATCACCATCACGCCGCACTGGGTGCGGTACTACAACTTCAGCGCCGGTCCGGTGCCTCGGTTCATGGAGGAGCTGGCCCAGCGGCTTAGTTGACATAATGTGCATTATCGGCATTGGTAGATGCCCTGGAGAAGGAGCACACGACCCGATCTCAGCGACCAACTGACCCGTCGCCGACGATCACATCACCCCGCCGGCCAGGGCCGAGCATCCGGTGCGTCGGGTCGGTTGTGCCGATCCACGGAGTTCGCTGGGAACGGCCGTCTCAGGGAGCCGGCCGGCGTGGCCCCCTCTCGGCGGTCTGCTCCGCTCCCGCTGTCGATCATGGATAATCGACGTTATCCAGCAATATTCAACGAGCGTTGAACTAGCCGCTTCAGGCCGTTTGTCATCGTGGGGGCGCCGGGTGGACGAGATACGATCGCCCGGAGGGGGTTGCTGTGGGTGAAGAAGACGGTGGGCGGGACCTCATTCGGGCGTCGGACGCGGATCGCACGGCGGTGGCTGATCGGTTGCGGGCCGCGGTGGATGAGGGGCGCCTGACGATCACCGAGTACGACGACCGGTTGCGGTCGGCGTACGAGGCGGTGACGTACGGGGATCTGGCGGCGTTGACGCGGGATCTACCACCCACCCCGGTGGTGGCGGATGCGGTGCCCGCTGTGCCGGCCGGGACGGCGCCGGTGAGCGTGGCGGCGCGGTTGTTGCCGTTGCGGCGTTGGTTGGCGGCGAACCTGATCTTCCTGGTGATCTGGGGTGGGTCGTCGATCGCGGCGGGACATCTGGTGTTCTTCTGGCCGGCGTTCATCTTGTTGTGGACGGGTCTGGGTCCGTTGCGGCGGGCGTTGCGGCATGATTCGAACGGGTGACCTCTCCCCTGTTCTGCCCCGGTTTTTGTCGGTGTGGTGCGGTAGTTACCGGGTGTGTTGGTTTCGGAGGGTGTGGCCGCGTTCTTCGCGGCGCGGCGGCCGCGGAAGGATTCTCCGCATACGACGGCGGCGTATCGGCGTGATGTGGCGGGTGTGGTGGGGTTGTTGGCTGGTGAGGTGGGGTGTTCGGTGGATGAGTTGGTGGTGGGTGACGTGACGATGTCGTCGTTGCGGGCGGCGTTCGGGGTGTTCGCGGACGGTCATGCGCGTAGTTCGGTGTCGCGGGCGTGGTCGACGTGGAATCAGGTGTTGACGTTCTGGGTGGCTCAGGGGTGGTTGGCGGGGAATCCGATGGGTGGGGTGGCGCGGCCGAGGGCTACTCCCCCGGTGCCGAAGCCGTTGCGGGGTGAGGACACGCCGGAGCGGTTGTTGTCGGCTGTGGTGTCGGGTGGTGGTCGGGATCCGTGGCCGGAGCGGGATGTGTTGGTGGTGGCGTTGGGTTTGGTGGCGGGGTTGCGGTCGGCGGAGATGCGGGGTTTGACGGTGGGGTCGTTGGTGGGTCGGCGGGGTGAGTTTCGGTTGCATGTGGTGGGTAAGGGTTCTCGGGATCGGTCGGTTCCGGTGGAGTCGTCGTTGGCGGACATTATTTCCGCGTATGTGGAGTCGTGTCGGGTGCGTTTCGGGGTGCGGTTGGGGCGGTCCTCTCCCCTGTTGTTGGATCGGCGGGGTGAGGCGATCGGTCGGGGCGGTTTGGAGTATGTGATGGTGTCGTGTTTTCGGCGTGCGGGGGTGCATGATCGGGTGCCGAGTGGGGCGAGTTTGCATGCGTTGCGCCATACTTTTGCGACGCGGTTGGCGGAGGACGGTGCTACGGCGTCGGAGATCATGGCGTTGTTGGGGCATGCGAGTTTGGCGTCGAGTCAGAATTATATTGACGCTACGGGGCGGGAGCGGCGGGCGGCGGCCGCGGCGAATCGTACGTATCGGGTGTTGGGTGAGATCGCTGGTGGTTAGCGGAGTCGTTCGAGGTCGTGTGCGGTGTGGGTGAGTTCGGTGGCGAGTTTGCGGAGTTCGGTGGTGGTGGCGCCGTCGTCGATGGCGGTGAGGACGTCTTCTGCGGCGCAGCGGAGTTGGTAGAGGCGGTCCTGGAGGTCGGCGAGTTCGGTGGCGGAGAGGATGACGGCGTCTTCGGGTAGTCCGCCGCGTTGGACTGCGGTGCGGCGTTCGTAGGCGCGTTGGCGGCAGGGTTGGGCGCAGTAGCGGCGGGGTCGGCCGACTTTGGTGTCGTCGGGGAGGCGGCGGCCGCACCAGGCGCAGTGGCGGGTGGGGGTCCGGGTGAGGTGTGGGCCGGGTGCTGCGTCGGTGGGGGCGTCGGTGGGCACCGGGGCATCATGCCGGGTGGGTGGGGGTGGTTGGTTTCGCGACACGCCTATGGGTGGTGGTGGCGGAACTGTTCGTCTGGTTCTTCTCGGCGGTCGAGGATGTGTGCTCGGGTGAGGGCGAGCAGGGCGTCGTGGAGGCCGTTGCCGAGGTCGTTGTCGGTCCAGAAGATGTTCTTGACCTGGTGGAAGTTATGGTCGGGGAACAGGCCGAGGGTGCGGGCGAGGTGGTAGGCGGCGGCGTCCCAGTCGACCCAGTCGGTGAGGTGTTCGGCCAGCGTCATGGTGCGACGGTACTGGTGGTGGTTCGTGGTCGGTATTGTGTCGGTTCCGGCTGCTGTGTCGGTTGGCCACGTGGTGGTCATCGTGGGGTCATGGGGGGCGGGCAGACTGTGGGAATGCGTAGTGAGTTGCCGCATCCGTTTCTGGCTGGTCCGTATCCGAGGGCGTTCGCGCATCGGGGGTGGCATGTCGGCGAGTTGGCGGGGTTGGAGAACTCGTTGAGTGCGATGCGGCGGGCTCGGTTGGAGGGTTTTCGTTATCTGGAGACGGATGTTCAGGTGACGTCGGATGGTGTGGTGGTGGTGCATCACGATGGGTCGTTGGATCGGACGACGGATGGTCGGGGTGTGGTGTCGGAGTTGCCGTGGTCGGTGGTGTCGGGGGCGCGGGTGGGTGGTCGGGAGGGGGTGTGTCGGTTGGATGCGTTGTTGGAGGAGTTGCCTGATGTGTTGTTGAACGTGGATGTGAAGTCGGATGCGGCGGTGGAGCCGGTGTTGGCGACGTTGCGGCGGTGTAATGGGTTGGGTCGGGTGTGTTTGGCGTCGTTTTCGGAGTCGCGGTTGGGTCGGTTGCGGCGGTTGGGTGGGTCGGGGTTGTTGACGTCGATGGGGCCTCGGTCGGTGTTGGGGTTGTGGTCGCGGGGGTGGTTGCCGGGGGTGCCGGTGGTGGGTGCGATCGCGCAGGTGCCGGTGCGGTACGGGGTGTTGCCGGTGGTGTCGCCGGGGTTCGTGGCGGCGGCGGGTCGGCGTGGGCGGGAGGTGCATGTGTGGACGATCGACGATGCCGCGCAGATGGGTGTGTTGTTGGATGCCGGGGTGGATGGGTTGGTGTCGGATCGGCCGGATGTGTTGCGGTCGGTGTTGCGGGAGCGCGGGGTGTGGGCGGAGGTCTAGGGGCGCCGGTGTCAGGGGGCTTTGCCTTGCCAGGCGGCGCGCCAGGTTTTGGGGCCGAGTAGGCCGGAGGCTTTGATGTGGTTGGCGCGTTGGACGGCGAGGACGGCGGATTTGGTTTTGGCGTAGTAGCAGCCGGTGCCGTCGAAGCCGAGGTGGTAGGCGTTCATGCGGAGTTGCCAGGTGCGCAGGGCGGGGTCGCAGTCGCCGTAGGAGTAGACCTTGCCCGGCCAGGGCGGCATGGTGGTGGTGGTGGTGGGGTTGCGGCCGATGTAGGCGGATTGGGCGTAGGTGGGTTTGCGTTTGCTGGCGGCGTCTCGGTCGGGGCGGAGGCCGAGCATGTGGGCGCAGGTCCAGGGTTGCCAGCCGCGCATGCGGTAGAGGTAGAGGGCGCGGTAGTCCTGTTCGGTGGGGGTGGCTTGGTTGGGTTTGCCTGTGCCGCCGACGCTGCGCCAGGTGGTGAGGTCGAACTGGTAGGCGCCGTAGTGTCCGTTGACGGCGACGATGGTGTAGTTGTCGCCGGATTCGCAGTTGCGTAGTTGGGCCCAGGCGCCTGCGGTGGGGTCGGCGCCTGCGGGGGTGGCGGTGAGGGTGATGGCGACCGGTAGGGCGAGTGCGGTGAGCGCGACGGTCAGGGTGCGTCTGAGGTGGACGGTCATGGTGGGACGGTAAGCCCAGGTCACAGTTGTCACAACTGCAACGGCTGACCCTTCAGTCTCTCCTGTCACTGACCTGCGTGGTGGGAACGACACGCCGGTGTGAGGGTTGTTCGTGTCATCCGCGCATCAACCTGGTGTGCGGGGGTTCGTGGTGGTGTGGTTGCCGCTACAGTCGCCCCACGCCAGGCCGTGCACGTGACCTGGTGGGTGGTGTCTGGGAGGGGCGAAGTGGCGGACGTGACTGTGCACGCTCATGGTTCGGAGGCGGCGTTCGCCGGGCCGGAGCTGAAGACGCAGCGGCGGGCCTGGTACACGTACGCGTGGGCGTCGCACTCGTTCGAGACGATCGTGGTCTCGGTGTTCCTGTCGCAGTATCTGCCGGCGGTGGCGGGCAACGCGGTGGGCACGAACGGCCGGGTGCATCTGCTGGGGATCCCGATCGCGCCGAATGCGCTGTTCGCGGACATCGTGTCGTTCTCGGCGTTGGTGTTGATCGTGTTGATGCCGATCGTGGGGGCGTTGGCCGACCGGTTCGGTCGGAAGAAGGAGATGCTGCTGACCTTCGGGTTCCTGGGTGCTGCGTCGTGTGCGGCGATGTGGTTCATCGGTCCGACGGACTGGCCGTTGGGTGTGGGCCTGTTGATCGCGGCGTATGTGACGTACACGTGCGGGAAGGTCGTCTACAACTCGATGTTGCCGGCGTTGTCCGGGGCGCAGGAGCGGGACCGGATCTCGTCGTTGGGGTGGGCGTCGGGGTACATCGGCAGCGGGATCCTGTTGGCGGGGAACTTCGGGATGAGTTTCTTCATCTCCGACACCGGGACGTTGGCTCGGGCGTCGTTGGGGTTGGCGGGGTTGTGGTGGGCGGCGTTCGCGTTGATCCCGGTGGTGACGATGCGTAACGCGCCGCGGCCGGCGGACGCGGATGTGGATGCCGGGCCGGCGGGTTCGGTGTTCGGGGCGGGGTTTCGGCAGTTGGCGCGGACGTTCGGCCACATGCGGGCGTTCCCGATGACGTTGTTGTTCCTGGTGGCGTACCTGATCTACTACGACGGCATCACGACGGTGACGTTGTTGGCGGCGCAGTTCGGGAACGAGGAGTTGCATCTGTCGCAGACGACGTTGTTGACGGCGATCCTGATCGTGCAGTTCGCGGCGTTCGCGGGGGCGTTGCTGTTGGGGCGGTTGGCCTACCGGTGGGGTGCGAAGCGGGTGGTGGCGTGGAGTCTGGTGGTGTGGTGCCTGGTGGTGACCGGGGCGTATTTCATGCAGGCGCGGATGCCGTTGCAGTTCTACGTGTTGGCGATCGTGTTGTCGCTGGTGTTGGGCGGGTCGCAGGCGTTGTCGCGGTCGTTGTTCTCGAACATGATCCCGGTGGGCATGGAGGCGGAGTACTTCAGCCTGTTCGAGGTGTCGGGGTCGGGCAGCAGTATTTTCGGCACGTTGCTGTTCGGGGTGACGGTCCAGCTCACCGGGAACTTCCGGGCGGCGATCTTGTCACTGATCGTGTTGTTCATCGTCGGTCTGGGGTTGTTGCTGTTGGTGAACGTCCCGAAGGCGGTGGCGGTGGCGGGGAACACGTTGCCGGCGAGTCTGGGTGGGCGACCGGCGCAGCCGGCGACGGCCGGGTCGGCCGGGTCGGCCGGGTCGGCGTAGTTCGGGGTGTGAAGCCTGGTCGGTGGGGGTACCCGCGGTCACGAGGTGGCGTCGGCATGACACGGATCAGACATGGCACGCCAGTGTCATTCCACCATTGGAGTGATCTATGTCATCGTCGGGGTGATAACGCGTCATGTCGATGTCGCGATGCGCTCTCTTAGGAGGAACACTTCGTTGACGAGTGAAGCTCATCACTGAGCGCTACCGGTTCGGCGAGACGGGAATTGTCTCGCTGCCCCGTACGTTGCGCACAGTGGGATCATTGGGCCCCCTCGCCCTGAGCCGAGCGAAAGGACAGCGTCATGGCCGACCGCGTGCTGCGTGGCAGCCGGCTCGGAGCAGTCAGCTACGAGACCGACCGCAACCATGACCTCGCCCCCCGCAGGGGCACGAGGTACGCGTGCCCGAAGGGGCACGACTTCGAGGTTCCCTTCTCCGACGATGCCGAGATCCCGCAGACGTGGGAGTGCCGGCTGCACGGCTCGGTGGGCAAGCTGATCGACGGCTCCGAACCGGAGGCGAAGAAGGCGAAGCCGCCGCGCACCCACTGGGACATGCTGCTGGAGCGGCGCTCGATCCCGGAGCTGGAGGAACTGTTGACCGAACGGCTGGAGGAGCTGCGCGGTAGGCGCAGCCGCACAGCCTGACCTGCCGGACCCACCACGCCTCCCGCGTAGGTGAACGGGCCGCCCGGATTCGTCCGGGCGGCCCATCTTTGTCTCCGGTCCGGGTCCGGGTCCGGTCTAGTGGGTGTCGACGGGTTCGTCGGCTGCGGTGTCGTGGCGTTGCCCGGTGACCAGGGACCGCAGCTGCTCGGCGCGGTGCCGCACCCCCCACTTGGTGACCCGCAGCAGCGCCTCCCGCACGATGGAGCCGCTCATCTTGGACTCGCCGATCTCCCGTTCGGTGAACGTGATCGGCACCTCCACCACGGAGAACCCGGCCTGCACCGTGCGCCACGCCAGGTCCACCTGGAAGCAGTAGCCGTGCGAGGCGACGTCGTCGAGCGCGAGGGTGCGCAGGACCCGCTGCCGGTAGGCGCGGAACCCGCCGGTGATGTCGTTGATGCCCACGCCCAGCGCGAGCTTGGAGTAGACGTTGCCGCCTCGGGAGAGCAGTTCGCGGCGTTTGGGCCAGTTCACCACCCGACCGCCGGGCACGTACCGGGAACCCAGGGCCAGGTCGGCGTCCTGCAGGGCGTCCAGCAGGCGGGGCAGGTCCTCGGGGGCGTGCGAGCCGTCGGCGTCCATCTCCACGATCACCTGGTAGCCGCGGTCCAGGGCCCACCGGAACCCGGCGATGTAGGCCGCGCCCAGGCCGGCCTTCTCGGTGCGGTGCAGCACGTGCACCCGGTCGTCGCGTTCGGCGAGCTGGTCGGCCAGCTCCCCCGTGCCGTCCGGGCTGCCGTCGTCGACCACCAGCACGTGCACGGTCGGTAGTGTCACCTGCACGCGACCCACGATCGGGCCCAGGTTGTCCCGCTCGTTGTAGGTCGGGATCACCACCAGCACCGGTTCCAGGTCGGCGCCCAGGTCCGCGCCGTCCTGCCGCACGTCGGCCATGCGTGTCTGTCCTTCCACCGCGGGTTCAGTCGGTGGCCCGCACGGGCTGGGCCGGCCGGCGGCGGCGGGCCCGCGTGGCGATGCCGAACGCGAGGGCGAGCAGCCCACCGGCCACCATCGCCCATTCCGGCCAGGCACCGAGTCGGTCCGCCAGCGTAGTCGTCGACCGCAGTGGAACGGTGGCGACCAGCGCGGCAGGCCGGAACAAACCAGTCTCCTGGGTGATGTGGCCGTCGGGTTGGATGATGGCGCTGACCCCGCTGGTGGCGGCGACCACGACGGCCCTGCCGTGTTCCACGGCCCGTTCCTGGTCCATCGCCAACTGCTGGTAGGTCATGTCGGACAGGCCGAACGTGGCGTTGTTGGTGGGCACGGCCAGCAGCGTGGAGCCGGGGATGGACTGGCGCACCACCGAGTCGAACGCGACCTCGTAGCAGGTGTCCAGGGCGACCTTGGCCGGCCCCATGGGGAACACGACGGGTTTGGTGCCCGGCACGAAGTCGCCCGCCTTGTCCACGTCGGCGCTGAAGTGGCGGAAGAACGAGCGGCCCGGCATGGTCTCGCCGAAGGGCTGCAGTTTGCGCTTCACGTACTGCTCGACCGGTCCCCTGCCCGGTTCCCACAGGATCGCCGTGTTCTTGGGCCGGGCGCCCTGCGAGGTGACCACCGCACCCACCGACACGGGCGCCTTGATCTGGGCGACGGCCTGGGTGATCTCGGCGAAGGCGTCGGGGTTGGCGTAGGGGTCGATGTCGGAGGAGTTCTCCGGCCAGATCACCAGTTGCGGCTGGGGCTGCTGGCCGGCGGCGATCTGGGCGGCGAGTTTCTCGGTCTCCCGGACGTGGTCGTCGAGCACGGCGCGGCGCTGGGAGTTGAAGTCCAGGCCCAGCCGGGGCACGTTGCCCTGGACGGCGGCGACCACGGCGGTGCCGGCGTTGGGGTCGGTGCCCACCATCGGCCACCAGGCCAGCGCGGCCGCCGTGGGCAGCACGATCGCCAGGCCGGCGCCGATGATCGCCACCCGGCGCCGCTGCGTGGCCAGGGTGATGGCCAGGACGGTCAGGCCAAACCCGACCAGCGCCACGGCGAACCCGACCAGCGGGGAACCACCCACCGCGGCCAACGACACGAACGGGCCGTCGGGCTGGCCGAACGCGATCTTCCCCCACGGGAACCCGCCGAACGGGGCCCGCGCCCGCAGCGCCTCGTCGGCCACCCACAGCAACGCCGCCCACACCGGTCCGCCGCGCATCGGCAGCACCACGGCGATCGCGGCCGTGCCCAGGCCCATGATCACGGCTTCGGCCAGGCTCAACGGGAACCACGCGATGTTGCCCACGAACAGGCTGGTCCAGTGCAGCAGCGGCAACAGGAACGCCAGGCCGAACAGGAAGCCGTAGCCGAACCCGGCCCGCGCCCGCCGCCCCCACACCGCGAGGCCGAGCAGGGCGAACGCGATCAGCGCCAGCCACCACACCGGACGCGGCGGGAAACTCAGGTACCACAGCACACCGCCGCCGATGCTGGCCGCGAGCCGGGCCAGGGTGTCGCGGCCCGGCACTCTGACCCGCCTGCCCGTTTTCGGGGGGGTGTCGCCAGAGGAGTCGCTGGCCGTCGGCGTCGCTGTCACCACGGCGACAAGGGTACGGGGCGGCCGTGTGCGCTCCGTGTCACGTCCGTCGGGCGCTGGCCACTACCATCGGTAGATGGCCGGCAGCCGACCAGGAGTGGTGCGGTGGCTGCTGTACGCGTACGGGAAACGCCTGCCGCCGCGCTACGCGCAGTGGGTACTGCGTGATCTGACGACCCGCACCTGGTTCGTGCGGCTACTGGCCCGTGGCCTGGCCCAGTGCCTGCCCGCATTGGCGTTGCTGGCGTTGCCCGCGTCCCCGGCGATCCTGGCCATGATGGAGGGCATCGTGGTGTTCGGGATGCTGTTCTACTCCATGGCGTTCGCCTGGGAGATCCGCGATCGCCGTCTCTACCAGCACGGCTTCGTGCCCGAACTGGTGCTGCCCAGGAAGGCCGAGGAGGATGAGGACGATCAGTGAGCGGGCACCACGACGGTGCCCACCGCGGTCGTCACCACCACCGGCGGATCCAGCACGCGCGCGGCGGAGGGGCCTCGGTCGGGGTCGGCCCGGCACACCACTCGCGCCTCGAACGACACGGTGCGGGAGCGGCGGCCGATCGTGGTGATCGTGGCGGTCGTCTCGACCACGTCCCCGGCGTGCAGCGGCGCGACGAACCGGACCTCCGCGTAGCCGGCGAACAGGCCCTCGTCGCCGTCGGTGCGGATGCACAGCTCGGTGGCCACGTCCCCGAACAGGCCCAGCGAGTAGGCGCCGTCGACCAGGTTGCCGCCGTAGTGGGCGTGCGCGTAGGGCACGTAGCGGCGGTGGGTCACCGAGAAACCCTCCACGAGACTGTCGTTCACCCGGCGGTCCTCCCGTTCATCGCGTGTACCAAATAGCTGGCCACCTCACCCGGGGTGGTACCACGGCCGAACACGCGGTCCACGCCCAGTTCACCGGCCATCATCGGGTCGAACCGGGGGCCGCCGGCGACCAGCACCGGGCGCCGCTCCCCCATGGCCTCGCGGAACGCGGCGGCCATCTCCCTGGTGTTGAGGATGTGCGCGTCCCGCTGGGTCACCACCTGCGACACCAGCACGGCGTCGGCGTGTTCGGCGCGGGCCCGTTTCACCAGGTCCGGCACGCCGACCTGGGCGCCCAGGTTCACCACGCGCAGTTCCCGGTAGTACTCCAGGCCCTTCTCGCCGGCGAACCCTTTGACGTTGAGGATCGCGTCGATGCCCACGGTGTGCGCGTCGGTGCCGATGCAGCCGCCCACCACGACCAGTTTGCGGTGCAGGGACTTCTTCACCTCGGCGTTGACCTCGGCCGGGGACAGCAGCGGGTACTCCCGTTCCACCACCCGCACCTGGTCGGTGTCCACGACGTGGCTGACCGAGCCGTAGACCACGAAGAAGGTGAACCCCTCGCCGATGGGGTGGGAGTGCACCACCATCGCCGGGTCCATGCCCATCTTGTTGGCCAGTTGCACGGCGGCGCCGTCCGCGCGGGGGCCGTGCGCCACGGGCAGGGTGAAGGACAGTTGGACCATGCCGTCGCCGGTGGCGTCGCCGTAGGGGCGGATCACGCTCACCCGCTCGCCCCCGTTTCGAGCAGGTCGACGGCCGGGTTGCGGTAGCCGTCGGCCTTGGCGATCACGCCGTCGGCGCCCTTGCCGCCATCGGGTGGGCGTTTCATCAGGCCGAACGTACCCTCGGCGATCGCGGCCAGGAGTCCGCCGTCGGAGGACACGATGCGGTCCAACAGGTCCACGGCCTCACCGAGGACCTGGTGGGCGCGTTTCACGATCAGCCCGTCCGGGGCCGGGCGGAAGTCCTCGGCCAGGGAACCGGCGGCGTTGCGGACGTAGCGCACGTTGGCCAGTGCCAGGTCCCGATCGGACAGCCACGGCGTCACCACGGCCTCGGTCATCATGCCGACCAGCAGGATCGACTGGCCGGTCAGCATGCCGGCCAGGTTGAACAGGCCATCGAGCAGGTAGCCGAAGAACACGTTGCCCGTCATGTGTTTCGTGGGCGGCATCCACTTCAGCGGTGCGTCCGGGAACAACTCGCGGGCCAGCAGGGCGTGCGCGAGTTCCAGGCGGAACGAGTCGGGCAGGTCCGGGTTGATCTCGAACGCGTGCCCCAGGCCCAGCAGCGCGTCGGGCAGGCCGGCCTCGTGCGCGAACCGCTCGTTGATCAACTGGGAGACGGTGACCGTGTGGGCGGCGTCCACGGCGTCGGCCGTGGTGAGGTAGTTGTCCTCGCCGGTGTTGATGATGATGCCGGCGCGGGCGTGCACCTGCCGGGAGAACCGCTGGTCCACGAACGTGCGGATCGGGTTGATGTCGCGGAACAGGATGCCGTACATGGAGTCGTTGAGCATCATGTCCAGCCGTTCCAGGCCGCCCAGCACCGCGATCTCGGGCATGCACAGCCCGGACGCGTAGTTGGTCAGGCGCACGTAGCGGCCCAGTTCGCGGGACACGTCGTCCAGTGCGGCCCGCATGATGCGGAAGTTCTCCTGGGTGGCGTAGGTGCCGGCGAACCCGTGGTGGGTGGCGCCCTCGGGGACGTAGTCCAGCAGCGACTGGCCGGTGGAGCGGATCACCGCGATCACGTCCGCCCCGGCCCGGGCCGCGTTGGCGGCCTGCACGACGTCCTCGTCGATGTCGCCGGTCGCGACGATCAGGTAGATCCACGGCCGGCGCGGCGGATCCCCCAGGGTGGCGACGAGTTTGTCGCGGCGGGCCCGGTTGCGGTCCACCGTGCGTAGGCCCTTGGCGATCGCGGTGCGGGCGGTTTTCTCGGCGCGGTCGGCGTCGCGTCCGGTGGGCAGCGTGTAGCGGATCTGGCCGGCCGCGGTGGCCTCGGCCAGGTCGGTGAGGGTGGCCAGGTCGTGTTCGCGCAGCGCGTGGAACACCGGCAGCGCGACACCGTGGTCCAGGCCGCAGTGCTCGCGGACGGTGTCCACGACGCGGTTCACCCATGGCACGTCCCCGGCGCGGTGGGCGGTGTCGGCGCCGGTGATGCCGGCCAGCCGCAAGGTGGCCCGTTCCACCGCGACCGTGGTGTGTGCCCTGGCCAGGGCGATGACCGGTTCGGTCGCGGTGGCGGCCAGGCGGCGGGCCTGCGCGACGACGTCGGCATCCAGGTTGAGCAGGCCCATCAGGTTCCCTCCCGGTCGTAGATCGTCTCGCCGCGCAGCACGGTCCGCACGCACACCGGCCGCTCGTCCAGCGCCGGCAGGCCCTCGACCAGGTCTCCGGTGTCCCACACGGCGTAGGTGGCGGGGGCGCCGACCGTCAGCGTGCCCGGGTCGGCCGACCCGGCCGCGTACCAGCCGGCGGTGGTGTGGGCGGCGAACGCGGCCGCCGGGCCGATCCCGAACCCCGGTGTGCGGTGGTGGACGGCGGCGCGGACCGCGCCCCACGGGTCGACCGGGGTGACCGGCGAGTCGGACCCGAACGCCAACGTCACACCGTGCCCGGCCAGCGCGGCGAACGGGTTCAACGCCACCCCCCGCACCGGGCCCAGGCGCCGGGCGTACATGCCGGCCGGGCCGCCCCACGCCGCGTCGAACGCCGGCTGCACCGACCCCACCACGCCCCAACCGCCCAGCAGGGCGGCCTGGTCGGCCCTCACCATCTCCAGATGCTCCACCCGGTGCCGGCACGCCGCCAACGCCGCCCGGCCCACCATGGTCTCGGCGGTGGCGAACCCGGCGACCAGCGCGGCCGCCGCGGCGTCGCCGATGACGTGGAAACCGGCCTGCACCCCGGCCCGCGTGCACGCCACCACGTGCTCGGCGATCTCGTCCGCCGACAGGTACGCCGCGCCGGTGTTGCCCGGATCGTCGGCGTAGGGCGCGCACAGGGCGGCGGTGCGGGAGCCGACCGCGCCGTCGGCGAACAGGTCACCGGCCAGACCGTGCGCGCCCAGTTCGACGGCCAGCGCCGGGTCGGTCCGCTCACCCCAGTAACCCACCACAGCCGGGGTGCCGCCCTTGCCGGCCAGGGCCAACAGCTCGGTGAAATCGTCGGTGCCGGAGATGTCCGGGCCGGCGCACTCGTGCACCGCGGCCACCCCCAGCGACGCGGCGTGCGCGAGGAACGCCTGCTGGGCGGTGCGGCGGCCGGCCGGTGACAGCGCGGCCCGCGCGGCACCACGGACGTGGTGGTGGGCGTGTTGGCTGATCGGCCCGTCCGCCGACCAACCGGCGTCGCCGCGCGCCTCCGGCGCCAACGCCACCAACGCCGTGGACACCAACGCCGAGTGCACGTCCACCCGCGACAGGTACACCGGCACGTCACCGACGGCCGCGTCCACCTCGGCCCGCGACGGCGGCCGGCCCTCCGGCCATGCCGTCTCGTCCCACCCATGGCCCCACACGATGCCGTTGTCCCGTCGCCGGGCCACGAAATCCCGCAACTCCGCCAGGCACTGCGCCAGCGACCCGCAGCCGGCCAGATCCAGGCCGGCCAACACCAGGCCGCTGGACGTGGCGTGCACGTGGGCGTCCACGAACGCCGGCGCGACGAACCCGCCCGCCACGTCCACCACGGTCGCGTCGCCGAAACGGGCCCGGCCCTCGTCCTCGCCACCCAGCCACGTGATCACCCCGTCGGCGACCGCCAGCGCCGTGGCGGCACCGCCGTGGATGCGACCGTTCACCAGAAGCGTCGTCATGTCCGTCACGACCGCACAGTGTGCCGCTCCCGGGCGTCGAACAACGCCCGCACACCGGGATGCGACCGCACCAGCTCCACGGCGTACTCGGCGTGGCCGGGCACGTAGCCGTTGCCGATCATCAACTCCACGTCCGCCGCCAGGCCCTCCGCGCCCAACGCGGCCGCCGCGAACGACGTGGCCATCGAGAAGAACACCACCGTGCCGCCGTCGCGGGTGGCCAGCACCGCGCCGTGCTCGCAACCCGGCACGTCCACACACACCACGGTCACGTCCACCGGTTCACCCACCGCCCCGGACACCGCGATCGGGTCCCGGGCGTCGGCCACCACCACGGCGTCGGCCACGCCGGCCGCCCGCACCGCGGCCGCCTCGGCGTCCGTGGGCACCAACGCCACCAGCCGGCCCGCGCCCGCCCGGCGGGCCGCCGCCAGCGACAACGACCCCGACTTGCCCCCGCCGCCCAACACGCACACCGAGGGCCGCTCCCGCCGCCCCACCACCCGCGCGGTCAACGCGGGCGCGCCGCACACGTCCAGCACCGACAGGGCCAGCGACTCGGGCAGGTCGTCGGGCAGCACCGCCGCGATCGACCGGCCGAACAACACCGCCGTGCCCGCACACGGCACCTGCTCGCCCTCGCCGTCCCAGCCGGCCAGGCCGTCGGTGATGCGCAAGGGCGTCAACGTCAACGACACCAGCGTCGCCACCCGCTGGCCCACCGCCAGACCCAACGGCGACTCCGGGCCCACCTCGCGGACCGTGCCCAGCAGCATGCCGCCCGACCCGGTCACCGGGTTCTGCATCTTCCCGCGCCGCGCCACGATGTCGCACACCGCCGCGCGCAGCGGCGCACCCGTGCCGTGCGTCTCCCGCAGCTGCCGGTACGACGCGGCGTCCAGGTTCAGCCGGTGCACGTCCAGCACCACCTCGTCCGGCCACGGCACCGGATCCGGGTCCAACCGCTCCGCCTGCTGCGGCAACACGCCCGCCGGAGCCAGCACCCTGTGCAGCCCGATCGGCGACCCCGCACCCCGTGTCCTCGACTCCGTCACACCGACTCCCGTAATATTTACGTAGCGTAGACGCAAGCACAGCATATCTTTGCGCGATCAAGTCGCTGAGGAGAAGTAATGACCGTCGTTCAGGAAGCTACCAGCCCTGCCGACGCCACCGCCGGCCACCAGCCGTACGACTACACCCGCCGCCCGCTGGTGGAACCCGACTGGCGCCGCCTCCCCGGCTGGCACGACGTCACCGACGCCCAGTGGCGCGACGCCCAATGGCAACGCGCCCACTGCGTCAAGAACCCCAAACAGCTCCGTGACGTCCTCGGCGACCTGCTCGACCAGCGCTTCTACGACGACCTCGCCGCCGACCAGACCGGCTTCGCCACCATGTCCATGCTGGTCCCGCCGCAGATGCTCAACACCATGGCCACCGGGGACGGCCCGTTCACCGACGCCTTCTACGCCGACCCCATCCGCCGCTACATGATCCCCGTCAGCTCCGACCGCGACCCGGCCTGGCCCAGCCACCCCTACGCCACCCGCGACTCGCTCCACGAAGCCGAGATGTGGGTCGTCGAAGGCCTCACCCACCGCTACCCCACCAAGGTCCTCGCCGAACTGCTCTCCACCTGCCCCCAGTACTGCGGCCACTGCACCCGCATGGACCTCGTCGGCAACTCCACCGCCAACGTCGACAAGCACAAGCTCGCGCTGAAACCCGTCGACCGCCAGGACCAGATGATCGACTACCTGCGCAGGACCCCCGGCGTACGGGACGTCGTCGTCTCCGGCGGCGACGTCGCCAACGTCCCCTGGCACCAGCTCGAAACGTTCCTCATGCGGCTACTGGACATCGACACCGTCCGCGACATCCGCCTGGCCACCAAAGCCCTCGCCGCCCTGCCCCAACACTGGCTGCAACCCAAGGTCACCGAAGGACTCGAACGCGTCGCCCGCACCGCCCGCCGCCGCGGCGTCAACCTCGCCATCCACACCCACGTCAACCACGCCCAGACCGTCACCCCACTGGTCGCCGAAGCCACCCGCGCCGCCCTCGACGCCGGCGTCCGCGACGTCCGCAACCAGGGCGTCCTCATGCGCGGCGTCAACGCCACCCCCAACGACCTGCTCGACCTGTGCTTCGCCCTCCAGGGCGAAGCCGGCATCCTGCCCTACTACTTCTACATGTGCGACATGATCCCCAACGCCGAACACTGGCGCGTCGCCGTCTGGGAAGCCCAGGCCCTCCAACACGCCATCATGGGCTACCTGCCCGGCTACGCCACCCCCCGCATCGTCTGCGACGTCCCCTACGTCGGGAAGCGCTGGGTCCACCAACTCGCCGACTACGACCGCGAACTCGGCATCTCCTACTGGACCAAGAACTACCGCACCGGCATCGAACGCCACGACGAGGAAGCCCTCACCCGCCGCTACCCCTACTACGACCCGATCTCCACCCTGCCCGACAGCGGCCGCGCGACCTGGGCCGACCGGGCCTGAACCCTTACAGGTAGCCTCCGGCCCATGACGACGCTTCGCTCGCGCGCCATGGGCTGGCTGGGTCGCAAGTACCTGGCCCGCAAACAGAAAATGGGCTTCGACCTGGCCACGATGTCGTTCCTGCCCGACGCCGCCCTGCTCCCGCTGCGCCGCACCGGCCTGGACCCCGTCCCCGACATCGGCGCCCTGCGCGAGCACGAACCCGTCAGCCGACTCAAACTCCCCTTCGGCATGAAAGCCTGGCTGGTCACCGGCTACGACGCCGCCAAGACCATCCTCGCCAGCGCCGACGGCTTCTCCAACGACTTCACCAACCTCATCGGCAGCGCGGGCGCGACCGCCGACCAGAACCCCGGCGGCCTCGGCTTCGCCGACCCACCCACCCACACCCGGCTGCGCAAGATCCTCACCCCCGAATTCACCATGCGCCGCCTGGCCCGCCTCACCCCCCGCATCCACGACATCGTGAACGACCAACTCGACGCCATGGCCGCCGCCGACGAACCCGTCGACCTCGCCGCCGCGTTCGCCCTGCCCATCCCCTCCCTGGTCATCTGCGAACTGCTCGGCGTCCCCTACGCCGACCGCGCCGACTTCCAACGCCTGTCCACCGCACGGTTCGACCTGTTCAGCGGCGCCACCGCCTCCCTGGGCGCCATCACCGAATCACTGTCCTACCTGCTGGAGATCGTCAAGAAACAACGCGCCGACCCCGGCGACGGACTGCTCGGCCAGATCGTCAAGGAACACGGCGACAGCGTCGACGACCTGGAACTGGCCGGCCTGGCCGACGGGCTGCTCACCGGTGGCCTGGAGACCACCGCCAGCATGCTCACCCTCGGCGCCCTCGTCCTGCTACAGGACCCCGACACGTTCCGGCTCATCCACGACGACGACGCCGCCATCGACCCGTTCGTCGAGGAACTCCTGCGCTACCTCACCGTCGTCCAGGTCGCCTTCCCCCGCTTCGCCCGCGACGACGTCACCGTCGCCGGCAACACCATCGGCAAGGGCGACATCGTCATCGTGTCCCTGTCCGCGGCCAACCGGGACCCGTCCCTGGGCACCGACATGGAACGGTTCGACCCGACCCGCACCCCGTTCCCGCACTTCGCGTTCGGCCACGGCATCCACCGCTGCATCGGCGCCGAACTGGGCCGCATGGAACTGCGTGCCGCCTACCCGGCGATGGTCCGCCGCTTCCCCAAGATGACCCTGGCCGTGCCGCCCGAGCAGCTCGCCTTCCGCAAGCTGTCCATCGTGTACGGCGTGGAGAGCCTGCCCGTCGAACTGCACTGACCGCCGTTGCGTTTTTGGTTGAGGCCCTCCGGGGCTAACAAATTCAGTTGACACTGAAACCACAGTGATAAAATTTGCCAGCTGTGCAAGCGGGGCCCTGACCGGGTGACAACCAGCCCCGAGATACCGTCAGGACATGGCACTGGACGCGGCGACGGCCTCACCCGACACCGGGGAGGCCGTGGAACTGACCATCGGCGGCATGACGTGCGCCGCCTGTGCCGCCCGCGTCGAACGCAAGCTCAACAAGCTCGACGGCGTCACCGCCACGGTCAACTACGCCACCGAGAAGGCCAGCGTCCGCACCACCCGGCCGGTCCCGCCCACCGAACTCGTCGCCGCCGTCGTGCACGCCGGCTACACCGCGGCCCTCGTCGAACCCGAACGGCCCGTCGAGGACGACCCCGCCGACGACCGCCATGTCCGCTACCTGTGGCGGCGCCTGGTCGTCGCGCTGCTGCTCGCCGCGCCCCTGGGCGACCTGTCCATCACGCTGGCGCTGGTGCCGTCGCTGCGGTTCACCGGCTGGCAGTGGGTGCTGCTGGCCCTGACGATCCCCGTCGTGTGCTGGTCCGCGTGGCCGTTCCACCGGGCCGCGCTGGTCAACCTGCGCCACCGGTCCGCGTCCATGGACACGCTCGTCTCGATGGGCATCACCGCGGCCACCGGCTGGTCCATCTACACGATCTTCTTCAACAGCCAGGCGGGCGCGGGCGGCGGTGGCGTGTGGGGGCTGATCTTCCGGCCCGGCGGCTCGGTCTACCTGGAAGTCGCGGCCGTCGTCACCACGTTCCTGCTCGCCGGCCGGCTGTTCGAGGCCAAGGCCAAGCGGCGGGCCGGCGGCGCACTGCGCGCGCTGGCCATGCTCGGTGCCAAGGACGTCGCCGTGCTGCGCGACGACGTCGAGCACCGCGTTCCGGTCGGCGAACTGCGGGTCGGCGACCTGTTCGTGGTGCGGCCCGGCGAGACCGTCGCCACCGACGGCGAGGTCGTGTCCGGCCACAGCGCCCTGGA
The DNA here is from genome assembly GCA_036273855.1 of Pseudonocardiaceae bacterium. GTDB lineage: Bacteria > Actinomycetota > Actinomycetes > Mycobacteriales > Pseudonocardiaceae > DATEPR01. The sequence continues at coordinate 31,627 of DASUGU010000123.1, forward strand.
CACCAGCACCATGACCGGCGAGTCCGTGCCCGGCGAGATCGACGCGGGCGACCAGGTCCTCGGCGGCACCGTCGCGCTGGCCGGCCGGCTCGTCGTGCGCGCCACCCGGGTGGGCCGCGACACCCAACTGGCCCAGTTGGTGGCGCTCGTCGAGCGGGCCCAGACCCAGAAGGCCGGCGTGCAGCGGCTGGCCGACCGGGTGTCCGCCGTGTTCGTGCCGATCGTGATCGGCCTGGCCGTGCTGACGTTGGCCGGCTGGCTGCTGGTCGACGGGTCGGGCCGGGCGGTCGGTTCGGCGCTCGCCGTGCTGATCATCGCCTGTCCGTGTGCCCTCGGCCTGGCCACGCCGACCGCGTTGCTGGTCGCGTCCGGCCGGGGCGCGCAACTGGGGATTTTCCTGAAGGGCCACCAGGCGTTGGAGTCCGCGCGGGTCATCGACACGGTCGTGCTGGACAAGACCGGCACGGTCACCACCGGGCGGATGGCGGTGGTCGATGTCGCTTCGGACATCCCCCGGCCTACGTTGCTGGCCGCGGCCGGTGCCGTGGAGGACGCGTCCGAGCACGCGGTCGCGACGGCGATCGTGACGCTCGCCCGGCGGGAGCTGGCCGAGGTGCCGGCGGTGTCCTCGTTCGTCAGCCTGGCCGGGTTGGGGGCTTCCGGTGTGGTCGACGGGCGGTCGGTGGTGGTCGGGTCGGCCCGGCTGATGGCGTCCCGGTCGTTGCCGGTGCCGTCTCGTTTGGCCTCGCTGCGTGTGGAGTGGGAAGCCTTGGGGCGCACCACGGTGCTGGTCGCCGTCGACGACGTGGTGGTCGGGATCATCGCGTTGGCCGACACGGTGAAGCCCTCGGCCGCCGCGGCTGTGCGCGAGCTGGCCGGCCTGGGGCTGCGGACCGTGCTGCTCACCGGTGACAACGCGGCCACCGCCCGGGCCGTGGCCGACCAGGTCGGCATCTCCGATGTCATCGCCGAGGTGCTGCCCGACGGGAAGGCCGACGTCATCGCGCGGCTGCGTCGCGAAGGCCACTCGGTGGCGATGGTCGGCGACGGGGTCAACGACGCACCCGCCCTCGCCGTGGCCGATCTGGGCATGGCGGTGGTGACCGGGACCGACGTGGCGCTGGGGGCCGCCGATCTGATCCTGGTGCGCGACGACCTGCGGGTGGTGCCGGCCGCGGTGCGGTTGGCGCGCGGGACGTTGCGCACCATTCACGGGAACCTGCTGTGGGCGTTCGGCTACAACGTCGCCGCCATCCCGCTGGCCGCGTTCGGACTGCTCAACCCGCTCATCGCCGGCGGCGCCATGGTCCTGTCGTCCCTGTTCGTCGTGTCCAACAGCCTGCGCCTACGTCGATTCGACGCCATCGACTAACGGCGCGTCAGCCAGAGCCGTGTTGTCCAGGTAGCGGGCTACGGTCTTTCGCAGCTGGTCGGCGTGCCGGTAGATGTCCTCGACGTCGTCGATCGCGATGCGGGTCTCGACCTTGTTCTCGTCGAACACACCGAGGTACTTCTTCGACCGGTTGAACCACAGCCGCGCGATCGGCTTGCGGTTGTTGTCGTCCAGGAGCACTCCGAAGTAACTCTTGGTGTCCCGCGCCACGACCCGTGCGGCGGGCACCTCGCTGCACACGATGGCCTGCACGACGCGGTGGCCCTGCCGCTCGTCGTCTGTGGTGACCAGGTCACCTTTCAGGTCCGACTCCGGCTGCGGCTGAACAACGGGCTCGGCCGGTTCGTCCGGCAACACGGTGTCGTCGTCGAGCACCTTGTTCAGCCGGGACTTGACCTGCTCGTTCAGGAACTGTCGACAAGCGGCCTCGACCAACGGCGTGAACTGTTCTCGCACCTTCTGGGTGAAGAAGCCGCTGTACACCTGGGTGGCCAGGAACTTCACCCACTCGTCAGGCAGCGTGGTGAACTGGGTGGCCAGGATCCGCTTGAGCTGACCGATGTACTTCAGCTCGCTCGCGGCGTTGAGCACCGACTCGAGGTTGAACGACTTCTTGGTCAGCTTCGCCAGTTCGGGCAGCAGCGTCGTGTCGACCTCGGAGAACTTCAACACCATGAACGGCTCCGCGTCCATGAGGTTCGGTTTGTCCAGATCGGTGTAGAACCGGTACTCCTCGCCGTTGGTCAGGATGGCGATCCTGGCCTTGGTGGCCGAGAAGTACCGGTACAACTGGGAGGCGTGCTCAAGGCGGAGCTGATCGTTGATCTTCTTGGCCTCGATCAACACCTGGACCTGTCCATCATGGACAAGTGCGTAGTCGATCTTCTCACCCTTCTTCACGCCCACGTCCGCGACGAACTCGGGAATGACCTCGGAAGGATTGAAGACGTCGTAGCCGAGGACCGAGCTGATGAACGGCATGACGAACGCGTTCTTCGTCGCCTCTTCCGTCTCGATCGCCGACCTGTGCTTTCGCAGCGCCTGGGTCAGCACCTGAACACGATCAGCGATGTCGTCCATAACCGTGGGACGTTACGACAGGTGAGGCGTCATCGAATCCGGTAGACCGAAACCGACCTTGTTCTGTCCAGGATCACCGAGCCGCGACCCGGTGTTGGAGTTGGGTCAGGATGTCGCGTTCGGTTGCCGCGTCGGCCGCGTATTCCGTGGCCGACCAGCGGATGAGTAGGAAGATGATCGCCAGCATCAGGGACGCCTCGGTGATGATCAACGCGATCAGGCCGCCCGCGTGCTGGTCGGCCAGCAAACTGTGCACCCACGGCAGGGCCAGGGCCTGGTACTGGTTGTCGCCCGCCGGGCCGTTGCCGATCACCGTGTGCGTGGTCATGACCATCGCGGCGAACACCGTGTCCGTGGGCATCGCGGCCAGCAGCATGCCGAGGCGGGCCAGGTTGGGCATGCGGCGCGGCAACGGGTCCACGCCGACCACGACCCACGCGAACAGCACGCCCACCGCGAAGAACCACACCGCGATCGCCGTGTGCGCCCAGTGGAACCGCACCGCCGCATCGAACAAACCGGTGAAGTACAAAGCGAACGGCGACCCGGCGAACAGCACCAACGCCACCATCGGATGCGTCAGCACCCGCGCCACCGGCGACCGGTACACCGCCCGCAACACGTCCACCGGCCCACCGTCGCCCGCCGGCACCACCGCACCCCACAACGTCAACGGCGCACCCAACACCAGCAACACCGGCGCCAGCATCGTCAGCAACATGTGGCTGGCCATGTGCATGCTGAACATCGCCGGCGCGTACCGCCCCACCCCCGAACACGTCGCCACCACCATCACCACACACCCGGCCAGCCAGCACACCGTCCGGCCCACCGGCCACCGCTCCCGCAGCCGCCGCACCCCCACCAGGTATGCCACCGCCAGCAGCACCGCCAACGGCCCGAACAACACGTCGACCCGCCAGTCACCCGCCAGCCGCGCCCACGTCGGCGGGCCCGTCAGGTCGTAACCCAGCAACGTCTGCTCCGGCGTCACCGCATGGCCCACGAACGCGGGCGGCGGCAGATGGGTCTGGCCGACCGCCAGCGCCACACCGCCGACCAGCAGCACCAGTTCGGCGCCGGCCAGTCTGGCCAGCATCGTCACCGACACGTCCGACCCCAGGGCCCGGCGGCGCCACCGTAGGCCCAGCACACCCAAGCCCAGGGCCACCGCGATCTCCGCCAACACCAACGCCCCGTACGTGCCGCGCCACCACTGGCCGACCGGCGCCAGGATCGTCGCGTCCAGCACACCGGTGACCACCAGCACCAGCCAGCAGCCCGTGGCCAGCCGGCTGTAGCGGCGGGCCAACACCGCCGGCACCGTGCCGGTGCGCAGCGCATACGCCACCAGCGCCACCAGCGTGCCCAACCACACCGCTGCCGCCGGCACGTGGATCAGCAGCGCCGTCGTCGCGATGTCGTGCCCGGCCTGCGACGACGCATGCCCGGTGACCAGCGGCGGCAGCAACGCGAACACCGACAGCAGGGCCAGGGCGACCGTCGTCGGCCAGCGCAGCGTCGCCCGCGTGCCCACCGCGACCACGAGCACCACCACCGCTGTGACCAGCCACGCCCTCGGTTCCTCCAATGCGGACAGCAGGCCGAAGAAATGGCCGGCCGGCAACACTTCCGCCAACCCCTGACCGGTCGTGTCACCCACGTCGAAGGGCACGAGCACCAGCGCCGCCACCAACCACAGCACCGCCCACCGGGCGGCCCACCGCACCGCCGCATACCCACCGGCGGACAACCGGCCACCCGAACCGCGCTCGGTGAAACACGCCGCGAACACCAACGACCCCGTGCACAGCGTCGCCGCCACGTCGACCACGAACCGCAGCAGCGGCGTGCCCAGCCGCACCACGGCACCCGGATCGCTGTTGCCCAGCTCCGCGTAGGGCGCACCGCCCGCCGTCACGGCGAGCACCACCACCAGCCCGACACCCAGCACGCCGGCCGCCGCCATCGACCACGCGCAGACACGGGAAGGGCTGGACACGAACAATCAGGGTAGTCCGGCGGCTCCTACGCTGGTCACGTGGACGCCACCCGCGTGCTCGTGCTCGGCGGCACCGCCGAGGCCCGCGGGCTGGCCGACGTGCTGGCCACCGCCGGTCTCGACGTGGTCACCTCACTGGCCGGCCGCACCCATGCGCCTCGACTGCCGGCCGGGGACGTGCGGATCGGCGGGTTCGGCGGTGTGGACGGGCTGGCCGACTGGTTGCGCACCAACCGGGTCGACGCCGTCGTGGACGCCACGCACCCGTTCGCCGTCGCCATCACCGCCAACGCGGCCGACGCCACGGCCCGCCTCGGCATCCCGTTCGCCGTGCTGCGCCGGCCGGGCTGGCAGCCGCGGGCGGGTGACGACTGGCACTGGGTGGACTCCGTCGCCGACGCCAACCGCCTGCTCCCCGACCTCGGTGGGCGGGTGTTTCTCGCCACAGGGCAGGGTGAGCTGGCCGCGTTCGCGGGGCGCGACGACCTGTGGTTCCTGCTGCGCACGGTCGACCCGCCGCCACCGCCGCTGCCCACCCACCACGTGATCATCACCGGGCGCGGGCCCTTCGACGTCGACGGCGAGTCGGCCCTGCTCCGGGACCACGTGATCGACGTGCTGGTGACCCGGGACAGCGGCGGCGAGCACACGGCCGCGAAGCTGGTGGCCGCCCGGCGGCTGGCGCTGCCCGTGGTGATCGCCCGCCGGCCGCCGCTGCCCGACGTGCCGGTGGTGGCCACCGAGCAGGCGGCGCTCGACTGGCTGACCAGGTGAGACCTGTTCATATGTACATCTGACGCTCTTGTGGTGGGTGGCCCGGCGTCCCTACGTTCGACCTCGCCGTGGTGCTCGGGAATCCGGTGTGACACCGGAGCGGCCCTCGCCACTGTGATCGGGAAGTTCCCCGTTCGACAACGCCACTGGCCCGCACGGGCTGGGAAGGCGAATGGGGAGCGGCGACCCGTCAGCCAGGAGACCGGCCACGGCACGAAGGAACCTTCCACGAGGTGCTGGAGGCGGTTGCCATGTCCGGGTCTCCCCTTGTCCACCCCCAGGATCGGCTGCGGCTGGCCGCCGTGTTCGGCGTGATCCTGCTGCTGCACGTCGCCGCCTGGGGCACGCTGATCGTGCTCGTCCTACCCCGCCACTTCGCCGTGGGCACCCAGGTGTTCGGCATCGGCCTGGGCGTCACCGCCTACACGCTGGGCCTGCGGCACGCGTTCGACGCCGACCACATCGCCGCCATCGACAACACCACCCGCAAACTCATGTCCGACGGGAAACGGCCTGTGTCCGTCGGGTTCTGGTTCGCCCTGGGCCACTCGTCCGTGGTGCTGATCCTGGCCGTGCTGATCGCCCTGGGCGCGCACGCCGTGACCACGCTGACCAGCGACGGCTCCGGCACCCACCAGGTGCTCGGCGTGGTCAGCACGGGTGTGTCCGGGCTGTTCCTGTACCTGATCGCGGTGCTCAACCTGGTCGTGCTGGTGGGGATCGTGCGGATCTGGCGGGCCATGCGGCGCGGCGAGTTCGACGAGGCCGCGCTGGAGACCCACCTGGCCAACCGCGGCTTCTTCAACCGCTTCCTGGGCCGGCTCACCCGCGCCATCGCCCGACCGGGCCAGATGTACCCCGTCGGGCTGCTGTTCGGGCTCGGCTTCGACACCGCCACCGAGGTGACCCTGCTGGTGCTGGCCGGCAGCGGCGCGGCCAGTGGGCTGCCCTGGTACGCGATCGTGGTGCTGCCGCTGCTGTTCGCCGCCGGCATGACCCTGCTGGACACAGTGGACGGCACGTTCATGAACGTCGCCTACCACTGGGCGTTCGCCAACCCGCTGCGCAAGGTCTACTACAACATCACCATCACCGGACTGTCCGTCGCGGTGGCCGTGATCATCGGCAGCATCGAACTGGTCGCCGTGCTGCACGACGACCTGCACATCGTCGACCCGGTCACCACGTGGATCGCCGGCCTGAACCTGAACAACGTCGGCTTCCTCATCATCGGACTGTTCGTCCTCGTGTGGGCCGTCGCGATCGGCTACTGGCGGTGGGCGAAACTCGAGCGCCGCTGGGCTGCGCCCGAGAAACCCACTCAGTAGAGCTGCGGGAACACGTCGTTGAGGACCGTGCGCTGCCGGGACGCCGTGGCCGTGGTCTCCAGGTCGCGGCGCAGATCGGCCCTGTCCATGGACCGCAGGTGCTCACCCAGCTCCCGCACCACGTCCCGCAGTCGGTCCTCGTAGGGGGCGACCGCGATGCCCAGCGACTGGAGCTTGTGCACGTCCAGCACGGTGTCCACCCGGATGTTCGGGGTCAGCCGGTCGAGCTCGGCCTTCTCGATCTTCTCCGGCTCCAGGTCGGGCAGGATGTACTCCTGGATCATCTTGCCGATCTGGTACGGCGTGGTGTAACCGGCGTTGGCCACGTGGTAGGTGCCGGTGACCCGCCGGGCGACCAGCTCGTCGGTCCAGCCCATGAGGTCCTCGATGACCGTCCCGGAGTTCGGCGTGTCCACGAACTTGGCGAACGTGAGCATCTTGACCAGCATGTTCTTGGGGCTGACCCGCGTCGACACCGGCTGGCGCGGGCGCAGCACCAGGGCCTGGAAGTCGGCCGAGCGTTCGAAGGTGACGATCTGTTCGCTCCACACCTTCGTCCAGCCGTAGTACGACGACGGGTTCGGCGCGTCGGGCTCCACCTTGGCGTCGGTGCCGTTGACGCTGGAGAAGATGCAGCCGCTGGAGAAGTGCACCAGGTAGGTGCCGGTCTCGTCGCAGACCCTGGCCACGTTGCCGGCGCCGAGCACGTTGATCTCGAACGCGCGCAGCCGGTGCTGGCCAGCCCACTCCAGGTTGGTCGCGGCCGCCGTGTTGATCACCACGTCGGGCTGGTACGCGGACACGGCCTTGCGCACCATGTCGATGTCGGTGATATCGACACCCACCGCGATCTCGGCGTCCTGCTCGTGAGCACGGTAGTGGGACAGATAAAAATTGCCGATCTGACCATTACCGAAAATCAAAGTCCGCACTGTGCTCTCCCTGTCGACCCCAAGATCCGGTTCATAGTAACGAACCCCACGTCCCCGGCCTGGTCCGCTGTCCTGGAGCCATCGCCCACCTCAGATGTAGTGTTACCGAACCATGATCGTCGAGGACTCGCTTACCGGGAAGACCGCGCTCGTCACCGGGGCCAGCCGGGGTATCGGCGCCGGCATCGCCCGTGCGCTCGCCGCCCGAGGGGCCAGGGTGTTGGTCACCGCGCGGTCGGCTGACGCGTTGGCGGCCGTATGTGCCGATCTGCCCGACGGGATCGCCGTCGCGGGCGATCTGCGCGATCCGGCGCACATCGCGGCGCTCGCCGACACCGCGCGCACCGAGTTCGGCACGCTGGACGTGCTGGTGCACAACGCGGCAGCGGCCGGCCGGTTCCCGTTGGCCGACACCGAGAAGAACTGGCCGCGCATCGAGGCCATGCTGGACGTCAACGTGTCCGCCGCGCTGCGCCTGACTGCCGCCGTGCTGCCGATCCTGCGCCGGCCCGGCGCCTCCATCGTGACCGTCGTGTCGATCTCCGGGGAACGCGGCACGCCGCATCGCACCGCCTATGCCGCGAGCAAGGGCGCGCTGTCGTCGATGACCAGGGCGTTCGCCGTCGAGCTGGGCCCGGAGGGCATCCGCGCCAACGCCGTGTCGCCGGGCATCGTGGACACCGACCTGTGGGCGAAGAACAAGGCCGAACCCGGCGTCGAGGACGCGATGAACGCGCTCATCCCGCTGGGCCGCTGGGGTCAGCCGCCCGACGTCGCCGACGTGGTGGCGTTCCTGGCCAGTGACGCCGCGCGCTACGTCACCGCCCAGACCATCGCGGTGGACGGCGGCATGGCCGACACCGTCCAGCTGCACAGCGGTGACGTGTGAGCGCCCGGCGCGCCACCGTGGCCGACGTCGACGCCCTGGTGCGGTTACGGGCCCGGATGTTCGTCGACATGGGCCTGGCGGGCGACGACGCCGCCTGGCAGGCCGGCGCGGCCGACTGGTTCGCCGTCCACCTGGTGCGCCCGGACTGCGGCGTGTTCGTCGTGGACGATCCCGAGCTGGGCGTGGTCGGTTCCGCCGTCGGCACCTGGGCGGACGGCATCCCCGGACCGAGGAACCACACCGGACGCCGAGGACACCTGTTCAACGTCAGCACCGATCCGAGGTGCCGCAGGCGCGGCCACGCCCGGGTGTGCGTCGAGGCGCTGGTGGCGTGGTTCGACGACAACGACGTCACCGTGGTCGAGCTGGCCGCCACCGACGACGGCGTGGACCTGTACCGGTCGCTGGGCTTCTCGGCGTCCCGGTTCCCCGCGCTGCGCCGCCGACTGCCTACTGGCCGTCCAGGGTCGGCTGCCGCACCTGCTGGCCGGTGAGCGTGCCGTCGGCGTTCATGTAGACGTTGCCGGCCCACCGGCCGCCGCCGGCCGGGTTGTACGCCCGGCCGGACCCGAAGTAGCCGGCGTCCGGGTAGTACTTGCGCCAGAACACGTTGTTGATCACGGAGACGTCGTCCGCGCGGGCCGCGTTGCCGTCGTTGTCGGTGGCGCCGTCGCCGCAGTAGCAGGTGTAGCCGCCACCTGCCATCAGGTTGTCGCTCACCGTCACGTTGGTGTTGTTGCCGTACTCGGTGTACAGCGCCAGCGCGGAGGTCTGGTCGTTCGGGTTGAGCAGCGTGTTGTGGTCGATGGTCAGGTTGGCCGAGCCGTCGCCCTGGATGGCGTCGTTGTGGTCGCCGCGCAGCCGCTTGCCCAGCTCGATGTAGTTGCCCCGGATCGTGCCGCTGGACATGCCCAGGATGCCCAGCTGGGCGCCGAGCAGCTTCGAGTTGGTGATGGTCACCGGGCCGCCCCGGGCGTCGCGGATGCTCGTCGTCACGTACACGTTGGGCGCGCCCTCGGTGAGCGTGGTGACGTGGTCGATGGTGGCGCCGCAGGTGGCCGACTGCTGCAGCCAGATGGCGAACAGGTCCGGCGTGCTGTCCCCGGTGAACGGCTCACCGCTGTCGACCTGGACGTTGCGGATGGTCACGTTGCACGCGGTCACCGTGATGGTGCCCTTGACGTGCATGTTCTGGTACACCTGCCCGGCCTTGGCCAGTTTGACGTCACCGTTGACCGTGGTCAGCGCGCCCCTGGCGCCGGTGGTGGCGGCCGATGGCCAGGACGCCGGCATCGGCGGCACGTTCGCGGGGGGCGCCGCCTTGCCGCCGGGCGCGGTGCCCGTCGCCGAGGTGGGCACGGCGATGGACACCTTGGGCGAGAGGGCCGACGCGCCGCCGGTGCTCACCGCCTGCACCTGGTAGCCGTAGCTGTGGCCGGCCGCGGCCGTGGTGTCGCGCCAGGTGGTGGCGCCGATGACGGTGGTGACCTGCTTGCCGTCGCGGAACACGGCGTAGTGGGCGCCGGCGACCGCGTGCCAGCTCAGGCGGACCGCGCCACGGTCCAGGACGGCGGTGAGACCGGCCGGGACGGCGGGCGCCGAGGCCGTCGGGCCGGTGGTCCCGACGCCGGAGGCGTTGGCGGCCGCGCCGGGCACGGCGGTGCCGCTGGTGGACTGGTGGCTGCCGGACACCGCCCAGGTGGCCAGGAGGCCGAGCAGCAGGATGACGACGACGGCGATGACGGTGCGCCCACGGAACCGCCCGAACCGGCGGGGCGGCCGCTGCGGGCCGCCCGGCGGGAGGAGCGTGGTGTCGTCCTCGGAGTGTGCGGTGGCTTCGGACATGATCGTCGAGACTCGGGCGAACGCGTCCGCCGGAGGCTCTGTCCCCCTGTCATCGCTGGTGGATGGCGATCGTAGCCCGATCGGACCACCGCGACCAAGGATGTCGCCGACCGCGAACGGAGGTTGACGATCCGCTGTCAGTCCGAGTCGCCGGCACCGGTGATCGCGGCGGCGAAACAGGCGGCCAGCAGTCCACACGCGACCAACAGCACCCACGCCGGCCGGTAGTCCACCGGCCGCAGGCCCGCGCCCAGCGTCGCCACCAGGATGGCCACGCCGACCGCGCTGCCCACCTGCCGGGCGGTGTTGATCACACCGGTACCGGTGGCGTAGCGGTGCTCGGGCAGGGTGGCCGCGCCCGCGCTGAGGATCGACGCCTGGGACAGGCCCACCCCGATGCCGCAGATCACCAGGCCGGGTAGGAAATCGGTGACGTAGCCCGCGCCCGGGCGCAGCGACACCAGCCACAGCGCGCCCGCCACGGCGAAGGCCAGCGACCCGATGACGGCCAGCAGGTGCCGTCGCACCGGCAGCCGGGCGCCGAGCACCGCGAACGCCGCGGCCGCCACCGGGCCCGGGGCGAACTCCAACCCGGCCCGGACGCTGCCCAGGTGCCACACCTGGGTCAGGTAGAGGGAACCGCCCAGCAACATCACACCGAATCCGGCGTAGAAGCAGGCCATCGCGACCGTCGCCGAGGCGAACGCGCGGTGCCGCAACAGGTGCAGGTCGATCACCGGGCGCGGGTGGGTGGCGCAGCGGCGCACGAACGCCACCAGCACGGCGACCGCGATCACCGCGCACGCCCACAGCCGCGCACTGGCCACGCCCCAGGTGGTCGCGTTGGCCAGTGCCGCGACGGCCGCCGCGATGCCCACCGCGAGGTAGGCGGCGCCGAGCAGGTCGGGCAGGCCGCGTTCGTGGCGCTGCGCCGGTTCGGGCAGCCGGCGCGACAGCAGCACCGCGGGCACCGCGACGGGCAGGTTGACCAGGAAGATCCACCGCCAGTCCGCCTGCACCAGCAGGCCGCCGATGGGCGGTCCGCACGCGGCGGCGGTGGCGCCGATGGCGGCCCACAGGCCGACCACCCTGCGGTGCCGTTCGGTCGGGTAGGCGGCCAGCAGCAGGCCCAGGCTGGTGGGCACCATCAGGGCGGCGCCGACGGCCTGCACGGCCCGGCAGCCGACCAGCAGCGGCACCGAGGGCGCGGCGGCACAACCCGCGCTGGCCACCGCGAACAGCGCCATGCCCAGGCGGAACAGCCGCCGCCTGCCGTAGACGTCGGCCAGCCGGCCGGCCGGGACCAGCAGCGCGGCGAACACGATGCCATAGGCGTTGAGCACCCAGGACAGCGCCGTGTTGGTGGTGCCGGCGAAGTCGGCCCGGATGTCCGGGAACGCGATGTTCACGATGAACAGGTCCAGCGTGGCCAGGAACGCGCCGGCACCGACCAGCACGAGCGTGGCGGCACCACCCGGCCGGGCAGCGGGCACGAGCTGACTTGCCTGAGCAGAGTGAGCCATGCGTTGACGGTATCGACTAGACTTGCCTCAAGCAAGTGAGTTGGAGGTGCGACGTGCCACTCCGTTCGGACTGGTCGACCCAGCGGTGCCCGATCGCCAGGTCGCTGGACGTGCTCGGCGACCCGTGGCTGGTGCTGGTGCTGCGCGAGGCCATCACCGGCAGCCGCCGCTACGAGCAGTTCCGGTCCTCGCTCGGCGTCGCGGACAACGTGCTGACCAGGCGGTTGAACACCATGGTCGACGCTGGTCTGCTGCGCAGGGTCCCCTACCGCGGCCAGCACCGCACGCACGACGAGTACCACCTGACCGAGGCGGGCGCCGACCTGCTGCCGGTGCTCAACGCGCTGGTCCTGTGGGGCGAGCGGCACACCACCCCGCCCACCCCCGACGCGCACATGACGATCGTGCACACCGCGTGCGGGCACCCGACCGAGCACGCCGACACGTGCGACCACTGCGGTGCCACCCTGCGCACGGCTGAGGTGGCGTGGCTGCGGGCGTGGAAGGAGGGCGACCCGGTCGCACTCGCCGCCGGGGAGTAGCCCGCCGGTCCGGTGACACCCGACCGTGGCCAGTGACGTCGACAACGTCGCTGGTCAGCGCCCTGTTGCCGGTTCGAACCCACGTTAGTCCGATCGGGTGACACCCTGGTAGTCGGACTGGTCAGAGGACTTGGCAAGATACGACAGCCGGTCCAGGTTCGGCGGCGGTCGGTTCCCAGCGGACGGAGGACGTCTGAAGTGCATCCTGACACCACCCAGGTTGACGACATCCGACTTGTCGCGCTTCCCACCGCCATCAACTGTGCCGAGCTGTTCGTCCGGTTCGCGCTGGCCGAGTGGTCGCTCAAGTCGATGGTCGACGAGGCGACCGACGTGGTCCGCGAACTCACCGACGCCGCCGTCGAGGCCGCCGACCAGCACACGCCCGCCCTGATCACCGTCCGGGCCCGGTTGCAGAGCGACCGGCTGGTCCTCGAGGTGGAAAGCGGCCGGCCCACCCGGCCGCCGACGGAGCTGAACGGCCCCAACGGCTGGCGCGCCGGCATCATGCAGCTGCGCGGCACCCGCCAGATCGCCTGGTGCGAGCTGCCGTTGCCGACCGGCATGGACGCCTCGTCGGTGCCGCTGCCCCGCCGTCATCACCGCAAGCCGCCCGACGCCGGTGGTCCGCCGCAGAACGTCGACCTCGGCGGACCGTCCGATGTGGACGAGGATGTGATGCGGCGCATCCTGTTCGGACTGGGCGGGCAGGGCGATCAGCGCGGCGAATGACCGCGCGCCGAGCGCTGGCCGTCCCGCTCCACCGGAAGGCCGGCTTCGGCAACGCCGTCACCACTCCAGCCGGCGACGCGAGGACACCACGCCCGTGTTGAACCCGGCCAGGTGCAGGCCGCCGGCGAACCGGGCGTGCTCGATCTTCACGCACCGGTTCATCACCACCTGAAGGCCCTTCTGCTCGGCGTGCCGGGCCACCGGTTCGTGCCACAGCCCCAGTTGCAGCCACAGCGTGCGCGCCCCGGACGCGATCACCTCGTCGGCGACGGCCGGCAGGTCCTCGTGCCGGCGGAACACCGACACCAGGTCCGGCTGCTCCGGCAGGTCGGCCAGGCTGGCATAGGCCGGGCGGCCCAGGATCTCGTCGGCCCGGGGGTTGACGAAGTACACCTGGAAGTTCGTGGACGACAGCAGGTAGGTGGCCACGAAGTAGCTGGGCCGCGCCTTGTTGTTCGACGCGCCCAGCAGCGCGACCGTCTTCGTGGCGCCCAGGATCCGGCGCCGCTCACGGGCGGTCGGACCGGTCCAGGTCCGCTCCTGCTGCTCGGTCACGCTTCCTTCACCGCCTGCGCCAGTGCCTGGTCCAGGTCCCACAGGATGTCCTCCACGTCCTCGATGCCCACCGAGATGCGGATCAGGTCCGGGGTGACACCGCCCGCGGCGAGTTGCTCGTCGGACAGTTGCTGGTGGGTGGTGGAACCGGGGTGGATCACCAGGGTCCGTGCGTCGCCGATGTTGGCCAGGTGGCTGCACAGCTCCACGGACTCGACGAACCGCTGCCCCGCGGCCCGGCCGCCGCGCACGCCGAAAGCGAACACCGCGCCCGGCCCCTTGGGCAGGTAGCGCCGGGCCCGCTCGTGATGCGGATGGTCGGGCAGGCCGGCGTAGTTCACCCACGCCACGCGCGAGTCGGCGGCCAGCCAGCGGGCCACCTCGCCCGCGTTGCGGACGTGCTCGTCCATCCGCTGTGCCAGCGTTTCCACGCCCTGCAGCAGCAGGAACGCCGAATGCGGCGACAGGACGGCGCCGATGTCGCGCAACTGCTCGGCGCGCAGCCGCGTGCAGAACGCGTACTCGCCGAAGTTTTCCCAGTACCGCAGGCCGCCGTAACTGGGCACCGGTTCGGTCATCCGGGGGAAGTTGCCGTTCCCCCAGTCGAACTCGCCCGACTCGACGACGACACCGCCCAGCGTGGTGCCGTGGCCGCCGAGGAACTTGGTGGCGGAGTGGATGACGATGTCCGCGCCGTGCTCCATCGGCCGGCAGAGGTAGGGCGTCGCCATCGTCGCGTCGATGATCAGCGGCAGGCCGCGCTCG
>DASUGU010000124.1:0-141110 GCA_036273855.1 Pseudonocardiaceae bacterium
GGGTGTCTTCACCCGCGTCGCGCAGCGCCTGCTGGCCCTGGCGGCGGGCATCTGGCACAACTGGGAAACCGGTGTGACCAGCAAAAGGTCACTCATCGCCTACGATCATTAACATCAACTTCACCGCATCAAACATCTAGACTCGCCTGCCATGGTTGCTGACGTGGTGCTTGCGGGACCGGACGGTCTCGACGACGCGGCACCGCGTCCGGCTGACGGCGCCGACCAGGCGCGGGAACCGGTGCGGCAGCCCTCCGGGCGACGTGGCAGGCGGATCGCCGCCGGCACGCTGCTCGCGGTGGGCTGCCTGGTCACCGTCCTGAGCCTGCTGGTGCTGGTCGGTTCCTGGCTGGACGACGCGCAGATCGACGCGCACGAGGGCCGGGCGGTCGCGGACGTGCTGTCCGTCTCGGTGGGGCGCACCGCTGTGCGGTTCGTCACCCCCGACGGGACGGTGGTGATCCCCAGCACAGGCGTGCTCTACCCGGGCGGTCTGGCCGCCGGCGAGCGGGTGCGCGTGGAGTACGACACGAACAACACCGAACTGGTCCGGGTCGCCGGGCGGGACTTCCGGCTGGCGCTCCTGCCGGTGGGCACGTCGATCGCGATCTGCTGGGCCATCGTCGGTCCGCTGGTGTGGTGGCTTCGGCGCAGGCCTAACGGGCCGCGCCCGTCCACCACCTGAGCACCTCGTCGGCCACGCCGGGCGCGGCCACCAGCAGGCCGTCACCGGGCAGCGACGCGTCCACGCCGTGCCGGTCCAGCACCGCCGCGCCGGACTCGATGGCCAGCGCCATGCCGCCCGCCACGTCCCATTCGTGCACGCTGTGCAGCACGGCCGCGGCCACGTGCCCGAGCGCCACCTGCACCACGGCCAGCGCGGCCGAACCCAGGATCCGCACCCCGGCATGGGCGGCCGCCGCCCGCGCGATGAACTCCGGCATACCGGGCCACGGCTCGCCCGTGGTCAACTCGGTGCACACGATGGCGCCCGCGACGCTGTCCCGTTCCGGCAGCATCACCGGAGCGCCGTTGGCCCGCGCGCCGCGACCCCGGGCCGCCGCGTAGATCTGCCCCCGGTACGGGTCGGCCACCACGCCCACCACCGGCCCGTCCACGTCCACCAGCGCCAGGCTGTAGGCGCACCACGGCACACCGGCCACGTAGTTCGCGGTGCCGTCCACCGGGTCGACCACCCAGCGGTACTCCGACTCGGCGGCGCCGACGTCCGCGCCGAACTCCTCGCCCACCACCGGCACGCCGGGGAACTCGGCGGTCAACACCCGCCGGGTGTGCCGTTCCAGGGTGCGGTCGGTGTCGGTCACCCAGTCGAAGGGCGACTCCTTGGCGGTGGGCTTGGCGCCCCGCCCGGCCGTCGCGGTGATCACGTCCGTCGCGTCGTTGGCCAGGCGGCCGGCGACCTCGAGCGCGTGTGAGATGAGCCCGGGCGCGACCGGGCGGGCGCGGCGCGAGGACGAGACCTTCATGCTGACCCAGCGTGAAGGCGTCGAGTGTCCGCGACGCGACGGCCAGATGACGTAACGACGATCACCAGGCCACGACTTGTCCGCCGGGGTAGTGACGCAGCGTCGCCACGCCCGCCACATATGCTCGCGCCGTGTCCCGCGCCCACCTGGACAAGGATCCGCACGAGGTCGCCGCGATGTTCGACGGCGTCGCGGAGCACTACGACCGGACCAATTCGGTCACCAGCCTCGGGCTGGACAAGCACTGGCGGGCCGTGACCCGGCGCTGCCTGGACCCCCGGCGTGGCCAGCGGGTGCTGGACGTCGCCGCCGGTACCGCCGTGTCCACGGTGGCACTGGCCGAGTCCGGCGCCTGGTGCGTGGCCGCCGACTTCTCGCTGGGCATGCTGCGCCGCGGCTGGGCCCGGCGGGTGCCGAAGGTGGCCGCGGACGCGCTGCACCTGCCCTTCGACACCGGCGCGTTCGACGCGGTGACCGTGTCGTTCGGGCTGCGCAACATGAACGACACCGTGGCCGCGCTGGCCGAACTGCGGCGGGTCACCAGGCCCGGCGGGCGGCTGGTGGTGTGCGAGTTCTCCAGCCCGGTGTTCGCGCCGTTCCGGTTCGTCTACCTGAACTACCTGATGCGGGCGCTCCCGGCGATCGCGACGCGGGTGTCGTCCAACCCGGCGGCCTACCGGTACCTCGCCGAGTCGATCCGCGCGTGGCCCGACCAGCATGCGTTGGCCCGCCTGGTGGCGCAGGCTGGGTGGGCGGACGTCGAGTGGACGAACCTGACCGGGGGCATCGTCGCGCTGCACAGGGCGGTGAATCCGGTCGAATAGACTCGTGCGAACCCCACCGCGATCAAGGAGTCACATGAGCACGCCCAGCCGCCGCAGCGTGGACGAGGACGCCGAGGTCATCGTCGTCGGTGCCGGCCCTGCCGGGTCGACGGCCGCGAACTACCTGGCGCGCAGCGGACTGGACGTGCTGCTGCTGGAGAAGAGCACCTTCCCCCGGGAGAAGGTCTGCGGCGACGGCCTCACTCCGCGCGGTGTGAAACAGCTCATCGACCTCGGCATCGACACCCGCGAGGAGGCCGGCTGGCTGCACAACCGCGGCCTGCGGGTGATCACCGCCCACCACAACATGGAACTGCCCTGGCCGGACCTGGCCGGCTACCCGCCCTACGGCGTGGTCCGCCCCCGGTCCGATCTGGACGAGATGCTGGCCCGCACCGCCCAGCGGGCCGGCGCCCGGCTGCTGGAGCAGACCAACGTCACCGGCGCCGTCACCGACGCGCGCACCGGCCGGGTGATCGGCGTGCGGGCCAAGGCCGGTCCGGACAAGGTGCCGGTGACCTACCGCGCGCCGCTGGTGCTGGCCTGCGACGGCGTGTCCGCACGGCTGGCCCTGTCGGTCGGCATCGAGAAGCGCGACAACCGGCCGATCGGCGTCGCGGTGCGCCGGTACTACGCCAGCCCGAGGACCAAGGACGACTACCTGGAGTCGCACCTGGAGCTGTGGGACCGCTCCGACCCGGCCAACCCGCGCCTGCTGCCCGGCTACGGTTGGATCTTCGGCATGGGCGACGGAACGGTGAACGTGGGCCTGGGCATCCTGTCCACGTCCGGCGCGTTCGGCTCGACCGACTACCGCTCCCTGATGAAGGCGTGGCTCGCCGGCCTGCCCGAGGACTGGGGCCTGACCGAGGACAACGCCACCAACAAGATCGGCGGCGCCGCGCTGCCGATGGGCTTCTCCCGCACCCCGCACTACCGCGACGGCCTGCTGCTGGTCGGCGATGCGGGCGGCATGGTGAACCCGTTCAACGGCGAGGGCATCGGTTTCGCCATGGAGACGGCGAAGATCGCGGCCGAGCACGTGGTGCAGGCGCTGGCGCGTTCGACCGGCCCGTCCCGGGAGCGGGCGCTGGCCGGCTACCCGGTGGCGATCCGCCAGTCGCTGGGCGGCTACTACCGGCTGGGCACGGTGTTCAGCAGGCTGATCGGCAACCCGAAGGTCATGCGCGCGCTGACCCAGCACGGCATGCCCAGGGAACGCCTGATGCGCCTGGCCCTCAAGCTGATGGCCGGCCTGTACGACGTGCGCGACGGCGACATCGCCGACCGCGTGATCACCACGGCCACGCGCCTGACCCCCAGCGCCTGAGCCACCGTGGCCGGCTTACCCGGCTTACCGCCGCGACCGGCCCCGCTACCGGCCGACGGCGTCCGCCCTGGTGGCACCCGAGGACGCCGTCCGGTCGCGGGCCGGTGCTGGAGTGGTACCAGCCGTCCGACGAGGTCCGGCCGGTGCCGGCCCACCACCGGGAACAGTGCCGTCGGCGTAAACCGATCAAGTCGCGTTGACCACCGGGTTGGTGGTGTCGGTCACAACGATCACGAAGAATCTGGCGCTGTTCGCGGAGGCACGTCCTAGACTAGGACTGCGCCCTTGTGAAGAAGTTCACAACAGTCCGCGGTCGCTTGTGAACGTTTTCACAAGCTCCTGATTGTTAGGCATGCCTAACCACCAGGAGTGTGACGCATACCCCGTATGGTGCGGGCGCGGTGATAGCACGATCGCCGCTGGTGAGGAAAGGACGGCGCAGGGGTGCTCCAGGCTTACCTCCCTCTGGTTCTGCTCTTCGCCTTGGCGGGAGCATTCGCGATCTTCTCGGTGACCATCGCGCCGCTGGTCGGACCGCGCCGCTACAACAAGGCGAAGCTCGACGCCTACGAGTGCGGCATCGAACCGTCGCCGCAGCCGGTGGTCGGCAGCGGCCGGATGCCGGTGGCGTACTACCTGACCGCGATGCTGTTCATCCTGTTCGACATCGAAATGGTCTTCCTCTACCCGTTCGCCGTGACGTCCGACGCGCTGGGCATGTTCGGGCTGGTGGAGATCGTCCTGTTCATCCTGACGCTCGGCTTCGCGTTCGCGTACGTGTGGCGGCGCGGCGGGCTGGACTGGAACTAAAAGGGGCGAAGACGATGGGTCTCGAGGAGAAGCTCCCGAACGGCATTCTGCTGGCCAGTGTCGAGAAGCTGGTCAACTGGACGCGCAAGTCGTCGCTGTGGCCGGCGACCTTCGGTCTCGCGTGCTGCGCGATCGAGATGATGACCACCGGCGGGCCGCGCTACGACCTCGCCCGGTTCGGTATGGAGGTCTTCCGCGCGTCGCCCAGGCAGGCCGACCTGATGATCGTCGCCGGACGGGTGAGCCAGAAGATGGCTCCCGTGCTGCGCCAGATCTACGACCAGATGCCCGAGCCGCGCTGGGTGCTGGCGATGGGCGTCTGCGCGTCGTCCGGCGGGATGTTCAACAACTACGCGGTGGTCCAGGGCGTGGACCACATCGTGCCGGTGGACATGTACCTGCCCGGCTGCCCACCGCGCCCGGAGATGCTGATCGACGCGATCCTCAAGATCCACGCCAAGATCACCGACGAGCCGCTGGGCCCGACGCGCACCGCGCTGCGCCTGGAGAGTGGCGAGAAGACGCCGATGATCCCCAGCTCGGTCAAGTACGCGAAGAAGAAGTGAGTCCGGTGACCGACGAGAACGAGAGCCTTCCCCAGCCCGGCACGGAATTCTCCAGTGCCGAGCACGGCGAGCCGGACATCGTGCCCGGCAACGACGGACAGGTCCGGCCGGCGGACCACCACACGCCGGTGGTCGCGGGCCGCGCCCGGCGCGGCATGTTCGGCGTGCACGACGCCGGTGACACCAGCGGTTTCGGCGGCCTGCGGCTGCCCGCCTACCTCCCGGCGCCCGCCGAGCGGCCCTACGGCGGCTGGTTCGACGAGTTCGTCGACGCCCTCGGCGAGGCCATGCACGAGCGCGGCATCCCGGCGTCGGCCATCGAGCAGATCACCGTGGACCGCGACGAGATCACCCTGTACCTGCGGCGCGAGCACCTGGTCGGCATCTGCCAGGCCATGCGCGACGACGCCGCGCTGCGCTTCGAGCTGTGCAGCTCGGTGTCCGGTGTGGACTACGGCGAGGACGTCGAGCAGCGCCTGCACTCGACCTACCACCTCACGTCGATGACCTACCGCCGCCGGGTCCGGCTGGAGGTCGCGGTCACCGTCGAGGACCCGCACGTCCCGTCCGTGGTCGGCGTCTACCCGACCGCCGACTGGCACGAGCGGGAGACCTGGGACATGTACGGCATCGTCTACGACGGACACCCGGCGCTGACCCGCATCCTGATGCCGGACGACTGGGACGGTCACCCCCAACGCAAGGACTACCCGCTCGGCGGGATTCCGGTGGAGTACAAGGGCGCGGAGATCCCGCCCCCCGACCAGCGGAGGGCCTACTCATGACGAGCAACGAGACCGAGTTCGAGGCGGAGTACGCCGACGCGCGCGAGACGACCGAGGGACGCGTCTACACCGTCACCGGCGGCGACTGGGACGAACTCGTCGACGAGGTCGGCAAGGACGAGCGCATCGTCATCAACCTCGGCCCGCAGCACCCGTCCACGCACGGTGTGCTGCGGCTGGTGCTGGAACTGGAGGGCGAGAGCGTCACCCAGGCCCGGTCGGTGATCGGCTACCTGCACACCGGGATCGAGAAGAACCTCGAGTACCGCAACTGGACCCAGGGCGTCACGTTCGTGACGCGCATGGACTACCTGGCGCCGCTGTTCAACGAGGCCGCCTACTGCATGGGCGTGGAGAAGCTGCTGGGCATCGACGTGCCGCAGCGCGCCAGGACGATCCGCATCCTGCTGATGGAGATCAACCGGATCAGCTCGCACCTGGTGGCGATCGCCACCGGCGGTATGGAACTGGGCGCGCTGACCGGCATGACCAACGGCTTCCGGGAGCGCGAGGAAGCCCTGCACCTGCTGGAGTACCTGACCGGCCTGCGGATGAACCACGCGTTCATCCGGCCCGGCGGCGTGGCCCAGGACATGCCGGACGACGTGCAGGCCAAGGTCGCCGAGTTCGTCAAGGTGATGGACTCCCGGCTGCCCGGCTACGACCGGCTGCTCACCGGCCAGCCGATCTGGCGCAACCGGATGGCCGGCATCGGCGTGCTGCCGCTGGACGCCTGCATCGCGCTCGGCGTGACCGGCCCGATCCTGCGCTCCGCCGGCATCGCCTGGGACCTGCGCAAGGTCGAGCCGTACCTCGGGTACGAGGACTACACGTTCGACGTGCCGACGTCGACCGATGCCGACTGCTTCGCCCGCTACGTGTTGCGGCTGGAGGAGATCCACCAGTCGCTGGGGATCATCAAGCAGGCCATGAAGCGGCTGGAACCCGGCCCGGTCATGGTGGAGGACGCCAAGATCGCCTGGCCGGCGCAGCTGACCATCGGCGCGGACGGCATGGGCAACTCCCTGGAGCACGTCCGCAAGATCATGGGCCAGTCCATGGAGTCCCTGATCCACCACTTCAAGCTGGTGACCGAGGGCTTCAAGGTGCCGGCCGGCCAGGTGTACGTGCCGATCGAGTCGCCGCGTGGCGAGTTGGGCTACCACATGGTGTCCGACGGCGGCACCCGTCCGGTGCGGGTGCACGTCCGCGAGCCCGGATTCGTGAACCTGCAGTCAATGCCCGCGATGTGCGAGGGCGGCATGGTGGCCGACGTGATCGCCGCCGTGGCGTCCATCGACCCGGTGATGGGTGGGGTGGATCGGTGACAGACGAGCTCTACGGGCCGGCCACGGCGGCCGAGGCGCGGGAGATCATGGCGCGCTACCCGGTGGCGCGCTCCGCGCTCCTGCCGATGCTGCACCTGGTGCAGTCCAAGGAGGGCCACGTCAGCCAGGCCGGCATCGAGTTCTGCGCCGAGCTGCTCGACCTGACCACCGCCGAGGTCGACGCGGTGGTCACCTTCTACACGATGTACAAGCGCACGGCCTGCGGCGAGCACCTGGTGAGCGTCTGCACCAACACGATGTGCGCGATGCTCGGCGGCGACGCGATCTACGCGAAGCTGCGCGAGTTCCTCGGCAGCGACGCCGACCATGGCGCGCACGGCAACGAGGAGACGTTCGGCGAGCCGGGTAGCACCGGCTCGATCACGTTGGAGCACGCGGAATGCCTGGCGGCCTGCGATCTCGCGCCGGTGGTCCAGGTGAACTACGAGTTCTACGACAACCAGACCGTCGACTCGGCCACCGCGCTGGTGGACCGGCTGCGCCAGGGCGAGCGGCCGGACCCGGACCGGGGCGGGCCGCTGTCCGACTTCCGTTCCGTGGAGCGGGAACTGGCCGGTTTCTTCGACGACCTGGACACCAGGGTGGACGGGCCGTCGGCGGCCGCCGAGACGTTGCGCGGCGCCGCGATCGCCAACGACCGCGGCTGGACCGCGCCGGTCATGCCGGACGACGTGCCGCTGCCGGTCGTGGAAGAAGCGAAGTGAGAGGCGCGCGATGACCGAACCGACGACGAGCGTCGATCCGCTCACCCCGGTGCTCACCAAGCGATGGCTGTCGCCCAAGTCGTGGCGGCTGGACGTCTACGAGCAGCTCGAGGGCTACACGGCGCTGCGCAAGGCGATGGCCGGCACGCCGGCCCAGCTGGTCAACCTGCTCAAGGACTCCGGCCTGCGCGGGCGGGGCGGTGCCGGCTTCCCGACCGGCGTGAAGTGGAGCTTCATGCCGCCCAACGAGGACAAGCCGCACTACCTGGTGATCAACGCCGACGAGGGCGAACCGGGCACCTGCAAGGACATCCCGCTGATGATGGCGGACCCGCACTCGCTGATCGAGGGCTGCGTGATCGCCTCGTACGCGATGCGGTCCCACCACTGCTTCATCTACGTGCGCGGCGAGGCGCTGCACTGCATCCGCCGGCTGGAGTCGGCGGTCCGCGAGGCGCGGGCGGCGGGCTACCTGGGCACGAACATCCTCGGGTCCGGTTTCGACCTGGAGATCACCGTGCACGCGGGTGCCGGCGCCTACATCTGCGGTGAGGAGACCGCGCTGCTGGACTCCCTGGAGGGCCGGCGCGGCCAGCCCCGGCTCAAGCCGCCGTTCCCGGCGGCCGCCGGCCTGTACGCGGCGCCCACCACGGTGAACAACGTGGAGACCATCGCCAGCGTGCCGTTCATCGTCAACGGCGGCTCGGCCTGGTTCCGCACCATGGGTCGGGAGAAGTCGCCGGGCCCGAAGATCTTCTCGCTGTCCGGCCACGTCGAGCGGCCCGGCCAGTACGAGGCGCCGATGGGCACCACGCTGCGCGAGCTGCTGGACCTGGCCGGTGGCATGAAGGACGGCATCCCGCTGAAGTTCTGGACGCCGGGCGGGTCGTCCACGCCACTGCTCACCGCGGAGCACCTGGACGTCCCGCTGGACTTCGAGGGCGCGGTCGAGGCGGGCACGATCCTCGGCACCACGGCACTGATGATCTTCAACGAGACGGTGTCGGTGCCCTGGGCCGTGATGAAGTGGACCCAGTTCTACGAGCACGAGTCGTGCGGCAAGTGCACGCCGTGCCGGGAGGGCACCTACTGGCTGGCCAAGATCCTGGAGCGGATGCTGGCCGGCGAGGGCACGCCCGCCGACATCGACACGATGCTGGACATCTGCGACAACATCTTCGGCCGCTCGTTCTGCGCGCTCGGCGACGGTGCGGTGTCGCCGATCCAGAGCGGCATCAAGTACTTCCGGGACGAGTTCCTCGCCCTGTGCGACGCGAACCGGCCCTCGACGCGCGAGCTGGCGGGAGCGCACTGACACCATGACGATCGCACCCGAGCAGAAGACCGAACGCCCGGTGCCGGAAGGGCACGTGCGGCTCACCGTGGACGGCGTCGAGATCGACGCGCCCAAGGGCGAGCTGATCATCCGGGCGGCGGAGCGGATCGGGGTGGAGATTCCCCGGTTCTGCGACCACCCGCTGCTCGACCCGGCCGCCGCCTGCCGGCAGTGCCTGGTCGAGGTCGAGATGGGCGGCCGGCCGATGCCCAAGCCGCAGCCGGCCTGCGCGGTCACCGTCGCCGACGGCATGGTGGTGCGCACCCAGCGCACCTCGGCCGTCGCGGACAAGGCCCAGCAGGGCGTGATGGAGCTGCTGCTCATCAACCACCCGCTGGACTGCCCGATCTGCGACAAGGGCGGTGAGTGCCCGCTGCAGAACCAGGCCCTGGCGCACGGCCGGGCCGACTCCCGGTTCGTGGACGCCAAGCGGACGTTCGCCAAGCCGATCCACGTCACCCCGCAGGTGCTGCTGGACCGTGAGCGCTGCGTGCTGTGCCAGCGGTGCACCCGGTTCGCCGGGGAGATCGCCGGCGACCAGTTCATCGACCTGCTCGAGCGCGGTGCCGTCCAGCAGGTGGGCACCGCGGAGACGGCCGATCTCGGTGGCACCCTGCCGGTCAACGACCTGCCCGGCGGCAGCTACTTCTCCGGCAACGTCATCCAGATCTGCCCGGTCGGCGCGCTCACCTCGGCCGCGTACCGGTTCCGCTCCCGCCCGTTCGACCTGATCTCCACGCCGAGCGTGTGCGAGCACTGCGCGTCCGGCTGCGCCCAGCGCAACGACTGGCGGCGCGGCCGGATCACCCGGCGACTGGCCGGCAACGACCCGGCGGTGAACGAGGAGTGGAACTGCGACAAGGGCCGGTTCGCCTTCCAGTACGCGACCGTCGGCGACCGCCTGCTCCGCCCGATGGTGCGCGACGAGACCACCGGCGAACTGCGTGACTCGACCTGGACCGAGGCGCTGCGGATGGCGGCGGCCGGCCTGACCGCGGCCCGCAACGCGCACGGCGTGGGCGTGCTGACCGGCGGTCGGCTGACTGTCGAGGACGCCTACGCCTACTCGAAGTTCGCCCGGATGGCGTTGCGCACCAACGACATCGACTTCCGCGCCCGCGACCACTCGGCCGAGGAGCTGGACTTCCTCACCGACGTCGCGCTGGGCGCCACCCCCGAGCGGGGCGGCGTCACCTACGCCGACGTCGAGGCGGCGCCGACCGTGCTGACCGTGGCGTTCGAACCGGAGGAGGAGTCGCCGATCGTCTTCCTGCGGCTGCGCAAGTCGGCGCGGCGCGGGCAGCTGCGGCTGTTCCACCTCGGCCAGTGGGCCACCCCGTCGGTGCGCAAGACCAACGGCACGCTGCTGCTGGCCGCGCCCGGCACCGAGGCCGTCCGGCTGGGCGAGCTGCCCGCCGACGTGACCGAGGCCCTGGGCAGGCCGGGCTCGGTGATCCTGGTCGGTGAGCGGGCCGCGGCCGTCCCCGGACTGTTCGGCGCGGTGCGCCGGACCGCCGAGGCCACCAGCGCCCGGATCGCGTGGATTCCGCGCCGGGCGGGCGAACGCGGCGCGCTGGCCGCGG
This sequence comes from Pseudonocardiaceae bacterium, assembly GCA_036273855.1. GTDB lineage: Bacteria > Actinomycetota > Actinomycetes > Mycobacteriales > Pseudonocardiaceae > DATEPR01. Next base: position 10,775 of record DASUGU010000124.1, read on the forward strand.
GTGCCGCGCCGACGCTGCTGCCCGGCGGCCGCCTGGTCGACGACGGCGTCGCCCGCGGTGAGCTGGAGCGGTCCTGGGGCCTGGCCACCGGCGCGCTGCCGGCCCAGCCCGGCCGTGACACCACCGGCATCCTCACCGCCGCCGCGGCGGCCGGCCTGTCCGGCCTGGTGGTGGCCGGCGTCGACCCGGACGACCTGCCCGACCCCGCGCTGGCCATGACCGCACTGTCCACAGCGGACTTCGTGGTGAGCCTGGAACAGCGGGCCAGCGAGGTGACCCGCAGGGCGCACGTGGTACTGCCGGTCGCGCCGGTCACCGAGCGCTCCGGCACCTACCTCAACTGGGAGGGCAGGGCCCGCTCGTTCGCCGCCACCCTGGAGGCCACCGGCGCGCTGCCGGAGTGCCGGATCCTGGACACGCTGGCCGTCGAGATGGATGTCGACCTGTTCACCCAGACCGTCGCCGCGTCCCGCGCCGAACTGGACCGGATCGCCGACGGCTACGACCGCCTGGCCACCGTCGCGCCGGGCAGGGCCGAGATCGCCCCGGTCGGGCCGGCCGCCGCCGGTGCCGGCCAGGCACTGCTGGCCACCTGGCGCCAGTTGCTGGACAACGGCTCCATGCAGGACGGCGAACCGCACCTGGCGGCCACCGCCAAGGCACCGGTCGCCATGCTGAACGCGGACACCGCGGCCCGGCTCGGCGTCCGGTTCGGCGAACTGGTCACGGTGACCGGCCGGCACGACTCGGTGGCGCTGCCCGCCGTCGAGGCCGACCTGCCGCCGGACACGGTGTGGCTGCCGGCGAACTCGGGACCGTCGACCGTGCACCGGTTGGGTGCCCGGCACGGTGATCTGGTGGGTGTGCGTGCCGGCGGCACCGGCACGGAGAGGGAGGCGTGATGCACGTCCCGTTCCACCTCTACACGAACGGGGACACCGCCAAGCTGCTGGCGCAGGACCCGGCCTGGCTGGTGCTGATCAAGGTCGTCGTCCTGTTCGCCTTCGGCGTGGTCATGACACTGTTCATGATCAACTGGGAGCGCAAGGTCGTCGGCCGCATGCAACACCGGCCCGGCCCGAACCGGGTCGGCCCGAACGGCTGGCTCCAGTCGCTGGCCGACGGCCTGAAACTGGCCTTCAAGGAGGACATCCGGCCGGTCCTGGCGGACAAGTGGGTGTACTTCATCGCACCCGTCGTGTCCACGATCCCGGCGTTCCTGGCCTTCTCGGTGATCCCGTTCGGCCCGCCCGTGTCGATGTTCGGCCACCAGACCGCACTGCAGCTCACCGACCTGCCGGTCGGCATCCTCGTGGTGCTGGCCTGCTCGTCCCTGGGCGTCTACGGCATCGTGCTGTCCGGCTGGTCGTCCGGCTCGCCCTACCCGCTGCTCGGCTCGCTGCGCTCGGCCGCCCAGGTGATCTCCTACGAGATCGCGATGGGCCTGGCCATCGTCGCCGTGCTGATCCAGGCGCACTCGCTGTCCACGGCGGACATCGTGAACGCGCAGGCCGGCGGCTGGTACGTGTGGCTGCTGCTGCCCAGCTTCCTGATCTACCTGATCTCCATGGTCGGCGAGACCAACCGGGCCCCGTTCGACCTGCCGGAGGCCGAGTCCGAACTGGTCGGCGGCTTCCACACCGAGTACACGTCGCTGAAGTTCGCGCTGTTCTTCCTCGCCGAGTACGTGAACATGGTCGTGGTGTCCTGCGTGGCCACCACGCTGTTCCTGGGCGGCTGGCGGGCCCCGTGGCCGCTGTCGCTGTGGAGCGGCGCCAACACCGGCTGGTACCCGGTGATCTGGTTCCTGATCAAGACACTGATCTTCCTGTTCATCTACATCTGGTTGCGCGGCACGCTGCCCCGCATGCGCTACGACCAGTTCATGCGGCTGGGCTGGAAGTTCCTGGTGCCGATCAGCCTGATCTGGATCGTCGCGGTGATCGCCGTGCGGGACGTCCGGGCCCGCTACGGTTTCAGCGGTCCGGTCATCCTGGTGATCCTCGGCTGTGTCGTGGTGGTCGCGCTGATCATCGCGTTCGTCGTGCCCGAGCGACGGGTCCAGGACAAGCGCGTGCAGGTGACCGGCGGTGGCTACCCGGTGCCGCCGCTGGATCTGGTGGTGCCCAAGCCGGGCAGGCGCCGGTCGGTCCGCGGTGAGCGGGCCAGGGCGGTCGCCTCGGTTCCGGCGGGCGCCGCGGGAGACGAGGAGGCGGAAAATGGGGATATTTGATCCCCTCAAGGGATTCGGCGTCACCTTCGGCACGATGTTCAAGAAGGTGGTCACCGAGCAGTACCCGGAGGACTTCCGGGGCACCGCACCGCGCTACCACGGCCGCCACCAGCTCAACCGGCACCCGGACGGCCTGGAGAAGTGCGTGGGCTGCGAGCTGTGCGCGTGGGCCTGCCCGGCGGACGCCATCTTCGTCGAGGGTGGCGACAACACCGAGGAAGCCCGGTTCTCGCCCGGTGAGCGGTACGGCGCCGACTACCAGATCAACTACCTGCGGTGCATCGGCTGCGGCCTGTGCATCGAGGCCTGCCCGACCCGCTCGCTGACCATGACGAACTTCTACGAGCTGGCCGACGACAACCGGCAGGACCTGATCTACACCAAGGAACAGCTCATGGCGCCGCTGCTGCCCGGCATGGAGCAGCCGCCGCACCCGATGCGGCTGGGCGAGAACGAGCAGGACTACTACGTCAACGGTCCCGCGCTGGCCCGCCGGGCGGGCGTGCCGGAAGGTGCCATCGTCGAGACCAGTAGTGAGGAGGCGAGGCGCTGATGCTGGCCCACGCCGCACTGCTGCTCGCCACCGGACCGGCACACCCGGCCGGCTACATCTACCCCGCCGAGACGATCGCGTTCTGGGTCCTCGGCCCGCTGGCCCTGCTCGGCGCGCTGGGCATGCTGTTCTCCCGCAACGCCGTCCACTCGGCACTGTGGCTCGTGCTCACCATGCTGTGCCTGGGCATGATGTACATGGTCGAGCAGGCGCCGTTCCTGGGCTTCGTGCAGATCATCGTCTACACCGGCGCGATCATGATGCTGTTCCTGTTCGTGCTGATGATGGTCGGCAGGGACGCGTCCGACTCGGTCGTCGAGGTCCTGCGCGGCCAGCGGTTCTGGGCCGGTGTGCTCGGCGTCGGCCTGGCCGGCCTGATCGTCGGCATCGTGGCCCGCGCGCTGACCACGGTCACCACGGCGAACCTGGCCGGGCCGAACGCCGCGAACGGCGGCAACGTCAGCCAGATCGGCCGGTCGCTGTTCACCACGTTCCTGTTCCCGTTCGAGCTGACCTCGGCGCTGTTGATCACGGCCGCCGTCGGCGCGATGGTGCTGGCCTACACCGGCCGGGGTGCCAAGGGAGCCAAGCGGACCCAGCGCGAACTCGTGGTCGCCCGGTTCCGCGGCGAGCACGACCGCCCGTCGCCGCTGCCCGGCCCCGGCGTCTTCGCCACCGGCAACTCGGTGGCCACACCCGCCCTGCTGCCGGACGGCTCGATCGCGCCGGAGTCGCTGTCCGAGATCATCGAGTCCACCCCGGTCGAGGAGTTCAGCTCCGACCTGGCCGAGGTCGCCGACACCGGCGAGCACGCCGACGCGCACGCGCTCGTCGAGGGCGGCAAGCCGTCCGAAGAGGAGGTGCGCTCGTGAGCCCGTCTTTCTACCTCATTCTTGCGGCGCTGCTGTTCGCCATCGGCGTGATCGGCGTTCTGGTGCGGCGCAACGCGATCGTCGTGTTCATGTGCATCGAGCTGATGCTCAACTCGGTGAACCTCACCCTGGTCACCTTCGCCAGGGTGAACGGCTCGCTCAACGGTCAGGTGATGGCGTTCTTCGTGATGGTCGTTGCCGCCGCCGAGGTCGTCGTCGGGCTCGCGATCATCATGTCGATCTTCCGGACCCGCCGGTCCGCGTCGGTCGACGACTCGAACCTGTTGAAGTACTAGAGGAGCACGCGAGACATGGGGAATGTGATCGCGGCGAGCGGAGTCGCGTCGACCGCGTGGCTGTTGCTCGCGCTGCCCGCGTTCGGCGCGCTGGTGCTGCTGATCGGCGGTCGCCGCACGGACGGCTGGGGGCACCTGCTCGGTGTCGCCACCATCGTGCTGGCGTTCGTGTGGGGCCTCGTCGAGTTCCTGCACGCCACCGGCCTGCCGGCCGCGCAGCGGGTGCAGAACCTGCACCTGTTCACGTGGATCCCCGTGAACGCGCTCCAGGTCGACTTCGGGCTGCGGCTGGATCCGCTGTCGCTGACGTTCGTGCTGCTGATCACCGGCGTCGGTGGGTTGATCCACATCTACTCGATCGGCTACATGTCGCACGACCGGGACCGGCGGCGGTTCTTCGCCTACCTGAACCTGTTCATCGCGTCGATGCTGCTGCTGGTGCTGGGCAACGGTTACGTGACCCTGTACCTGGGCTGGGAGGGCGTCGGCCTGGCGTCCTACCTGCTCATCGGGTGGTACTCCGACCGGCCGTCGGCCGCGACCGCCGCCAAGAAGGCGTTCCTGATGAACAGGGTCGGTGACGTCGGCCTCGCGCTGGCGATCTTCATCCTGTTCGCCAAGCTGCACACCACGCAGTACACCCAGGTGTTCGCCCAGGCGCACACGCTGTCCGGCGGCACCCTCACCGCGGTGGCGCTGCTGTTGCTGCTGGGCGCCTGCGGCAAGTCCGGCCAGTTCCCGCTCCAGTCGTGGTTGCCCGACGCCATGGAGGGCCCCACCCCGGTGTCGGCCCTGATCCACGCGGCGACCATGGTCACCGCCGGTGTGTACCTGGTGGCCCGGTCCAACCCGATCTACGACCTGACGTCGTCGGGCCGACTGCTGGTGGTCATCATCGGCGCGATCACGCTGCTGCTCGGTGCGATCATCGGCTGCGCCTACGACGACATCAAGAAGGTGCTGGCCTACTCCACGGTGAGCCAGATCGGCTACATGATGCTGGCCGTCGGCCTGGGCCCGTTCGGCTACGCGCTGGGCATCGTGCACCTGCTCTCGCACGGCTTCTTCAAGGCCGGGCTGTTCCTCGGCGCCGGTTCGGTCATGCACGCCATGGACGACGAGACGGATATGCGGCGCTTCGGCGCGCTGTTCCGGCGAATGCCGATCACGGCGGTCACGTTCGGCCTGGGCTACCTGGCCCTGATCGGCTTCCCGTTCCTGTCCGGCTTCTACTCCAAGGACGCCATCATCGACGCGGCGTTCGCCCAGGGTGGTTGGCGCGGCTGGGTGTTCGGCCTGGCGGCGGCGATCGCGGCCGGCCTCACCGCGTTCTACATGACCCGCCTGGTGATCATGACGTTCTTCGGTCCGGCCCGCTGGAAGGACCTGAAGACGGCCGACGGCGGCGACTACCACCCGCACGAGGCACCTGCCGTGATGACCATCCCGATGATCATCCTGGCGATCGGCTCGGTCGGTGCCGGTGCCTACCTGACGCTGGGCCACCGCCTGGCCGACTGGCTGACCCCGTCGCTGGGGCCGCTGCAGGAGCGCACCACGGGCGGGTCCCTGTCGCCCGGCGCGGTCACCGCGCTGACCCTGGTGCTCGCCGCGGCGGGCGTGGTCGTGGCCATCCTGGCGATCGGCCGCCGGCAGGTGCCGGTGCGCCGGCCGGAACCGGTCGCCTGGCCGATCCGGGCCGCCCGCAACGACCTGTACGGCAACACGCTGAACGAGACCCTGCTGGCCCGGCCGGGCCAGTGGCTGACCGGCGCGCTGGTGTTCTCCGACCGGCGTGGCGTGGACGGCCTGGTGAACGGGATCGCCAAGGCGTTCGGCGGTAGTTCCGGCCGATTGCGCAAGCTCCAGACCGGGTTCGTGCGGTCCTACGCACTGAGCATGTTGGGAGGCTCGATCCTCTTGATCGCGGCGCTGCTGTTGGTGAGGTTCTCGGGATGACCGTCCTGCACACCGCCGTCGCGACGACGCCGGCGACCACCTCCGGCAACGGGTTCCCCGTGCTGCTGGCGTTGCTGCTCGTGCCGCTGGTCGGCGCGGTCCTGGTCACCCTGTTCCGCAACGACGCCCGGACGGCGAAGCTGGTCGCGCTGGGGATCTCGGTGGTCGAGTTCGCGCTCGCCGTCATCTCGATCTTCTCGTACCACACCGGTGGCGCCCGCATTCAGTTCTCCGGTTCGGCGGACTGGGTGCGCTCGTTCGGCGTGCACATCTCGTTCGGCATGGACGGCATCGCACTGGTCATGGTGCTGATGATCAGCTTCCTGGTGCCGGTGGTGCTGGGCGCGTCCTGGGACGAGAAGCTCCCGGAAGGACGGTCGGCGGCGGGGTTCTTCGCGTTGATCCTGACGCTGGAAGCGCTGATGATCGGCGTGTTCAGCGCGACCGACGTGTTCCTGTTCTACGTGCTGTTCGAGCTGATGCTGATCCCGATGTACTTCCTCATCGGCAGCTACGGCGGGGTCAACCGGCGCTACGCGGCGGTCAAGTTCTTCCTGTACTCGTTCCTCGGCGGCCTGCTGATGCTGGCGTCCGCCATCGGCACCTGGTCCTACGTGCAGTCGGTCACCGGCAGCGGGACGTTCGACTGGGCGACGCTGACCGCCGTGGTCAGCCACGCTCCACTGCACACCCAGATCTGGCTGTTCATGGGCTTCTTCTTCGCGTTCGCCATCAAGGCGCCGCTGGTGCCGTTCCACACCTGGCTGCCGGACGCGACCGCGGAGGCGCCGACCGGCGTCGGAGTGCTGCTGGTGGGTGTGCTGGACAAGGTCGGCATCTTCGGTTTCCTGCGCTACAACCTGGAGCTGTACCCGGACGCCAGCCGCACGCTCGCCCCGCTGCTGCTGGTGCTCGCCGTGGCCGGCATCCTCTACGGCTCCATCGTGGCCGCCGGCCAGAGCGACATGAAGCGGTTCATCGCCTACGTGTCGCTGGCCCACTTCGGATTCATGGCGCTGGGTGTGTTCGCGTTCACCCAGCAGGGCACGGTCGGCGCGGTGACCTACATGGTCAACCACAGCCTGGCCACCGGGATGCTGTTGCTCGTGGTCGGCATGATCGCGGTACGCGGGCGGGGATCGGTGCGGGCCGAGGACTACGGCGGGCTGATGAAACTCACGCCGATCCTGGCCGGCGTGTTCTTCCTGGCCGGCCTGAGCACGCTGTCACTGCCCGGGACGAACTCGTTCGTCAGCGAGTTCCTGGTGCTGCTGGGCAGTTACCAGACCCAGCCGGTGTACACGATCCTGGCCACGATCGGCATGATCCTCGCCGCGCTGTACGTGCTGTGGCTCTACCAGCGGGTGGCGCACGGCCCGATCCGCGGCAACGCCCTGGTCAGTGTCGCGGGTGGACCGGGGGCGGCCACCGACCCGTCGCTGGGCGCCAGGAAGATGATCCGGGACCTGTCCGGTTTCGAGCGGATGGTGCTCGCGCCGGTGGTGGTGCTGATCCTGCTGCTCGGCTTCTATCCCAAGCCTCTGCTGGACATCGTGAACCCGTCGGTGACCGCGACCGTCCAGCAGGTCAGTGTTCAGGAAGGCAACTGACGTGGCGCTTTCGATCGATCTGACCGCCGTCACCACACCGATCGCCACACCTTCGGTGAACTACGGCGCGATCGCCGCACCCCTGGTGGTGCTGGGCGCCGCGTGCATCGGGGTGCTGTTCGAGGCCTTCGTGCCGCGCCGGTCCCGGTGGGCCGCCCAGGTGACACTGACCCTGCTGACCCTGGTCGCCGCCGCCATCGCGCTGGTGCTGTACCTGCGGGACGCGCCCAAGGCCGGCATCACCACGCTGTCCGGCACGCTGTCCATCGACCGCCCGGCACTGTTCCTGTGGGGCACGCTGCTGGCACTCGCCCTGGGCGCGGTGCTGCTGATCGCCGACCGGACCGTGGACAAGGGCGGCTACTTCGTGGCGAACGCCGCGATCCGGCCCGGTGCGCTGTCCGAACGGGCCGACAAGCTGCTCGGCGGCATGCAGACCGAGGTGTTCCCGCTCACGCTGTTCGCGCTCGGCGGGATGATGGTGTTCTGCTCGGCCAACGACCTGCTCACCATGTTCGTGGCCCTGGAAGTGCTGTCGCTGCCGCTGTACCTGATGTGCGGCCTGGCCCGCCGGCGCCGGCTGCTGTCCCAGGAGGCGGCGGTCAAGTACTTCCTGCTCGGCGCGTTCGCCTCCGCGTTCTTCCTGTACGGCCTGGCCCTGCTCTACGGGTACGCCAGCTCGGTCAAGCTGTCCGACATCGCGCACGCGGCCGCCGGCACCAACCGGTCGGACACGCTGCTGTTCGGCGGCATGGCGCTGCTCGTCGTGGGCCTGCTGTTCAAGGCGTCTGTCGCGCCGTTCCACACCTGGACGCCGGACGTCTACGTCGGCTCGCCCACCCCGGTCACCGCGTTCATGGGCGCCTGCACGAAGGTGGCCGCGTTCGGCGCGATCCTGCGGGTGCTGACGGTCGCGTTCCAGTCCACGAGCTGGGAGTGGCGGGGCGTGCTGTGGGCCGTCGCGATCGTCTCGATGTTCCTCGGCGCCGTGTTGGGTATCACACAGAGTGATGTCAAACGCATGATCGCCTATTCGTCGATCGCGCACGCCGGATTCATCCTGGTCGGTGCTATCGCGCTGACCAGCCGAGGGCTGTCCGGAACACTGTTCTACCTGGTCGCATACGGTTTCACCACCATCGCGACATTCGGCGTCATCACTCTGGTCCGGGACTCCAATGGTGAGGCATCACACCTTTCCCAATGGGCCGGCCTGGCCAAACGATCACCATTGCTGGCCGGTGTGTTCACCTTCCTGCTGCTCGCTCTCGCCGGCATCCCGCTGACCAGCGGTTTTGTCAGCAAATTCGTGGTCTTCTCGGCCGCGATGAACGACGGCGAAGGGCCGCTGGTGGTGCTCGCGTTGATCGCCAGCACGGTCGCCGCGTCGTATTACCTGCGTGTCATCGTGCTGATGTACTTCAGCGAGCCCGCCGCGGACGGTCCGACGGTCAGTGTGCCCGGCCCGTTCACCACAGCGGCGATTACGCTGGGCGTATTGGTGACACTCGTGTTGGGCGTGTGGCCGCAGATCGTCCTGGACTGGGCGGGAAGCGGAGGCTTCGCCCTCTGACCGTGCTTCGGGGGCGTCCGTGATTGTGCACAGGCCGGTGACGACCGGTGACGAGCAGGTACTGCTGTTCGACCTCGTCGACCCGGGCCTGACGGCCGGCATCAAGGCCGGCCTGGACCGGGTCGAGGACGTGCTGCACACCGTCGTGGACAGTGAGGTGGAGTTCGTCCGGTCCACCGCGCTGCACCTGGTGGTGGCCGGCGGCAAGCGGGTCCGTCCACTGTTCACCCTGCTGGCCGCCCAGTTCGGCGACCCGAAGCGGCAGGACGTCGTCACCGCGGCCGCCGCCGTGGAGCTGGTGCACATCGCGACGCTGTACCACGACGACGTGATGGACGAGGCCACCATGCGGCGCGGCACGGACAGCGCCAACGCCCGGTGGGACAACACGGTGGCGATCCTGGCCGGTGACTACCTCTTCGCGCACGCCTCCCGCCTGGTGTCCGACCTGGGCACCGACGCGGCCCGGATCATCGCCGAGACGTTCGCCGAACTGGTCACCGGCCAGATGCGGGAGACCATCGGCCCGGCGCCGGGCGAAGACCCGATCCGGCACTACCAGTCGGTGATCCATCAGAAGACCGGCTCGCTGATCGCCACGTCCGGCCGGTTCGGCGGCATGTGCTCCGGCGCCGCCGACGAGCACATCACCGCGCTGCGCCGGTACGGCGAGATCGTCGGCGCCGCCTTCCAGATCTCCGACGACGTCATCGACATCGCGTCGTCCGGCGACGAGTCGGGCAAGACGCCGGGCACCGACCTGCGCGAGGGCGTGCCGACCCTGCCGATGCTGTTCGCCATGGCCGACGCCGACACCCGCAACCCGGACGGCAAGCGGTTGAGCGATCTGCTGTCCCGGCCGCTGACCGAGGACGCCGAGGTCGCCGAGGCCCTCTCGCTGCTGCGTGAGTCGACCGGCCTGCCCAGGGCCCGCAAGACCCTGGCCGACTACGCCGACCGCGCCAGGGACGTGCTGCGGGCGCTGCCGGACAGCCCGGCCAGGGACGCGCTGCGGTCGATGGCGGACTACCTGGTGGACCGCACCGGCTGAGCCCGCCGGAGGCCCCTCCGCGCCGGTCCGCGCTGGTCGCGCGTCCCTCGATCGGAACCACCCGGTTGAGCGGTCCGGTCACCCGTCCGGTTGCTAGGCTGACCCGCGAGAGGTAGGTGGCCTTCGGCATGCCAGGATGTGACGTCCAGCACAGATGATCCCGCTGCGTTGTGCGCGCAAGGACGATTCACTCCAGTCGCTATCCGCCGAACGGGCTACCTCCCCCGGGGTAGACCGGACGAGGGCAGGAAGCTGTCCTGGGTCGTGGGTCGGCGCCGGGCACGGTGCACGCAGGAAGGACGTCCCGTGATGTGGATCTTCGGGCAGGTGTGGTTCGCCTGCCTGGTCGGCTTCGCCGTCGGTGTGTTGCTCGACTGGGTGGTGCGGGTCCGGCCACTGAGCAACAAGGTGGCGGACCTGGAGGCTCGGCTGGCGGCCGACGCGAGATCCGCCCGCCAGGACGGCGAGTACGGCCGCTCCGTGTTCGACCGGGGCCCGTTCGCCTCCGCCAACCTGACGCGGGACGGCTTCGCCGCCAACCGCAACCGCGGCGGCCTGCTCACCCCCGGCGGCAGCCTGGCCACCGACCTGCTGGACGACACCGACTCCGGCGAGCGCGAGTCGCGCTCGGGCGTCGAGGACTTCCCGGGTGTCGCCCGGATCAGCGAGGCGTGGGAAGAGGAGGCCGAGGAGGCCACCCGGGCCGCGCCCGCACCGTGGCAGCCCGGTGTGCCGCCCACCCCGCCGTCGACCCCGGCGCCCGCGCCGGCCACCGAGCATTTCGAGTCCTGGCAGCCGGAGGAGCCCTGGCAGCCCGAGCGGGCCGACGAGCCCGTCGGCCGCGAGTCCCAGTGGCTGCCCGGGGAACCGGCCGCCGAGCGGACCGAGATCACGTCGTGGCTGGGCGGCGACCCGGAGCGCACCGGACCGCCTGTCCTGCCGCCCGTTCCGTCCACAGAGGACGCTGACGCCCAGTACCTGGACTTCCTGCGTTCCGGCGCGAACCAGGCGCCGTCCACGGCGGACTCGGACGAGGTGACCCACGGCGAGGTGGCCGCTCCCGGCGCCGCCGACGTCACCTCGGTCATGCCGCAGATCGAGGGCTACGAGGCGTACGAGAGCTACGCGGACGAGTACGAGCAGAACGGCGACCGGTCCGGTCAACTCACCGGCGACTTCGCGGGCGAGGACAACGGGTTCCACTTCGGCGAGTACCGCTATGAGGACGTCGAGGAGCCGGCCGAGTCCAGCACCCCGCTGCCCCGCCGCGAGGTCAGTCGCGAGGCGTCCCTGCGGTTCGCCCCGTTCGAATCACCGTTCCAGTCGCCGTTCGAGTCGCCCTTCCAGGAGTCCGAGCTGGTCGACGCGCAGCGGCAGCGGCCCGGGGACATGACGCCCATCGAGGAGGGCGGCTTCCAGCCGTTCCAGAAGCCGACCGCCGCGGACGGCTATGACAGCCGCTGGCTGGGTGAGGACGGCGGTACGCACGGCGGCCGGGAGTTCGCGGCCGACGCCCAGCCCTCCACCAACGGCACGCATGTGATGACCGACGCCGGCACCAGCCTGTTCGAACCGGCCGGGTGGCAGCCCGAGGGCCCGGTGACCCAGCGGATCCTGCCGGTCAGCCGGCCCGACCTGGACCACCCCGACCTGTTGCGCGAGTCGGTGTTCGGCACCGAGCACGACACCATCTACGAGGACGACCCGAGCCCGAGCCGGTCGCTGTTCGAACCGGTGGTCCCGCCCGAGGCGGCCGCCGAGGGCTATCAGTCCTACCAGGACGACGGCTTCCTGCCCGATCTGGCCGAGGTGCCGCCCGGCTACGGCGAGCCCACCTACGACGAGCCCCAGGGTTACGACGAACCCCAGCAGCCGTACGAGGAACGGTACGAGCCGCAGCCGGACCGGTCCTTCGACGACCGTCCCGGTCGCACCGAGACGACGGAGGAGTTCGCCACCGACGGTTTCCTCGACCAGCCGCCGACGGCCCGCCCGGTCCGCGTGCGGACCGGCGTGGACGGTCCGGTGACCCAGTCGATCCCGATGCCGCCGGTCCCGCCCGCGGACCAACCGCCGGCCCAGACCACCGGTCCGGTCGACCAGGACAACGGCGGCGGCCCGTTCGGACCGGGTTCGGCACTGCCCAAACCGGACGGATCCGCGCCCTCACCGCAGTTCCAGGTGAAGGCACGGACGTCGTCGATGGTGTTCCACACCTCGTCGTCGCCGTTCTTCGACCGGTTGGAGCCGCAGGTGTGGTTCCGCTCGCCGGAGGACGCCCAGCGCGCCGGATTCACGAGCTGGGAACGTCCGCACAGCAACTGAGTCAGGCCACCACGGTCCAGGTGTCGTTGCCGCGCAGCAGGCCCTGCAGGTCGGCCGGCTTGGCGTCCTTCGCCTCGGCCACCTGGGCCCTGGCCTGGTCGTCGTAGGTCGGCCGGTCGACGGAGCGGAACACGCCGGTGACGGTGTGCGCCAGGTCCGAACCGGTCAGCCGGGACAGGGCGAAGGCGTAGGACGGGTCCTGGGCCGATGCGTCGTGCGTGAGCACCGCGTCCATGCCCACCTCGGCGACCTTGCGCACGGCCAGCGAACCGGTGCCCGGCTCACGGACCACGCCGTACTCGCCCTCCGGCCCGAAAACGATGGGCTGGCCGTGGGTCAGGTTGATGATCCGCCGCTCCCGCTCGCCGGGCTCCTTCAGCACGTCGAACGCGCCGTCGTTGAAGATCGGGCAGTTCTGGTAGATCTCCACCAGTGCGGTGCCCCGGTGCTCGGCAGCGGCCCGCAGCACCTCGGTGAGCTGCTTGCGGTCCGAGTCCAGCGCCCTGGCCACGAAACTGGCCTCGGCGCCCAGTGCCAGCGACACGGGGTTGAACGGGAAGTCCAGCGAACCCATCGGCGTGGACTTGGTGATCTTGCCCTGCTCGCTGGTGGGCGAGTACTGGCCCTTGGTCAGGCCGTAGATCCGGTTGTTGAACAGCAGGATCTTCAGGTTCACGTTGCGGCGTAGCACGTGCATGAGGTGGTTGCCGCCGATGGACAGCGCGTCGCCGTCCCCGGTGACCACCCACACCGACAGGTCGGGACGGCTCACCGCGAGACCGGTGGCGATGGCCGGCGCGCGGCCGTGGATGGAGTGCACGCCGTAGGTGTTCATGTAGTACGGGAACCGGCTGGAGCAGCCGATCCCCGATACGAACACGATGTTCTCGCGCTTGAGGCCCAACTGCGGGACGAACCCCTGCACCGCCGCCAGCACCGCGTAGTCACCACAACCCGGGCACCAGCGCACTTCCTGGTCGGACTTGTACTCCTTCGCGGACTGCTTCCCGTCGAACGTGGGGACCAGGTCAAGGCCCCCCAGCGTCGGCAGCCCGAGATCGATCGCCGTCACCGCGTCACGCCTCCCTCGATGATGTCGGTGAACACGCCCTGCAACTCCTCGGCCTTGAACGGCAGGCCGGCGACCTTCGTGTAGCTCACCGCGTCCACCAGGTACTTCGCCCTGAGCAGCAGGGCGAGCTGGCCCAGGTTCATTTCGGGTACCACCACCCGGGAGTACGAGGCCAGCACGTCGCCGAGATTGTTCGGGAACGGGTTGAGGTGGCGCAGGTGCACGGTCGCGATCGGCCGGCCCGTGTTGCGCACCCGCCGGGCCGCCGCGCCGATCGGCCCGTACGTCGAGCCCCAGCCGACGACCAGGGTCGTCGCCTCGCCGGACGGGTCGTCGACCACGACGTCGGGCACCGTGACCCCGCTCACCTTGGCCTGCCGCAGCCGGACCATCCTGTCGTGGTTGTCCGGGTCGTAGGAGATGTTGCCGGTGCCGTCGGCCTTCTCCAGGCCGCCGATCCGGTGTTCCAGGCCGGGCGTGCCGGGCACCGCCCACGGCCGGGCCAGCGTCTCCGGGTCGCGCAGGTAGGGCCAGAACTCGTCGGAGCCGTCCGGCGCGTTCGGCGCGGTGGCGAACGGCACGCTCAGGTCGTCCAGCTCGGCCACCTCCGGCACCAGCCAGGGCTCCGAACCGTTGGCGATCGCGCCGTCGGACAGCACCAGGACCGGCGTGCGGTAGGTCAGCGCGATCCGCACCGCGTCCAGGATCGTCGGGAAGCAGTCGGCGGGGGACCGCGGCGCCACCACCGGCACCGGTGCCTCACCGTTGCGCCCGAACATGGCCTGCAGCAGGTCGGCCTGCTCGGTCTTGGTCGGCAGGCCGGTGGACGGGCCGCCGCGCTGCACGTCGATGACCACCAGCGGCAGCTCGGTCATCACGGCCAGCCCGATCGTCTCCGACTTCAGCGCGATGCCCGGGCCGGACGTGGTGGTCATGCCCAGCGCGCCGCCGTACGAGGCGCCCAGCGCGGCGCCGATACCGGCGATCTCGTCCTCCGCCTGGAACGTCGTGATGCCGAAGTTCTTGTGCTTGGACAGCTCGTGCAGGATGTCCGACGCCGGCGTGATCGGGTAGGTGCCCAGCAGGATGGGCAGCTTGGCCAGTTGGCCCGCCGCCACGATCCCGTAGGCCAGCGCGGTGTTGCCGGTGATCTGCCGGTACGTGCCGGGCGCCAGCTTGGCCGGGGCCACCTCGTAGGTGACGGCGAAGGACTCGGTGGTCTCGCCGTAGTTCCAGCCGGCCCGGAACGCCAGCACGTTCGCCTCGGCGATGTCCGGCTTGCGCGCGAACTTCTCCCGCAGGAACCGCTCGGTGCCCTCGGTCGGCCGGTGGTACATCCACGACAGCAGGCCCAGCGCGAACATGTTCTTCGCCCGCTCGGCGTCCTTCTTGCCCAGTCCGGTGGACTCCAGCGCGCCCTGGGTCAGCGTGGTCATCGCGACCTTGTGCACCTGGAACGAGTCCAGCGACTCGTCGTCCAGCGGGCTGGCCTGGTAGCCGACCTTGGCCAGGTTGCGCTTGGTGAACTCGTCGGTGTTGACGATCAGGATGCCGCCGGGCGGCAGGTCCCGGATGTTCGCCTTCAGTGCCGCCGGGTTCATCGCGACCAGGACGTCCGGCCGGTCGCCCGGCGTCAGGATGTCGTAGTCGGCGAAGTGCAGCTGGAAGGACGAGACGCCGGGCAGCGTGCCCTGCGGCGCCCGGATCTCGGCCGGGAAGTTGGGCAGCGTCGCGAGGTCGTTGCCGTAGGCCGCCGCCTCGCTGGTGAACCGGTCACCGGTCAGCTGCATACCGTCACCGGAGTCCCCGGCGAAGCGGATGACCACCCTGTCGAGTTTGCGGATACCCCCGTCCGCTGCCGCGGGCGAACTGCCGTTCCCACCCACATCAACGCTCATGGGCTCGCTGATCCCTCTTCTCCACCTGGCCGCGCGAACCCGTAACAGGTTCGCCCGGATGCCGTGCTGGTTCGCAACCGCCGTGCCGTGCGGCCAGTGGTTCGACCATCAGGCACCGCGCCCTCCGCGAGGGTAGTCCCTTCCCCGGCGGAGGACGTATGTCGCCATCGTCCGGCCGCTGGCTGGGAAAGCCCTGCTCAGGCCCTGCTTTCCTGCTGGTCATCTGGTCTGGCACGATCCGTTCCGCGGTGCTGCTGTACTGCTTTGACGCTGCTTTCACATGTCATTCTCCAGTCGAACCCCAGAGCGGACTTAGTCTTTCGTGCTGTCTGTCACATCCCAGCAAGCAAGAGATGTCGCTACCGGGTGTGTCGCTCTGGTACCGGCGGGCGTTCCAACAACGTCGACAACACCACCGTGGACACCGTTCGGTCGATGATGTCCAGCGCCCGCAGCCGCTCCAGGGCCGTCTCCAGGTGGTGGATGTCGGCCGCCCGCAGCCGCACGATCGCGTCCGCCGCGCCGGACACCGTGTAGGCGCCGACCACCTCGGTCAGCGGCTCCAGGCTGGCCGCGATCCGGTGGGGCATGACGTTGCCCCGGCAGTGCACCTCGACGAACGCCTCGGTGCCCCAGCCGAGCGCCTCCGGATCGACGACGGCCGTGAACCCGCGCAGTACCCCGTTGTCCCGCAACCGGTCCACCCGGCGCTTCACCGCGGGCGCGGACAGTCCGACGGTCCCGCCGATATCCGCGTAGCTGGACCGGGCGTCGGCGACCAGACACGAAATGATTCGATGGTCGATGTCGTCCATACGCAACATTCTGCACCGGATCATGCGGTGTGGCGTCATTGATGACCGCCGGTCGGCCGACCTACATTCGATCCATGACGACGGTGCCACTTCTGCCGCCGGACTCGCGACCCGAGCCGGTGATGGGCGAGCGGATCCCGACCGCTCGCCGGTACCTGATGTGCCGGCCGACGCACTTCAGCGTCGACTACGCGATCAACCCCTGGATGAACCCCGACGTGCCGGTCGACACCGCGCTCGCGGTCCGGCAGTGGGAACAGTTGGCCGACGCCTACCGGGCGCTGGGCCACCAGGTCGACCTCATCGAACCCGAACCCGGCCTGCCCGACATGGTGTTCGCGGCCAACTCCGGGACCGTCGTCGACGGGTGCGTGCTGGGCGCCCGGTTCCGCAACGAACAGCGCGCCGCCGAGGCCGACCACTACCGGCGCTGGTTCCTGGCCAACGGCTACCGCGACGTGGTGATGCCGGCCGCCATCAACGAGGCCGAGGGCGACTTCGCCTGGACCGGCCGGCTGCTGCTGGCCGGTACCGGCTTCCGCACCGACCCCGCCGCACACGCCGAGGCCCAGGAGGTGCTCGGCGTGCCCGTCGTGTCGCTGCGGCTGGTCGACCCGCGCTACTACCACCTGGACACCGCCCTGTGTGTGCTGGACGACTCCCGGCACGCCCCGGTGATCGCCTACTACCCGGGCGCGTTCTCCGCCGGCTCGCTGCGCGTGCTGCGCAGGCTGTTCCCGGACGCGGTCCTGGCGGACCAGACGGATGCCGCCTGCCTGGGCCTCAACGGCGTGTCTGACGGCCGCAACGTCGTACTGCCGGTGGAGGCCACCGGACTGGGCGCGCGGATCGCCGAGCGCGGTTTCGCGCCCGTGTACGTGCCGATCGGCGAACTACGCAAGTCGGGCGGCGGCCCCAAATGCTGCACGATGGAGCTGCGGCCCAGAACGTCGGGCTGACAGCTCAGCGGACCTGCGCCACGTGCATCTCCGCGCGTGGCGCGGGTTCGGGCACGCGGGCCGGCTGGTGGTGCACCGGCTGCGGTGTGGCCAGGAACTCGTTGCGCTTGGACAGCACCGCGATCCCGGCGACGATCACCGCGGCCGCGACCAGTTCGCCCGCCACGACCAGCACCCCGGACGCCGCCGACTCACCCAGCCACCACACGCCGACCGCCACGCCCACCAGCGGGTCGACCGTGGTGATCACGGCCAGCGCCGACGACACGCTCATACCCTGCTGGAACGTGTTCTGACTGAGCAGGAAGCCGATCGGGCCGATGACGCACACCGCGTACAGGGTCCAGTGCTGGAACGGCACCGTCAGGCCCTGGCGCAGCTCGCCGGCCACGACCTTCATCAGACCGGCCGTCACGCCGTAGAAGATGCCGGTGGCCACGGCCAGGCCCAGCACCTTCGCAGTGCCGCCGACCAGCGACGACAGCACCAGACCGCACGCCGCGAGCACCCCGAGCCCCACGGCCAGTTCGCCCAGCGGCGCCTGATGGATCAGGTGATCCGAACCACCGGTCGGCCGGGCCAGCAACAGGAACGCGGACAGCCCGCCGACACAGATGAACGAACCCAGCACGATGACCCGGTCCAGCCGGCGGCCCATCAGCACGGCCGCGAAGAACGAGGCGAACGGCAACGCCGTCACCAGCAGCGGCTGCACCAGGATCAGCGGCCCGTAGCCCAGGGCCAGCACCTGCAGGCCGAGGCCGGCGATCGTGGCACCTACTCCGATCAGCCACACCGGTCGTCGGGCCAGGTCGACCAGCAGTCGCGGACTCAGCGTCCGACTCTCCGGGACCTGATGGGTCGCCCGTGCCTGTGCCGCGCTGGCCAGTCCCATGCAGGCGGCGCCGATCAGGGCCGCCGGCACGGCCACCGCCAGGCCCGCTGTCGTGATCACGCCGCCTCCTCATAGGCGTCCCCGGGCGTGCTCCACCTACCACCGCCACCGTGCCGCGCTGCACTGGTCGACGCGTTCGCCGACGTGCTGGCCTGCCTCCCGACCGGCTGCCCTGCCGGTCGCCACCACGTCCGCGGGTCGCTCGTCACGACCGCCCCCGGAGTACCGCTCCTGGTGACGGTACGTGTGCGCCGTCGCTCAGCCGAGCGGTTTTCCACCCCATGAACAGCCCCCTCCGAGTTACCCGCACGCCACGTTCGGGTACACGAGTTCAAGACCTGTCAATGTTGGGCAACGTCGTCAGCGGTGAACTTTCTTCCCCCAGTGTCCAGATCGCGCTCGAATCCTGGCGGAGAGCGGCTCGAAGGATCACTGTTAACCCGATGTCCCGCGCTAGTTCGCGATCCGACCTGGATCTCACAGCCCTGTCGAGTACATTGTCTCCACTCCACCCCGGTGTTCAGATTGATCAGCCACCGCCCGCTACCCGCTACCTGCGAGGGGACAGCAGAACTAGATGCCACACAACGTGACCGTCCACCTCCCCGCACTCGGCGCGATCCTCCGGGACGGCGGCAAGAACCTGCTGGAATCCACGCTGGTGCCGCTCGGCCTCTTCTACCTGCTGCTCACGGCCGTCGGCCTGGACGGCGGTCTGATCGCGGCCGTGAGCTGGTCGGTCCTGGCGGTCATCCGCCGGGTGGTGTTGCGTCGCAAGATTCCCGCCGTGCTGATTCTGACCACCGTGCTGCTCATCGCACGCACCGTGCTCGGCATGGTCACCGGCAGTGTGTTCCTGTACTTCCTGCAGCCCACGTTGCAGAACTTCCTGATCGCGTTCGTGCTGCTCGCGTCGCTGCCCTTCGGCCGCCCGTTCCTGGCCAAGCTGGCCGACGACTTCTGCGCGTTTCCCGCCACGTTCAGCCAGCACCCCAGGGTCGTGCAGTTCTTCCGCCGGGTGTCGCTGCTGTGGGCGCTGGTGTTCGTCACCAACGGCGCCGCCACCTTCTACCTGCTGGCCAGGGCCACCGTCGGCGACTTCCTGATGGTGTCCACCGCGGGGTCGTACGCGGTGATCGGCCTGGCCGCCGGCGTGTCGTTGCTGTGGTTCCGCCGTGCGCTGCGTGGTGAGGGCATCACCCTGCGTCTTGGCCAGTCCCGGGTCCCCGCCCTGGCGCCCACCGCGCTGTAACTCTCGTTCGACGCACCGACCGGCGTGGACCTCGTGCCCACGCCGGTCGATCGCTGTCAGAACCCGGCCGCGACCGGGATGATCTCCCTGCCCATCAGCTTCAGCGGTTCGATCGTGCCGGCGTTGATCACCTTGCCGTGCGCGGTCTGGATGCCCAGGTCCGCCAGTTGCTTGAGGTAGGTCAGGGTCTCGTCGATCCGCTCGCCCTTCTCACCCAGGTCGAAGTGGAAGGTCGCGGTCTTCTCGATGTCGTCGTAGTTCCGGCCCTCGCGCTCGCAGTGCTCGCGCAGCACGTCCAGCTTGTGCGGCAGCTCCGGCCCGCCGAACAGGTTGCACGCCTGGGCGTACTTCGCCACCAGCCGCAGTGTCTTCTTCTCGCCGCCGCCACCGATCATGATCGGCGGATGCGGCCGGCGCAGCGACTGGGGCGAGTTCAGCGGCCGGTCCAGGTGGAAGCGCTTGCCGTCGTAGGGCGACTCGTCGTCCGACCACATCTTCAGGCAGATCTGGACGGCCTCCTCGAGCTGCTCGAACCGCTCGGTCAGCGGCGGGAACGGGATGCCCAGCGCACGGCTCTCCGACTCGTTCCAGCCGGCACCGATGCCCAGCCACGCCCGGCCGCCGGACAGCACGTCCAGCGTGGTGACCTGCTTGGCCAGGATGCCCGGCTGGCGGTAGATCACGCCGGTGACCAGCGTCAACAGCGTCACCCGCTCGGTGTGCGCGGCCAGGAAGCCCAGCGCGGTGTAGGCCTCCAGCATCGCGTGCTCGGGCGGACCGTGGACCACGATCTGGAAGAAGTGGTCCATCACGCTGATCCGGTCGAAACCGGCTTCGTCCGCCGTCCGGGCCACCTGCGCCAGGGTCTCGCCGATCGCCGAGTCCCCTCCCGGCCAGGTGAAGTCCGGGATGTGCAGGCCGATCTTCATGCGGTGCCCTTCCGGTCAGAATCCGGCCACTGCCGGGATGACGTCCTTGCCGATGATCTCCAGCGGCGTGATGGTGTGCACGTCGCGCACCCCGCCGATCGCCGTCTGGATGCCCAGGTCGGCGTAGCCCTTGAGCGCGGCGATCGTCTGCTCGACGTTGTCGCCGTTCCGGCCGGTGTCGAAGACGTGGTACACGGTCTTCTCGATGTCGTCGTAGTCGCGACCCTCGCGTTCGCAGTGCTCGCGCAGGACGTCCAGCTTGTGCGCCAGGTCCGGCCCGCCGAACAGGTTGCACGCCTGCGCGTACTTGGCCACGAACCGCAGTGTCTTCTTCTCGCCGCCGCCACCGATCATGATCGGCGGATGCGGCCTGGTCAGCGCCTGCGGCGAGTTCAGCGGCCGCTCCATCGACACGTGCCGGCCCTGGTAGGGCGAGTCGTCGTCCGACCACATCCGCAGGCAGACCTCCAGCGCGTCCTCCAGGTGCTCGAAGCGCTCCTTCGTGCTGGGGAACGGGATGCCCAGGCCGCGGCTCTCCTCGTCGTTCCAGCCGGCGCCCACGCCGAGCATCGCCCGCCCGCCGGACAGCACGTCCAGCGTGGTGATGATCTTCGCCAGTACGCCCGGGTACCGGTAGATGGCCCCGGTGACGACGGTGAGCAGCTTCGCCCGGCAGGTGTGCGCGGCCAGGAAGCCCAGCGCGGTGTACGCCTCCAGCATCTCGCGCTCGGACGGCCCGACCGAGCGGATCTGGAAGAAGTGGTCCATCAGCGCGATGTACTCGAAGCCCGCGTCGTCCGCGGTGGACGCGATCTTCGCCAGCGTCGGCGCGAGTTCAGGCGCGCCACCCGGCCAGGTGAAATCCGGGATCTGTAGTCCGATCTTCATCGATACCTCCGGGGCAATCCTTGCAGCGGCCGGTGGCGTTCGCGAGCCGTCGAGTGGAGTCCAGGTGCGTGGTTGGCCACAAGTGGACGTCGAGTTGATTCCGCGGCTCCGGCCGACGAAGATGCCGCCGATGACTGCGATGAGCACGGCACGGGGACGGGCCCGCCGGTACCCGCCGGAACTGTGGCGGGTACCCGTGCTGCGCACCCGGCGGATCACCCCGAGGATGGCGCGCATCACCGTCGGCGGGCCGGCGCTCACCACGTTCCCCGGCGGGGGTGGCGACCAACACGTCGTCCTCTATTTCTACGACCGCGACGTCACGCTGCCCGAACCGCTCACCCTGGCCTCCGCCCGGACCATGCTCGGCCAGGTCCGCCCGGCCATGCGCAGCTACACGGTGCGCCGGTTCGACGCCGCCGCCGGTGAGCTGGACATCGACTTCGTCCTGCACCAGCACGGCGGCATCGCCGCCGACTGGGCCGCCGCCGCCCGACCGGGTGACGACCTGATCGTCGTCGGGCCGTCCCCCGCCCACCTGCCCGACCCCGCGATCCGCCGGCACGTGCTGGTCGGCGACGAGACCGCGCTGCCCGCGATCGGCGCGATGCTGGGCGACGAGTCGGTCCGGGCGATCGTCGAGGTCGCCGACGCGGCCGAGGAACAGGACCTGCCCGGCGACGTCCACTGGGTGCACCGCGACGGCCACCCGGCCGGCACACCCGATCTGCTGCTGGCCGCGTTGACCGCCGCCGGCCCGTACGACGAGGACGTCGCCGTGTGGGCCGCGGGTGAGCGAACCGTCATGCACGCGGTGCGCGCCTACCTTCTCCACGAGTGCGGACTCGACCGCCGGAGGGTGCGCACCACCATGTACTGGCGGCACGGCCAGGCCGGCGCAGGCGTCTGACGAGGAACTTTTCCCGGCCGGCCGGCGTTTCACGATATGTCGGAAGAGTGTGGCGGGAGGGTTTGGCATCGGTGCACAAGCACTACAACGGTCTGAAGACCGCGCTGCTGCTGGGCGGAATGAGCGCACTGATCATCGTGATCTGTGGGTTCTTCGGCCGCACCGCGCTGATCATCGGGCTCGTCGTGGCGCTGGGCATGAACGCCTACGCGTACTTCAACTCGGACAAGCTCGCGCTGCGTGCCATGCGGGCCCGGCCGGTCTCCGAGGCCGAGCAGCCCGCCATGTACCGGATCGTGCGGCTGCTCGCCACGTCCGCCCGCCAGCCCATGCCCCGGCTGTACGTGAGTCCCACCAGGGCGCCCAACGCGTTCGCCACCGGCAGGAACCCGCGTAACGCGGCCGTCTGCTGTACCACCGGCATCCTGGAACTGCTCGACGAGCGGGAACTACGGGCCGTGCTCGGCCACGAGCTGTGCCACGTCTACAACCGCGACATTCTCATCTCGTGCGTAGCGGGCGCGCTGGCCAGCGTGGTCACCCTGCTGGCCAACCTGGCCCTGTTCGCCGGCCTGTTCTTCGGCGGCGGCCGCGACGACCGGTCCAACCCGCTGGCCCTGCTGCTCATCGCCATCGTCGGCCCCATCGCCGCCGCGATCGTGCAGCTGGCGGTCAGCCGGTCCCGCGAGTACCAGGCCGACGAGTCCGGCGCCGAGCTCACCGGCGACCCGCTGGCCCTGGCGTCCGCCCTGCGCAAACTGGAGTACGGCACCAAGCAGTTGCCTCTGGCCCCCGAACCGGCCGTGGTGGCGCAGTCGCACCTGATGATCGCCAACCCGTTCCGGCCCGGCGACGGCGTGTCCCGGCTGTTCTCCACCCACCCGCCGATCGAGGACCGCATCGCGCGGCTGGAGAAGATGGCCGGCCGGTCGCTCTAGCGTCAGCGCCCGGCGGAGTCCGCGACCTGCATCACGTACTCGCCGTACCCGGACTTGGCCAGCTTCGCGCCCAGCGCGTGGCACTCGTCCGCAGTGATGTAGCCCATGCGCAGCGCGATCTCCTCCAGGCACGCGATGCGCACGCCCTGCCGGTGCTCCAGCACCTGGACGAACTGCCCGGCCTCCAGGAGCGAGTCGTGGGTGCCGGTGTCCAGCCAGGCGAAGCCGCGCCCCAGGTCGACCAGGCTGGCCCGCCCCCGGGTCAGGTAGTGCACGTTGACGTCGGTGATCTCCAACTCACCCCGCGCCGACGGCGTGAGCGACCGGGCGACCTCGACCACCTCGTTGTCGTAGAAGTACAGCCCGGTGATCGCCTTGTTGGACTTCGGTGTGGCCGGCTTCTCCTCGATGGACACCAGCCGCCCGGTGTCGTCCACCTCGCCCACGCCGTACCGGTGCGGATCCTTCACCGGGTAGCCGAACAGCACGCAGCCGTCCAGCGCCGCGGCGTGGTGCTGCAACGTCCTGGCGAACCCCTGCCCGTAGAAGATGTTGTCGCCCAACACGAGCGCCACCGCGTCGTCGCCGACAAAGGACTCACCGATCACGAACGCCTCGGCCAGCCCGTTCGGCTGCGGCTGCTCGGCGTACTCGAACCGCACCCCGAACTGTGAACCGTCTCCCAACAGCCGCCGGAAACTCGGCAGGTCGGTCGGCGTCGAGATGACCAGGATCTCCCGGATACCGGCCAGGAAGAGGACCGAGAGCGGGTAGTAGATCATCGGCTTGTCGTAGACCGGCAGCAGCTGTTTCGACACGGCCTGCGTGATCGGATGCAGACGGGTACCACTACCGCCCGCCAGCACGATCCCCTTCATCGGTAGTTCGTGAACTGCAACGCGATGCCGAAGTCCGAACCCTTGAGCAGCGCGATCACGTCCTGCAACTGGTCCTTCTTCTTACCGGACACCCGGAGCTGGTCACCCTGGATCTGCGCCTGAACCCCCTTGGGCCCGTCGTCCCGGATCGCCTTCGCGATCTGCTTGGCCTTCTCACTGGAGATCCCCTGCACGATCGACCCGGTCACCTTGTAGATCTTGCCCGACACCGCGGGCTCGTCGACCTCGAACGCCTTCAGCGAGATCCCCCGCTTGACCAGCTTGTCCTTGAACACGTCGATGGCAGCCGCGCACCGCTCCTCGGTGTCGGCCTGAATGGCCACGGCCGCATCACCCGACCACGAGATCGAAGCGTTCGTCCCCCGGAAGTCGAACCGGGTCGAGAGCTCCTTGCCGGCCTGGTTGAGGGCGTTGTCCACCTCCTGCCGGTCCACCTTGCTGACCACGTCGAACGAGGGGTCCGCCACGTCCAAGCAC
This sequence comes from Pseudonocardiaceae bacterium, assembly GCA_036273855.1. Lineage (GTDB taxonomy): Bacteria > Actinomycetota > Actinomycetes > Mycobacteriales > Pseudonocardiaceae > DATEPR01. Next base: position 35,179 of record DASUGU010000124.1, read on the forward strand.
CTCCGGTTCGCTGCTCCGCTGTGTGCCGCATGCTACCGGGGTACCGGATGGCGCCCACCGCAACGCGTTGGGTATGGTTCACCCACCGGCCGCCGCGCCGGTCAAGGCGGGTTGCCCGAGTGGCCAAAGGGAGCGGACTGTAAATCCGTCGGCTTGTCCTACGAAGGTTCGAATCCTTCACCCGCCACACCAGCCGATCAGCCCTATGACCTGCGCAGACAGGTCATAGGGCTGATCTTGTCGTATCCGGCCGGGTACGGCCGTGGACGGCCCGAACCAGCCAGTTGCGTCAAATGCACGGCAAAGTCCCGCACGCCTGGCGTCGGTCCAGGCTGACGCTCCCCGGTGTGAGCGGAGGGCGTCTCCTTGACTGCGCACCGGACCGGAGGGTAACTGGCGGCCCGGCCAGCCATGAACCATCTCGCCAAGGCGAAGACGGCGTTGGATCAAACGGTAGGATCAACAGCCGACTATGATGGCCGTTTGGCGCTGAGGGACTAGGCGTACTCGTTACCCACGCTGCGGCGGTTCTTCTGTCCCGGTCGGCGTCGGCAGGGAACTCTGCGGGGGTTGAACCACTCAGGTTGGATGCGGCGCTAGGAACCGATAGGAAGCAGCTTGATATCACATCAGATACTGCTCGAAACCAGTAATCCCCTCGATGTCACACCTGATGAATTGCAGGTGCTAGCGGACGAACTTGCCAGCAAGGTCGCCGATGTCGACTTCGTTATTGGCTACTTCGATCAACATGGGGCCGGTGCGACCTGGAGTGAAGTCCTCCACGTGTGGCTCCCGGACGAGTCATTCTTTCGAGACGCTGCGTGGACATACGTTCTCGGAGTTACCGGCCTCTGGATGAAGTCACGGTTCCGAAAGAAGGGCAGCGCCCGGCGGCCGAAAACCATCAGCTTTTACGACAGTGATACTGGCCGGAAGATAGGCGAAGTCAAAATACAAAATGAAGATCAAGAAATAAGCATCGAGCTGCCATCTCGCGCGGATTTCTATCGGAACAAACCGCCAAAGCGCGATCGGCAGACTGGAGACTCGTAGTGACACTACCATCTCCACGCTGGGACGGATCGCCACGACCTGTGGATGAGCCACCGGGGACCTATCTCTGGCGTCTGACAAAGCACGTAGACGAACTAGGTGGTGAGTGGACATATCAAATCTTCGTCGGTCGAGTTCTGGAGTTTATCAGATGGACACCGGTCGTTTATTTCCCATTCTCGTCGTACGAGAGAATGACCCTCGATGTAGCGATTCGATTGAGGGCTCTCGAGTGTGGGGTTGACCGGAGTAGGCTTGGCGACATCTCGCTGATCTTTGAGATCTACCCGTCTTTCTTTGATGCATGTGCTGGGCGAGTTCCGATGCCGGAGCCAGACGAACTCTCCATGGGGCAGCATAGCGTCAACGTGGTGGCATTGGAAGATGATGGGATAGTTTTTCAACATAGCTGGTATGACTGGTCAAATAACGGTCTCGGCTACATGACCCGTGAATTCATTGAGCGGTATGGTACCGAAATGTGGGTGTGCCGTGACTGGAGTTGTGGTCCTAGGGACACTGCCTCCGCACTCGAGATTTTGGCGAAGTCGACGGCGCCTGAGCGAGTTAGGGAGTTGTGGCGGCTTCCCCGGCCGAGAGGGATGGAAACGCGGTTGAGCAGCCCAGGTCGCAGATTTAAGTGGCATCGGAGCTATGTTATTGAAAGTGAATGCCCGGTGGAAGTACTTACGGTCGAAAATGAGACTAGCGCGACGGTTGCAGTCGGTGTCCTGGCTTACGATTTGCAAGATTCAGGAAATCGAACATGTTCTCTCGTGGATCTCTTTGTCTGGCCGAAAAATAGGAGGCGGGGCTATGGTTCTGATTTGGTCCAGTGGGCTATCGAGCGGAGCCGCGGGCAGGGCTATGAACGTATGACCGCCTGTATCTGGAAATCCGATTCTGTGACAGGGTTCGGTCGTGCGAAGAGTTTTTTGGAAAGCTGTAAGTTTGACGTAGTGGATATACCAGGCGAGGGTATGCAACAGGTTGCCTATGGCAACCGCGTGTTGTAAGGCAGAATCTTCGTTCTACAACCAGGGCTGTTCGTTAGCAAGTTGGACGGTGTGCTCAAAGCGACCGTAATTACTATTGATTCCGATACGCTGGCGGTATCTTAGCGTGGTCGGAGTCTAGCCGCCAAGAGCATCCTGAATGCGAGCGCGTGCCGATCGCTCTCCGCCGTCAATGAACTTCGCGTAGACTCTTAGCAGAACCGCCACGCTGTGCCCCGCCCATTCGGCAACCCGTGTTGCTTCAACCCCAGCCGTGAGCCATGTCGATACTGCGGCGTGACGCAGATCATACGGGCGCTTTGCCAGCGAAGATGCCCAGATTTCTCTGGTGAACACTGCCGCACGGGCGGCCGCCCAGATACGGCCATAAACCGTGCTGCCGATTCGCCCATAATTTCGGACACCGTAGAACAGCCGGCCATCAGGGGCCGTGCCGAACTTGTCTATGTGTGTGTAGAACTGGATTGTCAATTCAGGTGGGCATGGCGCCGTTCGTCCTTCGCTCGGATCGCGATGCTTCAGGCCGCGCTCTTCGCTCGCCGTTAGGCCATCGGTCCACACTGCCGCGACTTCAGGCCGCGCTTTCTCAAGGTGAATTTCGCCCCAACCGTCCTCACCATCGGCGAACTCCCATTGCTGCGTCTCCTCGTTCCAATCAGCAGGCGGAAGTGACAAGTGGTCCTTAACCAGGGCAGCGGCCTCCTCGGGGCGGAGGCCGGCGTAGTACATGGCGCCGAAGAACGCCACCAACCGCTCACCGCTCGGCCCTTGGGCCTCGACACCGGTGAACAAGGTTCGAGCCTGCACAGGGTTGACTACTGAGCGCTTGTCCACCTGACGAAGAACAGGGGCTTTCGCCTTCTTTGCCTGCTTGACTTCGGTCAATGGATTGGTTGCCAGGAGTTCCTTTTCGACTACCGCGTAGTCCAGGGCATTTCGAAGGGTCATCAGCTTACGCCTTGCCGTCGAGGCTGCGGCTGGAGTCCCGTCCAATCTCGAATTGATCGTCTTGACGACTGCGCGGAGGACATCCGGCTTGCCGAGGTCGCTGACCTGACGGGTGCTCCGTGACAACCACTGGACAGCAGCCTCGACCTCGGCACTCCGTTCCACTTGGCGGAGGTTGACGTTGAACGTCACTTTGCACGCGTTCCGCAGCAGCCTGTCGGCTGGCTTGCCTCGTTCTCCACGCAGCATGGCTGAAGTAATGTTGGTCAGCGCCTCGGAGATGCCCCGTCGATGTTCGGGCGAGGCGTCGTCCCACTTGAATCTTGCGTAGTCAGCCGCGAATTCGAACCACGGCACGTTCTTCTCTTCACGAGACTCTGAGGTCGGCCGGCCGGTGGCCTTGTCGAACCGTTCGCCCTTGCGGGACGCCGTCACTAGGCCGGACCGGTAGCTGTCCGCCAGAGCTTGTGTGTTGAACGACTCGCGGAACTCGTTCTTGCCGACTTTCCACCGCACGTAGTAGGTGGTCTTCCGCTTGCCCTTATAGACAGTAGTCTTCCAGATGCTCACGTCATAAGTGGTGGTGTCCATTAGGCTGCCTCCTCGCGTGCGTCGAGCCAGCGGTCCAGTTCGGTGCGACGGATGCGGAGTTCGCCGTTGGGAATCTTGATGCAGCGCGGACCGGTGCCCTTGGCGCGCCAGTCGTTGAAGGTCGAGCGGGCGACGCCGAGTTCGGCGCACAACTCGGCCACGGTCAGGAAGTTGCGCATGGAGGACACGTGGGCTCCCTCATCGGCTGGTCAGGCGGTCGATGGGTGCTGGTCATGCGGCGCCTCCGGTCGGCCTGATGAGGGGGACTGCCGCCCCGGCCGTCCCAGGCGTCCCGGTGCTGATTGGGCTGGGACGGCTGTGCTCGTTGGGACGGGTCAGCCGTCCCACGGACGCCAGGCGTCCCGCCTGGGCCTGCGAAGATGACCTTGGGACGGCCGGGACGGCTGCCCCTGGCTCGTCCTCGGCTATGGGGCAGTAGCGCGTCCACGCGTCGGCGAAGTCGGCCCGCTGGTAGCCCTTGGCCTGTGCGCCGTCAGGGAAGCGGATGTTCCCGGACCGGATGTCGTACTCGCGCAGCAGCGTGCCGAGCCTCGCGGCCGTCAGTCCGGTCGGCCCGTAGTCGGCCCACGGCGCTTCCGAGTCGACCTTGAGCCGTTCGAGCAGAACCGCCGTGGACAGCGCGGTGTCTGCGCCGAATGCGGCCCGGCAATCTGCGAGCAGCCGTACGCGGGTGGACAGTTGACCGAGATCGGCCGCCTCAGCGGTGAGCGCCAGGACGGCGGCGCGACCTCGGTCGGGCCAGTGCCCGCCGGCGTGGTCGGCCACGATGACCAACGGTTCCCATGTATCGGCTGCCCGGTCTTCCACCGGCATGGCCGGCTCGGCTCGTTCGAGCTTGACCAGGTCGGCCCGTAGCCATGCGGCCAGACGCTCCGCAAGCGTTTGCAACCCTGGCCGGTCGCGGCGGTGCCGGTAGGGCGCTGCGGTCTCGCCGGGTGCCTTGCGGCGCATCCGGATCACCACGGCCCGGTCCTCGATCGTGTCCGGCATCGCGCCTATGCCGGCGAGCGCTGCCATGGCGAAGGTAGGGATGGTGATCACGCGGTTGGATGCTGCGTCGTACCGGACGGCCGGACGGTTGCGCTGGTGGCCAGCGTTAAGCAGGCCGCGCAAGTCTTCGTTGCCGTCCGCCTTGGGACCGAAGATCGTGTCGGCCTCGTCCACCAGCATCGTCGGCGGGTCATCGGTGATCGACCGGTAGACGGCGGCAGGCGACGCATTGACCGTGATCAGTGGCTCGTGACAGGTGGCCTCGACGACGTCCAGCAGCCGAGACTTGCCGCAGCGCTTCTCCGGACCTCGGATCACCAGCCGCGGTGCATGTGCCCAGGCCGGCTGTGCGTGGCTGGCGGCGACCCACAGCGTGACCGCGTCGGCGGCCTCGGTCGAGGGCAGGATCACGTACGTCGTCAGTGCCGTGCGGACCGCGTCCAGCAGGCCGGCTCCGTTGATGGCGTAGGCGGTACTCATGCTGCGATGTCCTTTCCGGTCGGTGACTGGTGAGCGGGGCAGCGCACGCCGGACGTGTCCGGTAGCCCGCTGGCCAGTTCGTCGGGCAACGGGTGGACCAGCTCGACCGGCTGGCGGCAGACCCCGCAGGGCAGCCGCGACACGAGGGTTCGGCGGCGGCGCAACTCGGCGAAGGTCGGGCCGATGCAGTGCCGGGAGACGTCCCAGGCTTGGGACACGTCGGCAGACATGGCCTTGAACCGTTCGAGCGTGGCGCGGTCGACCAGGTCCAGTTCGGCGCGCAGCCGTTCGGCGATGGCGGACGGCAGCCAGTACCGGCGCCATGCCTCGGCCGCCTGCCACACGGCCCGTTCGCGGTCCCGATGATCGATCGGAAGTGCGTGCCAGGCCGGCGAGCCGTACTCGGGTGGTTGGTTGGCCAGCAACAGCCGGACCGAGTCGAGGATGTGGTGACCGTTCATCAGTGGTCTCCGTGGGAGTCGATGTCGCGGTAGATCCGGCGGAGGGCGTTAAGCAGTCGGCGACCGAGTCGCAGTCGCAGGCCGGTGCCGTCGCAGTGGCCACAGGGCCGGATGCCGCCGAAGGGGCCGTAGTGCTGGCCGGCTCCGCCACAGCGGCGGCATGCCTTGAACGGCCAGATCAGGCACAGCCCGAGGTAGCCGAGCGTGACAGTCGGCGTGATCAGAAGCAGGGTGCTAGCGAGTGGTCCGAGGGGGTGCACGGTGGTCTCCCAGGGCTGTTGTGGGCGTGGCGCACCGTGGTCGCTAGCGGGCTAGCGTCCAGGTGGGCGGTGGAATTGGTGTGCTAGCGGGGGTGCTAGCGCTAGCAGGGTGGGCCGCTAGCGCTAGCAGCCATGTCAGGGCGTCTCGCCGCTCCGCTTCCGGTTACGTTCCGCAATCGCGGAGGTGATGTCGGCATAGCTCGGGCCGCGCCGGTTGACGGTCTTGCCGCGTACCCGCCGGCCGATCTGAGCGACCTTCACGCCGTGCAGATCGAGTGCTGCGGTGAGCTGTGCGGGCTTCCATCCGGTGTAGATGTCGGGTCGGTGCTGGGTCAGCCGGTCGATCAGGGTCTCGTTCCACACGGCGTCCTCCCCTGCTGGCCACACCGTGGCGACGTCGGCTAGGACGTCGAACGTCGGCGCGGTGTCGCGGGCGACCGTCTCCGGCATCGTGCCGGCGTCGGTGCGGGCGGCGATGGCGCGAGCGATGACCTTCTCCGCCTCGGCCGTGTTGACGTAGAACGAGCGGCAGGCACCGGGCTTGCCCAGGCCGGCGAGGATGCCCCACCCGGCCTCGACCACCGGTTGAAACACGGTCGCGCGATAGCCGTTCTTGTACGCCGACGTGCCGAGGATCATGTCGTTGGCGATCTGGTCGGCCACTGACAAGCACAACCGGGTGTTGACGTTGCGCGTGATGCCGGTCGGCAAGCTGTCCTTGTCCGGAATCTGCGTGCCCAGCAACAGAATCACGCCCAGCGCACGGCCCAGCTTGATCACCTTCTCGGCGATCTCGGCGGCCTTCTTGCCGTATGCCGACAGGAACAGCTCTTGGATCTCGTCCACGAACACCACGAGCGGGTGCAGCCCGGACCCCTTGAGCGAGGCCAACGCTGGCGTGACCTTGTTCTCGGGTGCCCTGCCGAGGCCGGCGTAGTGCGCGATCCGCTTGGCCCGCCGCTCACACTCGGCGTAGAGCCAATCGAACATCGCCGCGCACCGAGCCAACGTGTCGTCATCGAAGCCGTTGCCGTACTCGGCACAGACCGGTTCGACCACGGCGAAGTCACCGACGCCCTTGAGTTCGTAGCCGCGCAGCTCAACCCGAGGATCGAGGGCGGCCGCCAGGACCTTGAGCCGCAGCGCGAACGTCTTGCCCGAGCCGGGTTGCCCGCCGTCCAGCCAGTTGCGGGAGATCAGCTCGGCGTTGATGACGTTCATGCGCGGGTCGGTGGCGAACGGGAACGGCTTGAACACGTCCACCAGGCCGTCGCGGATCAGCGGCCAGGCCGGCTGCCGCATCTGCGATGCCGGCTCATGCCCGACCCACAGCGCCAGGCGTCCGGTGTGGCCGGGTGCCGGTTCGGGCCAGACCTGGTCCAGCGGCAGCCGCAGTCCCGAGGCCAGCCGGCCACGCCGAGCGCACACGTCGCCGGCCTCGACTCCGTACGGCAGATCGACAATCGCCAGGTGGCCAGGGCCGTGACGGTGGATCTCGACCGGGAACGTGATGGCGTTCGGGTCCTTGGCCACCGCGGAATTGATCGCTCCGATCTGGACGCTGAGCAGCGCGCGGCGCACCAGCTCGGCCGTGAGCTTGCGATACGCCTTGGCGTCGGTCACCCGGTCGGTGATCGGCTTGTCCTCCGGTCGCCCGGCACGGGCCAGCAGCATCACCAGGACAGCAGCGGCCAGCCACAGCACCTGCCTCGGCACCAGGGCCGAACCGATCGCGACCAGGACGACGGCCGCCACGACGCACAGCGCCAGCAGGGTCCAACGCCAGCGGGCCTGACGTTGGCGTTGCATGTCCAGCCGCAGCCAGGTCGACGGATCGTCGCGCGAGGCAGCCGCCTGCCGCAGGGCGTAGTTGCCGTCCTCGGCGGTCGTCCAGCGAAGCAGCCGACCGAGCGTCCGCCCGGTGCCAATCGGTGCGTGCAGCGCGGTCTTGCCGACGTACTTGGGCAACCGCAGCCCGTGGAACGCCACCGTGTAGCCGGCCTGATTGAGCGTCCATCGGATGGTGGCGGAAGCGCTCTGCCGACTGCGCATCCAACTGGGCACGATCGGGTGACGTGGGTTCCCGGTGCGTACCGGCTCGTCGGCCGGGTCGACCGGCGCACCTTGGGCAGGACGGTCGACCACAACGGACTCGTGGTCGATGACGTCGCCGGCCTGGACAGGGAAGTCCAGCACCTTGGCGAGTGGGACGTCGTCGGGTGTGTTGGTGGTCATCGTCCGTCCTCCGTCCGGCCTTGCAGGTGAGCGAGAGCCGCGCCGAATCCCAGGACCACGACCGGCAGGCAGGACACGGCAGTGGTGATCGGCCATGGGGCGACGGTCAGGTGTGCGGCGGTCATCAGGTGGTAGGCGATCTGGCCGAGGCCGCCGAGCACGAACGCGGCGATCGCGCTGCGCTTCGCGAACCGCTGAGCGCGTACGGGTCCGGCACCGGACAGCCACACCCGCAGGGCGTACGCGGCGTAGGTCTCCACACCGATCGGCAGCGTGATCGCCGAGTTGATGGTGAAGCCGCTCGCGATACCGGGAAGCGGGTGCACCGGGCCGAACCCGGTGAGCACACCGACGCCGACCCAACCGGACCAGATCGCGACGAACGCGGGTGCGGCCAGCAGGATCACCGGCCACCGGCGTACCTGGTCGGTGGTGGGCACGACCGGTCCCGCATCGTCGTTGACCTGCTCGGATGCCTCCTGCGGGTCGATGTCGGACTGCTCCGGAACCACGTGCAATCGAACGGGTGGTTCCGGTGCGGTCGGGTCGAAGCCGGAGTCCTTGAGTGCTTGCAGGACGGCCTTGGCGCGCTCCGCCCGAATGTGCAGGGTGGCCTTGACCTTGTTCTGACTCGGCCACGTGCCCAGCTCGCGGGCCAGGCGCTGCGCCTGCGGGATCAGTTCCTCAATAGGGCGAGGGAAGGCGCTGGTCATCGGTGCCACCCCCAGGTGAGGGCGGTGTACGTGTCGCGCGGGGTCATGATGTGTGTCTCCTGTTGTCGTGTGGCGATATCGGGAGACCTGGGCCGGTGGACGTGCTTGCCGGCTGGCCACCGGCCCAGGGCGGATTCAGGCGGCCTCGTTGCCGAACGGAGGTGCGGCGTCCTCCCCCGCCGGCCGCAGCGGGATGACGGTCCCGACCTGCTCGGCATCGATCGGTGGCTCAAGATCGATGCCTGCCTCGGTGGCCAGGGCGTCGATGTCGGCCTCGGTCAGACCGTCCGGACTGTGCGTCGGCTCAACCGGACCGGCCGGCAGCGAGCGGGCTAGCGAACGTGGAAGACATCCGTATTTCATGACGTTGGCTCCTGATGTATTAAGACATCTGCGTTGTCGCAGACGCTATGGTGCGATGTCTCAACTGTCAAGTGATGTCGCAAGACACCGGTAGGGTTGGTGTGTGGCTGATCAGCGCGAAGCCGACGAGGACAGTCGGCGCACGAGCCGCCGGATTGCCGACGCGCTCAGCTCAGCGATCGAGGCCGGTACGTACCCGGTCGGTACGGCGTTGCCGCCGGTCCGGACGCTGGCCGTGGACCACGGAGCCGCGGTGAACACGGCCCTTGCCGCACTGCGGCTGCTGGTCGATGAGGGTTACGTGGTTCACCGGGCGAACGCCGGTTACCACGTACGGGATCGGTCGGCCGAGTCCGACACCGGTCAGGAGCTGCGCACCCTGCGTGCCGAACTGGGGGAGTTGCGGAATCGGGTGCGGGAGACCAGCGGCAACCTTGCTGACATCGAGTCTCGGCTGTCGACACTGTCCGATGTGGTGGCCAGGTTGGAGAGCCAGACCGACCGCTGACATCACCCGAGCGTGTCCCGCAGGAACGCTCCGATCCCGCTGATCACCCGGCCAACCAGATGCACAGCGCCGATCGCCCAACCCGCCGCGTCCGCCGGGTGCTGGACGACGAGCGCCAGGACAGCCAGCACGACGAGCACGCCGATCACCTTCCTGAGCGCGCCACCGCCGGTCTTCATCGGCAGCATGTTCCTTGCCATGGTGATTCCTTTCGGTCGATGAGAGCCCGTTGACCTTGGTTTCTGGTGCTCCCGTGTTGTTCATGACCTAAGGAACCGCGCGATGGCGGGGGTGCGGCAGTGTGCACAGGGGGTGCATCCGTGCACACATGGGGTGCACGGGGGTGCTTTACTGGGGCATGAGGTGATGGTCGGGGTGGGTGCCAAGCGAGAGCCAAACAGGCTCCTAGCAGCGGTGATGCAAGAGACGGGGATCAGCAACAAGGGTCTTGCCGCCCGCGTCCGCGCCGAGGCCGAACAGACCGGTCACGATGCTTCCCCTGACCACGTTTCGGTACGTCGTTGGCTTGACGGCGTCCGGCCACACGACGAGACAGCGCGGTGCATCGCTACAGTGCTGAGCGCCAAGGTCGGCCGGAAGCTGTCGTTCACCGAGTTGGGCTTCGACGCACCCGAGACCGCGACCGAAGACGATGTCGTTGACGACAGCGCGCAGTACCCGGCCAAGCCGGAACACGCCGTCGACGTCCTGGCCGACCTGACGTCCGCCGATCTCGCCGACAGCCCATTGATCACGGCAGCCGGCTGGTCCTCGGACGTAGCGCCAAGCGTCATCACGGGCTACCTGTTCGCCGATCCGATGCGGCTCGACCAGAGCGGCCCGGTGGCCGAGTCGGGCGCGGAAGTCGCCTCGCGCATCCGCGCGACCGTCCGGTACCTGATGGACCTGGACTTCCAGTTCGGCGGCGGCCACACGCGCAAGATGCTGCTGTTCTACTGGAAGACGGAGATCGTTCCGGCGCTGCGACAGAGCTACCCCGATCTCGTCCGGCGGGAAGTATTCGCGGCGGCTGCTGACGCGGCCGAGGTGCTCGGGTGGGCCGCGTACGACGCGGGCCGGCATGGCGCGGCACAGCGGTATTTCGTCCAGGGGCTGCGCCTGGCGCGCGAGGCGAACGACCACCTGATGGGTGGACAGATCCTGTCCAACCTGAGCCACCAGGCCAACTACCTGGGCAACTTCAGCGATGCCGTCCAGTTCGCGCGAGCGGCGCAGGCCGCCACCGGCACCAACGCGACCGCGACGGTCAGCGCGATGTTCCTGGCCATGGAAGCGCGGGCACTCGCGAGCATCGGTGACGCGCGGGGGTGTGCCGAGATCCTGCACCGAGCCGAGCAGACGTTCGAACGCAGCAACCCAGGGGACGACCCGGAGTGGATCGGCTACTTCGACGCGCTCGAACTGGCCGGTGAGGCGGCGCACTGCTTCCGTGACCTGGGGCAATCCGAGGAGACGCTACGGTTCGCCGAGCAGGCGATCGACCTACTCCGCACGCCACCCAGGACGCGAGCGTTCATCGGCATGGTGAGCGCGGCCGGCGCGCTGAACGCGGGCAACGTGGACGAAGCCGTAGCGGTTGCTACTGCGGCGATAGGCCAGGCCGGCTCATTGCAGTCGAGCCGGTATCTGCGGTACGTCTCCGACTTCCACCGGTCGATCTCCGAGCGCCATGCCTCGCACGCGGCGGTGCGGGAGTTTGCCGAGTTGGTCAGCGTGTCCTACCCGACACTGATCGTTCCCGGCTCGGTCAGAAGGGCCGCCAGCCAGGGGACGGCTCGCCCCGCAACGTCCGCATCCGGACCTGATACTCGTCCGCAATCTCCTGCGACTCGGCAGCGTTCTGCATGAGCCATGTCGTCATCTTCAGCTCGTGTACGGCCTGGAGGATAGGAAAGCCGTCGTCCCATGTGGTGACGTCGTAGCCGTATGCGTCGCAGAACTGGGCATACTGCTCGTCGGTCCACCACTTCGCGGTCAGGTACTCGGTCGCCGTCATGGCGAGATCCCATTCCGGCTGTCCCCAAGCGAACCGCTCGAAGTCGATCAGGACCGGCTCATCGTCTCTGATCATCAGGTTCTCGGAGTGCCCGTCCCCGTGAGTGGGCGCGGGGGACAGCGGATAGTCGAGAGTGGACACTTTCTCGCCGAGGTCACCCAGCAGACGCGACAGGAAGTCCTTGTCATCATTGGGTATCGGCGCCGACAGGATGCGCGGTTTGACACGTTCGAGGATGTCCTCGGGCGGCAGGGTGAACCTGGTCGGCGGGGGTGTCGAGTGCAGCCGGCGCAAGACGGTGCCGAGTGTCCCGATGTCCCGCTCGTCGCCAGGCCGGCCGTCGATGAACTGCCAGAACGTGACAGGCCGTCCCGCGGCCTTGACCGGCTGGCCGAAGTCGACGGCCTCGGCGGCGGGGAAGTGGTTGTCCGCCAACCAATGCGCGACGTTGACCTCCTTAACGGCGTCGTCCCAGTAATCCATCGTGCGCGCGATCCGGACCACGACACCAGCGGCGGGCAGACGAAACAGCGCGTTCTCGCCCAGCCGCATCAGGCGGGCATCGCCGCTATCCAGACCGGCCGTCGCACAGGCCGTGCGCATGATGTCCCAAGACGAAGCGGCACTGAATGACCCACTTTCGGCACTGGCATCCGTCTGATCACCCACCGACTCAGCGTACGGTCACAGCTCGATGCCAACCCAGCGAGCGAAGCTGGCCAGCGACTCAGTAGCCCGCCGGTCGGTCTCGGCCAAGGCGAGCACGGTTTCGCGGACGCTGGGGTGGTTGCGGGTGTTGAACGGGGCGATCCGCCGAGCCGCGTTCAGGTTCGCGAGAGTCTGTTCGCGGTCGCCGTGGAGCATCCAGGCACGGCCCATGTCGATGTGGTGGTGCGCGACCCGCTCCGGCCGGTTGGGGTCATCGATCTTGACCTGCTGAGACCTGCGCACGGCCTCGGCTCCGTCGTAGTTTTCCACGGGCGCGGCGCACCAGTGGATAGCGGCGTTGAGCGCTGAGGCGTCGATGTTGTAGTACGGCGATGCCGGCGGCTGGTACTGGTCGATCTGGGCACGAGCGCGGCCGAGGTAGCCATCTGCGGCGTCGGTGTCGCCGGACCGGGCAACCATCACGGCGGACCGCAGGTCCAGTTGTACGCGGATGGCGCGACCGTTGGGCGTGTCGGTGACGTAGTCGTGTGCGCCGTCGAGGATTCGCAGGCCGGTGCGGTAGTCGCCGTGCTGGAGATGACGAGACGAGCGGTGAAACGCGCTGATCGCGACCCGAAGGGGATCGCCGGTTGACGGCGCGAGCCGGATGTGTCGCTCGGAGGCGATGGCGGCCAGGTCACCTTGCCTGAAGCGTCCGGCCAGCGTGGCGGCCATGCGGTAGGCGTCGTGCAGGACGACCTTGCCGCGCTCGCCGGCTTGGCCGGGGGCGTCGGCCAGGACATAGGCGTGTTGCAGCAGGTTCGGTAGTTGGCCGGCCGCGTTCGCGTAGCGCATCCCCAGCAGTTCCCTGCCGACCTGCTGGAGCCGGCGTTCGACGGTCGCCAGGCTCAGTTGGTCGCCTTCGGGCTCGGGATCGTCGTAGGCGTCCAGCGCGCTACGCAGGAAGCCGATGCCAACCGCCTCGACCGGCGACTGCTCGACCGGGCGCTCTTCGACGCCGTAGAGGTAGGCCGGCGTCACGGCCAGGACTCGCGAGGCGGCTGCGACGAACGCGGCACTTGCCGGCGTGGTGCCCTGTTCCACCTTCTTGACCAGGGACAACGAGAAGTGAGTCTCGGCGGCGAGTTGGTATTGAGTCAGGCCGCGGACCTTGCGCAGACGCCGGAGTTGGGCACTCACCCGTTGCTCGTCCACGCTGGTCACCACCTGTCGCCGGCTGAGTTGTCCCTGCGTTGTCCCTCCAGCCGAAGATACCCGTCAACCCTGTACGAGTAGTCAGAGCGGCAATCGTGACGGGCAGGCAAACCGGGTTCTGCCTGCAAAAATGGGGTGGTCACATGGGCCAGATTAGCGAGGCAGCCAAGGTCAGGACACGGTGTGTCCGGTGGCTGTGCGGGCAGTGCCACGGCAGCCAGGACTGTGGATGTTTCCCACCTGAGCAGCCATCGGAGCCGGGCACACCCAATGAGGCGACCGAGTCAGAGCGACCCGCTGAATGATCAGCGACCGAGCCCTAATGAGGCAGGTCGGGGAGGTTGTCCAGCGCGTCGGCACGGTGAATCAGGCCGTAGGCGACCTGCTGGTGGCGGCGGCCAACGGCGACCGCCCGGAACTGGACATGGCCGACATCCGCGAACTCGTTCGCCGACTGGTTTCCCTGGGCGGAGCCGTGACTGAGCTGGGCGTGGCGCTCGGGATTCGTGCTGAGGATCTGGTTCGCGGAGATGAGTCGCGTTGAGTCGATGCTGCGAGTTAGCCGATGGCCGGCATGCCATGGACGGCCTACCAGCCCAGGTCGGAGACGATGTGCCGCCGATGAGGCGTGCGTCGTGATCGATCCGCTTGCGGTGGTGTTCCTGGTGGTCATCGTCGTGTGCGTGCCCGCAGTCGCGTACCTGGTGCCGCAGGACCCAGCGGTGGTCCGGTTAATCGCGGCGGTGAGCCAATGGCGTCGGCATCGCCGGATGCGGCGGTGGATCGACCAGCAGCAACGCCGGAGCCAGCCATGACCTACGACACGGGTGGCTACTGCGAGCGCTGGACCCTGCTTTGCACGGACCTGTTCGGTGAGGTCCGGCGAGCGGTGATCGCGCCGACCAGGGACCGGTACGGGCTCCTGGTGGCGATGCCGGCCGACACGATCCGGATGACCGCGAGGCAGGCAGAGGAAATGGCTAGAGACCTATTGGACGCGGCGTCGCGAAGACGCGCGGATGGCGACGAGAAGGAGTCAAGCTGATGGGAACGGGCGACCGACCGGTGGACGACGGTGCCGTCGCGGCCATGCTGGCATCGATTGGTGGTCAAGTCCGCACAGCCCGCCAGGCGCGCGGCTGGTTCCTGGCCGATCTGGCGGCGCAGTTGGGGCTTTCGGCGTCGGTGCTGTGCCGGATGGAGTTGGCTCGCCGGGAGCCGAGCCTCTACCAAGTGATCCTCACGTGTGCGGCATTGGGCCTGCGGGTCAGTGATGTGTTTCGGCGCGCCGAGGACGAAGCGTTCCCGCTAGGTGCGGGTCCGTGGGAACGGCCAGCGTGGCCAGGACTGGACGAATGCTGAGCATGAACCCACAAGCCAAGGCAGCCGTGGCGGAAGGGCGCGCGGTCGACGCACAGGGTCACATGTACGCGCCCACCGCGATCGGCCTGGATGCCAGCGCCAATATCGATGACGACTGCCCGGTCCGCTATGAGATAGGCGACGAGCGGACCTTCGTGGTCTTCGGCGACGCCAACACCGGCCTCAGCGTCCAGTTCTCCGACCGCGCGCTGATCGACTTCATGCGTGTAGGCAACAACGCCGTGCGCGAACTACCCACCGCCGAGGCGTAGTCACCCCCGACGGGCGGCCCACCGGCCAACACCACCTACACCACAACCAGTAAGCGAGCGGTGACCCAGGCGCCCACGGGGGATCATCGGTGGTACAGGTCCGTACTTGTTGGCATCCTGCTCTCGGCAGCTGGATGAGGTCCGCACGCGCCATGTGCCCTCGGGTCCGCAGCGACCTGCTGGTCCGGGCAAGTGAACGTCCGTATTTCGGCGGACGTGAGCGTTTCCGCGCCGCTGAGCCAGCGCTGCTCCTCTTCACGAGAGTCGGCAGTGTGAAGTACAGTGTGAAGTATGACGGTAGCCACGCATCCCTTCGCCGTCGGGGAGCCGGGCAACGTTCCACTTCCCAGGGCTCCCCTCGTACGCGCTATCGCGCAGGTCCGCTTCCCGTACCTCACGGGCTTCGCGATCGACGAGGACGCGGTCGCCACGCGTGTTGCTGCAGCCCTCGTTCACCAGTACCCAGTGATGGAGGTCGGCCAGGAAGTCTCCGTAACGATCACGGCCGAAGGGGTAAGCGAAAACCGCAGCGCTACGCGGCTTTGGCGTCTCATGAGCGGCGACCGCGCCTGGCAGATTAGTTTTAGTGGCACCGTTCTCAGTATTGACACAACCAACTATGTCAGTCGCAGCGATTTCGCCCAGCGACTCGCTGATGCTTGGACAGCCTTGACCCAACAGGTTGCGGTGCCGTACGTCGAGCGACTCGGAGTTCGATATATCAACCAACTGACCGACCGCGACCACCTAACGCAGTTGCCGGACCTCCTTCGGCCCGAGATGCTCGGAATCTCAATAAAACAGGAGCCCGGCGCAGCAGTGCTCGCCTCGGCTCTCAATGAAGCCCAATACCAGTTCCCGGACGATAGTACTTTTCGGGCGCGATGGGGATTGCTTCCGGCAGGTGCCAGTATCGATAGCGCTCGCCCAGCCCACGACTACCCGACATGGTTTCTCGACATGGATTCGTTCCACGCGTGGGCACCCAGTTCGCACCAGGACGAGAACCTATACGAAGACGTTCGCGCATTGGCGCTTCGGGGTTATCAGTTCTTCCGTTGGGCAGTGACCGAAAAATTCCTATCGATCTTTGGAGGCGAGCAGTGACCAGGCCCGTCGAGGTTTTCGAGTGCCGTGAGCCGGTCGCTGCGTACGAGTTTAGTGTGTTCGGAACGAGTATTTCGATGTCTGACAAGGCACGGACTTTGCCGCCGGCGAGGAGGGTGGGAGCATCCCTTCTGTTGACTGGTGCCGTCCTGTTCGGTGGATTGGGCTGGACCTCGACCGGCGGTCCGGTCGCCTCAATCGCACCCTTTGTGACGGTAGGTCGGACTGATCGCGGAGAACTCGCTCCGCCGATCGATCCGGTGCGCCAGCCGGTCGTCGCGCGTTCTGTCGACAGCGCCGAGCCCAGAAGCGACCGCGACGAGGTGGCGTGGATCAAGGAGCACTCTGGGCTCACGTGGGACCAGCTGGGTAAGGTGTTCGGCGTTTCCCGTCGTGCGGTGCACATGTGGGCGAACGGTGGACGCCTCAACGAATCCAACGCTCGGCGTCTGCGAGAGTTCTCCGCAATCATCCGCGATGCCGAGTTGGAGATTGGCCAACGGACGCCTGAGGGGGTTCGTGCGCGCCTCCTCCAAGTCGAGTCGGATGGTTTGAGCATTGTCGACCGTCTTCGTCGCGAACGTTCCGCTGGCCCGACTTGGGGTGCTCCATTCGGCCCAGAGCGCATGGTAGATTCGATCCGTGGGCCTCTACGTACCCCGACGGGTGAAGTCGGGCTTTAGTGCGGTGTGGGGATTTGGGTGGGTGCGTCGTCGCGCCAAAGGTAACGATTCGGTTCGAATGGCTCAACAGCGTTCGCTTGAACTAGAAAGGTGTCGCGATTGGCGGCAGGGCGATGTGTTCCGTGGTGCCAGGACGTTTGTCTTCGACGGGGCGTGGAAGCCTTCTCCCATCGAGACTACGTATGGCGCGGTTGTTGTCAGCCAGTCCTGCGATGCTTCGCTGCCGAGCAGGGCGCGTATCCAAATCGCCCCGTTGGTGCGGTTAGAAGATCCTCACGACGCGAATGAGGCTGCTGCCGGGAAGCGGCCTCAGTTCGTCGCGGTACCGCAACTTGGCTCGGACTTCTTCGCCGATCTCGATGGGATCATCACGGTGTCCAAGGCGGCACTGCTTTCGTGTGAACGTGTCGCTGGAGTTCAGACGGACAAACAGATTCGTGAGTTCGCGTTCTCGGTGGCACGCCGGTTCGGCCGCTTTGCCTACCCCGACGAAGTAGTCGAGTGCCTCAGTCCACTCACAAAGGCAATCAGGTCGAAGGCGCACAAGGAACAGTCTCCTATTGGGAAGGCATTGACCAGGGTCCACTCGTTCAGGGTGCACTGCGAAGACTGGACAACGGCGCCCTATGAGCTGACGCTCGTCGTCATCATGGAACCGGACGTAGTGCCGTCAGATCTCGATGGCATCAATGATCCTCCCGACACGATAGACGCACCTAGCGACGACAAGCTCAACGACCAGATCACTGCGTATGCTGTCTATCTGGACGCAATGGACCGTAGCCCGGCGGAGCGGTATTACGCCTGGCAATATCTCGCCGAGGCATGGGCGCGCCAGTGCCAACAGACGGCGATATCGAATGGGCTCACAGCCCATGTCGCCTCGGTTACCGCAGAACTTGACGCAGTCGACAGCTTCCCGCTATCGCGATATCTGATCACTGAGAGCCTGGATCTCGACTACCTGTCCGACTCACGCAAACCGATCACTTAGATTAGCAGTACGGGTCCGTCGCGTCGGTGACGGTCGGCGGGCAGGACAATGATGTGGCACTCTTGTAATGCCCCAGCATAAGCACTTGCTGGAGTTTCAATCGAGCACAGCTTCCGATTGTTCAGACACAACCTGGACTGGAACGCTCGAAGCTGCGCTTGCCCGAGGCTGCCGACCGGTGGTTTCTGGCGGTCACGAACGGCATACGCAGCGCCCCGACTCCGCTCGTGCCATCGTTGCTGCGCGCAACCCGCCGCGGGCACGTCAATATCGTGTCCAAGTTTGGCTGCCCACGCACGGTTAGGTGCTGTTTGCCTGGTCAGATCGTTGCGCCGATGCCAGTGGGCGCGGACTGTAAATCCGTCGGCTTGTCCTACGAAGGTTCGAATCCTTCACCCGCCACACCAGCGAATCGCCCCTGTGACCAGCACAAACAGGTCACAGGGGCGATCTTGTCCTATCCGGCCGGCTACGGCCCGATCCGGCCAGTTGTGGAAAATGCGTGTCCAAGTTTCCGGCGCGTTGCCGACGGCGCCGACCAGGTAACTACGCACTGGTCGTCACGTGGTCCCACGCAAGGCGTCCGCTTGGTTTTCGACAAGCGACTTCCTCCGGGAGTGTCCTTGCCTGAACCGGGTTGGCGACTGATCGTAAGCGGATTGGCCCCGATACCTGCTGAGGTTACGGGGGCCTGCGCACTTTCGAACGACCTCCGGGGCACCCCGGTCATGCGTGCTAGCCCGCACGGATTGGGCTGGTGCCACTTCGTCGGGTCACCCGTTGCGCGGGAGCAGTCGGCCCACGCCGGCGTAGACGAACGTTCGTGTCGCTGCGGGCACCGGCTGCTCGTCCGGGTCGGGCCGCCAGTCGGCCAACTCCACCAGGCCGGGCTCCACCAGCTCCGTCCTGGCGAACCAGGCAGCGATCTGGTCCCAGGAGCGGGCAACCACCGGTTCCTTCGCCTGCTTGTACAGATGCTGCACGTCCTGCGCCCGTGACCGCAGATCCGACGCGACGCCGTCCTGCGTGGTGGTGCTGATGGCCAGGTAGCTACCCGGCGCCATGGCGTCCAGGTACGCCGAGATGATCCCAGCAGGATCATCCTCATCGGACACATACAGCAGCACCGACGCCAGCACCAGCCCGACCGGCCGGGTGAAGTCCAACAGTCGCGCGACCTCGGGGTGCCCCAACACGCCGGCCACGTCGCGCAGGTCCGCCTGGATGATGCCCGCCTGGTCGCCGGCACCCTCCCGGGCCAACAGTTGTCGCGCCTGGTGGTAGGCCACGCCTTCCCGGTCCACGTACACGGTGCGGGCCTGGATGCCCGCGGCCTGGGCGATCTGGTGTGTATTGCCTACGGTCGGAATCCCCGACCCCAGATCCAGGAACTGCCGCACGCCCTGATCCAGCAGGTAGCGCACCGCGCGTCGCAGCCAAGCCCGGTTGGTGCGCGCGACCAGTGCCGCTTGAGGTGCCGCCCGCATCACCTGCTCGGCGAACTCGCGGTCCACCTCGAAGTTGTGGTGACCGCCGAGCATGTAGTCATAGGCCCGCGCGGCGGACACGGTGCTCATGTCCAGCGTCGGCAACTCCCCGAACGGGGACTCGGGCGACTCGTCGCGCGGGAAGCTGGTCGTCACGGGCGCTCCCGATCGGCTGGCGGGCGGTACGGGACGCCTCAGCGTAGCCGCGGACTGACTCGGTCGGTCATCAGCGCAGCGCCCGACAGTCCACCGGCAGAGCCGCCAGCCCGGCCACGACACCCGCCCACTCCAACCAATGCACGGACAGGCGCTTGGCCGCACACGTCATCGCCAACAACCCGTGTCTTCCAAGGGGAGTTGCCCGATTTGTAGCGCCGTGCGTCCTGTAGTCATGGCCGCGCCGACTAGCACTTCACTTACGCTCGGGCAATAGACCGAACGAGTGGTGACTCGCACGGACGTGTGGCGGTGGGTTCAGGTGGGCTGCGCCCGCCGCCTAGCCAGGTACGCATGGGCGCTGCCGCTGGCGCCGCACAGCGGACCCGCCAGGGCGTCCGGACGGATCGGAGCAGGCCGATGCAGGCACGCCGCGTTGGCGCCATGCTGACCGGCAGCGGCGTGTTGGGTGCGATGCTGCACGCCGGATGGATCGGTGCGATCGTGCTGATCGCCACCGTCGCGATACTGGTGGGCGCCCTGTGCTGGGTCCTGGCAGATTCGGATCGTTCCGGCCGGCTAACCAAGGTGCTGGCAGCGTGGCGGACGGCACCACCCCAGCACGGGCTGGCCCGGCACCGATCATCGTCGCCCGGCCGCGGCGCAATGGACGACGATCGAAGCTGATCGTCCTTGACCCGCCACACCAGCGAGTCGCCCCTGTGACCGGGCCAGTAGCACCGCCACGTCGTTTTCGGCGGCGAGCCGGTCCGCGATCCGCAGCGCCAGGGGTGCGGCGCTGCAGAACCCGATCACGGTGACCGGCCCCGCTGCGGCCGCTGCGGTGAACGACTCGGCGTACTCGGCGGCGATCCGGTCCAGCGGCACGTAGTCCGTGCCACGAGCGAGATCCGCCGCCGGGTCGAGCTGGTGGATCGCCAGGTCGTCCAGCCGGTCGGCGAGCAGCTTCCCGAGGCGCCGCGTGGTCGAGAACGGTTGGAAGTCCGCGGCCTGCACCGATCCGGCCCCGCCCTGGGTGAGCCGCGGGGTCGGGAACGCGGAACGCACCGCCTGGTCCATGACTGCCTCTCTTCGCCCGGTGTGACCGGCCGGAGGTAGCGGCTGGGATGGACGAACACCATGTCCTCCCAGGCGTATCGGTGGCACGCCACGGTTGTCCGCCGGCGACGGCAGCTGCCTGCGTCGCGGTTGATCCACGGTCGCACCGCGGTGACCCGGTCGCATCTACGCCGTTGCGCCGTCTCAGTTGGCGGATCGGGGCGGCGAGCGCAACAGCCGCGCCAAGCCCGGAAACTGCCCACGCCGGCCGGATCGCTCTGATCTACTCTGCCCATGCCGAACACAGTGCGAAGAACGCTGCCCCGACTGGCCGCCACCGTCGTCGCAGTCGCAGCGGTCATAACGGGCACCATGGCCGGAACCGCCACCGCGGTCGACGCCGCGCCGCAATCTGTGCACCCGCACACGAGTTTGTCCGACACACCCAATCTGTCCGGCAAGTTCGTGGCCGTCAAACCGGTCCGCGTGCTGGACACCAGGGATGGCACGGGAACCGGCGGTCTGACCGGACCGGTCGGACCAAATTCCAGCGCGATTCTGGACGTTTCCAACGTCACCGGGAATCCGTCGATCGCGGCCACCGCCGTGGTGCTCAACGTCACGGTCACGAATCCGACCGCGTCGAGTTTCGTCTCGGTTTTCCCCGACGGTTTCACCCGGCCATCGACGTCCAATCTGAACTTCAACAAGGGGCAGACCATTCCGAACCTGGTCACCGTGCCGGTCGGGAATGGCAAGATCGATTTCTTCAACCACGTCGGAAACACCGACATCGTCGCTGACCTGTTCGGCTACTACACACTCGACGAGAGCGCGGCCACGTTCGCGACGCTGCCACCGACCCGCATCCTGGACACCCGGTCGGGCACCGGCGTCGCCAAGGCACCGGTCGGCGCCGGCAAGACGATCTCCCTTCAGGTCGAGGGCGTCCACGGCGTGCCGAGCACCGGCGTCAGCGCCGTCGTGCTCAACGTCACCGTCACCGATCCCACGGCGACCAGCTTTCTCAGCGTGTTCCCGGACGGCACCGGCGGACCCGGCACGTCGAACCTGAACTTCCTGGCGAAACAGACCACGGCCAACTCGGTCATCGTGCCGGTCGGCGCCGACGGCAAGGTCGACTTCTTCAACCACATCGGCTCGGTGGACGTGATCGCCGACATCTCCGGTTACTTCGTCACGAACGCGGCAGGCACCGTGCCGCACGCCGACGTCTACGACGTGGACGGCCCGACCCGGATCATGGACACCCGATCGGGCACGGGAGTCGCGAAAGCGCCTGTCGGGGCCGGCAGGACGGTGTCGCTGAAGATCAACGGGGTGGGCGATCTCCCGCCGGCCGGTGTCAAGGCCGTCGTGCTCAACCTGACGGTCACCGACCCGACGGCCTCCAGTTTCGTGACGGCCTTCCCGGACGGCACCGCGGTGCCCGGCGCGTCCAGCATCAACTTCGGACCTGGGCAGACGGCCGCCAACCTGGTCGTCGTACCGGTCGGCGCCGACGGCAAGGTCGACTTCTTCAACCACGTCGGCTCCGTGGACGTCGTCGCGGACATCCTCGGCTACTACACGTCCGGCGCGACCATGGGCATCTCGTCGGCCGGATTCACCACCTCCACTGTGGACGCTTCCGCCGGCGGTGCGGGCGTGACGGTGAACTGGACGGTCACCGACTCCAATCCCGCCGCGAACGTCGTGTTCGGCGACATCCAGTTCCGGATGGCGGGCGCCGCACCGAACACGTACGTCGGCCAGACCTACGATGTCCAGTACGTACTCGGCAACAGCTTCTGCTGCAACGGATCCACGTTCGTCGGCGGCGACACCGCGAGTTCGGACTACACCGACACGTTCTTCGTGCCGCAGTTCGCGGACGCGGCCACCGCCCACTGGGTGATCACGCTGGTGACGGTCACCGACGACCAGGGCGGGTCACTGGTGGCGTCCGGTTCGGATCTGAACGGTGTCGCCGACACTCTGACGGCCACCGAGCAGATCGACACGAACCTGCCGTTCGTCCAGGGCGTGGACTTCTTCGCCAACCTGGCAGGCGGCCACCCGTTCGTCTACGACGGCGTGTCCAACACCGGGCATTACACGTTGAACGTGCAGGATTTCTTCTCCGGTTTCTGGAAGGGCACTCTCACCCTCACAGGACCGGGCGGCCGCACACTGACGGCCGGTTTCAGCATGGAGAACGTCAACGGCAACGAGACGAGCAACACCTGTCAGGGCGACATCCACCAGGAGCAGTGTGATCCGCTGGTGCTGTTCCCGAAGGGCACCCCGGCGGGCGTCTGGACGGTCACGCGGGTCACGGCCACGGACAACGCGGGCACCACGGCCACGTCCGTCCTGAGCACGGCGCCGATCACGGTCGGCAACGACGCGGCCTTCAGCGCGAACACGTTCAAGGCCACGCCCAACCCGGCGAACAACTGGCGGAGCAGCGCGCAGATCGCCGTCTCGCTCAAGGTCTCCGGAGCGAAGGGCGGCATCAGTTCGATCTTCGTCGACGCGTCGGTGGGCGCGACGAACTGCCTCGCCCTGTCCGCCACCCCGACGGCGAACCCGGACGGGAGCCTCTCGGTGCCGATCCGCCTCGACCAGAACCAGACCGGTTGCGGCGTCAGCGGCATCGCGGTGGTGGACGGCGCCGGTGACGTCGCGCTGTACGGGCAGGAGTACAGCGCGCCCGATCCCGGCATCACCGTCACCAGGGTGCCGGACACCACGGCGCCGAACGCGACGTCGGCGGCGCTGGGCGTGACCACGATCAGCCAGAGCGAACTGGCGAACCGGAGCATCGTGGGCACCGTGCACGTCGTGCCGGGGATCGCACCGGTCAACGGGACCAGGGTGTTCGTGTTCGACGGTTCGGGCACCGTGGTGGGGCAGTCCGGCGGTGGCACGTCCGAGGGTCCCGACGGCGAGGTCACCTTCGACATCCCGATCCCGTCGAGCGTGGCCCCGGGCACGTACACCATCGGCTTCACGCTGATCGACGCCGGAAACCTGAGCACCTCCTACGGTCCACCCAGTGGCCTGCCCACCCCGGGTGGTCCACTCCAGTTGACGGTGACCGCCGGCTGACCGGACGCGGTAGGGGAAGCGGGACCTCCCCTACCGCGTCGTGTCGCAGTGCGGGGGCGACCGCCGCGATCACCGGCTACGGGCGCGGCCGGGTCCACGCTGCTGGCGTGCGGCTTGAGCCTGCTGTCCGTGGCCTCCACCGGGTCGGCGCAGATGCGTGCCGCGTCGCTGTGGGATGCCGCGTCGGCCGTCGGTGCCGCGGCCGGGCCACTGGTGGGCGGTGCGCTGGTCGACTCGACCGGGTGGCAGGGCCTGTTCTGGATCGACGCCGCCATCGCGGCCGCGCGCGTCCCGCTGACGCTGGCCACGGTTCCCGAGTCGAGCGATCCGGACCGGCCGCACACCCTGGACATCGCCGGCATGCTGCTGATCGCCGTGGCCCTGGTACCGCTCGTGCTCGGCCTGTCCCAGGGGCCGGAGTGGGGCTGGGTGTCGGCGGCGACGCTGCTGTGCTTCGCGGTGACCGTGCTGGGCGTGATCGGGTTCGTCATGGTGGAGCGGCGGGTCCGGTCGCCGCTGCTGGACCTGCGGCTGTTGCGCAACAAGGTGCTGGTCGGCGCCACGCTGGCGATCCTGATCGTGGCCGGCGCGATCAACGGCCTGATGTACGTGATCAGCCTGTACTTCCAGGACCCGGCCGGCCTGCACATGAGCCCGTTGCAGGCCGGGCTGGCCACCCTCCCGGCGGCGGCCGGCATCGTGGTGGTGGCGCCGTTCGTCAGCGGTCTGGCCGCCCGGTTCGGCACCCGGCAGGTGATCGGGGTCGGCTTCCTCATCACCACGGCCGGGTTCGCCGTGCTGGTGCTGCTGACGCCGTCCTGGGGTCACGGCCTGTTCGTGTTGCCGCTGGTGGGGATCGCCGTGGGCATGGGCCTGTCCAACGGGTGCGCGTCCTCGGCCGCGACGGCGTCGGTGCCGCAGCACGCGGTGGGCGCCGCGTCCGGGGTCTCCAACATGGCCCGCTACGTCGGCGCCGCGCCGATGACGGCGGCGGCCGCGACGATCTACAGCACGGCGGCCGCGTCGCACGCCGTGTCCCAGGCCGAGGCGCTCACCAACGGGGTGGCACGGTCCGCGCTGCTGATGGCGATCGCGGCCGGTGTGGGCGTCGTCGCGTCGCTGCTCTACCGGCACCGCCCCGAGCGCGCCGGCACCACCGACCGGGTGGTGGCCGCCGCTGTGGTGGTGCACACCATTCCGGCCACTGGTCGGTAGGTCACCGAATTAAGTTTTCGCGTACGGCGGAAAACCGTCGCCCGGGTCACCCGGCAATCTCTGGCGGTCCGGTACTCGTATCCCGTCTAGCCACCTTGAGGAGGCGTGGATGGGCGGATATTCCCGGGGACTGGCCCTGGTCGCCGGTCTGGGTGCCGCGGCTGCCGTGTTGGTGGCCTGTGGCAACGGCACCGGTGCCGCCCCCGACCCGGACGACTCCGTCATGGCACCGGCGGCCATCGCCACCAGTTCGGTCGCCGGCCTGGGCACCGTGCTGGTCGACGCCGCCGGCAAGACCCTCTACTTCACCGATCAGGACACGAACGGCACGGTCCGGTGCACCGGCGCCTGCCTCGGCGCCTGGCTCCCGGCCCTGGCGGCGGGCACCACGCTGCCGCCCGGTTCGGTGGCCGGCCTGAGCGTGATCAAACGCCCGGACGACGGCCGGGAGCAGTTCACCTACCAGGGCCAACCGCTCTACGAATTCCATCTTGACGGCATGGCCGGGCAGATCAACGGCAACGAGGCACACGACCGGTTCGGTGGGACGTCGTTCACCTGGCACGCCGCCGTGGTGGCCGGAACGGCTGTCGTATCGAGCAACGAGGGCGGCATTCCCGGCTACTGACGAATAGCCGGAAAACAGAATGTGCGTGGTTCGGCGAATGGTCGCCAGCATGAATTCCGGGCAACAGCGGCCGGTCTCCGCCGTGGCGTGACAGTCACCACAGGTGCATGCCCTGGGCGCTTCCGCGACGTAAACAGAGTCGTCAAGAAGCCGCAAAGGTCGACCCGTTGGGAGAGCCGTGCACCCACTGCAGGCCGTGGCGGTGGTGGTCGCCGGCATCCTGGCCGGGATGATCAACACGGTGGTCGGTTCGGGCACCCTGATCACGTTCCCGGTCCTGCTCGCCGTCGGACTGCCGCCGCTGACCGCGAACGTCTCCAACGGTCTGGGCCTGGTGCCCGGCTCGCTGTTCGGCGCGATCGGCTATCGCGACGAGCTCGCCGGGCAGGGCAGGCGGCTGCGCAGGCTCGGCGTCGCCTCGACGATCGGCGGTGCCGGCGGTGCCGTGCTGTTGCTGGTGCTACCGCCGGCCGCGTTCAACGCGATCGTGCCGGTGCTGATCGTGATCGCGCTGGTGCTGGTCGTCCTGCAGCCGTGGCTGTCCCGCAAACTGGCCGCCCGCCGGGCGAAACAGGCGGCCCTGGTGCCGGCGACCGGCCCCGTCGAGACGGCCCACACCGGGACGGCGGCTCGACCGCCCGCGGTCGGGGACGGCTGGCTGCTGTGGGTGGGCGCGCTGGCCTGCGGGATCTACGGCGGGTACTTCGGCGCCGCCCAGGGCGTGCTGCTGCTCGGCCTGATGGGTGTGCTGCTGGCCGAGTCGCTGCAGCGGGTCAACGCGGTCAAGAACGTGCTGGCGATGCTGGCCAACCTGGCGTCCGGCATCGTGTTCGTGTTCGTGGCCCACGTGTCGTGGTCGGCGGTCGTGTTGATCGCCGTCGGCTCGGCCGTCGGCGGCGTGCTGGGCGCGCGGGTCGGCCGGTCGCTGTCGCCGACCGTGCTGCGCGGTCTGATCGTCGTGATCGGTCTGGGGGCGCTCGCCAAACTGCTGTTCACGTAGCAGCTGGCAAACGGCCACCACCTGATCAGGCCACGTCATTCGTCCGGTTGGGCGATATTGGATACCGACAGTAGCCGGTCGGCCGGCGGCTGCGACCGACCGTGTGCACACCGCTGTCGCCGCATGTCACAACGTTTGCGCAGACCGACCAGGGGAGATTTGATTCGCGAAGTTTGCCCCATTGATGCCGGTGTGTACATCCTGGAACTCTAGGAGCGACCGCTCGATCGGGCTACAGTACGACGGCGATCGCGCGTCATCCCTGTCACGAACTGCACGCAGAGCGGCGCGCGAAAGATCGCCAGAGATGCCACGTCGTGGTCGCGTGATCACCAGTCGCGAGACAAGGCGAGGAGGTTGCATGTCCGACGACCGCCAGCAGGTGGGTGTGGATGTCAGCCGACCCGCCGGACAGCCGGAACAGCGGCAGTCCACCCCTCGGGGATCGGCCGCGTTCCGCGTCTACTCCGTCGTCGTCCTCGTCCTCGGCGTGATCGTCGCCGGCCTGGTGGCCTGGTGGCTGCCGTTCACCTTCCGCCCGGAACTGCTGTGGGTGGCACCGGTGCTGGCGCTCGGCTTCCTGGTCGCCGAACACATCGCGGTGAACGTCGACGTGCGCGGCGAGGTGTCGTGGACCGTCTCGTTCACCGAGATCCCCATGGTCATCGGTCTGCTCACCGTGCCCTTCCAGGTCGTCCTGGTGGTGCACGTGCTGGCGGGCGTCGGGATCCTGCTGGCCAGGCGGGTCTTCGACCGTGTGCTCTACAACGCAGGCGTGTTCATGATCGAGGCGACCAGCGCGTTCGCCCTCTCCCATGTGATCACCGGCCTGGTGCACGGCAATCCGGCGTGGCTGGGCGCGTTCGCCGGTGCCATGGCGGTGCCGCTGTCCAGCACGCTGCTGGCCGTGGTCGCGGTGCGCATGCTGGGCCGCCGGATGCGGCTGTCCGGCGCCTGCCGGCTGGTCGGCCGGGTGATCGTGGTCGGCCTGCTGAACACCTCCATCGGCGTCGCGGGCTACGAAGTGATCATGCACACCCAGTGGGGCTGGTCGCTGGTCGTGCTGGTCTGCCTGGGCGTCGTGGCGCTCTACTTCGCCTACTCCGGGCTATTGCGCGAGCAGCGTGACCTGGAGGCCCTGTCCGACGTGAGCCTGATGGTGGCCCGGTCCGGCCAGCAGGTGGCCAGACCGGCGATCGGCACCGACCCGTCGGCGTCCCTGCCGCCCGGCGACGAGTGGCAGGTCATCGCCGAGCGGATCAAGGACCAGGTCGGCGCCCGTCGCGTGGTGTTACGCCTGTGGCCCGACCCGCGCCAGGAACCGCACACCGTGGTGGCGGGCGACCCGCTGCCCGCGCGCACGGTCGACGCGCGCGCCGTGCGCGACGACCCGATGCTGCGCCTGGCCGGTTCCGGCGTCCGCCAGTTCCGGCTGGCCGACGCCAGCAACGAGGTGCTGGACGCGCTGGCCGACCGCGAGGTGAACGAGACGCTCGTGGTGCCGCTGCGCGGCGCCCACCAGGTGCTCGGCGTGCTGGAGGCGCACGACAAGCTCAGCCGCTGGCGCGGGTTCGGCCGGGCCGACCTGCAGATGGTCGGCACCATGGCCAGCCACCTCGCCACCGCGGTGGACAACCGCAGGCTGATGGCCCGCCTGCGGCACGACGCCTACCACGACCCGCTCACCGGCCTGCTCAACCGCGCCGGCTTCCGGGAGACCGCGATCGGCCTGCTGCGCGACCACCCGTCATCCGTCGTGCTGCGCCTGGACCTGGACCTGCTGTCCACCATCAGCGACGCCCTCGGCTACGCGTGGAGCGACCGGATGGTCGTGGCCGCCGGCCGCAGGCTGCGCGACGAACTGGGCGCCGACGTGCCGCTGGCCCGGCTGGAGTCCGGCACGTTCGCCGCGCTGCTCGTCGACCACAGCGAGGACCAGGCCCAGGAGGTGGCCGAGCGGGTGCGGGGCGGCCTGTCCGAGCCCTACGCGGTGGAACGGCTCACCGTCGACGCCAGCGTGAAGGTCGGTTACGTGGCCGCGTCCGCCGAGCCCACCGGCGCCATCGACCCGGACGTCGACGTCCTGCTGCAGCGCGCCGACGTCGCGGTGCGGGCGGCCCGGTCGGATGGCGACACCGTGCGCCGGTACGTGCCCAGCATGGGCCAGATCTTCCTGCGCCGGTTCCAGTTGGTCACCCACTTCCGGCAGGCGCTGGAGAACGGCGAGATCTTCCTGCACTACCAGCCCAAGGTGGCACTGCCCAGCCGGCAGATCCTCGGCGTCGAGGCCCTGGTCCGCTGGCGGCACCCGGAGTACGGCCTGCTCCCGCCGGACGAGTTCGTGCCCGCCGTCGAGGCGACCGGCCTGATCGGCGCGCTCACCTCGTTCGTCACCGAACGGGCGCTGACCAAGGTGCGCAAATGGCTGGACCGGGGCATCCGGATGAGCGCCGCGGTCAACCTGTCCGTGCGCGACCTGGAGGACGAGGCGTTCCCCGACCTGGTGGCCGAAGCCCTGGCCAGGCACAACGTGCCGGCCGAGCTGCTCACCTTCGAGCTGACCGAGTCCGGCGTGATGTCCGACCCGGAGCAGGCGCTGCCCGTGCTGCGCCGGCTGCACGCCCTGGGCGTCGTGCTCGCCGTCGACGACTTCGGCACCGGCTACTCGTCCCTGGCCTACCTGCGGCAGTTGCCGGTGGACGAGGTCAAGATCGACAAGAGCTTCGTGCTGGGCATGGGCAGTGACCTGGGTGACCTGGCCGTGGTCCGGTCCATCGTCGAGCTGGGCCACTCGCTGGGCCTGACCGTGGTGGCCGAGGGCGTCGAGGAGGATGCCGCGCGCGACCAGCTGATCGAGATGGGCTGCCATGTGGCGCAGGGCTACCTGATCTCCCGGCCGCTGTCCGAGGACCGGTTGGACGCCTGGCTGCGGGCCAGGACGGTGTCGGTCACCACAGGGCTGCGCGACGAGACGGTACTCACGCTGGTGCACTGACCACCCGATTTCGGGCCTGCCCACACGTTGTGTAGAGTTCTTCTGGCTCGACCGGCCCCCTTAGCTCAGTCGGCAGAGCGTCTCCATGGTAAGGAGAAGGTCTACGGTTCGATTCCGTAAGGGGGCTCCAGGAACTCTCAGGGCGGTGTAGCTCAGTCGGTAGAGCAAGCGGCTCATAATCGCTGTGTCGCCGGTTCAAGTCCGGCCACCGCTACCGAAACCCCGACCGGGGCATAGACCCCGGCCACCCGGCGTTGGACAGTCGGGACCTAGACCGAGGAAAGGCTGGACCGTGGCTGCCACCGACGTGCGACCCAAGATCACGCTGGCGTGCGAGGAGTGCAAGCACCGCAACTACATCACCAAGAAGAACCGGCGTAACGACCCGGATCGCCTGGAGATGAAGAAGTTCTGCCCGAACTGCGGCGCGCACCGCCTGCACAAGGAGACCCGCTGACGCTCAGCGGTACCAGCACCGTCGAGGCTGTTCCCGATCATGGGGCGGCCTCGATGTCGTCCGCCCACCAGGTCGGATAGCCTCGCCGTCGTGTCACTCGACGAGTCGTTCATCGGTCGCGCCTATCCCGCGGCCGTCCGGTACGAGGTAGGAGCGGAGAAGATCCGCGAGTTCGCCGACGCGATCGGCGATCCCGACCCGGTGTACCGCGACGTGGCCGCCGCGCAGGCGGCCGGCCACCCCACCGTCATCGCGCCGCCGACCTTCACCGCGATCATCAACCTGAAGGTCATCGAGCTGATCGTCGCCGATCCCGCGCTCGGCCTGGACTGGAGCCGGGTCGTGCAGGGCGAGCAGACGTTCGACTTCCACCGCCCCGTGCGCGCCGGTGACCGCCTCGTCCTGGACGCCACCATCGACAACGTGATGAACCGCGCCGGGAACGGCTTTCTCACCGTGCGCGCCGACGTCGTCACCGAGTCGGGCGAGCCGGTCGTCGTCGTCACCGCGCTGGTCGTGGTCAGGGGGAGTGAATCGTGAGGCACTACGCGGACGTGTCGGTCGGCGACGAACTGCCGCCGTTGAGCGTGGCCGTGACCAGGGCCGACCTGGTCCGCTACGCGGGCGCGACCCTGGACTTCAACCCGATCCACTGGAACGAACGGACCGCCGTCGCGGTCGGGCTGCCGGACGTGATCGCGCACGGCATGCTCACCATGGCCCTGGCCGGCCGCCTGGTCACCGCGTGGGCCGGCGATCCGGGTGCGGTGGTCTCGTTCGGCACCAAGTTCACCCGCCCGGTCGTGGTGCCCGACGACGGGGTGGGCGCCACCGTGGAGCTGACCGGCAAGGTCGCGGTGTGCGACGACGAGGCCAGGACGGTGCGGGTGGACATCGTGGCCCGCTCGGCCGGCCAGACGGTGCTGGGCCGGCCGACGGCCGTGGTCCGGCTGGCCTGAGCCGCCGGACCATCCGACCGCCGGCCGAGCGCGCTACTCGGCCTCGCGGAACAGGTCGGCCATGCGGGTCACGCCGGTCACCAGGTCGTCGTCGCCCAGCGCGTAGGACAGCCGGAAGTAGCCGGGCGTGCCGAACGCCTCGCCCGGCACCACGGCAACGGCCGCGTGCTCCAGCAGGATCTCGGCCAGCTCGGTGCTGTTCGCCGGCCGGGACCCGCGCAACTGCTTGCCCAGCAGGCCCTTCACCGACGGGTAGGCGTAGAACGCGCCCTCCGGGGTCGGGCACTGCACGCCGGGGATCGCGGACAGCAGGTCCACGATCGTCCTGCGGCGCTTGTCGAACGCGGCCCGCATCTGCGCGACGGCGTCCAGCGGGCCGGCCACCGCGGCCAGTGCCGCGCGCTGCGCCACGTTGCTCACGTTGCCGCACAGGTGCGACTGGAAGTTCGTGGCCGCCTTGATCACGTCGACCGGGCCGGCCATCCAGCCGACCCGCCAGCCGGTCATCGCGTAGGTCTTGGCGACGCCGTTGAGCACCACGCAGGTGTCGGCCAGCTCGGGCACCACGACCGGCATGGACGCGGCCTGCACGCCGTCGTAGACCAGGTGCTCGTAGATCTCGTCGGTGACCACCCAGATCCCGTGCTCCACCGCCCAGCGGCCGATCTGCTCGACCTGTTCCCTCGGGTAGACCGCACCGGTCGGGTTGGACGGCGAGTTGAACAGCAGCACCTTGGTCCGGGGCGTGCGCGCGGCCTCCAACTGGTCGACGCCGACCAGGTAGCCGGTGGACTCGTCCGCGGTCACCTGCACCGGCACCCCGCCGGCCAGGGTGATCGACTCCGGGTAGGTGGTCCAGAACGGCGCCGGCAGCAGCACCTCGTCACCGGGGTCGAGCAGCGTGGCGAACACCGAGTACACGGCCTGCTTGCCGCCGTTGGTGACCAGGATCCGGTTGGGCGCCAACTGGTAGCCGGAGTCGCGCAGCGTCTTGGCGACGATCGCGTCCTTCAGCTCGGGCAGGCCGCCCGCCGCCGTGTAGCCGTGGTTGGCCCGCAGGCCGCAGGCCGCCTCGGCCGCCGCCACGATGTAGTCCGGGGTGGGAAAGTCGGGTTCGCCTGCGCCGAAGGCGATCACCGGCCGGCCGGCGGCCCGCAGTTCCCTCGCCTTCGCGTCCACCGCGAGGGTCGCGGACGGGCTGATGCCGCCGATCCTCGCGGACACTCGGCGGACTGACTGGTCACGGGGGGTTTCGATGGCCGCCATACAGCCATCGTGGCAGACCCGGTATGCGGTTCGAAATCGACCCCACGGGCCGGGAATCGTTACGAGGCGCCGGTCCGGCCTGGGCGATTGGAGTGTCGTGCGCCGGGTGCCGTACACTTCGGGACTTGGTACGTGTGACACCTCCCCCGAGCGAGTAGCGGGGTGGGTGGCATGTGCCCGTGAAGGGGTGTAGCTCAACTGGCAGAGCAGCGGTCTCCAAAACCGCAGGTTGCAGGTTCAAGTCCTGTCGCCCCTGCGTCAGGCGGAACGCGAGTGGAGGACGGCGTGACCGAGGACCACGAGCAGGATCAGACGGAGGAGCGGGACACCGCTGCCCGTCCGGTCACCGCTGCCGCGCGGCGGGAGCGTCGCGCTTCCGCCCGGGGAGAGGCGCCCGCGCGGCGTAACGTGGAACGGAAGGTCGAGGACAAGGTGCCGGCAGGCGCCAAGCCCCGCCGTCGGGCCGCGGACGCCGAGGTGAAGACGGCGCCGGACCGCAAGGGGGTCGCCACCCCGAAGCGGGACCGGGCGGAGAAGCAGCCGTCGCTGGTCGCCCGGACGGTCAAGTTCATTCGTGAGGTCGTCGCCGAGCTGCGCAAGGTCATCTGGCCGACGCGCCGGCAGCAGATCACGTACACGCTGGTGGTCCTGGTGTTCGTCACCGTGGTCGTGGCGTTCGTGTCCGGTCTCGACCTGGCCTTCGCCAAGGCCGTGTTCGCGATCTTCGCCTGACGACACCCCCAGACACACCGGTGGAAGGAAGCGGTACCGACTGTGACATCCGAAGACAGCACTGCCGGCGGCCAGGCCCAGCCTGACCCGTCCGACGAGGAGCTGTTCGCCGAGCAGCACGATGGCGACTCCGGAGAGGTCGAGTCGGTCAGCACGGAGGACAGCGAGACGGCCGCGACGGACAGTGCCGAGGCCGACATCGACGCCGAGCCCGACGACCCGGCGGCCGAGCTGCGTGCCGCGCTACGCAGGGCGCCCGGCGAGTGGTACGTCGTGCACTCCTACGCCGGCTACGAGAACAAGGTCAAGACCAACCTCGAGACCCGCATCCAGACCCTGGACATGGAGGACTACATCTTCCAGGTCGAGGTGCCCACGGAGCAGGTCACCGAGATCAAGAACGGCCAGCGCAAGCAGGTGCAGCGCAAGGTGCTGCCGGGCTACATCCTGGTCCGGATGGACCTCAACGACGCCTCGTGGGGCGCGGTGCGCAACACGCCGGGTGTCACCGGTTTCGTCGGCGCGACATCGAAACCGTCCCCGCTGACGTTGGACGAGGTGCTGAAGTTCCTGCTGCCGCAGGTCGAGCCGGCCAAGTCGGCGGCAGGCGGCAAGGCGGCGGCCACCGCCACCGCGACGAAGCCGACCGTCGAGGTCGACTTCGAGGTCGGCGAGTCGGTCACCGTCATGGACGGCCCGTTCGCCACGCTGCCGGCAACGATCAGCGAGGTCAACGCGGACGGCCAGAAGCTGAAGGTCCTGGTGTCGATCTTCGGTCGGGAGACCCCGGTCGAGTTGTCGTTCACCCAGGTTTCCAAGATCTGAACCACCCCAGCAGTGCGTGGGAGGGCCGGCGCGGTCCGTACCACAACTGTTCCCTGAGTACGAAAAGGACAGTGATCATGAAGCGCAGCAAGGCGTACCTCCAGGCGTCCGAGATGATCGACCGGGCCAAGCTCTACACGCCGCTGGAGGCGGCCACCCTGGCCAAGGAGACGAGCAAGGTCAAGCTGGACGCCACCGTCGAGGTGGCCATCCGGCTGGGCGTCGACCCGCGCAAGGCGGACCAGATGGTCCGCGGCACGGTCAATCTGCCGCACGGCACCGGCAAGACCGCCCGGGTCATCGTGTTCGCCACCGGTGACAAGGCCGCCGAGGCCGAAGCCGCCGGCGCGGACGCGGTCGGCTCGGAGGACCTGATCGAGCGCATCCAGGGCGGCTGGCTGGACTTCGACGCGGCCATCGCCACGCCCGACCAGATGGCCAAGGTCGGCCGCATCGCCCGCATCCTGGGCCCGCGCGGCCTGATGCCCAACCCGAAGACCGGCACGGTCACGCCCGCGGTGGCCAAGGCCATCACGGACATCAAGGGCGGCAAGATCAACTTCCGGGTGGACAAGCAGGCCAACCTGCACCTGGTCATCGGCAAGGCGTCCTTCGACACCACGCGGCTGGTGGAGAACTACGCCGCCGCCCTGGACGAGATCCTGCGGGCCAAGCCGTCCGCCGCCAAGGGCCGGTACCTGAAGAAGGTCACCTTCTCCACCACCATGGGCCCCGGCATCCCGGTCGACCCCAACCGCACCCGCAACCTGCTGGTCGACGAGGCCAGCGCCTGATCGGTACGAGCATTCGCGGCGCCGCCCGGCTCAGCCGGCGGCGCCGCGGCGCGTTCCGGGTCAGGTCGGTGGGGCGGATGCCGTCGTGGGCGGCGGCGGGCACGGGTTGGGGTCCGGTTGGACGCCGGTGACCTGCCATTCCTGCTGGGTGTCCTGGGTGAGCTGGAACAGGCCGAGGCGGGGCGCCCCGGACTCCAGGTCGATCGAACACGAGCTGACCTGTGCGCGGCCCGGCCCGGTCCGCGGCGCCGGGGGCACCTGCACGTTGCTGTAGGCGTCCTTCTGCGCGGCGGTCAGTTCCCCGTACACCTTCCGCACGCCGGCCGGGCAGTCCGTGACGCCCATCAACTGTGACCACTGCCGCTGCGCGGTCGGGGTGAGCACCTGGCAGGCGTTGGCGTTGTTCGGCGGCCCGCCCATGATCACGTGGTAGAACTCGGCCACCGCGTCCTCGGGGTTGTCGTACAGCTTGCCGCTGCCCTGCACGGTTCCCGGGTGCAGCGAGGCGCCGTTCTGCGGTTGGTCGCCGCCGACGTAGTGGTGGATCAGCCGGGGCACGCCCCAGGTGGCCAGGACGACCAGTACCACCAGCCACAGCGCCCGGTGCAGCCACTTGTTGCGCAGCACCTTCTGCCAGGTCGGCGGGTTGGTGACCCGTTCGATCCTGGCCAGTTGCTGCCGCACCTCGACCAGGTGTTCCTCGACCCGCGTGGCGGGCTGGCCAGGACCCTGCGACTCGACATAGCGCTGGTACTCCTGGAACCGTTGGAACTCCTGGAACCGCACGTACTCCTCGGCGTCCACCACGCGGTCCAGCCGTTCCAGGCCGCGTGGCGGAGTCGGGTCGTCCGGACCCGATGGCTGTCCCGGTGGCAGTGCCGGCGGTTGGTTCTCGGCCACGTAGGCCATCATGCCGGGTCGCGCGGTGCCCGTTGTGCATCACATCGGGGCGATTTGGTCGCTGCCCGTTCGCTCCCGTATCCTGGACCGGTTCGACCGAAGACCGCTGGTCTTTCCCTGCCCTCATCGGCCGGGGAACCAAGGTCCCGCGACAGCGGGCGGCCCGCGCAGGCTGGACGTGGCTGATCGTGATGCGCGTATGCGCCTCCTTTTCCGCCCCGTGCGCCTGGCGCCGGGGCGCTTCTCATGTCTGACAGAAGGAGAAAGGAGGCGACCGTGGCGAAGCCCGACAAGGTGTCTGCCGTCGCCGAGATCGCGGACAAGTTCCGTGACAGCTCGGCCGCTGTCATCACCGAGTACCGAGGGCTCTCCATGTCGCAGCTTTCCACTCTGCGTCGCGCTCTCGGCTCCGACGTGAGCTACCGGGTCGCGAAGAACACGCTGGTCAAGCGGGCTGCGGAGGATGCGGGCGTGCAGGGGCTGGAGTCCCTGTTCACCGGACCGACCGCGATCGCCTTCGTCGAGGGCGAGCCGGTCGATGCCGCCAAGGCGCTGCGTGACTTCGCCAAGGACAACAAGGCCCTGGTCATCAAGGGCGGCTACATGGACGGCCGCCCGTTGACCGTGGACGAGGTGACCCGGATCGCCGACCTCGACTCGCGCGAGGTCATGCTGGCCAAGCTGGCCGGCGCGATGAAGGGCAACCTGGCCAAGGCCGCCGCCCTGTTCGCCGCACCGGCGGGCCAGGTGGCGAGGCTGGCAGCCGCGCTGCAGGAGAAGAAGGCGGCCGGCGAAGAGCCGGCGGCAGCCGAGTCGGAAAGCTGACCGAACACCACCGTACGTAGCTAGTGATCAAGGAAGGACGCCAATCATGGCGAAGATGAGCACCGACGAGCTGCTGGATGTCTTCGGCGAGATGACCCTGCTGGAGCTTTCCGAGTTCGTGAAGGCTTTCGAGGACAAGTTCGAGGTCACCGCCGCCGCGCCCGTCGCCGTCGCCGCCGTGGGCGGTGCCGCCCCGGTTGCCGACGCCGTCGAGGAGCAGACCGAGTTCGACGTGGTCCTCGAGGCCGCGGGTGACAAGAAAATCCAGGTCATCAAGGTCGTCCGCGAGGTCGTCTCCGGCCTGGGCCTGAAGGAGGCCAAGGAGCTGGTCGAGTCGGCTCCGAAGGCGCTGCTGGAGAAGGTCACCAAGGACGCCGCCGAGGCCGCCAAGGAGAAGCTGGAAGCCGCGGGCGCCAAGGTCTCCGTCAAGTGATCTGAGCCTGTTTCCGCTGGCAGGGCGGGCACCCCCCGGGGTGCCCGCCCTGTGTCGTCCGCAGGTGGTGCGATAGGGGAATCCCCCTATTTGACCGGGTCCCTATTCGGCTCGGTATCCCGGTGACGTTACGGTCCATCCCTGAACTGGCGGGTAACCTGCCCGCCACCCGCTCGTTGCACTAGCTGACGTCGGTTCTTCGACGTCACGCTGTGTCATTCCGACATCACGCAGGGCTGTGGGAGGTTTGATGGGCGTCGAGGTGGTGGTCGAGGGGCTGACCAAGTCCTTCGGCCGGCAGGCCATCTGGCGGGATGTCACGCTGACCCTGCCCGCGGGCGAGATCAGCGTCATGCTCGGTCCCTCCGGTACCGGCAAGTCCGTGTTCCTGAAGTCGATGATCGGGTTGTTGAAGCCGGAGCGCGGCCGGTGCCTGATCAACGGTGTGGACATCGTGTCCTGTTCGGAACACAAGCTGTACGAGACCCGGAAACTGTTCGGGGTGCTGTTCCAGGACGGTGCGTTGTTCGGGTCGATGAACCTGTTCGACAACATCGCGTTCCCGTTGCGCGAGCACACGAAGAAGACCGAGGGCGAGATCCGGCGCATCGTGCTGGAGAAGATGGAGATGGTGGGTCTGGCCGGGGCGGAGCGCAAGCTGCCCGGTGAGATCTCCGGCGGTATGCGCAAGCGGGCCGGCCTGGCGCGGGCGCTGGTGCTGGATCCGCAGATCATTCTGTGTGACGAGCCGGATTCCGGTCTGGACCCGGTGCGCACGGCCTACATCTCCCAGCTGCTGGTGGATCTGAACTCGCAGATCGACGCGACGATCCTGATCGTGACGCACAACATCAACATCGCCCGGACGGTCCCGGACAACATCGGGATGCTGTTCCGGCGGGAACTGGTGATGTTCGGGCCGCGCGAGGTGTTGCTGACCAGCGAGGAGCCGGTCGTCTCGCAGTTCCTCAACGGCCGCCGGATCGGCCCGATCGGCATGTCCGAGGAGAAGGACCAGGCCACCATGGCCCGGGAGCAGGCCCACCTGGACGCCGGCCACACCGACGGCTCGTCCGGTGAGGACGTGACCGGCATCGTCCCGCAGCTCGCGCCCACCCCCGGCCTGCCCGAGCGGATGGCAGTGACCCGCCGCAAGGACCGCGTGATGCGGATCCTGCACACCCTGCCGGTGCCCGCGCAGCAGGCCATCATCGAGTCGCTCACGCTGGACGAGCGCGCCCGCTACGGCGTCGGCGCCTCCGCCGTCCCGCCGCCCACCGCGGTGGAGACCACCACCACACTGCCGCTGGGCGCCCGCCCCAGCCCGCATCCGCGCTACCAGGAGCCGCCCAGCGGCTTCCAGGGCCGTCTGCCCCGGTAGCGATCCACCGCCCGCACCGCACCGCACGTTAGGGAAGGACACCTGTGACGAGTCGTTCGGCTCCGGCCACGTTCCCGGGTGCCGGCGCGCTCCGGGAGACCGGGCGGCTGTTCGGACTGGGACTGGACGTCGGGGTCAACATCTTCCGGCGGCCGTTCCAGACCCGGGAGTTCATCCAGCAGAGCTGGTTCATCGCCAGCGTCACGATCCTGCCGACCGCGCTGGTCTCCATCCCGTTCGGTGCGGTCATCGCCCTGCAACTGGGCTCGCTGACCAAGCAGCTGGGCGCCCAGTCGTTCACCGGCGCGGCCAGCGTGCTGGCCATCATCCAGCAGGCCAGCCCACTGGTCACGGCCCTCCTGGTGGCCGGCGCGGGCGGGTCGGCGATCTGCGCGGACATCGGCGCCCGCACCATCCGCGAGGAGATCGACGCGATGGAGGTGCTGGGCGTATCCCCGATCCAGCGCCTGATCGTGCCGAGGGTGCTCGCGTCGATGCTGATCGCCTTGCTGCTCAACGGCATGGTGTCGGTGGTCGGTGTGCTGGGCGGCTACTTCTTCAACGTGATCCTGCAGGGCGGCACGCCCGGTGCCTACCTGTCCAGCTTCAACGCCCTGGCCCAGCTGCCCGACCTGTGGATCGGCGAGATCAAGGCGGTGATCTTCGGGTTCATCGCCGGTGTGGTCGCGTCCTACCGCGGCCTGCACCCGGCGCCCGGTCCGAAGGGCGTCGGCGAGGCCGTGAACCAGTCCGTCGTCATCACGTTCCTGCTGCTGTTCTTCGTGAACTTCGTCCTGACCACCGTGTACCTCCAGATCGTTCCGTCGAAGATTGGCTGACCCGATGGTGTCCATCAGCGACCGAGCGATGCGGGTGGCGAACCGTCCACTCCAGACTTTGGACGGGCTCGGCGACCAGATGTCGTTCTACGCGAAGACGATCGCGTGGGTGCCGCGCGCGCTGCGCAGATACGTGAAGGAGATCCTGCGGCTGCTGGCCGAGGTGAGCTTCGGCTCGGGCGCGCTCGCGGTGATCGGCGGCACCATCGGCGTGATGGTGGGCATGACGATCTTCACCGGCGTCGTGGTCGGCCTGCAGGGCTACACGGCGTTGAGCCAGATCGGCACGGCGGCCTTCACCGGCTTCATCTCCGCCTACTTCAACACCCGCGAGATCGCCCCGCTGGTCGCCGGCCTGGCGCTGTCCGCCACGGTCGGCGCCGGTTTCACCGCCCAGCTGGGCGCGATGCGGATCTCCGAGGAGGTGGACGCGCTCGAGGTGATGGGCGTGCCCAGCCTGCCCTACCTGGTCACCACCAGGGTGATCGCCGGGTTCGTCGCGGTGATCCCGCTGTACGTGATCGGCCTGCTCACCTCCTACCTGGCGTCCCGCGAGATCACGGTGCTGTTCTACGGGCAGTCGCCGGGCACCTACGACCACTACTTCAACCTGTTCCTGCCACCGCAGGACGTGCTGTGGTCGTTCGGCAAGATCCTGGTGTTCGCCGTGGTGATCATCATGACCCACTGCTACTTCGGGTACCGGGCCAGTGGCGGCCCCGCCGGTGTCGGCGTCGCCGTCGGCCGTGCGGTGCGGACCGCGATCGTCACGGTCACGCTGCTCGACTTCTTCCTCAGCCTCGCCATCTGGGGCACCACGACCACCGTGCGGATCGCGGGTTAGGGGGCCTTGGGCGTGATGGGAACCGTGCGGCGCAGGCTGTTGGGTCTGCTGCTGATCGTGGTGGTCGGCGCATTCCTGGCCGTCACCATCCTGTTCTACAACCAGGCGTTCACCCCGACCGTGCCGGTGACGCTGCGGGCCGACCACACCGGCAACGAGCTGACCGCCGGGTCGGACGTCAAGGTCCGCGGGCTGGTCGTGGGCACGGTCCGGTCGATCAGCACCACCGGCCAGGGCGCCGTGCTGGACCTGGCGATGCAGCCGGGCACGGTGAACGAGATTCCGGCCAACGTGACCGCGCAACTGCTGCCCAAGACGTTGTTCGGCGAGCGGTACGTGGACCTGCTGATCCCCACCGACCCGTCCAGCGGGCACCTGGCCGCCGGTGACGTCATCGGGCAGGACCGCACCCAGGCCGGCATCGAGGTGGAGAAGGTGCTGGACGACCTGCTGCCGGTGTTGCAGGCGGTCCAGCCGCAGAAGCTGTCCACCACGCTCACCGCGATCTCCACCGCGTTGCAGGGCCGGGGTGTCCAACTCGGACACACGCTGTCGCTGCTGGGCCAGTACGCCGGTGAGCTGAACCCGCATCTGCCCAC
The DNA here is from genome assembly GCA_036273855.1 of Pseudonocardiaceae bacterium. Lineage (GTDB taxonomy): Bacteria > Actinomycetota > Actinomycetes > Mycobacteriales > Pseudonocardiaceae > DATEPR01. The sequence continues at coordinate 75,627 of DASUGU010000124.1, forward strand.
GTTGGAGCACGACCTGCGGGCGCTGACCACGGCGTCGGGCACGTACACCCAGGCCGCGCCCGACCTGATCACCGCACTGAACGACCTGACCACGACGTCGCAGACGGTCGTGGCGGAGCGCACGAACCTGCAGAACCTCTACGGCACCGTCACGACGGCGTCGGGGAACCTGCACAACTTCTTGCAGGCCAACGAGAACAACCTGATCCAGGTGAGCCAGGCGAGTCTGCCGACGCTGAACACGCTGGCCCGCTACTCGCCGGAGTACCCGTGCTTCCTGGAGCAGATGGCGAAACTCATCCCGGGCGTGGACAAGGCGTTCGGCAAGGGCACCAGTGAGCAGGGCCTGCACGCGACCCTGGAGGTCACCGTCAACCGAGGCCAGTACATCGCAGGGCAGGACACCCCGAGATACCAGGACAACCGGGGACCCCGCTGCTACAACCTGACGCCGGAGCCGAACCCGTTCCCGCAGTACGCGCCGGACGGTCCCATCCAGGACGGCTCGACCCACCCGGCGGCGGCCAAGTCCAGTAACGGCGGCGGCCTGGTGCCGGCGTCCAACGGGCAGTCGACGTCCCCGTCCGCCGCCACCACCGACGGGCTGGGCCTGCCGAACTCGGCCGCCGAGGAGGGCTTCGTCGCCGAGCTGGTCGGCCCGTCGCTGGGCATCAGCCCGCAGGACTTCCCCAGCTGGGGCACCGCGTTGATCGGTCCGCTGTACCGGGGCACGGAGGTGAGCATCAAGTGAGGGGCATCGCCGGGTCGCTGACCAAACTGGCCGTCTTCGTGGTGATCACCGTCGCGGCCACCGCCGTGCTGGGCCTGACCATCGCGAACGCCAACTTCGGCGGCTCGAACACCTACAGCGCCCGGTTCACCGACGTGACGTCCCTGAACACCGGTGACGACGTGCGGATCGCCGGGGTGAAGGTGGGCGAGGTCCGCTCCATCGGCATCGTGGACCGCCGCCAGGCCGAGGTGACGTTCAGCGTGGAGAGCGACGTGCGGCTGCCGGCGTCGGTCACGGCCACCATCAAGTACCGCAACCTGGTCGGCCAGCGGTACGTCTCGCTGGCCCAGGGCACCGGCCCGATGGGTGCCACGCTGCCGGTGGGCGCCACGATCCCGCTGAACCGGACCCAGCCGGCGCTGGACCTGACCGAGCTGTTCAACGGGTTCAAGCCACTGTTCCAGGCGCTGTCGCCGGACGACGTGAACCAGCTCTCCTACGAGATCATCCAGGTGTTCCAGGGTGAGGGCGGCACGGTCGACTCGCTGTTGGCCAACACGGCCCAGCTGACGTCGACGATCGCCAACAAGGACAAGGTGATCGGCCAGGTCATCGACAACCTGAACACGGTGCTGAACACGGTCAACGCGCACAGCGCGCAGCTGTCCGGGTTGATCACCACGACCCAGCAACTGGTGTCCGGGCTGGCCGCCGACCGGCAGCCGATCAGCGACGCCATCGGTTCGCTCGGCGACCTGGCCAACACCACAGCCGGGCTGCTGGGCGAGAGCCGGGCGCCGCTGCAGGCCGACATCAGCAACCTGGGGTCGCTGGCCAAGAACCTGAACCGCAACCAGGACACCGTGCAGCACTTCATCCAGTTCCTGCCGCAGAAGTTGACCAAGATCATTCCGACGGCCAGCTACGGCTCCTGGTTCAACTTCTTCCTGTGCTCGGCGGGTGGTTCGGTCGCGTTGCCACCGGTCCTGCCCGCGGTCAAGATCCCCGTCGAACCGGTGACCCAGCCGAGGTGCCAGTCGTGAAGGCGTTCCGCGATCGCAACCCGTACGCCGTCGGGCTGGTCAGCATCACCGTGCTGGTCCTGGTCCTCGTGGCGGCGTTCTACTCGGACAACCTGCCGATCATCGGCGGCGGCACGACGTACTCGGCGGACTTCACCGAGGACGCGGGCCTGCAGACCGGTGACGACGTGCGGGTCGCCGGCGTGAAGGTCGGCAAGGTGCAGTCCATCGGACTGGACGGCGACCACGTCAAGGTCACCTTCCAGGTGAAGAACGCCTGGGTGGGCGACCAGAGCACGGCCGACATCAAGATCAAGACGCTGCTGGGCGCCAAGTACCTCGCGGTCGACCCGCAGGGTACGAAGGCGCTCAACCCGGACACCACGATCCCGGCGTCCCGCACCACGTCCCCGTACGACGTGCTGGACGCGTTCAGCGGCCTGTCCCAGACGATCCAGCAGCTCAACACCGGCCAGCTCGCGCAGAGTTTCGACGTGCTGTCGCAGACGTTCTCCAACACGCCCGCGAACGTGCGCAGCGCGCTGGACGGGCTGTCCGCGCTGTCGCGGACGATCTCGTCGCGGGACGCACAGCTCGCCCAGTTGCTGTCCAACACCGGTCAGGTCAGCCAGGTGCTGGCCGACCGGGACGCCCAGGTGCAGAAGCTGCTGTCCGACGGCACGCTCCTGCTGACCATGCTCGACCAGCGGGAGCAGGCCATCTCGACGCTGCTGTCCGGCACCCGGGCGCTGTCCACGCAGCTCACCGGGCTGGTGAACGACAACCAGCACCAGCTCAACCCGGTGCTGACCCAGCTCAACCAGTTCACCACCTTGTTGCAGCACAACCAGACCAGCCTGGCCAGCGGCATCCAGCTGTTGGCGCCGTTCGCCCGGCTGTTCGCCAACACGGTGGGCAACGGGCGCTGGTTCGACAACTACATCTGCGGGCTGCTGCCACCGTCCATCGGCCCGATCAACCAGCAGGGGTGTCTCCAGTGACGACGTCGTCCGGTTTCGCGACCCGGGCGGGCCGGGACCTCGCCCGCGGTGTGGCGATCGCCTGCGTGCTGGCGCTGATCGTGGCGGCCGCGCTGTGGTGGATCCTGTCCAGCGCCGACAGCCGCCGGGTGGTGGCCTACTTCGACCAGGCCGTCGGCGTCTACTCCGGGTCCAACGTCGAGGTGCTCGGCGTGAAGGTGGGCTCGATCGACTCGGTGACGCCGGCCGGCACCCAGGTCCGGGTGGTCATGTCGGTCCAGCGCGGGGTGCGCATCCCGGCGAACGTGAAGGCCGTCGTGGTGGCGCCGTCCGTGGTCAGCGACCGGTACGTGCAGCTCGCCCCGGTGTACACCGGCGGGCCGACGCTGGCCGACAACGCGGTCATCCCGCGCACCCGCACGGCCACCCCGGTGGAGCTGGACCAGCTCTACGACAGCCTGAACAAGGTGGCCACCTCGCTGGGCCCGAACGGGGCCAACGCCAACGGCAGCCTGTCCGACCTGCTGAACACGCTGGCCAAGAACCTGAACGGCAACGGCAAGAACCTGCACGACACCATCACCCAGCTCTCCCAGCTCACCACCACGCTGGACAGCAACAAGGACGACCTGTTCGGCACCGTGGACAACCTGGCCAAGTTCACCCAGACCCTGGCCGACAGCGACGCGACCGTCCGGCAGTTCACCGACCAGTTGTCCGACGTGAGCGGGTTCCTCGCCGGCCAGCGTGGCCAGCTCGCCGCGGCCGTCGACCAGCTCGGCACGTCGCTGGGCCAGATCCAGTCGTTCATCCAGAGCAACCGCGCCGAACTGAAGTCCAACGTGGACAATCTGGCGGACGTGACGAAGGTGCTGGTGAACGAGCGCTCGGCGCTGGCCGAGACGCTCGACGTGGCCCCGCTGGCCCTGGACGACGTGGTGAACTCCTACAACGCTGCCTCCGGCACGCTGGACGCCCGCGCCGATCTCAACGACCTGTCCCAGCCGGTGCTGGTGACGATCTGCAAGCTGATCCAGCAGGGCTCGCCGAGCAACCTGCCGCCGGTGCTGTCCCAGGCCTGCCAGACGGTCGCGCCGATCCTGCAGGGCCTGGTGCCGCTGCCGTCCGCGGCCCAGGTGCTCTCGTCCATCCAACAGGGCAAGCTGCCGCCGTTGCCGCTGCCCCTGGCCGGTGTCGTCTACGGCTCCGCCAGCACGCCGACCGGGGGTGGCAAGTGAGGCCGACCGCGTTCCGAGTCCGCCCGCGTCGGGTGGCCGGCCTGGCCGCGCTGACCGGCGGGCTGGTGCTGATCGCCGGCTGCCAGAGCTTCCAGGGCGCCTACTCGCTGCCGCTGCCCGGCGGGGCCAACCTGGGCGGCCACCCGTACACGGTCAAGGCGCAGTTCCAGGACGTGCTGGACCTGGTGCCGGAGTCCGCGGTGAAGGTCAACGACGTGCCGGTCGGCAAGGTCGACTCGATCTCGCTGAACAAGTCCAACTGGACCGCCGACGTCACGATGAGCGTGAACGGCGACGTGCACCTGCCGGCCAACGCGTTCGCCGACCTGCGCCAGTCCAGCCTGCTCGGGGAGAAGTACGTCGAACTGGTCGCGCCGCCCGCCGGCCAGGCCCAGGGCTCGCTGGTCGACCACGCCACCATCCCGCTGTCCCGGACCAACCGGAACACCGAGGTGGAGGAGGTGTTCGGCGCGCTGTCCATGCTGCTCAACGGCGGCGGGGTGCAGCAGATCCAGACGATCGCCAGGGAGCTCAACAGCGCCACCAACGGCAACGAGCCGGCCATCCGGTCGCTGCTGGCCAACCTGAACTCGCTGATGTCCAGCCTGAACGCGCACTCCTCGGACATCACCCAGGCGCTGGACGGCGTGAACCGGCTGTCCGCGACGCTGTCCTCGCAGCGCGACCAGATCGCCGGGGTGCTGACCAACCTCGGCCCCGGCCTGTCCGTGCTGAACAGCCAGCGGGACCAACTGGTGTCGATGCTCGAAGCGCTGAACAAGCTGTCCGGGGTGGCCGTCGACACGGTCAACCGCAGCCAGGCCGACCTGGTCGCCGACCTGAAGGCGCTCACGCCGACGCTGCAACAGCTCTCCAAGGCCGGCGACAGCCTGCCCAACGCGCTGCAGCTGCTGCTCACGTTCCCGTTCACCGACTCCGCGGTGCCCGGCATCCACGGTGACTACGAGAACCTCTACGCCACGCTCGACCTGAACCTGTCCGACATCCTGGCCAACCTGTCCAACACCCGGCAGAACCCGTTGGCCTCGATCATCCCCGGCCTGTCCGGCCTGACCGGCGGCTCGGGCGGTACCAGCCAGCCGCCACCCCTGCCGCTGCCGCCGTCCTCGTCCGGCTCGTCCGGGTCCGGCGGCGGTTCGGACTCCGGTTCCGGTGGCCTGGGCGGCCTGCTCGGCTCGCTGCTCGGAGGAGGTTCGTAGATGTTGACCCGCAAGGTCGTCATCCAGGTGATCGTGTTCGCGGTGGTCGCCGTCGTCGCCGTGGTGTACGCGGCGATGCGGTACGCCGGTATCGGCAGCTCGATCGCCGACCCGGGCTACACGGTGCGGCTGGAACTCGCCGACGGCGGCGGCATATTCACCAATGCGGAAGTTACCTACCGGGGAGTAGCCGTAGGTAAGGTGACTGCCATGCGGCTGACCGCGGACGGGATCGAGGTGGATCTGCACATCGACTCGAGCGCGCCGAAAATCCCCGCCGACCTGCAGGCCGCGGTGGCCGACCGGTCGGCGGTCGGCGAGCAGTACGTCGACCTGCTGCCCACCACGTCCGCCGGGCCGTACCTGACGGCGAACTCGGTGATCAGCCAGAACCGCACCAGCACCCCGCCGCCCACGCAGAACCTGCTGGCCAATCTCGACCAACTGGCCGAGTCGGTGCCCACGGACTCGCTGCGCACGGTCGTCGACGAGCTGGACACCGGCTTCAACGGCACCGGGCCGGACCTGGAGAAGTTGCTCGACTCGGTGTCCGACTTCACCAAGACCGCCCAGGCCCAGCTCCCGCAGACCACCCAACTGCTGGACACCGGGAAGACGGTCCTGGACACGCAGAACGACGAGGCCGGTTCGATCGAGTCGTTCAGCCTGTCGCTGCGCCAGGTAGCGGCACAGCTCAAGACGTCCGACCCGGACCTGCGCAAGCTGATCGCCAATGCGCCGCAGGCGGCCACCCAGATCACCGACCTGCTCGCCGAATCCGGTCAGCAACTGGGTGATCTGCTGGCCAACACCCTGACCACCGCGAATATCCTGGTGACCCGACAGTCAGGGCTGCAGATGGTGATGGTGGCGTACCCGGAACTGGCCGGGGCCGCGGGGACCGTGCTCCCCGGTGACGGCACGGCCCACCTCGGGCTGGCGCTGAACCTGTTCAACCCGCCGCCGTGCACCCAGGGGTACCAGGGCACCCAGCACCGGGCCGGCAACGTCACCAGCAACGCGAAGCTGAATCCCAATGCCTACTGTGCGACCCCGCCGTCCACCGGAGTCGACGTGCGCGGTGCCGAGAACGCGCCGTTCAACGGGGTACCCCAGCCTGCGGCCAGCGGGTCGAGCGGATCCGGCGGCGGGCAGTCGTCCGGCGCCGGCTCGGACTCCGGCGGTCCGTCGCTGGTCTCCGGTGCGCCGCTGGCGCCGGTGACGCTGGCCCAGTTGCTGGGCGTCCAGTAGGACCTGATGGAGGGCGTGATGAGTACGGAAACCGACCGGGCCGAGGCGACGACCGACGCCGAGGCGACCGAGGCGGGCACCACCGGTGCCGACGCCAAGTCCGGGCGGAAACCGCTGGTCATCGCGGGTTCGGTGCTGGCGGTCGCGGCCGTGGCGTGCGCGGTGGTGTTCGGCGTGCTGTGGCACTCGGCGGCCAGCGGTGACGCGGCGGGCGTGGCGAAGCTGCGCGACCAGGCGTTGCAGGCCGCCGAGCAGGGCTCGATCAACCTGACCACGCTGGACTACCGGAACGTGCAGGAGGGCCTGAGCCGCTGGAAGGCGTCCACCACCGGTTCGCTGCACACCCAGCTCACCTCGCAGTCCCTGATCGACTCGTTCACCAAGCAGGAGCAGCAGCGCAAGGCCGTCTCCACCAGCAAGGTGAAGGACGGCGTGATCACCGAACTGGACGCGCAGGCCGGCAAGGCCAGCGCGCTGGTGATCATGGACGTGACGGTCACCGAGGCGGGCGGCAAGCCCAGCGAGAAGCTGGAACCGCTGGAGTGGGACCTGACCCTGACCAAGGCCGGCTGGAAGCTGTCCGGCATCCCGAACGGCCAGACCAACCCGACCCCTGGTCAGTGAGCGGAAGGGACCGACACGTGCCATCGTCCATGCCGCCCCGGCGCCGTCCCGGCCAGGATCGTCAACCACCGGCCCGCAGGCCTCGGCGGGTCGCCGGCCTGCACCACCCGACCAGGGACAACCCGGGCCAGGAGCCGGAGATCACCGAGACCGAGGCAGCCGAGCGCACCGAGGTCATGCCGAGGATCCCGGCCGAACCCGAGCCGGCCCCGGCCCCGCAGGCACCCGCCGAGCCGGAGCGGCAGCGCCCGGCCGGCGAGCGCCGCCCCCGCCCGACCCCGAAACCGCGGGCCGACGCCGAGCCGGCACCGGCCGCCGAACGCAGGCGGGCGGCGTCGGTGGCCGACACCGCCGACGAGACCGTCTCGTCCGCGGGCCGGCAGCGCCCCGGCTTGGCCGTGCCGCTGGCGCTGGCCGTGGTCACCGTGGTGGTCGGCGGTCTCGCGGTGTGGTTCGGCGTGCAGTGGTCGCACGCCAGGGGGTCGAGCAGCAACACCGCCCTGGTCGACGCGGCGACCACCTCGGAGGTGGCCGGCCAGGTCACCAGCGCGATCAACACGGTGTTCTCCTACGACTACACGAACCTGGCCAAGACCGAGCAGGCCGTGCCGAAGTTGCTCACCGGTACCGCGCTGTGCCAGTACAACGAGCTGTTCAAGCAGGTGAAGGCCCAGGCGCCGGGTCAGAAGCTGGTGCTGACCACCACCGTGCAGGACAAGGGCGTGGAACTGCTCCAGGGCGACCGGGCGCGGGTGCTGCTGGCGCTCGACCAGCACGACACCCGGGCGCAGACCAACCAGACCACGGACGCGCAGGCGGTGATCGCGGTGAACGCGACCCGGCAGGGCGGCACGTGGCAGATCAGCTCGATCGACACGTTCAACGGGGCCAATCCGACGTCCTGCAAGTCGTGACCGGGCGTAGCCGGGCGGCAACGACTGGTCGCGACGGAAGCAGCTGAACGGACCGTTGTCGCCTTCCCGAACCGTGCTTTATCTGAGATTTGCATCACACTTAGTAACGGTCAGTCAGTGGCCGTGGCGATCGGGTGGGGTCTCGGAAAGTGCCCAGCGGGCCAGCCGCCGGAGTCGTCCGCGCAGCTCAGCATGGTCACAGCGGGCACACATCCGCTCGTCCGGCAGGGTGATCGGCGCGTGGCATCTTGACTGTCGGCGCTGCCGGGGTCACTCTGTCGGTGAACAGCGGGACGGGTCTTCGACCCTCCCTCGACAGTCGCCGTCCGTGTGACTAGACTGCTAATTTGCGCTGCCCTCTTTCCGCTTGCCTTCACCCTGAGAGCTAGGATCTTGGGCGCCACCACACCCTTGACAGCGAGATCGTCCGACTGCTAGTGCAGCCTGGCGGCACGCTACAGAGAGTCCCTGGAAGGACGCATCTTGGCAGTCTCCCGCGCGACCCAGGCCACTGCTGCGACCAACTCCATTGTGAACAGTTCTGGGATCCCCGGGGCACCGAAGCGAGTTTCGTTCGCGAAGATTCGTGAACCGCTTGGCGTGCCCAACCTGCTCGACCTGCAGATTCAGTCGTTCGAATGGCTCACCGGCGATGAGGCGTGGTTTCAGCGCCGCGTCGACGAGGGCGACGAAGCCCCGGTCGGTGGCCTCGAAGAGGTCCTGAACGAGATCTCCCCGATCGAGGACTTCTCCGGTTCCATGTCGCTGTCCTTCTCCGGACCGCGCTTCGACGAGGTCAAGGCCTCGGTCGAGGAGTGCAAGGACAAGGACATGACGTACGCCGCGCCGCTGTTCGTCACGGCGGAGTTCACCAACCACACCACCGGCGAGATCAAGAGCCAGACGGTGTTCATGGGTGACTTCCCGATGATGACCGACAAGGGCACCTTCGTCATCAACGGCACCGAGCGCGTCGTCGTGTCGCAGCTCGTCCGGTCGCCGGGCGTCTACTTCGACCAGGCGATCGACAAGACCACGGACAAGGACGTCTTCAGCGTCAAGATCATCCCGAGCCGTGGTGCCTGGCTGGAGTTCGACGTCGACAAGCGCGACAGCGTCGGCGTCCGCATCGACCGCAAGCGCCGCCAGCCGGTCACCGTGCTGTTGAAGGCGCTGGGCTGGAGCGCGGAACAGATCCGCGAGCGGTTCCACTTCTCCGAGACGCTGATGGCGACGCTGGAGAAGGACCACACCGCCGGCACCGACGAGGCGCTGCTGGACATCTACCGCAAGCTGCGCCCGGGTGAGCCGCCGACCAGGGAGAGCGCGCAGACGCTGCTGGAGAACCTGTTCTTCAAGGAGAAGCGGTACGACCTGGCCAAGGTCGGCCGGTACAAGGCCAACAAGAAGCTGGGCCTGACCCTGCCCTACACCACCGGCGTGCTGACCGAGGACGACATCGTCACGACGATCGAGTACCTGGTCCGCCTGCACGCGGGTGAGACCAGCATGCCCGCCATGGCCGACGGCAGCCGTGTCGAGGTGCCGGTCGAGGTCGACGACATCGACCACTTCGGCAACCGCCGCCTGCGCACCGCGGGCGAGCTGATCCAGAACCAGATCCGGGTCGGTCTGTCCCGGATGGAGCGGGTGGTCCGCGAGCGGATGACCACTCAGGACGTCGAGGCCATCACGCCGCAGACCCTGATCAACATCCGCCCCGTGGTCGCCGCGATCAAGGAGTTCTTCGGCACGTCGCAGCTCTCCCAGTTCATGGACCAGACCAACCCGATCGCGGGCCTGACGCACAAGCGTCGCCTGTCCGCGCTGGGTCCGGGCGGTCTGTCCCGGGAGCGCGCCGGCATGGAGGTCCGGGACGTGCACCCGAGCCACTACGGCCGGATGTGTCCGATCGAGACGCCGGAAGGCCCGAACATCGGCCTGATCGGTTCGCTGTCCTCGTACGCCCGGGTCAACCCGTTCGGCTTCATCGAGACGCCGTACCGCAAGGTCACCGACGGCCGGGTCACCGACGACATCGACTACCTGACCGCCGACGAGGAGGACCGCTACATCATCGCCCAGGCCAACGCGGCACTGGACGAGCACGGCGGGTTCGCCGAGGACCGCGTGCTGGTCCGCCGCAAGGGCGGCGAGATGGAACTGGTCGGCTCCGACGAGGTCGACTACATGGACGTGTCGCCGCGCCAGATGGTGTCGGTCGCCACCGCCATGATCCCGTTCCTCGAGCACGACGACGCCAACCGCGCCCTGATGGGCGCGAACATGCAGCGTCAGGCCGTGCCGCTGCTGCGGGCCGAGTCGCCGCTGGTCGGCACCGGCACCGAGCTGCGTGCCGCGGTGGACGCGGGCGACGTGGTCGTCGCGAAGAAGGCCGGCGTCATCGAGGAGCTGTCCGCCGACTACGTCACGGTGATGGCCGACGACGGCACCCGGCAGACCTACGGCCTGCACAAGTTCCGTCGCTCCAACCAGGGCACCTGCATCAACCAGAAGCCGATCATCGACGAGGGCGACCGCGTCGAGATCGGCCAGGTGATCGCCGACGGTCCGTCCACCCAGGCCGGTGAGATGGCGCTGGGCAAGAACCTGCTCGTCGCGATCATGCCGTGGGAGGGCCACAACTACGAGGACGCGATCATCCTGTCCCAGCGTCTGGTGCAGGACGACGTGCTCACCTCGATTCACATCGAGGAGCACGAGATCGACGCCCGCGACACCAAGCTCGGTGCCGAGGAGATCACCAGGGACATCCCGAACGTCTCCGAGGAGGTGCTCGCCGACCTCGACGAGCGCGGCATCATCCGGATCGGTGCCGAGGTCCGCGACGGCGACATCCTGGTCGGCAAGGTCACCCCGAAGGGCGAGACCGAGCTGACCCCGGAGGAGCGGCTGCTGCGCGCGATCTTCGGCGAGAAGGCCCGTGAGGTCCGCGACACCTCGCTGAAGGTGCCGCACGGCGAGAACGGCAAGGTCATCGGCATCCGGGTGTTCTCCCGCGAGGACGACGACGAGCTGCCGCCGGGCGTCAACGAGCTGGTGCGCGTGTACGTGGCGCAGAAGCGGAAGATCCAGGACGGCGACAAGCTGGCCGGACGGCACGGCAACAAGGGCGTCATCGGCAAGGTGCTGCCCGCCGAGGACATGCCGTTCCTGCCCGACGGCACGCCGGTGGACGTCGTGCTGAACACGCACGGTGTGCCGCGACGGATGAACATCGGCCAGGTGCTGGAGCTGCACCTCGGATGGCTGGCCTCGCAGGGCTGGCACATCGAGGGCAGCCCGGACTGGGCGGGCAAGCTGTCCGAGACGCTGCGCGACGTGCCGGGCGGCACCAACACCGCCACCCCGGTGTTCGACGGCGCCAAGGAGGAGGAGATCACCGGCCTGCTCGGTGCCACCCTCCCCAACCGGGACGGCGAGCGGATGGTCGCGCAGAACGGCAAGGCGGTGCTGCTGGACGGTCGGTCCGGTGAGCCGTTCCCGTTCCCGGTGGCGGTCGGCTACATGTACATCCTGAAGCTGCACCACCTGGTCGACGACAAGATCCACGCCCGGTCCACCGGCCCGTACTCGATGATCACCCAGCAGCCCTTGGGTGGTAAGGCTCAGTTCGGTGGCCAGCGCTTCGGTGAGATGGAGTGCTGGGCGATGCAGGCGTACGGCGCCGCCTACACCCTGCAGGAACTGCTCACGATCAAGTCCGACGACGTGCTCGGCCGCGTGAAGGTCTACGAGGCCATCGTGAAGGGCGAGAACATCCCCGAGCCGGGCATCCCGGAGTCGTTCAAGGTGTTGCTCAAGGAACTCCAGTCGCTGTGCCTCAACGTGGAGGTGCTGTCGTCCGACGGTGCCGCCATCGAGATGCGCGACACCGACGACGAGGACCTGGAGCGCGCCGCGGCCAACCTGGGCATCAACCTGTCCCGCAACGAGTCCGCGTCCGTCGACGACATCGTCAACTAGCCCGCCACCGAAATTTCCCACCTACCCAACGGGACCTCAGGGGAACGTGACGGTAGCCGACCGAGGAAACCATGCTGCGTAACTGTTTGCTCGCAACGCAACCACACCAAAATCGCGGAGAGGCGGACTAGTGCTTGACGTCAACTTCTTCGATGAACTGCGTATCGGCCTCGCCTCGGCCGACGACATCCGCCAGTGGTCGTTCGGTGAGGTCAAGAAGCCCGAGACGATCAACTACCGCACCCTCAAGCCCGAGAAGGACGGCCTCTTCTGCGAGAAGATCTTCGGCCCCACCCGGGACTGGGAGTGCTACTGCGGCAAGTACAAGAGGGTCCGCTTCAAGGGCATCATCTGTGAGCGCTGCGGCGTCGAGGTGACCCGGTCGAAGGTCCGCCGTGAGCGGATGGGCCACATCGAGCTGGCCGCCCCGGTGACGCACATCTGGTACTTCAAGGGTGTGCCCAGCCGGCTGGGCTACCTGCTGGACCTGGCGCCGAAGGATCTCGAGAAGATCATCTACTTCGCCGCCTACGTCATCACCAGCGTGAACACCGAACTGCGGCACAACGACCTGCCCACTCTCGAGAACGAGATGCAGGTCGAGCGCAAGCGCGCGGAGAACCGCAGGGACGCCGACCTGGAGGCCAGGGCGCAGAAGCTGGAGGCCGACCTCGCCGAACTGGAGGCCGAGGGCGCCAAGAGCGACGTGCGCCGCAAGGTCAAGGAGGGCGGCGAGCGGGAGATGCGCCAGCTCCGCGACCGGGCCCAGCGCGAGCTGGACCGGCTCGACGAGATCTGGAGCACCTTCACCAAGCTGGAGCCCAAGCAGCTCATCGCCGACGAGCTGCTGTACCGCGACCTGGTGGACCGCTACGGCGAGTACTTCATCGGGCACATGGGTGCCGAGGCCATCCAGAAGCTGCTGCAGACCTTCGACGTCAACGCCGAGGCCGACATCCTGCGCGACACCATTCGCGACGGGAAGGGCCAGAAGAAGCTGCGCGCGCTCAAGCGACTCAAGGTCGTGGCTGCGTTCCAGGCGACCGGCAACTCGCCGCAGGGCATGGTGCTGGACTGCGTCCCGGTCATCCCGCCGGACCTGCGCCCGATGGTGCAGCTCGACGGTGGCCGTTTCGCCACGTCCGACCTGAACGACCTGTACCGCAGGGTGATCAACCGGAACAACCGGTTGAAGCGGCTGATCGACCTCGGCGCGCCCGAGATCATCGTGAACAACGAGAAGCGGATGCTGCAGGAGGCCGTCGACGCGCTGTTCGACAACGGCCGTCGCGGCCGGCCGGTCACCGGTCCGGGCAACCGTCCGCTGAAGTCGCTGTCCGACCTGTTGAAGGGCAAGCAGGGTCGGTTCCGCCAGAACCTGCTGGGCAAGCGCGTCGACTACTCCGGCCGTTCGGTCATCGTGGTCGGCCCGCAGCTCAAGCTGCACCAGTGCGGCCTGCCCAAGGCGATGGCGCTGGAGCTGTTCAAGCCGTTCGTGATGAAGCGCCTGGTCGACCTGAACCACGCGCAGAACATCAAGTCGGCCAAGCGGATGGTGGAGCGCACCCGCTCGCAGGTGTGGGACGTGCTGGAAGAGGTCATCACGGAACACCCCGTGCTGCTCAACCGCGCACCGACCCTGCACCGGCTGGGCATCCAGGCGTTCGAGCCGCAGCTGGTGGAAGGCAAGGCCATCCAGCTGCACCCGCTGGTCTGTGAGGCGTTCAACGCCGACTTCGACGGTGACCAGATGGCGGTGCACCTGCCGCTGTCCGCCGAGGCGCAGGCCGAGGCCCGCATCCTGATGCTGTCCTCGAACAACATCCTGTCCCCGGCGTCCGGCCGCCCGCTGGCCATGCCGCGACTGGACATGGTCACGGGTCTGTTCTTCCTGACCAAGCTCAAGGAGGACGGCCTGGGCGCGGGCTTCGCGTTCTCGTCGACGGCCGAGGCGATCATGGCCTATGACCGGAAGGTCATCGAGCTCCAGTCGCCGATCAAGATCCGGCTGCTCGACCGCACCCCGCCGAGGGGTTCGGAGCCGGAGGGCTGGGAGCCCGGTCAGCCGTGGCTGGCCGAGACCACCCTGGGCCGGGTGCTGTTCAACGAGCTGCTGCCCGCCGACTATCCGTTCATCAACGAGCCGCTGTTCAAGAAGCGCCAGGCGGCCATCGTGAACGACCTCGCCGAGCGGTACCCGATCGTGACGGTCGCCCAGACGCTGGACAAGCTGAAGGACGCCGGTTTCCACTGGGCCACCCGGTCCGGTGTCACGATCGCCATCTCGGACGTCGTGGTTCCCCCGCGCAAGCAGGAGATCCTGGACGAGTACGAGCTCAAGGCGGACGCGGTCGAGAAGCGCTACCAGCGTGGTCAGCTCTCGCACGCCGAGCGCAACAACGAGCTGGTCAAGGTCTGGACGCAGGCCACCGAGGACGTCGCCAAGGCGATGGAGGAGTACTTCCCCGACGACAACCCGATCCCGACGATCGTGAAGTCGGGCGCGGCGGGCAACATGACCCAGGTCCGGTCGCTGGCCGGTATGCGTGGTCTGGTGTCCAACCCGAAGGGTGAGTACATCCCCCGGCCGATCAAGGCGAACTTCCGTGAGGGCCTGTCGGTGCTGGAGTACTTCATCGCCACGCACGGTGCCCGCAAGGGTCTGGCCGACACCGCCCTGCGTACCGCCGACTCGGGTTACCTGACCCGGCGTCTGGTGGACGTGTCGCAGGACGTCATCGTCCGCGAGACCGACTGCGACACCACCCGCGGCATCATGATGAAGATCGGCGAGCTCGGTCCGGACGGCAGGATCATCCGCGACCAGCACGTGGAGACCAGCGTCTACGCGCGCACCATCGCCGAGGACGCCACCGACGCCGACGGCAACGTCATCGTCAACCGTGGTGACGACCTGGGCGACCCGGCCCTGGAGAAGCTGCTCGGCAGCAACATCACCAAGGTCAAGGTGCGGTCGGTGCTGACCTGCGAGTCGGCGGTCGGCGTGTGCGCCACCTGCTACGGCCGCTCGATGGCCACCGGCAAGCTGGTGGACATCGGTGAGGCGGTCGGCATCGTGGCGGCGCAGTCCATCGGTGAGCCGGGCACGCAGCTGACGATGCGCACCTTCCACCAGGGCGGTGTCGCCGGTGACGACATCACGACCGGTCTGCCCCGTGTCACGGAACTCTTCGAGGCCCGTGTCCCCAAGGGCAAGGCGCCGATCGCGGACGTCGACGGTCGCATTCGCATCGAGGACGGCGACCGGTTCTGGAAGATCACGCTCACCCCGGACGACGGCAGCGACGAGATCGTCTTCGACAAGCTGTCCAAGCGGCAGCGCATCGCGGCGACCCCGGACGGCCCGCTGTCCGACGGTGACCACGTGTCGGTCGGCCAGCAGCTGCTGGAGGGCACGCCCGACCCGCACGAGGTGCTGCGCGTGATGGGTCCCCGTGAGGCTCAGCTGCACCTGGTGGACGAGGTCCAGAAGGTGTACCGGGCCCAGGGTGTGTCCATTCACGACAAGCACATCGAGGTGATCATCCGGCAGATGCTGCGCCGGGTCACGATCATCGACTCGGGTTCGACCGAGTTCCTGCCCGGTTCGCTGGTCGAGCGGGCGGAGTTCGAGTCGGAGAACCGCAGGGTCGTTGCCGAGGGCGGCGAGCCGGCCTCCGGTCGTCCGGTCCTGATGGGCATCACGAAGGCGTCGCTGGCCACCGACTCGTGGCTGTCGGCGGCGTCCTTCCAGGAGACGACGCGGGTGCTGACCGACAACGCCATCCAGGGCCGCTCGGACCGTCTGGTCGGCCTCAAGGAGAACGTCATCATCGGCAAGCTGATCCCGGCCGGCACCGGCATCAACCGGTACCGGAACATCCAGGTCCAGCCCACCGAGGAGGCGAGGGCGGCCGCGTACGCCATCCCGTCCTACGACGACGGCTACTACACGCCGGACGTCTTCGGCACGGGTACGGGTGCGGCGGTTCCGCTGGACGACTACGACTTCGGTCGCGACTTCCGCTAGGTCCTGCGGAGCGCCCCAGAAGTCAGCACGGCCCCGGAGACCTCGGTCTCCGGGGCCGTGTGCGTTCCCGAACACAATTTTCCTGACCAGGTGCGATCCGACGCCGTTGAGTTGTTCGCCGACGCCGTGAGGGCGGTCGGCCTCGATCTCGATCGAGCGTCCGCCCCGGCTGATCGTCAGATCGATGGCGTTCTCGTCCACCCCACCGGTGGCCGCCTCGCTGGCCAACCGAAGAAGTTGTCGCTGGCCACCGCCGATGGGCTCGCCCGAGGAATCGCCGACCGGGAACGGGAATCCGCCGGCGTGACGGCGGTCCGTGTCCTGGTCGCCGAGCAGGCGTGCCAGGGTGGCAGGCACACAGGAACTGGTCGTCGCTGTCGCCGAACCCGGCCCAGAGCCGATGCCGCGCTGCACGCCGAGCGGTGGCTCGGTGAGGGCGTCGAACGGTCGCTGATGCGCGTGCGGACCATTCCCGAGGGCCGCGACCTTGACGTCGACACACTGCGGCTGGTCGGCGACCTGTTGCGTGGCTCACTGTGATGTGCGCTGCGTCGGGTACGGCAGGCAACGGTCACTGGCCGTTCGGTGGCTGGAACTCTCGTTCGGTGTTCCAGCCGACGATCTGGGCGCCCCGCGCGATGGCGGCGTCGCCGACCGTTCGCATGCCGTCCTTGTAACGGAATCCGAACGACTTCGTGGCGATCGACGTCTCCGCCGTGCGGATCCGGACGGCCTTCATGGCCAGTACGCCGTGGTCGCCGATGTCCCTGCGCAGTTCGGTGATCCCCCGCAGCGGCAGTTCAGCGGTCCGCCACAGCGTCCTGACCACCACCGCGTCCGGGGTCAGGGTCAGTTTCCGGCGCACGGCGGTGGCGACCGCGCCTGCTCCCACGAACAGCACCACCACGCCGGCCAGGATCAGGCCGAGGACGGTCGAGCCGTAGGCGACGCCGGCGACCAGGAACACCACACCGATGACCAGGCACACGACGGCGTACACGGTCGGGTAGACCCAGCCCTTCCGCCACACGATCGGGGCGGTCGGCTGGGTCGGCACAGGCTCCACGGTGCGCAGCGTAACCGGGCCGGCCGCTCTACCGGGGGAAACGGCCGTGTCCTGCGGCCGAGACATCGACGGCCCGCCGGCGGGAATGTCCGAGGTCGAACCGGCGTTCAACCTGTCGGTCCTGGCTTGTACACCCCCCGTTTTGACCTCCGCACCGCACGGCAGGTATCTTTGGTACTCGTGCCCGACCCATGTCGGGCCGGTCCGCGTGCCTGCGTGCGTCGGGTGAGGTGGCTCGCCAGAGCCTCCCCGCACCGCAACGGCCGCGGGAGTCCTCCCGAACACCTGTTAGGGACACTAGCGGTCCCGCGCGGGTCCGAGACAGGGCGACACGCCCGACCTCGGGATACGGAGGCACAAGGTACGACGAGGTCTACGCAGGAGAAAGCCGGTCTATGCCAACGATCCAGCAGCTTGTCCGCAAGGGCAGGGAGGACAAGGTCGCCAAGCAGAAGACTGCGGCCCTCAAGGGGAGTCCGCAGCGGCGCGGCGTGTGCACCCGCGTCTACACCACCACGCCCAAGAAGCCCAACTCGGCGTTGCGCAAGGTCGCCCGCGTGAAGCTGACCAGTGGCATCGAGGTCACCGCGTACATCCCGGGTGAGGGTCACAACCTGCAGGAACACTCGATGGTGCTGGTGCGTGGTGGCCGGGTGAAGGACCTTCCCGGCGTGCGCTACAAGATCATCCGTGGGTCGTTGGACACACAGGGCGTCAAGAACCGCAAGCAGGCTCGCAGCCGGTACGGCGCGAAGAAGGAGAAGAGCTGACATGCCGCGCAAAGGTCCCGCGCCGAAGCGGCCGCTGATCTCCGACCCGGTGTACGGCTCCCCGCTGGTCACCCAGCTGGTGAACAAGGTGCTCAAGGACGGCAAGCGATCGGTCGCCGAGCGCATCGTGTACGGCGCCATGGAAGGCGCCCGGGAGAAGACCGGCACCGACCCGGTGGTCACGCTGAAGCGGGCACTGGACAACGTGAAGCCGACGCTGGAGGTGCGCAGCCGCCGCGTCGGTGGCGCCACCTACCAGGTGCCGGTCGAGGTGAAGCCCGGCCGCTCCACCACGCTGGCGCTGCGCTGGCTGGTGAGTTTCTCCAAGGCACGCCGGGAGAAGACGATGATCGAGCGCCTCATGAACGAGCTGCTCGACGCAAGCAACGGTCTGGGCGCCAGCGTGAAGCGGCGCGAGGACACACACAAGATGGCCGAGTCGAACAAGGCTTTTGCCCACTATCGCTGGTAAGAGCCCGGCCGGCTCGACAACAGGCTGGCCGGCCAACCGGCCCAGGTGAGCGCGACACATCGCTCAGGACAGGGGACGACACTCGTGGCACGCGAGGTGCTGACAGATCTGGCCAAGGTCCGGAACTTCGGGATCATGGCCCACATCGACGCGGGCAAGACCACCACGACCGAGCGGATCCTCTTCTACACGGGGATCAACTACAAGATCGGCGAGGTGCACGACGGCGCCGCGACTATGGACTGGATGGAGGAGGAGCAGAAGCGGGGGATCACCATCACTTCTGCCGCCACCACCACGTTCTGGAAGGACCACCAGCTCAACATCATCGACACCCCCGGGCACGTCGACTTCACCGTCGAGGTGGAGCGCAACCTGAGGGTGCTCGACGGTGCGGTCGCGGTGTTCGACGGCAAAGAGGGTGTCGAGCCGCAGTCCGAGCAGGTGTGGCGCCAGGCCAACAAGTACGACGTGCCGCGGATCTGCTTCGTCAACAAGATGGACAAGATCGGCGCGGACTTCTACTTCACGGTCCGGACCATCAAGGACCGGCTGGGTGCCCGTCCGCTGGTGATCCAGCTGCCGATCGGTGCCGAGTCGGACTTCACGGGTGTCGTCGACCTCGTCGAGATGCGGGCCCTGACCTGGCACGGCGAGGTGCAGAAGGGTGAGGACTACGAGGTCGAGCCGATCCCGGCCGAGCTCGTGGACCTGGCCAACCAGTACCGCGAGCAGCTCGTGGAGGCCGTCGCCGAGACCGACGACGACCTGATGGAGCTGTACCTGGGTGGGGAGGAGCTGACGGTCGACCAGATCAAGGCCGGCGTCCGCAAGCTCACCACGACCAGCCAGGCGTACCCGGTGCTGTGCGGCTCCGCGTTCAAGAACAAGGGCGTGCAGCCGATGCTGGACGCGGTGATCGACTACCTGCCGTGCCCGCTGGACGTGCCCGCCATCGAGGGCACCCTGCTGGACGGCGAGACGGTCGTGAGCCGTCGGCCGAGCACCGACGAGCCGTTCTCGGCGCTGGCCTTCAAGATCATGACCCACCCGTTCTTCGGCAAGCTCACCTACATCCGGGTCTACTCCGGGCGGATCGCGTCCGGCACCCAGGTGATCAACTCGACCAAGGACCGGAAGGAGCGCATCGGCAAGCTGTTCCAGATGCACTCCAACAAGGAGAACCCGGTCGAGGAGGCCCTGGCCGGCCACATCTACGCCGCGATCGGTCTGAAGGACACGACCACCGGTGACACGCTCTGCGACCCGCAGGCGCCCATCGTGCTGGAGTCGATGACCTTCCCGGACCCGGTCATCCAGGTGGCGATCGAGCCGAAGACCAAGGCGGACCAGGAGAAGCTGGGCACCGCGATCCAGAAGCTGGCCGAGGAGGACCCCACCTTCCAGGTCAGGCTGGACGAGGAGACCGGCCAGACGATCATCGCCGGCATGGGCGAGCTCCACCTCGAGGTGCTCGTCAACCGGATGAAGACCGACTTCAAGGTCGAGGCCAACATCGGCAAGCCGCAGGTGGCCTACCGCGAGACCATTCGCGGGACCGTCGAGAAGTACACCTACGTGCACAAGAAGCAGACCGGTGGCTCCGGGCAGTTCGCCAAGATCGTCATCACGGTCGAACCGCTGGAGAAGACCGAGGACGGCGCGCTCTACGAGTTCGTCAACAAGGTCACCGGTGGCCGCGTGCCGAGGGAGTACATCCCGTCGGTGGACGCGGGTGCGCAGGACGCCATGCAGTACGGCGTGCTGGCCGGCTACCCGCTGGTGGGCATCAAGGTGACGCTGGAGGACGGCTCTTACCACGAGGTCGACTCGTCCGAGATGGCCTTCAAGATCGCCGGTTCGATGGCGCTCAAGGAGGCGGCGCGCAAGGCCAACCCGGCCCTGCTCGAGCCGATGATGGCCGTCGAGGTCACGACGCCCGAGGACTACATGGGCGACGTGATCGGCGACCTCAACGCCCGCCGCGGCCACATCCAGGCAATGGAGGAGCGCAGTGGGGCCCGCGTCGTCAAGGCGCTGGTGCCGCTGTCGGAGATGTTCGGGTACGTCGGTGACCTGCGGTCCAAGACCCAGGGGCGGGCGAACTACTCGATGGTGTTCGACTCCTACGCGGAGGTTCCCGTGAACGTCGCGAAGGAGATCATCGCGAAGGCGACCGGAGAATAGGCCGGAGCACCGCACGTAATCCGTGCGGTGCCCCGGGTTCGGGGTCCGCACACAGACCGTGAAGAATCGCGCCATTACCGGCCACATCGGCTTAGCCGCCGACGGCATGGCGTAGCGATAGAAGTCCAGGAGGACAATCCAGTGGCGAAGGCGAAGTTCGAGCGGACCAAGCCGCACGTCAACATCGGCACCATCGGTCACATCGACCACGGCAAGACCACGTTGACCGCGGCGATCTCCAAGGTTCTGCACGACAAGTTCCCGGAACTGAACAAGTCGTTCGCGTTCGACCAGATCGACAAGGCTCCGGAGGAGCGGCAGCGCGGTATCACCATCTCCATCGCGCACATCGAGTACCAGACCGACAAGCGCCACTACGCGCACGTCGACTGCCCCGGTCACGCCGACTACATCAAGAACATGATCACGGGTGCCGCGCAGATGGACGGCGCGATCCTGGTGGTCGCGGCGACCGACGGCCCGATGCCGCAGACCCGTGAGCACGTCCTGCTGGCCCGCCAGGTCGGCGTGCCGTACATCGTGGTGGCCCTGAACAAGGCCGACATGGTGGACGACGAGGAGATCCTGGAGCTGGTCGAGCTCGAGGTGCGTGAGCTGCTGTCGTCGCAGGAGTACCCGGGCGACGACCTGCCGGTCGTGCGCGTCTCCGCGCTGAAGGCGCTGGAGGGCGACGCCGAGTGGGGCGACAAGCTCATGGAGCTGATGGACGCCGTCGACGAGAGCATCCCGGAGCCGGTGCGTGAGGTCGACAAGCCGTTCCTGATGCCGATCGAGGACGTGTTCACGATCACCGGTCGTGGCACCGTGGTGACCGGTCGTATCGAGCGCGGCATCATCGAGGTCAACAAGGAGGTGGAGATCGTCGGCATCAAGGAGACTTCGATGAAGACGACCGTCACCTCGATCGAGATGTTCAACAAGTTCCTCGACGAGGGCCGGGCCGGTGACAACGCCGCCCTGCTGCTGCGTGGCATCAAGCGCGAGCAGGTCGAGCGCGGCATGGTCGTGACCAAGCCGAGCACCACCACCCCGCACACCGAGTTCGAGGGCCGCGTCTACATCCTGTCCAAGGACGAGGGTGGCCGGCACACGCCGTTCTTCAACAACTACCGTCCGCAGTTCTACTTCCGGACCACGGACGTCACCGGCGTGGTGACCCTCCCCGAGGGCACCGAGATGGTCATGCCGGGCGACACCACCGACATGTCGGTCAAGCTGATCCAGCCGATCGCCATGGACCAGGGTCTGCGGTTCGCCATCCGCGAGGGTGGCCGCACCGTCGGCGCCGGCCAGGTGACCAAGGTCGTCAAGTAAGCAGTGACAAAGGGGTCGTTCGGCCCCGATTTGGACGCCGTACCTGCGTATGGCATCCTTAACAGGTTGCTCGTCGTGGGCGGCCGGCAGGATGCGTCTTCCCGACGCGCCGGCCGCCCCGGCACGAGCGGACCAACCAAGCGACCGGAGTCCTGTGGCCCGGTGCGCGCAGCGGGCGCGACACGCCCGACCGCGTGGACCGGAGAGCGGCTCCATCGAGCAATTGACCTGTGAATAGGCGAGCGAAGCAGTGCCCTCGCAGGGCGCGGCGACGCGGGAGGAACGAGCAGCCACCATGGCGGGACAGAAGATCCGCATTCGGCTCAAGGCGTACGACCATGAGGCGATTGACGCGTCGGCGCGAAAGATCGTCGAGACCGTGACGCGCACCGGTGCTCGGGTTGTCGGTCCGGTGCCGCTACCCACCGAGAAGAACGTGTACTGCGTCATCCGCTCGCCGCACAAGTACAAGGACTCGCGGGAGCACTTCGAGATGCGCACGCACAAGCGCTTGATCGACATCCTCGACCCGACGCCGAAGACGGTCGACGCGCTGATGCGCATCGACCTGCCGGCCAGCGTCGACGTCAACATCCAGTAAGCGTCGCGAGCGCAGCGGAGAGACTTGAGAGCAATGTCTGACAGGCAGATGAAGGGGATCCTGGGCACCAAGCTCGGCATGACCCAGGTCTTCGACGAGACGAACCGGATCGTTCCGGTCACCGTCGTCCAGGCCGGGCCGTGCGTCGTGACCCAGGTGCGCACCCAGGAGAAGGACGGCTACCAGGCCGTGCAGCTCGCGTTCGGCGCGATCGACCCGCGCAAGGTGAACAAGCCCGAGACGGGCCACTTCACCAAGGCCGGTGTCACCCCGAGGCGCGTACTGGCCGAACTGCGGACCGCCGACGCCGGCGAGTACGAGGTCGGCCAGGAGATCAAGGCCGAGGACGTCTTCGCGGGCGGCCAGGTCGTGGACGTGACCGGCACCAGCAAGGGCAAGGGCTACGCGGGTGTCATGAAGCGCCACGGCTTCAAGGGCCTGGGCGCGGGGCACGGCGTGCAGCGCAAGCACCGCTCGCCGGGTTCGATCGGCGCCTGCGCCACCCCGGGCCGCGTGTTCAAGGGTGTGCGGATGGCCGGCCGGATGGGCCACGTCCGCGTCACCACGCAGAACCTGACCGTGCACCGGGTGGACGCCGAGTCCGGCCTGTTGCTGATCAAGGGCGCGGTCCCGGGTCCCAAGGGCGGCCTGGTGTTCGTCAGGAGCGCCGCGAAGGGTGGTGCGTGACAATGGCGGACACTCAGACCACTGAGGACGTTCGCGTCATCGACGTGCACACGCCGTCCGGCGAGACCGACGGCACCGTCGAGCTGCCGAACGAGATCTTCGGTGTGCAGGCCAACATCGCGCTGATGCACCAGGTGGTCGTCGCGCAGCTGGCCGCGGCCCGCCAGGGCACGCACGCCACCAAGACCCGCGGCGACGTCCGGGGCGGTGGCCGCAAGCCGTACCGCCAGAAGGGCACCGGCCGGGCCCGCCAGGGTTCGACCAGGGCGCCGCAGTTCACCGGCGGTGGCGTCTCGCACGGCCCGCAGCCGCGCGACTACGCGCAGCGGACGCCCAAGAAGATGAAGGCCGCCGCACTGCGCGGCGCGCTGTCCGACCGGGCCCGCAACGACCGCGTGCACGTGCTGACCGCGGTCACCGACTCCGAGCGGCCGTCGACCAAGACGGCCCGCAAGGCCATCGCGAACCTGGTCGAAGCCCGCAAGGCGCTGATCGTGCTGACCAGGTCCGACGAGCTCGGCCACCTGTCGGTGCGCAACCTCGACGAGGTGCACGTGCTCACCGTCGACCAGCTGAACACCTACGACGTGCTGGTCAACGACGACATCGTGTTCACGAAGGACGCGTTCGAGGCACTGCTGGCCGGACCGGCCCGCGGTCGTACCGCCAAGGCGGTCGCCACGAGCGGCGAGGTTGAGGAGGGCGAGCAGTGATCCCCGATCCGCGCGACATCCTGATCGCTCCGGTGGTCTCCGAGAAGTCCTACGGCCTGCTCGAGGAGAGCAAGTACACGTTCCTGGTCGACCCGAGGGCCAACAAGACCGCCATCAAGATCGCGGTCGAGCAGGTCTTCGGTGTCAAGGTCGTGAGCGTCAACACGCTCAACCGCCAGGGCAAGCGCAAGCGTTCCCGCAACGGCTACGGGAAGCGCAAGGACACCAAGCGAGCCATCGTGACCCTGTCCGCCGAGAGCAAGCCGATCGAGATCTTCGGCGGCCCCGCCGCGTAAGGGACGAGAACCAGCATGGGCATCCGCAAGTACAAGCCGACCACGCCGGGCCGTCGTGGCTCCAGCGTCTCCGACTTCGCCGAGATCACGCGGTCGACGCCGGAGAAGTCGCTGCTGCGCCCGCTGCACGGCAGGGGCGGCCGCAACGTGCACGGCAAGATCACCGCTCGGCACCAGGGTGGTGGCCACAAGCGCGCGTACCGCCTGATCGACTTCCGTCGGTCGGACAAGGACGGCATCCCGGCCAAGGTCGCACACATCGAGTACGACCCGAACCGCACCGCCCGCATCGCGCTGCTGCACTACGTGGACGGCGAGAAGCGCTACATCGTGGCGCCCGCGCGGCTGCGTCAGGGCGACCGGGTGGAGAGCGGCGCGCGCGCCGACATCAAGCCGGGCAACAACCTGCCGCTGCGCAACATCCCGACCGGCACCGTGGTGCACGCCATCGAGCTGCGGCCCGGTGGCGGCGCCAAGATCGCCCGGTCCGCGGGCGCGAGCGTGCAGCTCGTCGCGAAGGACGGTCCGTTCGCCCAGCTGCGGATGCCTTCGGGCGAGATCCGCAACGTGGACGTCCGGTGCCGCGCCACGGTGGGCGAGGTCGGCAACTCCGAGCACGCCAACATCAACTGGGGCAAGGCCGGCCGCATGCGGTGGAAGGGCCGTCGCCCGACCGTCCGTGGTGTCGCCATGAACCCGGTCGACCACCCGCACGGTGGTGGTGAGGGCAAGACGTCCGGTGGCCGCCACCCGGTGAACCCGGCCGGTAAGCCGGAGGGCCGGACCCGCCGCCGCAAGGAAAGCGACAGGCTCATCGTCCGGCGTCGTCGCACCGGTAAGAAGCGCTGAGCAGGGAGGGAGTGAACGATGCCGCGTAGTCTCAAAAAGGGTCCGTTCGTCGACGACCACCTGCTCAAGAAGGTGGACGTCCTCAACGAGGCGAACAAGAAGACGGTCATCAAGACCTGGTCCCGCCGATCCACGATCATCCCGGACATGTTGGGGCACACGATCGCCGTGCACGACGGGCGCAAGCACGTCCCGGTGTTCATCACCGAGGCGATGGTCGGCCACAAGCTCGGCGAGTTCGCGCCGACCCGCACGTTCAAGGGCCACATCAAGGACGACAGGAAGTCGCGCCGCCGCTAGGCGCCTCGACCCGAACAGAGCAAGGGGTAGCAGTTATGGCTAACGACGCCGCAAGCGCGGAGGACCTGCCGCGCGCCGTGGCGCGCGCCCGCTACGTCCACATGACGCCCATGAAGGTGCGTCGCGTGGTCGACCTCATCCGGGGCCGTTCGGCCCGGGATGCCCTGGCCGTGCTCCAGTTCGCGCCGCAGGCCGCCAGCGGTCCGGTGGCGAAGGTGCTCGCCAGTGCGATGGCCAACGCCGAGAACAACCTCGACCTGGACCCGGAGACCCTGGTGGTCGCCGTGGCCTATGTGGACGAGGGGCCGACGCTGAAGCGGTTCCGGCCGAGGGCGCAGGGGCGTACGTATCGGATCCGCAAGCGGACCAGCCACATCACCATCGAGGTGGAGTCGGTGCCGGCGGCCGCGCAGGCCACCAAGGGCAGTGGCCGCGCCAGGGGCCGTGCGAACCAGAAGGAAGGGGCCCGCTAGTGGGTCAGAAGATCAGCCCGCACGGCTTCCGGCTTGGGATCACCACCGACTGGAAGTCGCGCTGGTACGCCGACAAGCAGTACGCGGAGTACGTCGCCGAGGACGTGAAGATCCGCCGCCTGCTCTCCAAGGGCATGGAGCGTGCCGGCATCTCCAAGGTCGAGATCGAGCGGACCAGGGAGCGCGTGCGGGTGGACATCCACACCGCCCGTCCCGGCATCGTGATCGGCCGCCGGGGTGCCGAGGCCGACCGTATCCGCGCCGAGCTGGAGAAGCTCACCAAGAAGCAGGTGCAGCTCAACATCCTCGAGGTGAAGAGCCCGGAGTCGGACGCCCAGCTGGTCGCGCAGAGCGTGGCCGAGCAGCTGTCCAACCGCGTGGCCTTCCGCCGCGCGATGCGCAAGGCCATCCAGACTGCCATGCGCTCGCCGCAGGTGAAGGGCATCAAGGTGCAGTGCAGCGGCCGGCTCGGCGGTGCCGAGATGTCGCGGTCCGAGCACTACCACGAGGGCCGGGTGCCGCTGCACACGCTGCGCGCCGACATCGACTACGGCTTCTTCGAGGCCCGCACCACGTTCGGCCGGATCGGCGTGAAGGTGTGGATCTACAAGGGCGAGGTCGTGGGTGGCATTTCCGCCCGGCGGGAGCGGGACGCCGCCGCCGAGCGCGCGCCGCGCCGCGAGCGGTCCGACCGGCCGTCCCGGCCGCGTCGTTCCGGTTCGTCCGGCACCACGGCGACGAGCACCGAGGCCGGCCGCGCTGCCGCGGCCGCCGCGGAGCAGCAGACCGCACCGGTGGAGACCGCCCCGGCGGCCGCCGAGACCAACGAGAGCACCGGGGAGGGCTGAGTCGTGCTCATCCCACGCAGGGTCAAGCACCGCAAGCAACACCACCCGAGCCGGTCGGGCGCGGCCAAGGGCGGCACGAAGGTCACCTTCGGCGAGTTCGGCATCCAGGCGCTGGAGCCGGCCTACGTGACCAACCGCCAGATCGAGTCCGCCCGTATCGCCATCAACCGGCACATCCGCCGTGGCGGCAAGGTCTGGGTGAACATCTTCCCGGACCGTCCGCTGACCAAGAAGCCGGCGGAGACCCGGATGGGTTCCGGTAAGGGTTCGCCCGAGTACTGGATCGCCAACATCAAGCCCGGCCGGGTGCTGTTCGAGATGACGTTCCCGAACGAGACGGTGGCCCGCGAGGCGTTGCTGCGCGCGATCCACAAGCTCCCGATGAAGTGCCGGATCGTCACGCGAGATGGTGGTGATTTCTGATGGCGGCGGGAACCCCGGCCTCCGAGGTGCGTGAGCTGACCGACGACGAGCTGGTGCTGCGGTTGCGGGAGGCCAAGGACGAGCTGTTCAAGCTCCGGTTCCAGATGGCCACCGGCCAGTTGGACAACAACCGCCGGCTGCGCACGGTCCGCCACGACATCGCGCGGATCTACACCGTGATGCGGGAGCGCGAGCTCGGGCTCTCCGTGTCGCCCGATGACAACACCGAGGGTGCCGCATGAGTGAGGAAGCAGTGACCACCCCCCCGGCGGCGACCCGCAACGACCGCAAGGTCCGTGAGGGCTACGTCGTCTCGGACAAGATGGACAAGACCGTCGTGGTCGAGCTCGAGGACCGCAAGAAGCACCGCCGGTACGCCAAGGTCGTGCGCTCCACCAGCAAGGTGAAGGCGCACGACGAGGGCAACACCGCCGGTGTCGGTGACCGAGTCCAGATCATGGAGACCCGCCCGCTGTCCGCGACGAAGCGGTGGCGCCTGGTGGAGATCCTGGAAAAGGCCAAGTAGTACGCGGAGGACCGCGCGCGTCAGGTCGGAAATCTGGCGTGCCACAACGGGTCAGGAGTAGCAGTGATCCAGCAGGAGTCGCGACTGCGCGTCGCCGACAACACGGGTGCCAAGGAGATCTTGTGCATCCGCGTGCTCGGCGGCTCGTCGCGTCGCTACGCGAGCATCGGCGACATCATCGTCGCCACCGTGAAGGACGCCATTCCCGGCGCCGGTGTGAAGAAGGGCGATGTGGTCAAGGCCGTCATCGTCCGCACGGCGAAGGAGAAGCGGCGCCCGGACGGTTCGTACATCAAGTTCGACGAGAACGCCGCGGTGCTCATCCGGCCGGACAACGAGCCGAGGGGCACCCGCATCTTCGGCCCGGTCGGCCGGGAGCTGCGGGACAAGCGTTTCATGAAGATCATCTCCCTGGCGCCGGAGGTGCTGTAGTGAAGATCAAAAAAGGTGACACGGTCGTTGTCATCGCGGGTAAGGACAAGGGCGCCAAGGGCAAGGTCATCCAGGCGTACCCGGACGGGAACCGCATCCTGGTCGAGGGCGTGAACCGGATCAAGAAGCACACCCGGATCAGCCAGACCCAGCGCGGCGCCAAGACCGGCGGCATCGTGACCCAGGAGGCAGCCATCCACGTGAGCAACGTGATGGTCGTCGACTCCGACGGCAAGCCCACCCGGGTCGGTTACCGCAGGGACGAGAACGGCAAGAACCGCCGGATCGCCAAGACGAACGGCAAGGACCTCTGATGACCACGACCGAGAAGATCATCCCCCGCCTGAAGACCCGGTACCGCGAAGAGATCGTCGGCGAGCTGCGCAAGCAGTTCGAGTACGCCAACGTGATGCAGATTCCGGGCGTGGTGAAGGTCGTCGTCAACATGGGTGTCGGCGACGCGGCCCGGGACGGCAAGCTGATCGAGGGCGCGGTCCGCGACCTGGCCACGATCACCGGTCAGCGCCCGGAGGTCCGCCGGGCCCGCAAGTCCATCGCCCAGTTCAAGCTGCGCGAGGGCATGCCGATCGGTGCGCGGGTGACCCTGCGCGGCGACCGGATGTGGGAGTTCCTGGACCGCCTGCTGACCATCGCGCTGCCTCGTATCCGCGACTTCCGTGGCCTGTCGCCCAAGCAGTTCGACGGCAACGGCAACTACACGTTCGGCCTGAACGAGCAGTCGATGTTCCACGAGATCAACCCGGACACCATCGACCGCCCGCGCGGCATGGACATCACGGTGGTCACCACCGCGACCAACGACGAGGAAGGCCGCGCGCTCCTGCGCCTGCTGGGCTTCCCGTTCAAGGAGAACTGAGGTATGGCGAAGAAGGCGCTGGTCATCAAGGCGGCGGCGAAGCCCAAGTTCAAGGTCCGGGGCTACACCCGGTGCCAGCGCTGCGGCCGTCCGCACGCCGTGTTCCGCAAGTTCGGCCTGTGCCGGGTGTGCCTGCGTGAGATGGCGCACCGCGGCGAACTGCCGGGCGTGAGCAAGTCCAGCTGGTGAAACACCACTTCGCCGCAGGCCCGGGGACGCTCCCTGGGGACCACGGCGAGAAAGGTAGATGAGGTCACCATGACGATGACCGACCCGATCGCAGACATGCTGACGCGTCTGCGCAACGCCAACTCGGCGTACCACGACGAGGTCGTGATGCCGCACTCGAAGCTGAAGGTGCACATCGCCGAGATCCTCAAGCGCGAGGGCTACGTGTCCGGCTTCCGCACCGAGCAGGGTGAGCAGAGCAAGACCCTGGTCATCGAGCTGAAGTACGGCCCGAACCGGGAGCGCAGCATCGCCGGCCTCCGCCGGGTGTCCAAGCCTGGGCTTCGCGTGTACGCGAAGTCGACCAATCTGCCGAAGGTGCTGGGTGGCCTCGGCGTCGCGATTCTCTCGACGTCGTCCGGTCTGCTCACCGACCGTCAGGCCGGCAAGCAGGGTGTGGGCGGGGAAGTCCTCGCCTACGTCTGGTAGGGAAGGGAGAGCAGCGATGTCGCGAATCGGAAAGCTGCCGATCACCGTCCCCACCGGGGTGGACGTGACCATCGAGGGCCAGCAGGTCAGTGTGAAGGGCCCGAAGGGCGCCCTGTCGCACACCCTGGCCGAGCCGATCACCGTGGACCGCGAGGACGACGGCACGCTCGCCGTGCGCCGTCCGGACGACGAGCGTCGTAGCCGCGCACTGCACGGTCTGTCCCGCACGCTGGTGGCGAACATGATCGTCGGCGTGACGCAGGGCTACGAGAAGAAGATGGAGATCTACGGCGTCGGCTACCGCGTCACGGCCAAGGGCCGGGACCTGGAGTTCGCCCTGGGTTACAGCCACCCGGTGCCGGTCAAGGCGCCCGAGGGCATCACCTTCGCTGTCGAGACGCCCACCCGGTTCTCCGTGTCGGGTATCGACAAGCAGCAGGTCGGTGAGGTCGCCGCCAACATCCGCAAGCTGCGCAAGCCCGACCCGTACAAGGGCAAGGGCGTGCGGTACGCGGGCGAGAAGATCCGCCGCAAGGTCGGAAAGACGGGTAAGTGACATGACCGAGTCGACGAGTACTGCCAAGCGCAAGCCGGTGGGCAAGGACATCTCGACCCGGCGCAGGGTCGCCAAGACCCGCCGTCACTTCCGCCTGCGCAAGAAGATCAGCGGCTCGCCCCAGCGGCCCAGGCTGGTGGTCAACCGGTCGTCGCGGCACATCGTCGCGCAACTGGTGGACGACCTGGCCGGGCACACCCTGGCGTCGGCGTCCAGCCTGGAAGCCGACGTGCGGGCCACGGAGGGCGACAAGAAGGCCAAGGCCGCCAAGGTCGGGTCGCTGCTCGCGGCCAGGGCCAGGACGGCCGGGATCGACCGGGTGGTGTTCGACCACGGTGGCCACGGCTACCACGGCCGGATCGCCGCGCTGGCCGACGCGGCCCGTGAAGGCGGGCTGGAGTTCTGATGCACCCGAACATGATTGAGAGGAACGCCTGATGCCGGGACGCACACGGCAGTTCGGCGGCGGCCAGGGCGGTCAGGGTAACGAGCGCGGCGAGCGCCGGGACCGCCGGGATCGTCGCGACAGCGGCCGCGGCGGGGCGGCCCAGGAGAAGACCCCGCATCTGGAGCGGGTCGTCGCGATCAACCGCGTGGCCAAGGTGGTCAAGGGTGGTCGCCGGTTCAGCTTCACCGCTCTGGTGGTCGTCGGTGACGGCGACGGCATGGTCGGTGTCGGCTACGGCAAGGCCAAGGAGGTGCCGGCCGCCATCGCGAAGGGCGTCGAGGAGGCGAAGAAGAACTTCTTCCGCGTGCCTCGGATCGCCGGCACCATTCCGCACCCGATCCAGGGTGAGGCCGCAGCCGGTGTGGTGCTGCTCCGTCCGGCCAGCGCCGGTACCGGTGTGATCGCCGGTGGCCCGGTGCGTGCCGTGCTGGAGTGCGCCGGCGTGCACGACGTGCTGAGCAAGTCGCTGGGTAGCGACAACGCCATCAACATCGTCCACGCGACCGTGGCGGCGTTGAAGAACCTGCAGCGTCCGGAGGAGGTCGCGGCTCGCCGTGGCCTGCCGCTGGAGGACGTGGCTCCCGCGGCGATGTTGCGGGCCAGGGCCGGACAGGGGGTGTGACGTGGCTCAGCTGAAGGTGACGCAGGTCCGTAGTGTCATCGGTTGCAAGCAGAACCAGCGCGACACGCTGCGCTCGCTCGGCCTGCGCAAGATCCGCCAGTCGGTGGTCCGCGAGGACAAGCCGGAGGTGCTCGGCATGATCCACACCGTGCGGCACCTGGTGACCGTGGAGGAGGTGGCGGCGTCATGACGATCAAGGTTCATCACCTGCGGCCGGCCCCGGGCGCGAAGACCGAGAAGACCCGCGTGGGTCGCGGCGAGGGCTCGAAGGGCAAGACGGCGGGCCGCGGCACGAAGGGCACCAAGGCACGCAAGAACGTGCCGGCGTCCTTCGAGGGTGGCCAGATGCCGCTGCACATGCGGCTGCCGAAGTTGAAGGGCTTCCGCAACCGTTTCCGGGTGGAGTACCAGGTCGTGAACGTCGGCGACATCGCGGTGCTGTTCCCGGACGGCGGTGAGGTCGACGTCGACAAGTTGGTGGCCGCGGGCGCCGTCCGCCGCAACCAGCTGGTCAAGGTGCTCGGCAACGGCGACGTCAACGGCGTCAAGCTGGTCGTGACCGCGGATGCCTTCTCGGGCAGCGCGGTGGAGAAGATCAACGCGGCCGGAGGGTCCACCGCGACGCGGTGACGTCACGGTGAACTACCGGCAGCACGAGGGCCGGCGGGAGATCGTCCCGCCGGCCCTCGTCGCGTTCGCCGAACCGGCCGTGCCGGGCGGGGCACGGCCGGTATGTTGTCTCCCGCTGTGGCGGGAGACGGGCTGGGAGGGAGCGCACGCGCATGCCTGCGGCCACCCTGTCCCGCCCCGAGTTCCAGGCCGTCTGGTCGGCGCTGGACCTCGGTGACGTGCCGTTCCCGCTGTCCGGGGTCCGTTCGTCGGTACCGGAGTGGCCGGTCGATCTGGGGACCGCGTTCGCCGGGCTGGCCGAGCGCGGCCTGGTGGTGGGCGCCCAGCTGCGCGACGAGTTGGTGGACTGCCTGACCGTGCTGGCGCTGCCGGAGCGGTCGGTGGACGCCGTGGGCCGGATCGGCCATCAGCTGGCCGCGCTGGCCGCGACCGCCCGCGGTGTGGCCGCCCTGGCCGTGGCCGACGGTGACGAGGTGGTGGTCACGCCGATCCGCGTGGGCAGCCTGGTCGAGTCGGTGGTGGCGTTGCTACCGGCGGTGTCGGCGGGCCCTGGTGCCGAGGTGGCCGTCCCGGTGGGCGTGGTGCGCCGGTTCCTGGCCGGTGACGACACCGGGGTGGTGCCGGGCGACGTGGCGGCGTTGTGCACCCTGGCGGAGACACGGGTGCGGGGCGGTCAATTCGGTGTGAACGTGGCCGATCCCCGGTCCGGTGAGTTGTTCCGGGGCATTCCGGTGGTGTCGTGGTTCGACACCACGGAGGGTCGTTATCTGATGACGAACGACGGTGACACGCTCACCGTGGCGCCCGCGGACGCCGCCGTGATAGCCGTTCGGCTGCACGAAGTGCTCGCCTCGGGGTAACTTTCCCGATCCGTAACGGCCGGTGCGCTCCGGTGATCGCGGAGCGTGCTGCTCCGAAGGGGCGCACCGGACAAGGTCCCCGGCCTGGACATGCGGAATCGGTGACTGGCAGGTCAACGGCCGGCACCGGCCTGTTAGAGTCGACATCGCGTTGCGTGCCCGCCGGGCCCGACACGTACTGGCCTGTGCCGCAGGCCGCCACCCCGCCGGCCACCGCCGGCCAGGAAAACGAGGGCCAAGCCGCAGTGCGGCGGGTGCCGCCCAGGAGGTCTCGCGTGCTCAGCGCATTCCGCTCGGCTTTCGCGACGCCGGACCTACGCAAGAAGATCCTGTTCACCCTCGGGATCATCGTTGTGTATCGGATCGGCGCGACGCTGCCGGCACCAGGCGTGTCGTACAAGAACGTCAACGCCTGCACCAACGGACTCCAGACGAGCGGTGTCTATCAGCTCATCAACCTGTTCAGCGGTGGTGCGCTGCTCAAGTTGTCGATCTTCGCCCTGGGCATCATGCCCTACATCACGGCGAGCATCATCATCCAGCTCCTCACCGTGGTCATCCCGCGGTTCGAGCAGCTGAAGAAGGAAGGTCAGTCGGGTCAGAACAAGCTGACCCAGTACACCCGCTACCTGACCATCGGCCTGGCCATCCTGCAGTCCACCGGCATCATCGCACTGGCCATCCGTGGCCAGCTGTTCGGCAACTGCCCCGAGCAGGTCATCCCGGACCAGTCGGTGTGGTCGCTGGTCATCATCGTGGTGTCGATGACCGCCGGTACCGCGATCATCATGTGGCTGGGTGAGATGATCACCGAGCGCGGCGTCGGCAACGGTATGTCGATCCTGATGTTCGCCAACATCGCCTCGCGTATCCCCAGCGAGGGCAAGTCGATCCTGGACAACGGTCACGCCCTGGTCTTCACCGTGGTCTGCATCTTCGGCCTGGCGATCATCACCAGCGTCGTGTTCATGGAACAGGGTCAACGCCGCATCCCGGTGCAGTACGCGAAACGCATGATCGGCCGCCGGATGTACGGCGGGACATCGACCTACCTGCCACTGAAGGTCAACCAGGCGGGCGTCATCCCGGTCATCTTCGCGTCGTCGCTGCTGTACCTGCCCAACCTGGTGGCGAACCTGGTCGGCAACGCGAACACACCGTCGGGCTGGCAGCAGTTCATCGCGACGTACCTGACCCAGCAGGACAACTGGGTGTACATCATCGTGTACTTCGCGTTGATCATCTTCTTCACGTACTTCTACATCACCATCACGTTCAACGTGGACGAGCGTGCCGACGAGATGAAGAAGTTCGGCGGGTTCATCCCTGGTATTCGTCCCGGTCGACCCACCGCGGAATACCTGCGCTTCGTGCTCAACCGCATCACGCTCCCCGGCTCCCTCTACCTCGGCATCATCGCGGTGCTGCCGAACTTCTTCCTCGGCCTGACCGGTCAGGGGCAGAATCAGAACTTCCCGTTCGGTGGTACGGCCGTCCTGATCATGGTCGGTGTCGGCCTTGACACGGTGAAGCAGATCGAGAGCCAGTTGATGCAGCGCAACTACGAAGGGTTCCTGCGGTAGTGAGACTTGTCCTCGTCGGCCCGCCTGGTGCGGGTAAGGGCACCCAGGCCGCGGTGCTGAGCAAGAAACTGGGCGTCCCGCACATCTCCA
Source organism: Pseudonocardiaceae bacterium (assembly GCA_036273855.1). GTDB lineage: Bacteria > Actinomycetota > Actinomycetes > Mycobacteriales > Pseudonocardiaceae > DATEPR01. Next base: position 109,927 of record DASUGU010000124.1, read on the forward strand.
CCGGTGATCTGTTCCGCGCGCACATCAGCGAGCAGACCGATCTGGGTCGCGAGGTCAAGCGGTACCTCGACGCCGGGGACCTGGTCCCGGACGGCGTCACGAACGAGATGGTCCGGCAGCGGCTGACCGAGGAGGACGCCCGGCAGGGTTTCCTGCTGGACGGCTTCCCCCGCAACGTCGCCCAGGCCGACGTCCTGGCGAAGATCCTGGCCGGCGACGGCCACGCGCTGGACGCCGTGATCGAGTTCCGGGTGCCGGAGGACGAGCTGGTGCACCGGCTGCTGGCCAGGGGCCGCGCCGACGACACCGAGGACGTCATCCGCAACCGGCAGCAGGTCTACCGCAAGGAGACCGCGCCGCTGCTGAACCACTACCGGGACATCCTGGTCACGGTCGACGCCATGGGTGACGTCGACGACGTGACCGGTCGCGTGATCGCCGCCCTGCGCGGCAACGCCTGATCGGCGGGGTGGAGCGGTGTTGCGGCGGGGCAGGGAGATCCAGGTCAAGACGGCCGGCGAACTGGAGGCGATGCGGGCCGCCGGTGTGGTCGTGGCGCGGGCGCTGACGCTGATGGTCGAGCAGGCCAAGCCGGGTGTGAGCACCTGGGAACTGGACGAACTGGCCGAGCAGACGATCCGGGCGGCCGGTGCGGTGCCCTCGTTCAAGGGCTACCACGGCTTCCCGGCGTCCATCTGCGCATCGGTGAACCAGCAGGTCGTGCACGGCATTCCGGCGCGCGACCAGGTGCTGGCCGACGGCGATCTCATTTCCATCGACTGTGGCGCGATCCTGGACGGCTGGCACGGCGACTCGGCGGTCACGGTGGCCATCGGCACGGTCACCGACGCCGATCTCGCGTTGTCCGCCGCCACTCGTGCCGCCATGTACGCCGGCATCGAGGCCATGGTGGTCGGCGCCCGCCTGTCCGACATCTCGCACGCCGTCGAGACCGAGGTGCACGAGGCGGAGCGCCGTGACGACCGGGTCTACGGCATCGTCCCGGACTACGGCGGCCACGGCATCGGCACCGCCATGCACATGGAGCCGTTCCTACCCAACTACGGCAAGCCCGGCCGTGGTCCCCGGTTGCGGCCCGGCATGGCCCTGGCCGTCGAACCGATGCTCACCCTGGGCGACCCGGACACGGACGAGCTGGACGACGGTTGGACCGTGGTGACCAGCGACGGCTCCCGTGCCGCGCACTGGGAGCACTCGATCGCGGTGACCGACGACGGCCCGTGGATCCTCACCGACCCCGCATGACGGCCTGTTCGGCCAGCGCCAGCAGCAGGACGTTACCCAGGTTGCGGGCCGCGCGTGCGTCGAGATCGAAGTCGAACCCGTCGTCGCCGCCGAAGTGCAGTTCGACCGCACCGCTCTCGCACACCGTGTAGTTGATCGCGCAGTCGCCGTCCACTCCGGCCCAGGTCCCGATGCTCAGCCCCATGTGAGGAACTGTACGATAATGGGCCTGTAGAACCATACGGAACTCGCTACTCGATCGGGTGAACCGTGCTGAAGGAGTGACCGTGGCCGAACGAGGCGACCCGTCCGCCCTACGCTGGCTGATCGGCGTCGAACTGGCCAACTACCGCAAGCGTTCCGGCCTGACGATGGCCGAGGCGGCAAAGGCCATCGGCTGTTCCCCGGCCAAGGTCGGCCATCTGGAGAGCGGCCGCAACCAGCAGCAGCCCTCAGACGTGACGGAGCTGATGCGCGGCTACCGGGCGGACCGGTCCGACATCGACCGCCTGGCCTCGCTGGCCGCCAGCGCCGACCAGCAGACCTGGTGGGCGCCCTGGACCGAGGTGGTCCCCGACTGGCTCCGCACCTTCGTCGGCCTGGAAGGCCTGGCCTCCCATGTCCACGACTACTCGACGGCGGTGTTCCCGGCCCTGCTCCAGACCGAGGCGTACTCGCTCGGCGTCACCGTGGGCAACATCCGCGTTCGCCCGGACCACAACGACCGGATGGTCGGCCTGCGCATGAACCGCCAGCAGCGGGTGTTCAGCGAGGTCGAACCGCTGTGCCTGACGGCGCTCATCGAGGAGGCCGTGCTGGACCGGCCGATCGGCGGTGCGGAGGTCATGCGGCGCCAGCTGGAGTATCTGATCACCATGTCGTCGCGGGACAACGTGGAGATCCGGGTCGTGCCGACGTCGGTCGGCAGGCACGACGCGTTGATCGGTCCGTTCAACGTCCTGGACTTCCCGCAGGCGCAGTCGATCGGCTATGTCGAGGTGCTCAACGGCGCCCTTTACGTCCAGGATCAAGATCAGGTAGACGGGTATACTCGGGCGTTGCGGGGCCTGCTGGAAATCGCGCTGTCACCAGCGGATTCCGTGGCCGCCTTCCGGTCCCGAATCGCCTGATCTCCGGAGTTCCCATGATCACGTGGCGCAAGTCCAGGTATTCCGCCCAAGGCAACGGCTGCGTGGAACTGGCCAACACCCGCGACCGCATCCGCGACAGCAAGAACCCCCACGGCCCGGTCCTGAAGGCCGACATCCCGGCACTGATCGCTCACGTCAAGGCGGCCAAATAACCTGACCTCACACCGGGACTATCTCGACCAGCTTCTCCAGGCCGACGAGATCACTGGCGTTGCGGGTGTACAGCCGAGCGTCGTGGGCATGTGCGGTGGCGGCGATCAGCAGGTCCATGGTGCGGGCCCCCGGTTTCCGGCCGGCCGCGACGACGGCAGCCGCGAGCTGGCCATAACTCGCCGCCACGGCATCGTCCACCGGCAGGGCATCGAAAGCATGTTGCATCGCGCTCAGCCGGCGCAGGCGTTCCGCGCGGGCCACCGGGTCACGGGCGACCAGGACGCCGAAATGCAGCTCCGCCACCGTGGCCGCGCTGACGGCGAGTTCGCCAGGCAGCCGAGGCACGTCGGCGGCGATGATCACGCTGGTGTCCAGGATCGCTCTCACGCCGCGGTCCACGGATCGCGCAGTTGCTGGTCAACTCGATCCCGGTCGGCAGCCCAGTGCGGATCGGCCGGCCCGTGGAAGATGTCGACGATGTCGTCGTACGTGCGCCACGCGCGCGGCGCGATGGGGACCAGTCTCGCGCTGGGCCGCCCGGACACCGTGATCGTCACTTCCTCCCCGGCCTCCGCACGGCGAACCAGTTCGGAAGCGTGCTGGCGCAGCTCACGTAGTCCAACGGTGCCCACCACCCAAGAGTAGCACAAGTGCTACGGAGGAGAGGCAACCCCGCCGGCGACCTATGCGCAGCACCGATATCTGCCCCACAGGGGCCCTTTGGATGGCAAGATGCTCACGTGGTTGAAGAAGTGCCTCCGGAGCAGATGCGGGTCTCCGACGTCGACCGGAAGGCCGCGGCCGACCGGCTGAACCGCGCCCACGACGACGGCATGATCACGCTGTCCGAGTTCGACTCCCGGGTCGGTGCCGCCTGGCAGGCGGCCACCCGCGGCGAGCTGGCCAGGCTGACCGCCGACCTGCCGGACAGCCAGCATCCGATCCCGCAGCCCGCGCCGCCGCCACCCCGACCGCCGGTCCGCCGCCGCACCCCGACCGCCCTCCGGGTCCTCAACACGATCTGGCTGTCGATCCTGGCGGTCAGCCTGGTCGTGTGGGGCCTGATCTGCATCACGACGGGACATTTCGTGTACCCGTGGTGGCTGTGGGTGATCACGCCGGGCGCGGTGCTGGGCGTGGTGCGGTGGACGGTCCTGAACATGGACGACCCGCCGCCCGCGCTGCCGAAGGGCTGAACGCCCTGGTTTGGGTGGTGCGGCACGGTGCGCGTACACTTGACTGACGGTGCACCAGGTCGCACCCATTCCGTCATGCCTGATTCCAGGCTAGCTCGGGGCAGCTCGTTCTCGAACGTCTGACGAAGTGGGGTTGCTGGGTGCCCTGCGTAGCTCCCACCAGGGGTTACGTGCTCCCATCACCGTCATGAAACGCGGAGGACATGGGCAAGAAGGACGGGGCCATCGAGGTAGAGGGCCGCGTGGTCGAGCCACTTCCCAACGCGATGTTCCGCGTCGAGTTGGAGAACGGCCACCGGGTCCTGGCACACATCAGCGGCAAGATGCGTCAGCACTACATCCGCATCCTGCCCGAGGACCGGGTCGTCGTGGAGCTCTCGCCGTACGACCTGTCCCGAGGACGCATCGTCTACCGCTACAAGTAGTGACGGCTAGCCAGCAGGAGATACGACAGGCGTGAAGGTTCAGCCGAGCGTCAAGAAGATCTGCGACAAGTGCAAGGTGATCCGGCGGCACGGCCGGGTCATGGTGATCTGCGAGAACCTGCGCCACAAACAGCGCCAGGGCTGAGCAGAGCGGATCGACGCAACACAACGAGGACTCCCAGCACCTGCCTGGCCACACGGGCCAGGCGCACCCCCGGATTCCAGGCCGGGGCCCGCGGACACCAGAGTCGGCCGCGGGGCGGTCGGGGAGCAAACCTGGAGCCGGACGAAAGAGGACACATGGCACGACTCATGGGCGTCGACCTGCCCCGCGACAAGCGGATGGAGATCGCGCTGACGTACATCTTCGGTATCGGCCGTACCCGTTCGCGGGAGACGCTGTCCGCCACCGGGGTGTCGCCGGACCTGAGGTCCAAGGACCTCACCGACGAGGACGTGGCTCGCCTGCGCGACCACATCGAAGCGAATTACAGGGTCGAAGGTGACCTCCGTCGTGAGGTCGCGGCGGACATCCGTCGCAAGGTCGAGATCGGCTGCTACGAGGGCCTGCGGCACCGCCGCAACCTGCCAGTTCGCGGCCAGCGGACGAAGACCAACGCCCGCACCCGCAAGGGCCCGAAGAAGACGGTCGCCGGCAAGAAGAAGGCCGGCAAGAAGTAGCCGCCGTTCCCACTCACGGTCGAGGAGAGCACCGAAAGCATGCCACCGAAGTCCCGTCAGGGCGCCGCGGTCAAGAAGGTCAGGCGCAAGGAAAAGAAGAACGTCTCGCACGGGCACGCCCACATCAAGAGCACGTTCAACAACACGATCGTGTCGATCACCGACCCCGCCGGCAATGTGATCAGCTGGGCGTCGGCCGGCCACGTCGGCTTCAAGGGTTCCCGCAAGTCCACGCCGTTCGCGGCGCAGATGGCCGCGGAGAACGCTGCCCGCAAGGCTGCCGAGCACGGCATGAAGAAGGTCGACGTCTACGTCAAGGGTCCGGGTTCGGGCCGGGAGACGGCGATCCGGTCGCTGCAGGCGGCCGGTCTCGAGGTCGGCAACATCCAGGACGTGACCCCGCAGCCGCACAACGGCTGCCGTCCGCCCAAGCGGCGCCGGGTCTAGGGCGGGGAGGAGTAACACACCATGGCTCGTTACACCGGACCCATCACCCGCAAGTCCCGCCGGCTCAAGGTCGACCTCGTCGGCGGCGACCAGGCGTTCGAGCGTCGCCCCTACCCGCCCGGCCAGCACGGCCGCGGCCGGATCAAGGAGAGCGAGTTCCTGCTCCAGCAGCAGGAGAAGCAGAAGGCGCGCTTCACCTACGGCGTGCTGGAGCGGCAGTTCAGCCGGTACTACAAGGAGGCCGTCCGGCGGCCCGGCAAGACCGGTGAGAACCTGCTGCAGCTGTTGGAGTCCAGGCTGGACAACGTGGTCTACCGCGCCGGCCTGGCCAGGACCCGCCGGCAGGCCAGGCAACTGGTCAGCCACGGCCACTTCATCGTCAACGGGCACGCGGTCAACGTGCCCAGCTACCAGGTGTCCAAGTGGGACATCATCGACGTGAAGCCGAAGTCGATGCCGACGCTGCCCTTCGAGGTGGCCAAGGCGACGATGGGCGACCGGCCGATTCCCGCGTGGCTGCAGGTCGTTCCGTCGAACCTGCGGATTCTCGTCCACCAGCTCCCGGAGCGGGCGCAGATCGACACCCCGGTCCAGGAACAGTTGATCGTCGAGTTCTACTCGAAGTGATTCACCCCGGTCCGGTGGTGGATTCCGCCGCCGGACCGGTGCGCCATCCCAGTCGGCGTCATATGGCGGGCGCCACTGCGAAAGGAACACTGAAGTGCTGATTTCCCAACGGCCGACGCTGGCCGAGGACACTCTGAACGAAACGCGTTCCCGGTTCACCATCGAACCGCTCGAGCCCGGTTTCGGTTACACGCTCGGCAACTCGCTGCGCCGCACGCTGCTCTCGTCCATCCCCGGCGCTGCCGTCACGAGCATCCGGATCGACGGCGTGCTGCACGAGTTCACCACCGTGCCCGGTGTGAAGGAGGATGTCACCGACATCATCCTGAACCTCAAGGAGCTGGTGATCAGCTCCGAGGAGGACGAGCCGGTGACCATGTACCTGCGCAAGCAGGGCCCCGGTGTGGTGACCGCGGGCGACATCGTGCCGCCGGCCGGTGTCACGGTGCACAACCCCGACCTGCACATCGCCACCCTGAACAGCAAGGGCAAGCTGGAGATCGAGCTCGTGGTCGAGCGCGGTCGCGGTTACGTCCCTGCCGTGCAGAACAAGCAGGCGGGTGCCGAGATCGGCCGTATCCCGGTCGACTCGATCTACTCGCCGGTGCTCAAGGTGACGTACAAGGTCGAGGCCACCCGTGTCGAGCAGCGCACGGACTTCGACAAGCTGATCCTGGACGTGGAGACCAAGCCGTCGATCACGCCGAGGGACGCCGTCGCGTCCTCGGGCAAGACGCTGGTCGAACTGTTCGGCCTGGCCCGCGAGCTGAACGTGGACGCGGAGGGCATCGAGATCGGCCCGTCGCCCGCCGAGGCGGACACCATCGCCGCGTTCGCGATGCCGATCGAGGACCTCGACCTGACGGTGCGCTCGTACAACTGCCTGAAGCGTGAGGGCATCCACACCGTCGGCGAGCTGGTCTCGCGCAGCGAGGCCGACCTGCTCGACATCCGCAACTTCGGTGCCAAGTCGATCGACGAGGTCAAGATGAAGCTCGTCGGTCTCGGCCTGTCGCTGAAGGACAGCCCGCCCGGGTTCGACCCGTCCGCCGCCGCGTCCGACTACCCGGCCGACGGCTGGGGTGTGGACGCGCACCTGGACGGCGGTCACGACGACGGTCACGACTACGCAGAGACGGAGCAGCTCTGACCGTCCGGATAGGACGGCCGTGCTGTACGCAACGAGGAGCAAGATATGCCGACCCCGACCAAGGGCCGCCGTCTCGGCGGGTCGCCGGCCCACGAGCGGCTGATGCTGGCCAACCTGGCCACGTCGCTGTTCGAGCACGGCCGGATCACCACCACCGAAGCGAAGGCGAGGCGGCTGCGGCCGTTCGCCGAGCGGCTGATCAGCAAGGCCAAGCGCGGTGACCTGCACAACCGTCGCGAGGTCATGAAGACCATCCGGGACAAGGACATCGTGCACAAGCTGTTCGCGGAGATCGGTCCGTTCTTCGCGACCCGGCCCGGTGGCTACACCCGGATCGTCAAGACGATGCCCCGCAAGGGTGACAACGCCAAGATGGCCGTGATCGCGCTGGTGGCGGAGCAGACCGCGACCGAGGAGGCCGGCCGCGTCACGCGGGCGGCGGCCAACCGGCGGACGAAGGCGGCGGCTCCGGCCGAGACGCCCGAGCCGACCGAGGAGGTCCCGGCCAAGGACGTCGTCAACGACGAGACCCCGGACGTGGTCGACGCCCCGGAGGACACCGTCGAGGACGCCACCCCCGAGGCCGACGCCGACGAGGCGGCGGCCGAGAAGGACGAGTCCTGACGACGGAGCACAGCACGCACGAGCCCGCCGCGCCCACCAGGGCCGGCGGGCTCGTCCGCGTCCGGCTGGACTTCGCCTACGACGGCACGGACTTCTCCGGGTGGGCCGCCCAGCCGAGCAGGCGGACCGTGCAGGGTGTGCTGGCCGAGGTGCTCGCGGTGCACGGTCCGGGCCGCCGGCCGCCGGAGAAGCTGGTGGTGGCCGGCCGGACCGACGCCGGCGTGCACGCCACGAACCAGGTGGCGCACCTGGAGGTCCTGCCCTACGACGACGACCTGGACCGGTTGGTCGGCCGGTGGAACCGGATGCTGCCGCCGGACGTGCGGGTGCTGTCCGCGCGGGCGGTGCCGGTCGAGTTCGACGCCCGGTTCTCCGCGCTGCGCCGGCATTACGCGTACCGCGTGGCGGACCGGCCGTTCGGTGCGTTGCCGTTGGAGCGCAGGGACACGTTGAGCTGGTACCGGCCGCTGGACGTGGCGCTGCTGAACGAGGCGTCCGCCCGGCTGCTCGGGGAACACGACTTCGTGGCGTTCTGCCGGCGCCGCGAGGGCGCCACGACGATCCGGGATCTCCAGCGCCTGGAGTGGACGCGCCAGGACGACGGTGTGGTGGTCGCGCGGGTGTCGGCGGACGCGTTCTGCCATTCGATGGTGCGCAGCCTCATCGGTGCGTTGCTGGCCGTCGGGGAGGGCAGGCTGCCGGTGGAGTGGCCCTCGTCGCTGCTGCGGGCCACGACGCGGCCCAGCACGGTCGCGGTGGCGGCGCCGCACGGGTTGACGCTGCTGGGCGTGGACTACCCGCCCGACGACGAGCTGGCCGCCCGGGCCGAGCAGACCCGGAATCTTCGTCAACCGCGCCTTGACGAACAGGCATCGTCAAGCCATAGTTGACGCATGAGTCCTTTGAACCTGAATCTCACCGATCTGATCGCCAACGTCGACGACGACCTGCCCGAAACGGCCGCACTGGCCAAGGTGGCCGAGGCGCAGTCCCGCTCCCACACGCTGGCCGCGCTGGGCGACCAGTTGGTCAGCCACTACGTGGCCATCGCCCGTGACGACGGGGCGTCCTGGGCGGAGATCGGCGACGCCATCGGGGTGTCCAAACAGGCCGTCCAGCAACGACATTCGCCCCAACTGTTCAGCCGCTTCACCGACCTGTCCCGGCACGCCGTGGTCCTGGCAATGGAGGTGGTCCGCACCTACCGCCACGACCACGTCGACACCGACCACGTCCTGATCGGCCTGCTGGACGAACCCCGTGGCCTGGCCGCCCGCCTGATGACCGAGCACGCCGGCTCGGCCGAGGCGGTCCGCGCCGCCATCGAGCCGCTCATGGACCCGAGGGGCAAGAAGACCCCGCGCGGCCACATTCCGTTCACCACGGCCAACAAGCAGGCCCTGGAGGCGGCGGTCCAGGCGTCCGCCGAACTGGACAACGACTTCGTCGGCACCGAGCACCTGCTGCTGGGCCTGCTGTCGGTGGACGGCAAGGCCAAGGACGCGCTGGCCACCCTGGGCATCACCCTGGAAACGATGAAACCGCGGGTAACCGAGGCCATCGCCCACCTCATGGCCCAGCCCCGCACCACGACGGACTGACCGAGCCAGGGCAGGCCGGCACCCCACTCGCCGGCCTGCCCGCCCGGCCCTCTTGCCGGCCTGCCCGCCCGGCCGGTACCCCTCTTGCCGGCCTGCCCGCCCGGCCGTCGTAGATTGCGATCATGAGCCTGGCCGACGTGCGCCGCCGGCATCGGCCCGCCGTGCTGGCCAACCAGGTGCGGCCGGCGGACGGGTGGGGCCTGCCCTGCCGGGCCTATCTCGGGTTCGCCCGGCCCGATCCGGTCGCGGCGGCAGCGCTCGCCGAGATCCAATCCGGTGTCGCGGAACCGGCCCTGCTCGCGGTCCCGGCATCGGCGATGCACGTCATGCTGGTCAAGCTGATCCCGGTATGGGACGAGTTCGACCGCCCCAAGGACGAGCTGTGGGAACAGTGCGGCCCGGAGTGGCTGGCCGCCCTGACCGAGGTGGCCGCCGGGATCAGGCGCTTCCCCTTGCGTTTCCGGCAGCTCGCCGCGACCGACTCGGCCGTCATCGCGGTGGCCGACGAGCCGAACCCGTTCACCGCGCTGCGCCGGGCCGTGGTGCCGCTGCTGCGCACTCCCGGCGAGTCGAGCCCGGGAAACCTGGCCCACATCACGCTGTTCCGCTACGCCACACCGTTGCGCGACCCCGCGGCGCTGCTGGACCGGTTGGCGGCCATGGAGTTCAGCGTGACGGTCGACGTCGGCGACCTACTGGTCGTCCGCGAGACCGTCTTCCCGTGCCTGGACTACGACGTGCTGCACCGCGTGCCGCTGGCCGGTTAGTCGCCTCGGCGGACCGGGCCGAGGATCTGCTTCTCCTTCGGCGTGGTGAGCAACCGAACCGGACGCCACAGGTTGCGGCCCAGGGCCACCACCTGGTCCTCCTTCAGGTTCACCAACTGCTGCACCAGCGGCGGCGGCAGGCGCCAGATGCGCCCGGCGAGCTGCGCCTGACCCATCGGTTGCCGTTGCAGCAGCACCAGATCCGCCGAATTGGCCAGCGCGGTCGCCTGCGGGTGCAGGTAGGGCAGCACGTACACCGTCGTCTGCCACGCCGACCGGGGCGGGAACAGCTCCTGTGGCGTCGAACCGCCGTCGTGCATCACCAGCAGCGGACCGTCCTCAGTGGCCCTGGGCAGCTCGACCGGGTTCAACCGGCGGATCTGCACCAGCGGCACCGGCCGCCCGTCCGGACCCTCACCGGCGGCCTTCGCCAACACCTGCCACGCGGCGGGCCGTGCGGTCGCCACCACCACCCAGGCGCCCGTCGCCATCGCGCGCAACGCCAACTGCCGGGCCAGGTACAGCCCGCCGACGCACACGATCCTGGTCGGCGTCGGTCGCAACACCGACACGGCCAGCGGCTCGTTGTTCATGCCCGAGCCGAGCACCATGCCACCGCGGTCACCGGCCGGGCTCACCGCGTCCAGCATCGCGGGCGACACCAGGAACTCCGGCGCCACACCGGCCTGGCTGCTCAGGTCCAACTGCCGTCCCCTGGCCATCAGGCGGCACCTCCCAGCGGCAGCGTGGCGGCCAGCCCGGCCACCTGGAGGCCGCGCAACGGCGTGAGCGACACGTTCAGCTTGTTGGCCATGCCGTGCAGGCGCTGGTGGGCGTCCTGCAACTCGCCGGGCGTCCGGGCGCTCACCCGCACCAGCCCGCGCAGGCCCACCTGGCCGTCCTCACCGCTGGGCGAGATCGACATCGCGACCGTCGAGGACAGCGCGCGGATGCCGGTCAACCCGTTGATGCTCGTCATGTTCTTGCCGCGCGGCCAATGCGTGATGGCGTAGCTGGCGTGGCCGATGCCGGCCGTGGTCACGCCGGTCCAGCGCTCGTTCATGGCCACCCGGATGTTCGCCCGCGAAGCGCCCACCAGTTCCGCGGCGGACACACCCGAGCGCAGCAGCTCGTCCGGGTCCAGCGGCCGGGTCGGCACGCCGCGGGCCTCCAGCGCGCTGCGTACCCGGGACAGGGCACCGATCAGGGCGCGGTGGGCGCCGACCACACCGCCGCCGCGCTCGCTGATCGCGGCCGGGCAGCGGCGCGGATCCAGTCGAACGGCGATCCAGGTGGTCCGCCGGGCCGCCGCCGGCAGTGGGCCCAGCACCTCCAGATAGGACGCCAGCGCGGGCGACGTCACCGGCAGCGCCGCGCTGCCCGGGTAGCAGTGCCAGATCACCTGGATGGCGTCCAGGACCACACCACGGTCCTCCAGGCACGGCGCCAGCGCACCGAGCGGCAGGTTCGGGGTGGCGCCCACCTGGGCGATCAGCCCGGGTGTCGGTTCGACCAGCAGCACCGCCGTCCACGAGCCGTCGTGCCAGGCGATGCCGACCTGCCGCCGCTCGTGGTCCATGCCCTGGGCCACCACCAGATCGGGCACGACCAGCCGGAGCAGGTTGACCCTGGCGTCCTCCGGGCCGAGCACGGCCTGCGCGTCGGGGGTGGCGGTCTCGTCAGCCGTGGGCACCGGTTCCACCGTCCGGGTGTGTGACCTGAACATGTAACGCATGGTCAGCCGCACCCACTGGGTGAACCACCGGCCGCTCCACCGCAGCAACGCGATGATCAGCGCGAGCACCAGGACGACACCACCGGCGTAGACCATCACCATCGTGCGGCCGATGGCGATCAGGATCAGACCGACCGCGAGCCCGACCTCGATCACGACGAGGTTGGCCACTGGCAGGGCACCCAGGCTGGCGCCGATGGTGCGCTTCCGCGCGGTGATCGCCGCCCGCATGGCCGCCGCGGTCTGGGCGGCGGCCTGTGTCGGGCCTGGTCCGGCCGCCATCCCAGGCGCGGGTGGTCCCGGTCGTGGAGTGGTTACGGACATCCGCTCGGTCTTCCCCTCGCACCGTCGCCGGCCTGTCGGACCGGCCGTCTTGCCGAAGCCGCCGCGCGTCGGACGTAGGCGGACTATTCTGCCGAACGGTACCGCGACCGGGAGAGCTGCAGGACGAGAATGCCGTCAACACCGACGACCAAGTCACAGGTCCAGGCGTATCGCTTCGTGCTGCGCCGGATGGAATCCGCCCTGGTCCGCAAGGACCCGGTGATGCTGCACGACCCGATGAGATCGCACAAACGGGCGACCATCGTCGGGGCGATCCTCGGCGTCGTCGGCCTGGTGGGCTTCCTGCTGTTCGGAGTGCTGAAGCCGGCGCCCACGGTGCCCAGCGAAGGCATCATCATCGCCCAGCCCTCCGGCTCGGTGTACGTGGTCGACCAGGGCCGCCACGAGCTGATCCCGGTCTTCAACGTCGTGTCCGGCCGGCTGCTGCTGGCCGCCGGGCAACAGCAACAGCAGGGCGGCCAGGACAGCGGGTCGCAGTCGGCCGGCCAGCCCGCCAACGTGACCACGGTCAACGACGACGAGCTGAGCAGCTATGCGGTCGGCCAGATGACCGGCATCCCGGACGGGCCCACCGCACTGCCCAAGCCGAACCAGCCGGCCACCCCGTGGGCGGTGTGCGACGCGATCACGCCCGACCACAACGCCAAGGACCCGACCGGCCACAAGGCACCGAGCACGGCGGTCCTGGTCGGCCTGCGCGACATCGGCACCAACCTGAAGCCCGGTCAGGCACTGCTGGTGTCCAGCGACAGCGGCCGGACGCTCTGGCTGGTGTACGGCCTGGCCAGTGACATCAACCACCCCAACGACAGCGCGGTCCGCGCCCAGTTGGACACCAGTGCTCCCGTGCTGAGCGCGCTCAACGTCAACAGCTCGTCCTACCGGGTGGTGAGCTCGGCGGTGCTCAACGCGATCCCGTCCGTCGCGGAGATCACCGACCCGACGACGGGACTCGGCCAGGGCCAGGTGCCGGCACCGCTGGCCAGCTTCGGCCTCCAGGTGGGCCAGAGCTTCGCGGTCAACCAGGCCGACGGTGGACAGCGCTTCTACATCGTGGTGCCCGGTGGCGCACAGCAGGTCAGCGAGACCACGGCACAGATCGCGATGTACGAGAACTCCAACGGGTTGCGCAAGATTCCGGCGGTGCCGCCGCAGGACACCAACAGCCTCCAGTACCTCACCAACAGCCTGAAGGTCGACGTGACCGAGTATCCGGGCGCGCTCCCGACGGTCATCAGCGCGGACAGCCGGCCGGTGATGTGCCTGGGCTGGCAGGCCGACTACAGCAACCCGCAGCAACCGCTGGCCAGGACCAGGGTGACCACCGACCTCGCCCTGGAGGTGCCGCCGGACGCGAAGAACCCCACCGGCCACATGGCGATGGTGCCGGTCGGCACGGGCACCCCCACGGGCCGGATCAACCAGTTCTTCATGAACCCCACGCTGGGCGGTGTCGCGGTCCGGGCGGCGACCGGCTCGGGTGAGTTCGACAGTGGACCGATCTACGTGGTGGATCCGCGCGGGGTGTCCTTCAGTGTCCCGGACACGTTCACCGCGCAGGTGCTGGGCATCGCGAACGGCACCGCGACCGGCGGTCTACCCCCGGCGCCGCAGGCGATCCTGGGCCTGCTGCCGCCCGGCGGGTCGCCGCTGAGCATGCAGGCCGTACAGCACGCCGTGGACGGCATGGCGGTGCCGAGCGTCGGCCACTTCCTGCCGCCCCCGTCGCAACAGCAGCAGGCCCAGGGCGGCGGCTGAGCGCTGTGTCCAGAATCACTGTCGACCCCGGCTGGCTCACCGGCTACGCGACCACCGTCGACCAGGCGGCGGACGATCTCGCCGCCGTGCTGGCGCTGGTGGCCGGCACGTCGGTGACGGCGTCGTCGTTCGGTGACGCCGGCCGGCAGGCGGACGTGCCCGGCGCGTACGCCGAGGCCGCCGGCACCGTGCGGCAGCGCCTGGCCGGCATGGTGGACGCACTGCACGCGGTCGCCGCGAGCCTCGAACACCGGGACTGACGCCATGTTTCCGGCGTCGCCGGCGGACGTCCGTTCCGGCGACCTGCGCGACGAAGCGGAACGCTGGCGGATCGCCGCCGCCGCGGTGGCCGACGTCGTACTGCGCCTGGCCGCGCCCCTGGCCGACCTGGACGCCACCGACAGCGGCGCGGACGCCACGGCGTGCGTGCTGGCCGTGTGGCGGATCGGGCTGATCGGCGGTGAGCTGTCGGACCTGATGGCGACGCTCGCCGACGCCCTGGACAGCACGGCGGACGGCGTCGAGCGCGTGGTCACCCGCCTGCCCGCCGGCCACCCGAGGGACGCGGTCACCGACATCCTGCGGTCGTTCGCCTCGGTCTGCGCGAGTGTCCACGAAGGACACTCCAGCTAGACCGGATCGTCCGGCCGGCGCCGCCGGAGCGAGCGCACCACGAAGTACGTGACCAGCAGCAGTGCCACGCCCACCCCGGTGCCGATCAGCGCCACCCTCGTCGCGGTCAGGTCCTTCGCCGGCGGCAGCGGCACTTGTGCCGGCACGGTGGAGTCACGCACCGACGGCACCCCGTCCTGGCCGGGGATCGACTCGGTGAGCGCGGCGACCGGGTCGACGATGCCGTAGCCGACCTGGTTGTTCCGGCCACCGGGACCGGTCGGGTGCTGCGCGGTGGCCTCCACCCGGGTGATCACCTGGCGCGCGGTGAGCGTCGGGAACCGCGCCCGGACCAGCGCCACCACACCGGCCACGTAGGGCGCGGCGAAACTGGTGCCCTGGATCGTCCCCGGGCTGGTGGCACCCGGCTCGGTGAAGAACTGGGTCAGGCCCGTGCCGCCCACTGCCGGGTTGACCGACACGATGCCCTCACCCGGCGCCGCGATGTTCACCCACGGGCCCCACTCGGAGAACGTGGACACCGAGCCGGTCACCGGGCTGACCGACGCCACCGACAGCAGGTCGTCGCTGAACACCGCCGGGAACTCGATGTTCACCACGTCGTCGGGATCGGGATGGTTGTTCTGCCCCGCCGGGGTGCAGGACGAGGTGTTGCCGGCCGCGTTGATGACGACCACGTTGTGCTCCACCGCGTACGCGACCGCGGCCTGCAACACCTGTTCCGGCGAGCCCGGCGAACGCATCTCCTGCTCGGCCGTCCCGGCGGGCAGGCAGGTGTCCACCGACGTGGTGATCACGCCCACACCCAGGTGCACCGCGTGCACGATCGCGGCGGCGAGGCTGGACGGCGTGCCGGCGGGAACGTCCTGGCCGTGCGCGTTCTTGCCGGAGAACACGCTGCTGGTCTGGCGGATCGCGTAGATCGTGGCGGCCGGTGCCACGCCGGTGAAGCCGAAGTCGGCGTGCCCCGAGGTGTTGGCGGCGACGATGCCGGCGGTGAGGGTGCCGTGGCCGTCGCAGTCGAACCTGCCGTCGTGGGCCTTCGGTGTCAGGTAGTCGCCGCCGGGCTTGAGCCTGCCGTGGTCGGTCAGCAGCGGGTTGGTGTTGACCCCGGTGTCGATCACCGCGACCTTCACCCCGGCACCGGAGCTGAACTGCTGCGCGCCCTTGACGTTCAGCATCGCCTGGGCGGCCGGCTGGTCGGGCAGCGGCGCATTGTTCGTGTTGGACGACACGCAGTTGTTCTGCTGGGTGAACACCACGCCGGCCGGCGGGCCGGGCGGCGGATCACCGGGCAGCGCGGACGCGTTCACCGGCGGCGGCTCCCAGGCCGGTGGCGTGGCGGCCGTGGCGCCCGGCTCGGCGGCCCACGCGGGACCGGCGAACACGCCGCACACGACGGCGACCGCTCCCAACCGTCGCGCTACCCGGCCTGCCCACCCCATGGCGACGACGATACGGCCGGGCGTGTCAACGCGGCTTGATGGCGGGGTCCTCGGTCACCCGCTTGCGCCGCACACTCCGCGTCACGAACAGGGTCACCAGCAGCAGTGCCGCGCCGACGACCGTGCCGATCAGCGCGACCCGCACCGCCGTCCAGTCCTTCACCTCCGCCGTGGGCAGCGCGGCGGGCACCGACCGCGCGGTGTTCACCGGCACGCCGTTCTGGCCGGGGATGGCCGCGGTGAGCGCGGCGACCGGGTCGATGATGCCGTAGCCGACCTGCGGGTCCCGGCCGCTGATGCTGGACGGGTGCTGGGCGGTCGCCTCGATCCGGTACATCACCTGGCGCGCGGTCAGGTTGGGGAAGCGGGAGCGGACCAGCGCGATCACGCCCGCCACGTAGGGGGCGGCGAAACTGGTGCCCTGCAGGGGAATGGTCTGGCCACCCTCGACGGTCTGGTTGGACAGCCCGGTACCCGACCGTCCCGGGTCGACCGACGTGATGAACTGGCCGGGCGCCGCGACCGTCACCCACGGACCCCACACGCTGAACTGCGACGGCGCACCCGTCGTCGGGTCGACCGAGGCCACCGACACCACGTCGTCGGAGTAGATCGGCGGGATCTGCAACTGGTTGACCTGGTTGGGATCCGGGCTGTTGTTCTGCGGTGCGCCCTGGCACAGCGACGTCTGCTGGCCGTTCTGGTCGGCACTGCCCGACACGAGGTTGCCGGCCGCCGCCACGACGACCTTGTCCCTGTCCTGCACCGCGTAGTGGATGGCGGCCTGCAGTTCCCTGGCGAACTGGCTGTCCAGCGCCTGGTCCTTCAGCGCGATCGGCACGCACTCGTCCACCGACATCGTGATCACCTTGACGTTCGGCTGGTCCGCCGCGAAGTGGATCGCCTCGGCCAGGGTCTGCAGGTCACCGGCCGGCCGGTTGTTGTCGTCCTGGGCGGTGTAGTGCGTGCTGGTGTGCTTGATGGCGAGGATCCTCGCGTCCGGTGCCACGCCGATGAACGCGGTGTTCGCGCCCTTCGGGTTCGCCGCGATGATGCCGGCGACGATCGTGCCGTGGCCGTCGCAGTCGATCAGGGCGTTGCCGTCCTTCAGGATGTAGTCGCCGCCGCTCTCCAGCCGGTGGTCGTCGGCCAGGAACGGGTGCGGGTTCACCCCGGTGTCGATCACCGCGACCGTGACGCCGTCGCCCTTGCTGAACTGCTGGGCCTGGTCGATGTCCAGCATCTGCTGGGCGGGCGGCCGGTCGGTGAGGATCGTGCGGCCAACCCCGCTGGTGATGCACCGGTCGTCCTGGCGCAGCGCGAACGTGTTGTCGTCCGGGGTGCCCCTCGGGTTGTCCGGCGGCAGTGCGCCCAGGTAGTTCATGTTGACCGCCGGTGGCTGCCAGGCGGACGGTCCCGGCTGGCCGGGTACCGGTGCGCCGCTGGAGGGCTGGGCCGCGAACACCGGGGCGACGGCCGGGCCGACGACGGCGAGCAGAACGGCCGAGGTGATCGCCGTCGCCCTGGTGGCCAGGACGTGCGGGGTGCGGGTCATCCGGTGGGGTCTCCTCGAACGGTCAGCCGAAGTGCACGGACCGGATCTCGCTGTAGAGGTTCATCACGGCCAGGGCCAGCGGCAGCACAGACACGATCAGGATCGCCTCGAACACGTCGACGGCGCGCCGCAACACCGGTGAGAACCGCTGGTCGGGGAACACCACGCCGACCACCAACGTGCCGGCCGCGAGGACCAGCAGCGAGCCGAACACCAGCAGCAGCCGGTTGGTCGGGGTGGACTCCACGGTCCACCCGATCAGCAGGCCACCCGCGGTGAGCATGCCGGTCAGCAGCAGTGCGACGGCCTGGGCGCCGTTGGCGTAGGTCCGGCCGCGCAGCAGCAGCACGCCGGCCACCGCGCCGCCCTCGATGATCCCCCACATGTTGCCGCCGCTGGCGGCCAGCACGGCGGAGATGGCCGCGGTCACACCGCAGCCGATGATCATGCCGGTCATGTACTCGTGGGCCAGGCCGGTGCGCCGCTCGATCACCCGGAAGTCCGGGAAACCCGAGTCCTCGCGCAGGTCCTCGGCGTCCCTGGGCACGCTGGGCAGCGGCAGTTTGGCCAGTTGGATGGTGATCCTGGGCAGGACGGACAGTGCGGCCAGCGCCACGGCGGCGGCGCCCGCGGCGATGCCGGCCGTCGACTCGGCCACCAGCGTGGCCACCAGGAACGCCACCGCGCCCAGACCGCTGGCCGTGGCGGCGGCGACGAACACCGTGCCACCGGCCCCGACCACCAGCATGCAGGCGGCCGCCACGATCAGCACCAGCACGCAGGCCAGCAGGAAGTTCGCCCGGCCGGGCGACCCCGGCACCACGTACAGGCCGCACACGAAGGCCATCGGCAGCGCGCCGGTGGCCGCGACGACCACGCCGGTGGTCTTGGCGTCGTAGGCGTGCGTGATGGTGGCACCGACGGTGATCGCGATGATCGCCGTCACCCCGGCGGCGATGGCCGCGGCGATGCCGTTGCCCCCGCCGACCAGCGGACCGCCCAGCAGCACGGCGATCGCGGCCAGCACCAGCGTGAGCCCGGCGGCCGCGTGCCCGATCCGGTGGGCCGTCTCCTTGGTCCACGGCCGGAAGCTGCTCGGCGTCGACTCGGCGATCGCGTCGACCACGTCGTCGTACAGCGGCGGCGGCGGGTTCTCCGAGCGGCGCCGCAGTTGCAGCAGGTCGCCGTCCACCACGCCGAGCGAGGCGAGCGTTCGACTGGGGTCCAGCGGCGCGTCACCGAGCCGGGCCAGACACCAGCCGCCGTGCCGGGCGCCGCCGTCCGGAGTGGCCTCCTTGGCCATGTCCAGCAGCATCGGCAGCAGGTCGGCGACGGCCACGTCGGCGGGCAGCGCCACGTCGATCCGTGTCCGCGGTGCCACCACCGTCACCCGGCTGAACACCGTCGTTCCGGTCGCCACCAGCGGCCCCTTTCCGGTCGTCGAGAATCCCTGGCACGCGCACCCCGGCAGGTCCGTACCCAACTGTGTCGAACCGACCGCCCGGGGTGGTGAGCGCCCCTAGTATGGCCTTACCGAGCCGGCGTGTTGGACGGTTCGGGGCAACTTGTCGGTTCCGGGTCACTCGGCCGGTGGCCGCTGCACGACGGGAAGGGTGTCTGCTGCCGTGAGCACGGTCCAGTTCAAACGGACGGCGAGGCTCGCCGCACCGCGCCGCCCCGGTGGCGAGGTGCATCTGGAACCACCGCCCGAGGTCCCGCGCACCATCCCGGGCAACATCCTGATGAAGTTCCTGCCGATCGTGATGATCTTCATGTCCATCGGGATGATGGCCTTCATGTTCGTCATCAGCAAGAACAACCCCACCACCCTGCTGATGGGCGGCATGATGATGATGGGCAGCGTCGGCATGCTCGGTGCCGGCGGCGGCCGGGGGAACAAGAAGGCCGAGATGAACGAGGACCGCAAGGACTACCTGCGGTACCTCGGCCAGATGCGGGAACGGGCCAGGGAGTCCACCGAGGAACAGCGTGCCGAGCGCGAGTGGGTCCACCCCGACCCGCAGACCCTGTGGTCCATCGCCACCAGCAGGCGGATGTGGGAACGCCGGGCCGCCGACTCCGACTTCATGCACCTGCGCGTCGGCCGCGGTTCCCAGCGGCTGGACACCCGGCTGGTGCCGCCGCAGACCGGCCCGGTCGAGGAACTGGAGCCGATCGCGACGCTGGCGCTGCGCCGGTTCGTCCGCGCCCACTCGATCGTCCCGGAACTGCCGGTGTCCATCGCGTTGCGCAGCTTCGCCGCCGTCGGCCTGCAGGGCGAGCGCACCCAGACCCGCGGCCTGGCCCGGGCCATGATCGCCCAGATGGCCGCCTTCCACACCCCGGACGACCTGCTGATCGCCGTGGTCACGTCGGGCCGGGCGAAGCAGGAGTGGGAGTGGGCCAAGTGGCTGCCGCACGCGCAGAGTCCGTCCCTGGTGGACGGCATCGGCGCGCTGCGGCTGATCGCCGGCTCGCTCGGCCAGATCGAGCGGTACCTGGAGCAGGAACTGCGCGACCGCCAGCGGTTCACCCGCAACGCCCCGCCACTCACCGACGCCCCGCACGTCGTGATCGTCATCGACGACGGCGACGTCACCCGTGAGGAGCACATCCTCCTGGAGGAGGGCCTGGTCGGCGTCACGCTGCTGGACCTGTCCGACTCGCTGGGCAGCCTCAGCTCCCGGCGCGGCCTGCGCCTGGTGGTCGAGGACCGGCGGCTGGGCGCGCGCAGCGCGGGTGGCGTGGAGTGGTTCGGCCGGCCGGACACGATGACCGTCGTCGAGGCCGAGGCGCTGGCCCGCCGCCTGTCGCCGTACCGGATGGGCGCGCAGGCCGAGTCCGGCGACGAGGACCCGCTGTCGGCCAACCCCGACCTGCTGGAGATGCTCGGCGTCACCGGCGACCCGATCACGTACGAGGTGCAGCAGGCGTGGCGGCCCCGGCCGGTGCGCGACCGCTACCGGGTGCCCTTCGGCCTGGGCGAGAGCGGCCAGATGGTCGAGTTGGACATCAAGGAAGCGGCCATGGAGGGCATGGGCCCGCACGGCCTGTGCGTGGGCGCAACCGGTTCCGGCAAGTCCGAGTTCCTGCGCACCCTGGTGCTGGCCATGCTGGCCACCCACTCCAGCGCCTCGCTCAACATGATCCTGGTGGACTTCAAGGGTGGCGCCACGTTCCTCGGTTTCGACCAGGCGCCGCACGTCGCGGCCACCATCACCAACCTGGCCGGCGACCTGACCCTGGTGGACAGGATGAAGGACGCCATCGCCGGTGAGGTGGCGCGCCGCCAGGAGCTGTTGGCCAAGGCGAACGCCAAGAACGTGTGGGACTACGAGAAGATGCGCGAGAACGGCGCCGATCTCGACCCGCTGCCCGCACTGTTCATCTGCATCGACGAGTTCTCCGAGATGCTGACCGCCAAGCCCGACTTCATCGACATCTTCCTGCAGATCGGCCGCGTCGGCCGGTCGCTGCAGATGCACATGCTGCTGGCCTCGCAGCGCCTGGAGGAGGGCAAGCTGCGCGGTCTGGACACCTATCTCTCCTACCGGATCGGCCTGAAGACGTTCTCCGCTGCCGAGTCCCGCGCGGCGATCGGTGTGCCGGACGCGTTCGAACTGCCGCCGATCCCGGGTTCCGGGTACCTGGCCGTGCAGGGCGAGCCGATGACCCGGTTCAAGGCCACCTACGTGTCCGGCCCGTTCCGGCCCTCGGGCATCCAGGTGGCCGGCCCGTCCGCGCCGATCACCAGCGACCGCAGGCCGAAGCTGTTCGTGCCGGACTTCGTGGAGATCCCGAAGGAACCGGAGCGGCCCAGGGAGGCCGTGCGGCCCAAGGAAGAGGAGAAGAACGAGCCCACCTACCTGGAACTGGTCGTCAAGAAGCTGGGCGGCCAGGGCCCGCCCGCGCACGAGGTGTGGCTGCCGCCGCTGAACGAGCCGCCCTCCATCGACCAGTTCCTGCCGCCGCTGCAGCCCACCGACGACCGCGGCCTGTCCGCGTCCGGTTTCTTCGGCAACGGCCGGCTGCAGGTGCCGCTGGGCATGGTGGACAAGCCGTTCGAGCAGCGCCGCGACCTGCTGTGGGCGGACTTCTCCGGTGCGGCCGGGCACGGCGCGGTGGTCGGCGGCCCGCAGTCGGGCAAGTCGATGCTGCTGCGCACCCTGGTCATGTCGATGGCGGTCACGCACACGCCGGAGGAGGTGCAGTTCTACTGCCTCGACCTCGGTGGCGGCACGATGGCCACGCTGAACGGCCTGCCGCACGTCGGCGGGGTGGCCGGCCGGCTGGACCCTGACCTGGCCCGCCGGATGGTCGCCGAGATGACCACCCTGGTCGCCGAGCGCGAGGCCCGCTTCCGGGACAACCAGATCGACTCGATGACCGAGTTCCGCAACCGCAAGCGGCGCGGCGAACTGCCCGACGACCTGCACGGCGACGCCTTCCTGCTGGTGGACGGCTGGCTGAACTTCCGCCAGGAGTTCGAGGAGCTGGAGCAGCAGGTCGTGGCGCTGGCCGCGCAGGGCCTGTCCTACGGCGTGCACCTCGTCGTCGCGGCCAACCGGTGGGCGGAGATCCGGCCGGCGCTGAAGGACCTGCTGGGCACCCGGTTCGAGCTGAAGCTGGGTGACCCCACGGAGTCCGATGTGGACCGCCGGGTCGCGGTGAACGTGCCGGCCGGGCGGCCCGGTCGCGGTCTGACCAGGGACAAGTTGCACTTCCTCACCGGCCTGCCGCGCATCGACGCGTCCAGCGACCCGGAGTCGGTGGCCGCAGGCGTGCAGGACGCGGCCGCCAAGATCCGCGGTTCGTGGCGCGGCCGCGGTGCGCCGAAGGTGCGCCTGCTGCCCGACGTGCTGCCCTACGAGCAGTTGGTGGTCCCGGCCCAGTTGCCGAAGAAGGACATGATCCCGATCGGCGTCAACGAGGACGAGCTCGCCACGGTGTTCCTGGACTTCGACTCGGAACCGCACTTCGTGGCGTTCGCCGACGGCGAGTCCGGCAAGACCAACCTGCTGCGCTGCATCGTGCGCGGCATCATGCACAACTACTCGCCCAAGGAGGCGGTCATCCTCCTGGTGGACTACCGGCGCACCATGCTGGGGTTCATCAACACCGAACACCTGCTCGGCTACGCGGTCTCGGGCAACCAGTTGCAGGGCATGATGAACGACGTCCACAACTCGATGACCGGCCGGCTGCCCGGCCCGGACGTCACCCAGGAGCAGCTACGCACCCGGTCCTGGTGGAAGGGTCCGGAGCTGTTCGTGATCGTCGACGACTACGACCTGGTGGCCACCCAGGCGGGCAACCCGCTGCAGCCGCTGTCGGAGTTCCTGCCGCAGGCCAAGGACGTCGGCCTGCACATGGTGGTCATGCGGCGCACCGGTGGCGCGTCCCGGTCCACCTACGACCCGGTGATCGGCAAGCTGAAGGAGATCTCCAGCCCCGGCCTGGTCGGCAGCGGCAGCAAGGACGAGGGTGTGTTGTGGGGCACGGTGAAACCGAGCGCCCAACCGCCCGGCCGGGGCACCATCGTGACGCGCAAGCTGGGGCAGCAGCGGATGCAGGTGGCCTGGCTGCAGCCGGAGTAGGCCCCACTAAGGTGGCTGCCGTGCCGACGACATGGCCGAGGACCGGATCGCCGATCCCGGAGTCGCGATGAGCCTGCACATCGCCGTCGACTTCGGTACGTCCAGCACATGTGTGGCTGTCTCGGTCGACGGCCGGGAACCGCAGGTGGTCGTCGTGGACGGCCAGCCGATCGTGCCGTCCGCGGTGTTCGCCGCCGTGGACGGCACGCTGTTCGTCGGCCAGGAGGCCGAACGCCAGGCGGCCATCGACCCGTCCCGCTATGAGCCGAACCCGAAGCGGCGGGTCGACGAGGGTGAGCTGCTGCTCGGCAACACCGTGATCGGCGTGGTCGAGGTCGTGCGGGCGGTGCTCGGCAGGGCCGTCACCGAGGCCCGCAGGCTGGCCGGCAACGCACCCGTCGACCTGCTGGTGCTGACCCATCCCGCGGACTGGGGCGCGATCCGCACCCGCGTGCTGCGCCAGGCCGGTGCCGGGCTGGCCACGGAGGTCACGCTGGTACCGGAACCCGTTGCGGCAGCGGTGTTCCACGCGGCCAGCCACGCGCTACCGCCCGGTGCGGCACTGGCCGTACTGGACCTGGGCGGCGGCACGGTGGACGTGAGCGTGGTGCGCCGGCAGCAGCCCGGCGAGGCCGAGCAGGGTCACGCGGTGGCCGGTTTCGCGGTGCTCGCCACGCACGGCGACCCGAACTTCGGCGGTGCCGACATCGACCAGTTGCTGCTGGAGCACGTCGGCTCCCTGATGTCGGACACGGTCCGGGACGACTGGCGGGCGCTGACCGAGGGCCGCGAGATGTCCGACCGGCGCCGCCGCCGGGTGCTCCGCCAGGACGTCCGGGGTGCCAAGGAGACGCTGTCCCGGCACACCTACACCGACGTGCCGATGCCGCCGCCGTTCCCGGACGCCCATGTCACCCGCGAGGACCTGGAACGGCTGATCGACGTCCCGCTGCGCCGTGCGGTCGCGCTCACCGTGGAGACGGTCGCCCAGGCCGGGCTGCGGCCCGACCAGTTGTCCGGGGTGTTCCTGGTCGGCGGGTCCAGCCGGATTCCGCTGGTCGCGCGGCTGGTCTATCAGCGACTCGGCGTCATACCGACCACACTGGACCAGCCGGAGACCGTGGTCGCCCGGGGCGCGCTGCGCGCGGTCGCGCTGGACCCGATGCACACCGGCGGGTTGTCCGTGCCGCGACCGGTGGCGCGCGACGTCGCCGAGCAGCCCACGGTGACCATGCCGGCGTACCCGCCGGCCGGAGCGCGGCCACCGGCGTCGGCCGCGCCGCCGGCCGCCCCGGTTGCCCGGGGCGGTGGTCGCAAGCGCTTGGCGGTGGCCGGTGCGGTCGTCCTCGTCGTGGTGGTGGTGCTGGTCGTGGTCCTGGTGCACGTCGGCGGCAGCGGTGGCACGCAGCCACCGGCCGCGCTCAACCCGCCGGCCGGCCAGCACCTGATCGCCCAGTACGACTACCGGTTCACCACCCCGAAGGGCTGGGCCGAGTCGGCCAGCAACGCGCCGAACCTGGAAGTGCAGATCGCACCGACGAACGTACCCACAGCGGGTGACGCGATTTACGTCCGGGAATTTCGACTTTCCTATGACAGCACCAAGGATCGCGGCCGTGCGGTGAACCAATTGCAGCCCGAGGTCAAACAGGCCGGCTATCGGAATTTCACCCCGTCGTTGACGTTCGCACATCGGACGGTGGCCTACTACCAACAGCCGGGCAACGACGCGACGGCGGACTGGTACGTGCTGTTCCAGGGCAGGGTGCAGGTGAGCATCGGATGCCAGTACCCGGCCACCGATCAGCCGAGGGTACAGGCAGCCTGTCAGCAGGTGGTGGCCGGGATGGTCATCACCCACTGATCGATCGGGTGGCGACGCCGAGTCCATTTCGGACCACCGGATCGAGGGGCCGGATCGCTCCGCCGGGTGACGATGACGAGGGCATTTTCCATTAGCACATCGGTCCGTGACGACATTTACATCAGCGAACGTTTACAGCCGCAACGGCTTCCGGAAAAACCGGGACACGATGGAACCGGGCATGGCAAGGTTCACGTCGTAGTTGGCGTACGGACGATGAACGTACGGACCACAGACTTCCTGAAGGGAGCCATTCCTCATGGCGCAGCAGTTCACCACCGGTTCCTCGGAGATGATGGCAGGTGTCCAGAGCCTGCAGGAGATGAACGAGTCGCTCAACGCCAGCCTGCGTGCCCTGCAGGGTGAGGTCGAGCAGGTCGCCAGCGCGTGGACGGGTTCCGCCGCGACCGCCTTCAACACCCTCATGGGCCGGTTCGACGAGGACGCCAGTAAGCTCAACCAGAACCTCCAGCAGATGTCCGAGGCCATGGCCAGCAACAACAAGGCCTACCAGGCGTCGGAAGAGGCCAACCAGAGCGAGATGAGCAAGCTCCTCGGCGGTCTGTGAGTCGACCGGCGGCTTCGTCCGTCCCCTAGTCCATTTCCCCGCAAGAAGACTCGAGACTTTCCAGGAGTGAGGTAACCCCATGAGCGGCGAGATCAAGGTTGGATTCGAAGCGATCTCCAACCTGGCCGGCCAGATCAACAGCCAGGTGCAGAACATCGACGGCCAGCTGGAGACCCTGAAGTCCGCCATCGCGAAGCTGTCGGCCCAGTGGACCGGTGGCGCGAGCGACTCGTTCCAGGCCGTCCAGGCGAACTGGAACAACGCGGCCGACGACCTCAAGACCACCCTGGCCCGCATCTCCACCGCGGTCAGCGCGGCGCACGACCAGTACCGGTCGACCGAGACCGCGAACACCCAGGTCTGGAGCTGAACGTCCCCGGACGTGGCCGGCGGACCCCGGAGGCGATGCCTCCGGGGTCCGCTCGTGTTCGGCCAGGTACACTGGTCAGGTGCCGGTCGCGGGGGCCGTTTTGACCCTGCGGTTCGGTGCCAGGTATCTTCTGACGTTGTTGTGCGGAGCTGCCCGTAGTGTGCGGTTACCGCGATGACGCCCCTGACGAGAGTGACGACGAGGTAGACCCGTGCGCACGTACAGCCCGAAGGCCGGCGAGGTGACCCGCGCCTGGCACGTGATCGACGCCGAGGACGTGGTCCTCGGCCGACTTGCCACGCAGGCCGCCACGCTGCTGCGCGGCAAGCACAAGCCCATCTACGCCCCGCACGTGGACACCGGCGACTACGTCGTCATCGTCAACGCGGAGAAGGTCGCCCTCACCGGCAACAAGCGTGACCAGGCGTTCGCCTACCGGCACAGCGGTTACCCCGGCGGTCTGCGCAAGCGGTCGTTCGGCGAGATGCTCGACACGCAGCCGGAGCGCCTGCTCGAGAAGACGATCAAGGGCATGCTCCCGCACAACCGCCTCGGCCGCGCGATGGCCGCCAAGCTGAAGGTCTACGCCGGGCCCGAGCACCCGCACACGGCGCAGAATCCGCAGCCGTACCAGATCGCCGACAAGAGCAAGGTGAACCGGTGACCAGCGCCGACGAAACTCCAGCAGACGTGACCACCCCGGAGACCGCCGTCGACGCGGCCACCGAGACCCCAGCTACCGAGACCCCGGCCGCCGAGCCGGCAGCGGACGAGACGCCCGCCGCCGAGGCCACGACCGAGGCCACGACCGAGGCTACGGAGTCCACCGACGAGGCGCCCGCCAAGCCGGCGTCCCGCCCGGTCATCTCCGGCAAGCCCGTGCAGACCGTCGGCCGCCGCAAGGAGGCCATCGTCCGCGTCCGCCTGGTGCCCGGCACCGGCAAGTTCCGTCTCAACGGCCGCACCCTCGAGGAGTACTTCCCGAACAAGGTGCACCAGCAGCTCATCCGCGAGCCCATGGTGACGCTCGAGAAGCCCGAGTCGTTCGACGTGTTCGCCAACCTGCGCGGCGGCGGCATCACCGGCCAGGCCGGTGCGCTGCGGCTGGCCATCGCACGGGCGCTGATCGAGGTCGAGCCCGACGACCGGCCGCCGCTGAAGAAGGCCGGCTTCCTGACCAGGGACCCCCGGGTCAAGGAGCGCAAGAAGTACGGCCTGAAGAAGGCCCGCAAGGCGCCGCAGTACAGCAAGCGCTGATCACGTACCCTCCGTACACACGGTCCACGGGAGCAGTCATCCGTCCGTCGGGTGCTGCTCCTGTGGCTTCTCACCGGTTGACAGGCGGGAGGTCGACGCCAGGATGACTCGGCTGTTCGGCACTGACGGCGTGCGTGGCCTGGCCAACACCGAGCTGACCCCGGAGTTGGCGCTGTCCGTGGCCGCCGCCGCGGCCAGGGTGTTCACCGAGCACGACCGTTCGCACCGGCAGGTGGCGGTCCTCGGCCGCGACCCGAGGGCCAGCGGCGAGATGCTGGAGGCCGCCGTGGCGGCCGGCCTGGCCTCGGCCGGGGTGGACGTGCTGCGGCTGGGCGTGCTGCCCACCCCCGCGGTCGCCTACCTGGTCGGTGAGCTGGGCGCCGATCTCGGCGTGATGATCTCCGCGTCGCACAACCCGATGCCGGACAACGGCGTGAAGCTGTTCTCGTCCGGCGGGCACAAACTGCCCGACGCCGTCGAGGACGAGATCGCCGCCCGCCTGGCCCCGCCCGCGGATCGCCCGGTCGGCGCCGCCGTCGGCCGCATCACCGACTCGTCCGAGGCCGTGCTGCGCTACGAGGAGCACCTGCTGGCCGCCACCGGCCGGTCGCTGACCGGCCTGCGGATCGTGGTGGACTGCGCGAACGGCGCCGCGTCGCACGTGGCGCCCCAGGTGTACCGCAAGGCGGGCGCCGAGGTCACCGCCATCCACTCCGAACCGGACGGCCTGAACATCAACCACGACTGCGGCTCGACCCACCTCGAGTCGATCCGGACCGCCGTGCGCGAGTCCGGCGCCGACCTGGGCATCGCCCACGACGGCGACGCCGACCGCTGCCTGGCCGTCGACGGCACCGGCGCGATCGTCGACGGCGACCAGATCATGGCCGTGCTCGCCCTGGGCATGAAGGAGGCCGGCGAGCTGGCCGACGACACGCTGGTCGTCACCGTCATGAGCAACCTCGGCCTGCACCTGGCCATGCACGAGCACGGCGTCGCCGTGCACACCACCGCCGTCGGCGACCGCTACGTGCTGGAGGAGCTGCGCACCGGCGGGTTCACCCTCGGCGGCGAGCAGTCCGGCCACGTGCTGCTGCCCTCCCACGCCACCACCGGCGACGGCGTGCTCACCGCGCTGCGCCTGATGGCCAGGGTGGTGGACACCGGCCGGTCGCTGGCCGAGCTGGCCGGCGTGATGAACCGCCTGCCGCAGGTGCTGGTGAACGTCAAGGTCACCGACAAGGCCGCCGTGGCCACGGCACTGACCGTCGCCGACGCGGTCGCCGACGTGGAGCGCGAGCTGGGCGAGTCAGGCCGGGTGCTGCTCCGCCCGTCCGGTACCGAGCAGCTGGTCCGGGTGATGGTCGAGGCGCCCACCCACGATCTCGCCGAGGCCGCCGCGTCCCGCCTGGCCGGCGTCGTCGCGGCCGTGCACTGACCCCGCTCACCACCGGGGAACCGCCCGAACCCACCCAACGTCCATGTGACGGGTTTATGGTGCAGGCGGGCGTTACCCGGCGTGCGCGGTGGGAGGTGATGGCAGGTGGCGGACTTCCAGACGAGTGACGAGATGTCCGGAGTCGCCGGCAGGGTGAACGGCGAGGCCGGGCCGATCGGCGACGAAGCAACGCACATCAGCATGTCGCACGTGGTCGCGAGCGACGCCGGCCGCGACTTCGCCGACCAGGGCACTGCCTACCTCGACGCGCTCCAGCACCACGTGGTCGCCGGTGTGCGGGCGTTCGCCACGGCCACCACCACGCTGGGCGACAAACTCGCCGACACCTACCAGCGCTA
Source organism: Pseudonocardiaceae bacterium (assembly GCA_036273855.1). GTDB lineage: Bacteria > Actinomycetota > Actinomycetes > Mycobacteriales > Pseudonocardiaceae > DATEPR01. Next base: position 138,918 of record DASUGU010000124.1, read on the forward strand.
CGCCCACACGGAGGACGGGCACACGAGCAGGATGCGCGCGCATGGGTGACGGCGTCGTCGAGCAGGCCGAGGCGCGACTGGCGGTCGAGGCCACGAAGACCGTGGCCAGGGGCGGTGCCGGCGCGAGCACGTCGGACGAGATCCTGGACGCGGGTTCCCTTGGCCTGGACTACTTCCGGTCCTTCATCCCGCCCTACCGCGACTGGACCGGCGGCGCCCCCGACCTGGCCAAGGACATCAGCACCGTCTACGACAACCTGCGGGGCATCAACTTCGTCCACTTCCGCGCCGACGCCACCCAACTGTCCACATCGCACAGCGCGCTGTCGGACAGCGCGCTGAACGTCACGAGCGCCACTGGTTCGCTCGGCGGTTTCTGGCAGGGCACGGCAGCCGAGGCGGCGCAGCGGTACTGCGGTTCGTTCGGGCAGCACGCCCGGGCCGTCGCCGACGGGGTGACCGCGGCCGCCCAGGTCATCACCAACTCCATGAAGGCCATCGAGACGGCCGTCTTGCAGCGCGCTCAGGGCGTGTTGCCCTTGTACGCCACGGACATCGGCGGCGTGACGGCGGACGGCGTCCAGCAGCTCATCGACGTCGCGAGGAACAAGGCGACCGACGACGAGCTGCGGTCGGTGGCGACGTGGCCGGCGTTCCAGCACGTCGACTGGGGTGAGACGGACTGCCAGGGCACGCTCAGCCAGAACGTGCGGAATCTCGCGAGGACGGATGCGGCCAACTGGCTGAATTCCACGTTCGTCGCCAACTTCGACCAGAAGAAGCAGTCGTTCGACTCGATCACCAGGTCCACGCACGACACGGTCGGCCAGTCGTTCCGCACGATGAACCAGGGCCTGGGCAAGATCAACGCCAACCCGTTCGCGGGACTGAGCGACGGCATCCAGGTCAGCGCGCCGACCGCTGCGGCCGGCGGCGCTGCCAGGGTGTCGGGTGGCGGCGCTTCGGGCGGCGGCGCTTCGGGTGGTAGCGCTGGCGCCGGCAGCGTCCAACCGGCCGCCGACCCGCCGCCGGCCGCCCAGCCGCCCGCACCGGTCACCGCTGCTCCGACACCCGACTTCCAGGCGACCACCCTGGCCGCGGCGATGATGCCGGACGCACTGGGCGGTGGTGGGCCGGACCCGACCGGCGGCGTCGGTGCGGTGACCGGCGGCGTGCTGGACGGCGGCCAGGCCGTGGCGTCCCATGTGGTGGCCGCGCACCATCCCGCGCACGACGTCCTCGGCGGTGTGGTGAACCCGCCGGGTCATTCCGGTGTGGCCGGGACGAACGTGACCCCGATCGGCCAGCCCGGCGACGCGGGCCTGGCGTCCGCACCGGACGGTGCGCTCAACGGTGGTGATCAAGGTGGCGCGGCCGGCATGCCGATGATGGGTGGCATGGGCATGGGTGGCGGTCAGGGCGGTGACCAGCAGCGCGGAGTGCACCACCAGTGGCGGACGTTCGGGCACCTGTTCGACGACGCGACCGGCGACGACGCGATCGGCGGGTTCAGCGGCACTCTGGACGACGGTGGCGGCCGGTAGCGGATGGGTGACTACGACGACGTCGTGGCCGACGTCCGCCGGACGACGGAGGCGGCGGTCCACGAGAGCCAGGAGCGGGTCGACCAGGCGGTGCGCCGGGGCGAGCAGGCCGACCGCGACGCGGCGGAGGCGAGCAAGGCGGTCGGCACCCGCTGGGCGAACCGCATCACCGCGATGCGCCGCCGAACCGCCGACCGCGACCAGTCCACGGAGCTCACCCTGGGCCACGAGGACGGCCCCCACCCGAACGACCACACGGAAGCCGACGACCTGACCTCCCTCACCGAGTCCGTCACCGACGTCCGAACCCCGCCGCTCGGCATCTCAGGCGACCTGCTCGAGCCAGTGACCCCGCCGCCCCAGTACCCGACCGACGACGAGGACTACTCGGCCCGAAGCTGGCTCCGCGACCGCTGACCGCGCGCCCGAGCCGTGCCGCCCCGCGCACGGCCGGCCCAGCAGACGCTTGCCCACCAGGCAGCCCTGTGCTGCCATCCTCGGCGGCTCGGCGGCTCGGCGGCTTGGCGGCTTGGCGGCTTGGCGGCTTGGCGGCTTGGCGGCTTGGCGGCTTGGCGGCTTGGCGGCTTGGCGGCTTGGCGGCTTGGCGGCTTGGCGGCGTGGCGGCTTGGCGGCTTGGCGGCTTGGCGGC
>DASUGU010000125.1:0-3438 GCA_036273855.1 Pseudonocardiaceae bacterium
AAGCATGAGATAGTTGCACTGAAAGTGCCTTCCGTTGCGCTGGTGGATCAGGACGTCGACAACCCCGATTCTCCTTGCTTGGAAGGCACTTTCTCTGTCAGCACGCCGAGCGACCAGCGCATCGATCCACGGATCGAGGCTTAGGGGCTGGGGCCGGCGCCCGGCGGGGCGGGCCAGCCGGGCGGGCACCAGGACCAACCGGTGGCGCAGCGTGGCCCCGCGGGCGGCGGCATACCGACCGCCGGCCAGGCTGCCGGTGGCGCGCAGCAGGTTGTGTGTGATCGCCGCGCAGATCGCCCAGACACTGTTCGCGGCGAACCGGCCGGAGGGCAGGTGGGCCAACGGCCCGTCGATCAGATCGGCGAACACGGTCTCGATGATCGCGTGGCGGCGGTGGGTGATGTCGGCATCCACGGTCGACTCCGTGCTGTTGGTCAGAAACGGGTGGTAGCGCCAGACCGGGAACAGTTCGTCGGTCTTGGCCCGGTCCCGTACGCGGCGCACGACCAGCCATGCGGTGACCGGATGGCGGGTGGAGGCGAACGCGGTGAACTCCACCTCGGCGACTTCGGCATCGGAGATCAGCGCGCCGGTGTCGGGGTCTGTGACCGCGCCCGGATAGTGCACCGGTGTCCAGGCGTGCCCGTCGATCGAGGCGATAGCCCGCTGCACGGCCCGATTCTGGGTGAGCACGACCGAGAACCGCGCCCCCGCGCTCACGCAGGCGTTGACCACGGTGCTGGCGCCGTAGGCCGAGTCCCCGCGGACCAGGATCTCGCCGCTGGCTCCGGCCGCATGGGCGGTGCGGATCGCCGCGGCCACCATCGACGCGGCGTTCTTGCCGGAGCCGGTCTTGCCGGCGCGCAGCCGGATCCCGGCCACCACCGGCGCACCCTGGTCGGTGGACAGGGTGGTGACCAGCGGGGACAGGCCCCGCCGCAGCACCTGCTTACCGGCGATCTTGGTGTGTCCGAAGCTGGCGCCCTGTTTGGCGTGCCCGAACACCGGGCGCAGCAGCGAGTCGATGTCCACATACACCTGCTGCCCGATACCGGGCAGCAGTCCGGTCGTGGTGACGAGGGTGGCCAGGTGCGCCCGCGCGACGGAGGCGACCTGCAGGCTGTGGCCATGGGTGAACTCGCGCAGGAACTGCCCGAGCGTGGCCGGGGTGTAGACCTGGTCGAACATGCGCGGCATTCCGCCGGAGCGGATGAGGTTGAGGTCGTCGATGTTGTCCGCGCCGGCGGCCATTCCCGCGATGATCGCGGACAGCTTGCCCGCCGGGTTCGCTCCGGCCGAGGGCACCCTGCTGTCGGTGAACATGACCTTGTCGGCGATCAGGTTCGATAGGCCGGTCTGCTCGGCCAGTGCCATCACCGGCAGCAGGCCGGCGCACGACACGAGGTTGTCCTCGTCGAACAGCGGCGTGGCCCGGGTCCAGGTGTGGGATAGTTGCACTGGAAGTGCCTTCCGTGGTGTGGATGGTTCAGGGCGTCGACAACCCTGATTCTCCTTGCACAGAAGGCACTTTCTCTGTCAGCGCGCCGAGCGATCAGCTACTCAGTCCACGGATCCAGGCTAAGGACGGGCTAGATTCGCAGGTCAGCCGGGCTATTACGCCGACCTGGGGATGATCACGCGGTAACTCCAGAAGACTGTCTATTATGGTTGGCTACCGATGCGGCTACCGAATCCACCTACCTGCTGGAGCGGTAGCCCGTGTGGCGAGTTCGGCCTGCTCACGGACGCTACGTCGCCCTACCGATGCTGCCTCCAACTCGATGCCCTGGATGGGTTCCGACCCATGTCCTTCTCGTGCCTGGTCACTGCACCGGCGGGTCGGGTGGGCCCGGCGCGCGCTGACCGCTGCGTTGCGTGACGCCTGGGTACATGCTGGCGCGGGGACCACGTACCGTGTCGCCTCCTGGCCGGGAGTAGTACCAACGTCCAATAGCGACTCGCACCAAGTGCCCGACATGATCGGTTCGTAGCACGGCGGAGGGCGTATCCCTGCCACACCGAGCCACACCGAGCCACACCGAGCCACACTGCTGCGGAGCACCGCACTGGAGCTGGCTGGCCACGCTCTCATGTAGAGGTTTTGTTCCGGCGCCGGGCCGGGACCGGCTGCCACCAAAGGAGTCCCGTGATTCGCATCAGTCGCATCGCTGCCGCGCTGTCCGTCGCCGCGGCCGGTACCCTGCTCACCGCAGGCCCAGCCCTCGCCCAGACGACGCCCCCGCCTGCCCCCGCCGCCCTGTTCTGTCCCCTGGACCTGCAGAACGGGCAACAGATTCGCGAGCCGGATGGGAGCGTGCTCTTCTGCGTGGAAGCCCACGGCGCAGGAGCCGTGGTGGCCCGGACCGGCGTCTTTCTGGACCACGTAGTCGTCGCGCCCGGCTGGACCTACGTGATCAGCGGTGGTGGTGCGCGCCACGGCCAAGGCGCCATCAGCGGCAAGGTCGACATCCGGTTCGACAACTCGATCACCAACGACAAGGTCGAGGTGCGCATCGAGGCCGGCAAGACCGAAGTCAAGGGCTAGTGTCCTGCGCCTGCAATCCATTGGCAACGTCGCAGGACCAAACCCCCTGTAACGGATGAGTGTGTGCTGTGGGTGACACAGCGCACGGCGTGTACCGATACACCAACAGAGGCCGATGCAGACGAGCATCGGCCTCTGTTGTCCGCGCTACTCGATCTTCGACCGCTGCGGCCATGCATGCGTGACGGCAACGGGTGACTACGTGCCGACGCGACCGGCGGTGCCGGCCGACGTTGGCGGAGAGGCTGGATGGCAATGGTGCCGTCCCGAGGTGGGCTAGACCTCGGGACGGCACCCGTGCGGGTGGGAGGGCACCCGCACGGTGGGGCTACTGCTGCGTGAACGGTACGCCGGTCAGCAGCCCGCCCCTACTGGACTGGACGGTCACCGTGCTGAACCCGGTGGGGCTCACACTGCTGCCCCGCACGCGCACGTCGAACGTGCCATCGACCGGGCTGACCTGCGCCGAGCCGATCACCGGGCCGTTCGTGCCGTTGCCCAGGAACACGGTGATGACGTCGTTGTCCAGGATCGACGCCGTGCCGTCGATCCGCCACTGCGCCTGGGAGGCCACGTACTCGGATCTGGTGATCGTCAGCACGTCCGCTTGCGCGGTGATGGTGACCTGGTCGGTCGCGCTACCGCCGGGGCCGGTCACCGCCACCTGGAAGACCAACGGCGTGCTGCCGGCCGGCATGGTGAACGACGCCCGCGAGGTGTCTGCCCCGGTCAGGTCCGCGTGCGTACCGGACACCTGGGTCCAGGCGAACGTGGCTGCCCCGGTCGAACCGGTCGCGTCCAGCAACACCGTGTTGCCCACCAGCACACCGGTCTGGTCAGGCCCGGCGTCGGCCACCGGGGCGTTGACCGGGGCGACGGTGATGGTGATGTCG
>DASUGU010000126.1:0-38030 GCA_036273855.1 Pseudonocardiaceae bacterium
AGCTGCGTGACGCGCTCGCGCACGCCCACGGCCAACTCCGCGCAGCCCGGCTCAGCACCGGCGATCAGTAGTCAAAGACACCCGTCCACGACACGAAACACCAGGTCAACGGCTGTATTTCAAGATTGAAGTCGAGATAACCGCTGCGATGCCGGGCCGGCTCCTGCACCACGCTTTGCGCGGTCACGATGGTCCGCGCAGCCTCGGTGTTTCTGACGCACTCCGGGTCTGCGACCACGACCCGGATGCCTCACCCCGCGCCAAGATCACCTTGGTCGGGGCGACGTCCCCAGGCCGAGATCAGCGGTGCGAGGGTGAGATCGAGCTCGCCGGCGCCCACAGCCGCGACGTGCGCGCCGATCTCGGCCTCATCGGCCAGCCCGGCGGCGACCAGCTCGGCCCGGACCTGCCGCATCGTCGCGATCTCCAAGCGGTCGCAGACCGCCCCGCCGACCGGGAAACTGCCCGCCGCCGCGACCTCGACCAGGCCGGCCGCACGCAACGTCGCCGGCAGCGTGCGGCCGTAGCGCAGATCGGCGCCGCGGCCGGTCATCAACTCCCGGAAGGCGCGCCGCAGCCGGTTGGCTCGCCGCTGCGCCGGGCCGCTTTCGTCCAGGCAGGCCAACGGTTGCAGCTCGGTGTCCGCGTCCTCCACCAGCAGCCAGCCGCCGGGCCGCAGCGCCGCCACCATCGTGGCCAGCGCCGCAGCACGGTCGGGCACATGGACCAGGACGAGCCGGGCGTGCACCAGGTCGAACATCCCCGGCGGCGGATCCGTGACGATGTCGTGCCGGCGCACCTCGTAGATCGCCTGAGGGTCCAGCCACGCCGGATTGATGTCGCTGGCCAGTACGTGCCCGGTCGGTCCGACGGCCGCGGCGAGCGCCTCGGGGATGCTGCGGCCGCCGGCCCCCACCTCCCAACAGCGCCATCCCGGCCCCACCCCCAGGCGGTCGAAGTGCCCGCGTGTCACGCCGTCGAACAGCTCGGCCAGCGCGACGAACCGCTCGCCCGCCTCGGCCTGCGCGTTGTCCAGGAGGTAGCGGTGATCAGGGGCAGACCCCAGCACGCCCGGCGACGAGGCGCCGCCCGGCGAGCCGGCGGCCTCCGCGGGCGAACTCGTGGTGGCCGGGCCGGGTTCGGGATCACCGTTGCCAGCCCGCGGCGAGGAGTTCACGCTCACATCGTCACTTCCTACGCATACTCCGCGCCAACATGTCGAACGCTCGAGCGCGCGCGACGGTCGCACTAGCGTGCTCGCATTGTGCGGGTACTTCATGCGCTTGCCAACACCGAACTGAACTGCGCCGCCAGGCATTGGCCTTCGCTCGCCGAGCTTCAGCTCAAGGCCGGGCACGAGGTCATCGTCACTGGGTCCGAACGCGGCTACCTCAGCGAGCGGTGCGTCGGGCGAGGGATCGAGTTCCGGTCATCGCGGTGTCGTCCCGCGTGAAGGAGAAGATCACCGAGGTCGGCATCGACTCGGGCCGGGTGACAGTGATCCTCAACGGGATCGTCGGCCTCAGTTCGACGGGATACATCCGGAGGGTCCTTCGGGTGAGGTGCCTGCTGACCGGTCACGCTTCCCGGTGCCGTGCCAGCGTCAATCGTGGCCATGCCGCTATGTCGACGGTCGTGCGCTACCCGTTAGAACCATCACCCACTCGGTTTCACTCTGTCCTGGGACTGTCCCATTGGCTGCCGCAGGAGACAATTCGCCGAAAGCGCCGCATTTTGCCTGGATAATGCGTGAAACACCGAGGGTACGTGCGGCGATGACATCGAACAACGCGCATCGACATGGGGGTGCCATGACCATCGCAGCTGGCGAACGCAGCCTGCCATCCAGCCAGGAGTCAGGCAGTTCGAGTGGATCCGCACGTGAGACACGGCCGACCGGTATCGGCCGAGGGGCGGTCGTCAGTGCCGCGCTCGGCGTCGGCGTTGCGGCGCTGATCTCACTCATCGGCGGGCACTCAGCGGAGATCATCGTCGCGGCGGGCGTCGTCGCGGCGATGGCGCTCTATCTTGCCACGCAGGGCGCCGACTTCGTGGAACAGCTCCGCATCGCAAGCAAGAACACGACGCAATGCGAATTGGCGCTGCGCACCGCAATTGTCCAATGGCTGGAACGACTGAGAAAAATAACGGACGACGAGCGCGATTGGACGCAATGCACCGAGAACGCACCTACGTGGCGACGCGACCTCGACCACTTCGCGGTGAACATGGAGGCGCTGCGTGACAGCGTGAGTAGCATGGCATTGTCCGCACTCACTACACACCTGGCGAATTTGAACAGCTTCGCGTTCGAGGCCGTGGACACGAAGGAGTTCATGGTGAAACTCAACAGGCTCACGCGGATCGCGATCGAAGCAACCGAGCAGGTGCAGGGCAGGCGGGCCCGGGTGATCATCAAGCGAATTGGTGGCAATCTGCCCGTCAGGCTAATCCCTGCCGGAACCGGCGGGCAGCAAACGTGATCCTCCTTGCTGCCGCACCATCGGCCATTGTCGGCCAGGACTCTCCGAGCAGCACCGACTGGATCGTGGCCGTCACCGGTATCGTGGCGCTCCTGGCCGCCGCGGTCGCAGCTGTCGCGGCTTGGCGGCAACTAGTCATGCTACGGCAGGGCGCCGAGCGGGACCAGGCTGCCAAGTTCGGCATGTGGGCGGCACATTCGCCTGCTGGCGGCGGGAAGGTCTGCTACATCAACGGCAGCGGCTTGCCAATATACGATGTCGTTGCCACAGTGACCCTGGACGGCGAAACCGTCGGTAGGTATCAGATGGGAGTGTGCGGCCCGACACCGCAACCGTGTGTCGAGCCGGACAGTACCGACGCGCTCATTGAGAAATTCCGGACGAAGGCGGAAATCCCGGCCAAGGAGCTCGTGAAATCTGTCATCGTCGAAGTCGACTTCCTCGACGCCGGCGGTATTGCCTGGCACCGGGACTCGACCGGCAAGCTCGTACCCAGGGCGCCGTCGCCGATCGCGACGCGGGCTCCACGCCACAGCCGGACTGGTCAATCAGCAGGACGCGGGAGAACCCCCGCCGAGCCCGCTCGATGAGCGTTCCAGTGTCGAGTGAACGCGGACGGTTCACGTTCGCTCCGGGTCAGCAGCCGAGATCGGGCCGGTTGCGGTTGCACACCGGACGCCCGTCCCGCCAGCGCGTGAGGTTGTCCACGAACAGGTCGACGATCAGCTCGTTCTCGCCGGCCAGGGTGGACGCGGAGTGCGGCGAGATCAGCACGTCGGCGCGCTCCCACAGCGGCAAGTCTGCGAGCAATCGATCACCGTGACGCCGGCAGTTCCGTCGTGCTGCCGCCGGGCCGCACGACGCCGATGACGTGTGTGCCGAGGGCGGCGAACACCGACGCGGTGCGTCGGCCGATGTGGCCGGCCGAGCACGGTAGCCCGGCGGCCATGTAGTGCGCGCGTGGTGTAGCGCTCTCCGGCGACACAGGCCGGGGCCTCATCGCCGCCAATAGCGGCGACGCCCTCGGTAGCTCCAATCAGCTCAGCCGGTTGTCGCACGTCGCGATGTCCCGGATCAGCTGCGCCCCAGAACGCGATCGTGGCGAGAATGCCCCCCCGCACCGTGTTTGAGCATGATCACATGCAACGCGAGACGGCCGACGGTGACAGGTGCCAGATCCCAGCGCGCCGAGTTCACCGCGCCGGACAACGCCTGCCGGGCCCGGGCGTCAACTGGCCCACACTCCCGCGCCCAACTACCCCGCTTCGCGCAGCCCCGCGCAGTCGCAGATGGGTATGGCCCGGCCGGACTGGTCCGGGCGCGTGCGCCCATGCCGAGCGTTCTTTAGATGCGGGCCAGCGCCTCGCGCAACGGGTCAAGGCCCATGGAGCCCAGGCTGAGTGCCTTGGCGTGAAAGTCCTTGAGACTGAAGGCTGCTCCGGCCCGTGCCATGGCATCCTCCCTGGCCTGTAGCCAGATCCGTTCACCAAGCTTGTAGGAAGGGGCCTGACCCGCCAGGCCGAGACAGCGGCGTAGCTCGGAGCGCAGTTGCCGTTCATCCCAGCTGGAGTGGGCGCGCAGGATCTCCCAGGCGATCTCGGCATTCCAGCGCTCGCCCTCGCGCCATCCGGTTCCCCGGGGAACATCCAGTTCCAGGTGCACCCCGATGTCCAGGGCCACTTGGGCGGTGAGCAGTTGCTGACTGTCGAGCATCCCGAGACATGCTCCCGGGTCGTCCAGGTACCCGAGGTCTCCCATGAGCCGTTCGGCGTAGAGCGCCCAGCCCTCGCCGTGGCCGGATACCCAGGACATGCGCTGCCAGCGGTTCAGGTTCTCCTGCTCGGCCATGGCATGCGATACCTGCAAATGGTGGCCGGGAACGCCCTCGTGGTAGACGATCGTGACCTCCTTCCAGGTGGCGAAGGCCTCCATGCCGTCCGGCACCGACCAGCACATCCGCCCGGGCCGGGACCAGTCCTCGGAAGGCTCGGTGTAGTAGATCCCGCCATCGTTGGTGGGTGCGATCACGGCCTCGATCCGGTGCGCGGGCTGCGGGATGTCGAAATGCGTCCCGTGCAGTTCCGCAATGGTGCGTTCTGCCTGATCCTGCATCCAGGCACGGAAGTTCTCACGCCCTTCGACGCGCCCGGCCGGGTCTTCGTCCAGGATCGCCACGGCCTCCCCGACGGTGGCCCCGGGCCGGACCAGCTTGCTGACCCGCGCCATCTCGGCCCGCAGCCGGGCGAGCTCATCCCAGCTCCAGGCGTAGGCCTCCCGCAGATCCACGGCGGCGCCCAGGAAATCCCGCGAGGCCCGGGCGTAGACCTCAGCCCCGCAGGCATCCTTCTCCCTGGCCAGCGGCAGCAGCTCGCGCCCGAGGAACACGCCCAGCTCGGCGGTGGCGGCTGTGGCCTCACGCGCGGCCACGGCCAGCTCCCCGCGCAGCGAGTCCGGGACCGCGGTCAACCGCCCGGCCAGATCGCTATAGAAGGAGTCCCCCGGCTTCGCCCAGGCCGCGCACTGCTCGGCCACGTCCTCAACCTGCCGCCTGGCCGCGGCGCGACCATTCCTGGCCGCGTCCAGCAAGGTCGCGGACAACTGGCGGTAAGCGCGCGGCACCGCGGCCATCCGCTCGGCGAGGCCGGCCGCGGCCTCCTCGCCTTCCGTGGGCATCACGTCGAAGGCCTCGCGCACCTTCTGCACCCAGCTGGCGATGGTGCTCAGTTCGCTGGTGGTGTCCCCGGCGTCGTAGCGCTCCACACCCAGTGCCAGCCGCTCCCGCATCGCATCCCGAGCGACCTGCTCGCGCGGGTCCGTGGCTTCGGCCGCGGCCAGGGCGGCGAGGGTTGAGCGATCCAGCTCGGCCCGTCCGGCGAACCCGTCAACACTCAGATCCGGCAGTTCGTGGTCGTGCCCCGCGATCCCGGCGGACGTGGCGTAGCACGGGTCCAGGGCGGCGGACCGCTCCACATACTCCGCCGCGATGTCGTCGATCGAAGGCATGCGTGCAACCTAACCTCTCCTTCGATCTCGTCCTAGCCAATTCGAAGGAGCAGGCGGTGTCCGTCCTTTACGGAGACTCCACGCCGTTGACCAGCAGGAACGTCGTCACGCGTCCTCGGCCTGCAGCTGGCCGCTCGAACTGCATGGATGAGGTCATCGGCACGCACAGGTTATGCTCGGGGAGTCCGAGTCGACCGGAAGTCATGGTTATCGTGGAACCGCAGCATTCGAGGCCTTCGGGGCGGCCGGCTTTTGTGTTGCATGACCATCGTCGGCCGCGGCCTCATTTCGACCTGCGGTTGGAACAGGACGGTGTTCTGCGGTCGTGGGCCGTCCCCCGGGGGTTGCCGGACAGACCTGGGCAGAACCGTCTTGCTATCGCTGTGCCGGATCATGACCTCGACCACCTCGAGTACGAGGACGAGCACAAGACCATCGCGGACATCGGGTGGTGGGAGGAACACGACCGCACGCCACAACGGTTCATCTTCACCCTGCACGGTCGCCGCGACCACGTGCGGTACGTCCTCATCGACACCGGCGCCGACTGGCTCCTCGGGCGGACGAACGACCAGGGCCCGCCGGACCCGTCCGCCTAGGTGAGCGGGGTCGAGTGGCACGCGCCAGCAACTGCATGGGGCGCAGGCGATGGCCGCCGACGGGCGATCCAGGGACCGCTGACGGGCGGCCCTCCGCATCCGCCTACTACCCTGTTCGTAGTAGGCGGAGTGGGGACGTCAGGATGAATAGTCGGCTTGTCGCTACCGTGTGCACACCAGGAGGTCGTGCATGCGCGGCGCGAACCGTGCGGTTCTGATCGCGATCGTAGTGATCGTGATCGCCGGTGCCGGTGCGGTGTGGTTCTTCGTCCGCACGCCGTTCGCGCCGCCGCCCGGTTGCACGGTCGCCGGTGCCACCGCGGGATCGTCGGGCTTCACGCTGAGCCCGGAGCAGACCGACAACGCCGCCACCATCGCGGCCGTCGGCCAGCGGTTGGGCATGCCTGACCACGCGGTCACCGTCGCACTGGCGACCGCGATCCAGGAGTCGGACCTGGCCAACCTGTCCGGCGGCGACCGGGACTCGGCCGGCCTGTTCCAGCAGCGGCCCAGCCAGGGCTGGGGCACCTACGCCCAGGTCACCGACCCGGTGCACGCCTCCCTCGAGTTCTACGACCATCTCCGTGCGCTGTCCGACTGGCAGCAGCTCACCGTGACCGAGGCCGCCCAGCAGGTGCAGCACTCCGCCGCTCCGCAGGCGTATGCCGAGTGGGAGCCGGAGGCCCGGGCGCTCGCGGTCGCGCTCACCGGTGAGGCCACGGCGGCCCTGACCTGCCACAACCTGACGATCACGGCACCCAGCGCGAGCCTGACCGACGTGGCGGCCGCCGAGTGGGGTACCAGCACCCTCAGCGGGCCACACAGCACGGCCAGGGGCTGGGCCATCAGCAGTTGGCTGGTGGCCCACGCCATGCGACTGGGCATCGACCGGGTGACCTTCGCCGGCCGGACGTGGACCGCGGCGTCGGGCAGTTGGACACAGGCCGGCTCGGCGGCCGACACGTTGTCGCTGCACCAGGTCCCGGTGACCACGAAGCCGCAACGCTGACCCCACCCAACAGTTTCTTGCGTAGGAAACGCGCGGCAGGCCGAACACTGGCTCCGTGACTACGCCGATCAGGTCCGGGGCGTGAGCGTCGCCGTTGGCCGCGCGGACCAGGCCGGCGCCGAAGGTGTGTGCCGATCGCAGCGCAAGCCGGAGTCTCCGCCGGTTCACCCGGCAAGGGTGGTGCCCGGCACGCAGGGTTTTCCTAGCCTTCCCATCCGAGGTCACCCGCTCACCGAGCCGGGCGCACGCGGAGGGTGACATGAACAGTTCGCGATGGACACCTACCTTGGCAGCGCACGCCCGCCGCGCGGGCTGGGGCCGCAACACCCTGCGCCGGGCGACCGACCGGATCGAAGCCGCTACCGTGCTGGTCGCCCTGGCGCTGGCCGTCGCGGCCATCCCGCTCGCCACGCACGTGGGCACCGCGGCCTACCACCACAACCTGGCCGTATCGGCCGAGCAGACCGCGGCCAGCCGCGCGGTCGTCGCGACTCTGCTCCAGGACGCACCGGTCTCCACCGGCGACGGACCGGTCCTGCTCGTTCCGGTGCCGGCTACCTGGACGTACCCGCCAGGGCACCGGCACACCGGCGTGGTCAGCGCACCTCAGGATGCCAGCGCGGGCAGCACGGTGACGGTGCGGACCACGCACGCCGGGACCGTGCTCGTCGAGCCCATGGGTCGGGACCAGGCTTGGGCCCGGGGCGGCCTGATGACCATGATCACCTTGGGCGGAGTACTCGCCGGACTGGCCGCCCTTGTCCTGCTCGTCCACCGACGCCTCGACCGTGCCCGCTACGCGGCGTGGGATGCCGACTGGCGACGGGTCGCTCCCCGGTGGGCCCAGCCCACCAACTGAACGCACGCCGATGCTTCGCCCCAGGCTGCCCTGGGCCGGGGTTTGCCCGCTGTTGCCTGTTCGCCCGGTGCCTGGTCATCGGCGCCGAAGAGGTCCTTGGCGGTGGGTAGTGGCGGTGGCTCCGACGCCGGGTTCGAATACCGCGAGGGTGAACCGCAGCGATCCACGGCCGGCGTTGGCGTAGCCGTGCTCGGTGTCGCCGTGGAAGGTCAGCTCGCCACACTGGACGAAACCTCCCTGCGACTGGGCGCGATCCCCTGGCACCGCGAACGCGGCAGCGATCCCGCCGGCGCAGGCGCCCACGCACTGCGCGACGCCCTGGACTACTGCATCGACATGGGCTTCTACGACGCCACCGTCGAGTTGGGCACCCGTGGCAAGGCCCTGATCGACCCGGCGACCCAGTTCGAACTGTGGTGGACCTTCACCACCAAAATGACCACCTCGCTGGCCGCCCTGGGCAGACCCGAACAAGCCGAAGACCTGTACCTGGAGGCGCTGAGCCACACCGACCGCCCAGCGGTCCACATGCAGGCCGCATACGCCACCGGCATGCTCTACACCCGCCACCACCAACCCGACCGCCGCGACCACCACCGCGCCAAGGGGCTCCTGCACCAGGCGATCGCGTTCGCCCAACTCGTCTTCGAGGGCAAGGAACGCCTGTTCCACACCGTGTTCAACCGCAACGGTCTGGCCCTGGTCGAAACCCACCTGGGCAACCTGCCCGAAGCGCTGCGCCTGGTCACCGACGGCCTGGCCCTACTGGACCGGGAACTGGCACCCGACGAACACCGCCTGCACCGATCGGTGCTGCGCCACAACCGGGCCCAGGTCCTGGTCGCGCTGGGCCGCCTGGACGAGGCCCTGGCCGACTACGAGGCCGTCATCCACGCCGACCCGCACTACCCGGAATACCACTTCGACCGCGCCAACCTGCTGCATCGCCTGGGCAGAGACCAGGAGGCCCTCGCCGAATACGACACCACCATCGCGCTGGGGCCGCCGTTCCCCGAGGCCCACTACAACCGCGCCGAAGTGTGGCTGGACACGGGCGCCACCGACCAGGCCCTGGCCGGGCTGAGCTACGTCCTGGAACTGGACCCGGCCTTCCTGGACGCCTACATCAACCGAGCCGGCATCCACCTGGCCGCGGGCAACGTGGCCGCGGCTCTCGCCGACGCCGCCACCGGCCTGCGCCTGGACCCGGACAACCCCCACCTGCACACCGTCCTGGCCGAGGTCCATATGCAACACCGGGACCTCACCAGTGCACGAGCGGCCTTCGACCGCGCCCTGGCCACCGCCCCCGACCTGGTGCCCGCCCTGTCCGGACGGGCAGGTGTGGCCCACGAACTCGGCGACGTCCAGTCCGCCATCGACGACCTGTCCACGGCTGTCGACCTGGCACCCGACGACCCCGGCCTGCACTACAACCTCGCCATCGCCTACCAGAGCGCACAACGGTGGTCCGACGCTCTGACCCACCTGGACGCCGCGGCGGCGCTCGCACCCGACGACCCCGACATCGACGAAGCGCGGCAAGGTACCCGGAATTTCGCTCGGTCCACAGGAGGCAACTCGTGATCCACAGGTCCCGACGTTTCGCTACCGCACTGCTCGCCGCAGTGGCGATACCGGCAGCGATCGTGGCTGCCGCGCCATCGGCGGTGGCCAGTCCGGCAGCCGTCGACTGCATCCAGAATCCGACACCCAACTCACACACGGCAGGCGCCTTCCTCGGCACGGATGTCAACATTCGCACCGGCCCCTTCAGCACCTGCACGTCCATCGGCGAGGGTCAACCGTCGAACAACGTGACAGTGCACTGTCGTCGACTCAACAGCAACGGCGTCTTCTGGGACTACCTGACCGATCACACCACGGGAAAGACAGGCTGGTCGATCGACTCGCTCGTCGCCTTCGGCCCTACGCCGACCCCCTGTGGGCCGGACAACTGACGCCCCCCGAACGGGTGTGATGTGACCCGCTGCCCACCGGCTGAAGTTGCCGGTGGGCGGCTGCCTGGCACCAAGGTGAGTTCCAGCCAGCCCCCAGCCACAACGCCCACCAGCCGGGGCGACTTCCTGAGCCGCGGAGAGCATCCTCGTCGACCATGAGGACACCACCCACGGTGGCCACTACAGCGGACCGCACCGCGGAGCGGAACGCCTGCTTCGGACGTGATGCACTCCCGTACTTCGGCGCGCTCCACGCGGCGGCACTGCGGATGACGGCCAACCGGGACGACGCCAACGACCTGGTGCAGGAGACGTACCTCAAAGCGTACGTGTCGTTCGACCAGTTCCAGCACCGCACCAATCTCAGAGCGTGGCTCTACCGCATCCTCACGAACACGTTCATCGACTCGTACCGGAAGAAGCAACACGGTCCGTTGCTCAGCTGCGTGCACGAGGTCGAAGACTGGCAGCTGGCACGGGTCGAGTCGCATACGTCGACGGGCTTGCGTTCAGCTGAGACCGAAGCAATCGACCGCCTGCCGGACCCCCGGATCACGACTGCGCTGGCGAGCCTGCCCGAGCAATTCCACGTCGCGATCCGCCTCGCCCACCTCGAAGACCGCTCCTGCAAGGAGATCGCTGAGATCACCGGTGCGCCGGTCGGCACGGTGCTGTCCCGCCTGCACCGGGGCAGGCAACTACTCCGTCGGCACCTGGAAGCCGCAGGCGTGGGTTGATCGGCCGTGGCGCGGGCGCCAGGTGCAGGTTGCCGAGCAGCGGCAGCCCGATGTAGGTGGGCGTTCACTGCGATCAAACCCGGCAACGAGACACTGACGTCCGCGACACCACCGGCACGTCCGACTTCGCAACGACCGGTCCTGGTGATGGCAGGCGCAGCCGGCGCTTACCTGGTGACGATCTTCTCTCCGACAAGGATCAGGTCAGCGTTCGGGACTGTGTGCGAGTTCAGCCTCTGGAGCTGCCGCCAGCCGCCCGGCACATCGAACTTGTGCGCGATGCCCGACAGTGTGTCGCCGGCGACGACGGTGTAGACACGCTGTGGATGCGAGTTCGGCTTGCTGTCCACGACTACGGCCCTGGTCACCGATCGAGGGGCATGATGCTGCGCCGCCTTGGCGGGCCGGGGGAAGTTGCTGAACCGTGCGGGACCCGGACCCGGCTTGCACTCCCACGGCGCGGCACCCTGCTTGGCGTAGATCCGGTTCGCGACGACCTGCTGCTGCCATGCGGCGGCTCGATCCGCGGTCGGGGCGAATTGACCACCGCCATTGGCGAGCCAGGTGCCCGTGACGATTTGGAACAGACCGGCCGGTCGGCCTGCTCGCCGTCCCGCAGGGGTGTTGTTGACGATGGCGGGGTGGCCGCCGCTCTCGCACCTGACGAGTCCGGCCTGCCCGGGGAAGGCATTGGCGGTACCGGCTCCGGTGACGGCGATACCGCCTGCGGTTGCGCCGGCGAGAGCGGTGATCACGCCGGTCCGCTTGAGGAGGGTCTTCGTCTTGCTGGGTTTGCTGTGACGTCCCACGATTGCGCGGGCTTCCTTTCGATCACACCGGCCGCACCCGGGCAGCCCACAGCACGTCTCGACAGTCGGCACCACATGTGCACCGATATCGAGATCAGATATGTGGGTTTATGGGTTCTGGCGGTGGCCTGCGGCCGCTGATCCTCGGGGTAGATCGCAGGTCACCGCTGGGGCGCGAGAAGGCTACGAATGGGCGAGCGTAAATGTCACTAGCGAGTGACGAGGCACACAGATCACCAGGCTCGATTACCGAATGTAATCCTGACACACCGTTTCGGCTGGCTACGGAAATTGCCTTGCCAAGGATTGCCTGATGGTGTTTTGTGTGTCGGGACAATGCCTCAAACGCGGCCGGAACGGCTCGGAATCAACAAGCGCGATCGGCGAGAGCCGTCAGGGCCGACTCCGCCATCCCGCGCAGCCGATTCTGATCGGCCGGGGTGACGGTGAGCCAGCCGTCGCGTACTCGCACCACGTACCGGCCACCGTCGGTGTCCACCCAGCGCAGCGGCGGCGTCGGCAGCGGAGTGTCGCGGTGGTCCCAGCCGTGCAGCGCCAGTTCGCCGCCACCGGACCGCCCGGTCACCAGGCGTAGCACGGTATGTGCCTCGGGTGCCCGTACGCCGGCTGCTCGGAGCGTGGTCAGGAAGGCGTCCGCGCCTCCGGCCGTCCCGGCGGCGCAGGCCTGCTCGTAGACCGGCCACGGCACGTTCGTGACTCGCCCCTCGCCCGCGGGCAGTGGTTCGAGGGTGGCGATGAGGATGTCGGCGACGGAGCCCGGCCATACCCGGCCGATCCGGACCTGATCGTCCGCGACCGAGAGGATGACGGCGTCGTCAGCGTCGCCGACCACGCCGACTGCCCGGAACGGCCCGTCCAGCCGGTGGGCGAGCAGCGACAGCGTCCGGCGACGGCGCTGCCGCCCGCCCAACAGATCCAGGAGGCCGGCCAGTTCCCGATCGGGTCGCCGGACGCTGCCCAAGCCACGCTCGCCCAGCGTGGCCGAAGCCTCGGCGGTCAGGGCGGCCCTGGCCTGCTCGCCATGACCGATGTGCGGCACGCCGAGCACGGCGGGCAGCTCGCCCAGGCCGGCAGCCTGCCAGAGCAGGAACAGCTCCCCGGTGGACAACCAGAACCAACCTGTTGCCGGGTTGCGCATCGGGTCTACTCCCCGATGACCGGGGGCGCGATGATGCCGTCGATCCCGAAGATCTCCTGGTCGTCCTCGAGGTACTTCGGGGCGTGGTGTTGATCGTCCTCGCGCCGGCGGCCACCGCCGAACCCGCCCACGCCGGTGCCGATACCGCTCGGCGCGCGGCCGGTCGGCGCCCCCACCTCGTCCGCGCCGACACCTCCCGCGCGTGCGGTGGCACCGCTGCTGGCACCCCGGCCCGCGGCGTTGTCGGTGACAGCGGCCGGAGCGCCGCCGGTCCGGGCGGCAGGTGCGGGTCCGCCACCGGACGTCCGGCCGAACCAGCCCGCTGCGCCGGGCATCGGCATGCCGCCCACGGGCTCGTTCCCCACGGGGGGCATCGGGCCGGGCGGGAGCGACACCGGGCCTTGCCGGGGGCCGGCGACCGGGCTGGGCGGCGCCGCGAACTGGGGCACCGTGGTGTACACGGCACGGGAACCGTCCTGCAGCTGCTGCATTACGCGAGCGGCCTGCTGGTGGGCGGCTTGTTGCTGGCGCACGTTGACGATCGGGCTGACCGCGATGGCCGGGCCGGCCGCGAACGAACCCGCGGAACTGGTCCGGGTGGTACCGGGACCGACGGTGGCGGAGCCAGCATCTGGTTCCGGCAGGCCAGGTGTGCCACTGTGGGTGAACATGCCGACGGGAGCGAGGACCGGTGCGGGCATCGACGACCGGGCCGTCTGCAGGTTGTCCACCTGGCGGGTCAGGCAGCCGGCCATCGCGTCGGCCGCGTCGCCGGTGTCACGTGCCCAGGACACGAGCGTCCCGATGGCGTTCCTGGCCTGGTCGGCGGCCGGACCCTGCCAGCCGTCCACGGAGGCCCGCAGCGCCGCACCCAGGCGGTCGCCGATGGACTGGAGCGACTCGGCCAGGGTCGCCCAGCCGGCTGCGACGTGCGTCGCTCCCGTCAGGTCGACGCCGTTGTGGACCATGTCGTAGAGCTGCTGGTGGGAATAGCTCATCCAGTCGACCTGCTCGTCCAGGTCGCTCGGGTCCGGTTCGGTCGGCCACACCGCGAGATACCGCTGCCCCGGGGCGTTCATCGGCCGATCCTGTTGAGCCGCTCCGCCGACTCGTCGTCGGCGGCGGCAGCGAGGCCTGCCGCGCCGCGTACCGTGTCGGTCACCTCGCCGAGCACCTCCCGCAGCAGGCTCAGGACCGGTCGCAGCGAGTCCGGCCGGCCGTTGACGGCCCCACGCAGCCGCTGGTCCATGATCGCGCCGACCCAGTTGTGGCCGAAGTGCAGTTGATGGTCCATCGACCGGTCACTGAACGAGACGAGGTCCGCGACCTGGATGCCGAGTTCGTCGAGGACGGACAGCAGCGCGGTCGCCGCGACCGGATCCAGGTGCACGGTGTGCGACGCCACGGCCTGCCGCACAGCGGCGAGTTGGCCGGCCGCAT
This sequence comes from Pseudonocardiaceae bacterium, assembly GCA_036273855.1. GTDB lineage: Bacteria > Actinomycetota > Actinomycetes > Mycobacteriales > Pseudonocardiaceae > DATEPR01. The sequence goes on from DASUGU010000126.1 coordinate 14,060, forward strand.
CGTTCAGGCCGGCGGCCGCGGCGCCACCGATGTCCTCACCCGGCGGCATGCGCGTAGCCGATCAGATAGTTGGCGATACCCGTGTCCTTGCTCAGTCCTTCGCAGCCCGGATCGTTGCTGACGAAGTGCCTTCCGCGCGCGATGCACCGGTACCAGGGCACCCGGCCGGCAGCCGCCGCGGACGGCGCGTATCCGTAGCCCTCCAGGCCCACCATGGTCTGGCCCTCACAGTCAGGTTGGGTGGACACGAAGTAGTCGTAGGTCGGCCGCACCTTGCACAGGTACATCGCGACCGTCGCACCGTCCGACGGGTTCGGAGCCTCGTACAGCGCGCCCAGCTGCTTGCTCGTGTCCTCCAGCGCGAACTCGGTGGTGTCGATATGACCGGTGGTGGCGACGTGGCGGTCCAGGTGGGACGAGTAGTACCGCCGCAGATCCACCAACGGGTGGCCGGGCTCCCAGCTGAGCTGGTTGATGTCCCAGTGCGCGGCGCGTTGCGACCGGTCGGTCGGCACCCCGGTCGTGTCGCTCCACGGCAGTCGCGGGTCGTACATGCTGTAGGTGATCTGGATGTCCGGATACAGCCCGGTGATGTTCACGTTGCCGAAGCGGTCCCGCGTGATGGTCGGGATGAAGTTCTGCGCGAACCCGGTCCGCACGGTGTCCACCGTGGTCAGCTTCTGCCATGCCGCGGTACCGGATGTCAGGTCGGAGCCGTGCAGCCGGTAGAGGGAGAAGCCGGCCAGGTCGACGGTCGTGCTACCGACCTTGTAGGCGCCGAACTCGCCGGACATGTACCAGTCGTGCGTGTCCTTGTCGTAGGCGAACGCGGCGTTCTCGGGCTGGCGGTTCTCGGTGATCCCGGCCGTGGTGAGCTTGTTCGGGCTACCGAAGTGGACGCCGTCGGTCGAGTCGGCGATCTGGTAGTCGGCGCCGCCCGCGCAGGTCGCCGGTTTGCCCGGCTCCGTGGGCCGGTCCGAGTGGCTGCGCACGTAGAACAGCCGGATGCCGCCCGACCCGTTCAGGTTGTACGCGGAGGGCTGGCCGTAGCCGTAGCCGAACGCGCACGGCCACTGCAGCACCGGCTGCGGCACACCACTCGCGTCGGTGTAGCGGGTGAAGTGCACCCAGTCGTTGGTGAACGCCACGCCGATGCTGCCGTGGATGCCACAGTTCACCGGATGCGCGCTGCCCGGTGCGACGACGGCGCAACGGGCGCCGACGTAGTACAGCGCCTGGTGGTACGTCGTCCCCTGGAACGTGAAGTCGCCGGTGATGACCGTCGGGTTGCACGTGAAGGCGCTGTCCCAGTAGTTCTGCGCCGACGTGCCGTACTTGGCGTCGGCGGAGGGCCAGAACACCTCCTGTGGCGCCGGCTGCTGCCATTGGTGCGTGGACGTGTCATAGGAACGGTAGTAGATGTTGTCGGTACGCACGCCGCCGCCGGAGACGGTCGTACCGCCGTCCGGCAGCGTGTAGGTGGCGCTGAGGTGGTCGCCGTAGCCACACCAGTAGTAGTGCTGGATGTCACCTTCCTGGACCACGGTGGGCGCGTAGTCGTACACGGCCACGTTCTGGCCGGTGGTCCGGTTGACCAGCGTGTGCGACAGCACCATGTTGTCGCGCAACTGGGTGTCGGCCGCCGAAGGCGCTGCCAGCGCGAGACCGGACACCAGTCCGGCCACGGCGGCGAGCACCAACGTTCTCCGCAGCCACATGTCGAGAGGCCTCCTCCGCACGAGTACGACCAGCGCGGGACTACCCGACGTTCTCGGCGGTTCGAATCCCCCTGGCATGACGGACGCGTCCCGCCCGCGCTGAGCAGTGTCGTGAGGTTGAGACCGTCACGGCAAGGTAGCAAGCTGTCACTGACAGTTTGCTGCCAAGCGCCGAGCACGGGCCGCGTGGGCGGTACCGGGACGATTAGCCTGGTACGGCTGTCCGACCGGAGCGGGGGCCCATGCTTGAGCAGATCATGTCGACGGACGCGGCGGACCTGTACTGGCGTTTGGTGGACGGCGGTGCGCACGTCGTCGAATCCGACACCGGCCCGTTCCGGTCAGCGGAGGACGAGCTGATCAAGACGGGGCTGGCCTACGTCGACCCTGGCCCGCACCCCCAGCTCGTCGCTGTCGCGCCGTCCGCCGCGGCCCAGATCGTGCTGCGGCACGCCGCCGACAAGCTCGGCGAGTGGCATCAGGACACGGCCCGGACCGTCACCAATCTGCTCCGCCGCGACGTGGTGACCAGTGCCCGGGCCAGGGCGGCCACGCATCCGCTGGCCGAGATCATCACGGACTCCCTGCGGATCACCAAGCTGGTGGACGACATCCAGCGGGCCGCCCGGGACGAACTGCTGTCGTGCGAGATCCCGATCTCGGCCGGCACGGTCTGCCTGCCCAGGCTCTCACCCGCCGCAACGGCACCGCCCACGGTCTGGCGCACCGTGTTCACCACCTCCTACCTCTCGCCGGAGTGGCAGCACATCGTGGACACGACCGTGCGGCTCGGCGGCCACGCACGACTCATCGCCGTCGCGCCGATGAAGATGCTCGTCGCCGACCGGTCACAAGCGCTCATCCCGCTGGACCGGCCTGGCGTGGGCGGAGTGCTCCTGATCCGTGCCGCGGTGGTCATCGACGCCCTCGTGACACTGTTCGAGTCCATTTGGGAACGTGCGACGCCATATCCGCCCGGCAACAACGGGTCCGACACCCTGACCCCCTTCGAACGCCACATCGCCACGCTGCTGTGCACCGGCGTCAAGGACGAGGAACTCGCGGCCGTGGTCCACGTGTCGCTCCGGACGGTGCGCAGGCACATCGCGTCGATCATGACCAAGCTGGACGCGGACACCCGATTCGCGGCGGGCGTCCAACTGGCCAAACGCGGCCTGATCTGACCCGCACCAGGGCGACAGGGCCGGCGGCATCTAGAGTCGCTGGATGGAGATCTGGGTCAACCCGCGGTGTTCCAAGTGCCGGTCGGCGGTGTCGATGCTCGACGAGGCCGGGGCCGAGTACACGGTGCGCCGGTACCTGGAGGACCCACCGACCAGGGACGAACTGGCCGACGTGCTGGGCCGGCTCGGGCTCGAACCCTGGGACATCACCCGCACCGGCGAGTCCATCGTCATGGAACTCGGCCTGACCTCCTGGCCCCGCACACCGGCCGAGCGCGGCCGTTGGATCGACGCGCTGGTCGCACACCCGATCCTGATCCAACGACCCATCATCACCGCCGACGACGGGACCACCATCGTCGGCCGCACACCAGAATCGGTGCGCTCGGTGCTACCGGCCGACTGACCGGCGCGAGCCATTCGCGCCACGGCAGCCTCGCTGACGTCAACGCCGCCCGCGAGCCACCGATCGAGATGCCGGATGAGCGCCCTGCTCGGCCTCCCGTTCACCGTGCCGCCAGCAGGGCGGTCAAACGGCCGGCAAGGCGGCACCCGTTGCGCGGTCACCAGGCGTAGTGCTCCGGTGCTGTGCGGTAGCCGGGGAAGATCTCGTCCAGCCTGGTGAGCGCCTTCTCGTCCAACCGCACGTCCAGGGCCCGGACGGCATCGTCGAGGTGCTGCTGGACCCGCGGGCCGATGATCGGCGCCGTGACGGCGGGCTGGTGCAGCAGCCACGCCAGTGCGACGTCACCGGGCTCATGACCGAGCTCGTCGGCGAAGTCCTCGTAGGCCTCGATCTGCGGACGCCTGGCCTGCACCGCTTCGGCGGCGCGACCCTCCAACCGCCGCCTGCCCTCCCGTTCCTTGCGCAGCACGCCGCCCAGCAACCCGCTCTGCAGCGGCGACCAAGGGATGATGCCCAGCCCGTAGTGCTGCGCGGCCGGGATGACCTCCAACTCCGCCTCACGGACGAGCAGGTTGTAGATCGACTGCTCGCTGGACAGACCGATCATGTTGCGCCGTGCCGCCGCGGCCTGGGCCTGGGCGATGTGCCAGCCGGCGAAGTTGCTGCTCCCCACGTAGAGGACCTTGCCGGCGGTGATCGCCACGTCGATGGCCTGCCAGATCTCCTCCCATGGCGTCGTCCGGTCGATGTGGTGGAACTGGTACAGGTCGATGTAGTCGGTCTGCAGACGGCTCAGGCTCGCGTCCAGCGCGCGCCGGATGTTCAGCGCGGACAACTTGCCCTCGTTGGGCCAGTCCCCCATGTCGCCGTACAACTTCGTGGCCAGCACCGTGCGTTCCCGGCGGCCGCCGCCCTGCGCGAACCACCGCCCGATGATCTGCTCGGTCGATCCCCTGCCCTCCCCCAGCCCGGAAACGCCTGCGGAACGCAACCCGTAGGCGTTGGCGGTGTCGAAGAAGTTGATGCCGTACTCGTGCGCCGAATCCATGATCGCGTGCGAGTCCGCCTCGCTGGTCAACGGACCGAAATTCATGGTGCCCAGGCACAGCCGGCTGACCGACAACCCACTACCGCCCAGGTGTGTGTACCGCATCGCCACAACGACCCCTTCTGCTCACATCGTCGTTCCTGCCGCCCGCCAGGTGCGCCACGGCGGACGCGGTCGGCAGGACGGCGCCTGCCGACGCCGACTCGGCAACCCTTGTACCGCACTCACCAGTCTGCAACCCGGAGCGCGCTCCAGGTCAAGACGGGGGCCGTGACACAGACGTCCCGACTCGACCGACACCGCCGTCCGGAAGGCGATCGAGGAGAGCGGGTGGCAACCGTGCGGCGCCAGCGAGCACCTGCTGATCATCTACCCGCTGCCGGGCATCGCCGGGGACCGGGCCAACGGGCACCCCACTACGACTGGACTTGGATCGACGCCCAATCCACTCTGGACGCTCGTATCGGTGGCGGCTCACCCGGCGGCAACGGATTGGCGGTCGTCCTGGCCCTGCATGGCCTTGCGTAGGCTGAGGGGGCGCATGTCCGTCCAGACCTCCTCGATATGGGCGAGGCACGCGGCCTTGGCGCCGCTGACGCCGTCGGGGCGCCAGCCGGCGGGCAGTTCGCGGTCGTCCGGCCAGATCGAGTACTGCTCCTCGTCGTTGAGCACAACCAGGTAGGTCTGGGTGTCGTCGTCCATCTCCGGTTTCCTTCCGAGTAGGGGGAACAAGCAAGCGGTCAGACGGCTGGGATGGATTGCTGTTCGGCCTGCGGTGCGGCGCCGGTCTCGACGCCGCGCACGGCGGGGCGGGTCCAGGCGACGACGCTGATCACGATCACGATCACGCCCATCGCCACGAACAGCACGCCGATGCCACGGGCCGGGCCGGAGCCGAACAGGCCGCTGCCCGAGCCGTCGAGCAGGTGCCGGAACACGCCGTCGATCAGCGGGCCGACGATCAGCAGGCCGAGTGGGGCGCTGAGCTGGGCGACGATCCGCCGCACCGCGAACACCCGGCCCTGCGCCTGCGGGGCCACCTGCGACTGCCAGATCGCCCCGCTGACCGCGTTAGCCACCGCGACGGTGAAGAACGTGCCGAACGCGCCGACGGCGATCAGCGGCACCGACGGTCGGATGCCGTACAGGATGACGAAGAAGCCGGCTGCCAGGAGGCCCGCGAGCAACATGGTGATCCGCCGCTTCAGGCCGCCCCACACGGTCATCAGCAGGCCGCCGGCGATCAGGCCGGCGCCTCCCATCGCGGCGATCAGGCCCAGGCCCCTGGCGTCGGTGAAGCCGAGCACCATCGGGGTGACCGCGCCCATCGCCACGCTGATGAAGAGGTTCAGCAGCGCGAAGATCCACAACAGTGCCAGCAACCCGTGCCTGGGTCGCAGGTAGCGCAGCCCGTAGAGCAGATCGTCGCGCAGTGACCGCTGCTCGGCGCCGGCGGTGGCAGCGCCGTTCGGCTCGTGCGTCGACGGGATCCGGATGATCAGCAGCGCCAGTGTCGCGACGAGGAACGACGCGACGTCGAACAGGATCAGGGCCCAGACCTGCACCAGCACGAACAGCACCCCGGCGATGGCGGGCGCGAGGATCTCGCCGAGGCCCATGCTCAGCTGGATCAGGCCGTTCGCCCGGCCGAGATGTTTCTCCTCGACGAGCAGGCTGAGCGACGCTTCGTATGCGGCACCATGGAAGGACGCCGCGACGCCGCCGAGCACCAACGGCGGGAACAGCAGCCAGAGCTCGCTGTTCGGCGGATCGACCGCCGCGACGAGGGCGACGAGCAGTGCGCTCAGCGCGGCGCCCAGGTTGCCCAGGATCATCAGCGTGCGGCGGTTCATCCGGTCGGCCACGACGCCGGCATACGGCGCGGCCAGCACGGCCGGCAGCATGTCGAAGAACAGGATCAGGGCGAACATCGTCGCGGACTGGGTGCGCTGGTAGACCCAGACGCCGACGGCGAAGGCGAACAGGCCGGACCCGATGAGCGAGACGGCCTGCCCCGACCACAGGGCGAGGAACGCGCGCCAGCCAGTGAACTTGAACATCAGTTTCCTCCCCGAGCCCGCAGCGGGCACGCGTCCGTGAGGTCGAGCAGGAACCGCTTGGCGCGATCGATGAACCCGGCGATCGACTCGGCGTCGTGGCGCCCCGCGCTGTACTCCCACTCCAGTCGCAGCTGACCGCGGAACACCGCGCCGTTGATCATGACGAGTCGTGCCCGCTCGGACTCCACGTCGTGGTAGTGCCCGGACGTGCCGACCAGCGGCTGAAAGACCTGGAACCCGCCGGGTGCGTGGCCGAAGAAGTTGAACACGACGTCGGGCACCGGCTGGCCGCGCAGTGTCGCCGCGATGCCGTCATCCTCGCGGTAGTACCGCAACGCGCCGTAGCCGATGCCGCCGCGGGGTACCGCGCGCAGCTGTGCGGCGATGGCGGTCACCCGGGCGCGCGGGTCGATCGCCCGGTCGTAGCGCAGCCACATCGGGTATCGATAGGTGAGCCACCCGACGGTGCGCGACAGGTCGACGTCCTCGAACGGCGAGTCGCGGCCCGGCACGTAGATGTCCACCGGCAGCAGACCGGGACCGCCCGGTTCGGTCATCGCATCGGCTATGGCGGCCAGCAGCACCGCGTCCAACGGCAGCGTGGCCCCCTTGGTGACCCGCTCCAGCAGCTCCGCGGTCTCGTCGACGGACAGGACCAGGAAGGCCGCGTCGTTGGCCGCGAACCGGTTGTCGCCGTCCGGGTGGTCCACGGCTGTCGGCACCGCCAGGTCCCGGACCTCATCCGTCCACAGCGGTATTTCGGCGGTGACGTCGTCGCTCGCCGCGTACTCGACGACCCGGTGCAGCCACTGTGGCACCGCGGTCGACTTCGCCGGCAGCCGGTACGGCTCACCGCGACTCCGCTTGCGGTACAGCACATCCAGGTCACCGATCAGGATGTGCCAGGACACCACGTCGGCGACCAGGTAGTGGCCGGCAAGCAGTATCCGCTGCGGGCGGGCCGGGCCGAGGTCGAACAGCACCGCACGGAACAGGCCGCCCTCGGCGGCGACGAATCCGGTCTCGACCCGAGCTGTCCATTCGGCCAGCGCGACCACCACGTCCTCATCGGACAGTGTGGACCCATCGACGCATTCCAGCAGCGGACCCGGGCGGCAGGGGTCGATCGACAGCCGGGCGGGCGTGCCGGGGATCAACCTCGTGCGCAGCGCGTCGTGGTGTGCGAGCAGATCGACGAGCACACCGTCGAGCAACTCCGCGTCCAACCTTTCCCTCGCCTGCATCAGGAAGGCGAGGCTGTGGAAGTCGGCCTGCCGGTTGTGATCCTCGTAGAACTGGTGCACGGCGATGGGCAACGGGCAGGCGCCGGTGACCGGGCCCTGCTCGGCGAGCAGTGTCACGGTGCCTGCCGCGGCCGCCAGTTCGGCCAGCGTCTGGTGTACGAACACCTGCTTCGTGGTGATCGACACGCCCTGCTGCGCCGCCTGCGACACCATCCGGACCGCGACCAGCGAGTCCCCACCGACGGCGAAGAAGTTGTCGTCGCGGCCGACCCGTTCGACGCCGAGCAGCTCGGACCAGACCGAGGCGAGGGTCAGCTCGACCTCGCCGACCGGTTCGCGATGGGCGACGCCGGTGTCGACGGCGGCAGCCAGCGGGTCGGGCAGCGCCTTGCGGTCCACTTTTCCGTTCGGGGTCAACGGAAGCGCGTCCAGGGCGGCGAACCGGGCCGGGATCATGTACGCCGGCAGCACGTCGGCGAGGTACGTGCGCAGTTCGGCGACGGTCGGCGGGGCACCGTGCTCACCGACGACGTAGCCGACCAGCTGCGGCTCGTCGCGGCCGGGCCGCACCGCGACGACCGCCTGCGCCACGCCCGGCATCCCGGACAGCGCCGCCTCGACGTCGCCGAGTTCGATGCGATAGCCGCGGACCTTGACCTGGTCGTCGAGTCGGCCGAGGAACTCGATGCGGCCGTCGGTGCGCCACCGGGCCTGGTCGCCGGTGCGGTACATCCGGGCACCCGGCCGGCCGGCGAACGGGTCCGGCAGGAACCGCGCCGCGGTCTGCGCGGGCTGGTTCAGGTAGCCGTGCGCGAGGCCGTGGCCGGCCAGGTACAGCTCCCCGGGCACCCGAGGCGGCACCGGCTGCCCGGTGGTGTCGAGCAGGTAGAACCGGCTGTTCGCCAGCGGACCGCCGATGGTCACGTCCGGGCCGTCGACGCGGACCGCGCCGGACCAGACGGTGGTCTCGGTGGGGCCGTACATGTTCCACACCACCGCGGTCCGCTCGGCGAGCCGCGCGGCGAGTTCGCCGGGCAGGGCCTCGCCACCGCACAACGCGATCAGGCCGGGCGATCCGGCCCAACCCGCGTCGAGCAACATCCGCCAGGTGGACGGCGTCGCCTGCATGACCGTCGGACCGACATCGGTGAGCACACCCGACAGGGCATCGCCGGCACCGGCCGTCTCCCGGTCGCACACCACGACCTGGCCGCCGGCCACGAGCGGCGCGAACAGCTCCAGCCCCGCGATGTCGAACGACAACGACGTGACCGCGAGCAGCACGGTCCGCTCGTCCAGGTCGAGCCTGCGCACGACCGCGCAGAGCAGGTTGACCAGCGCCCGGTGGCTGACCACGACGCCCTTCGGCCGGCCGGTCGAGCCGGAGGTGTAGATGACGTAGGCGGCCTGTTCGGGGTGCACGGTCACCGGCGGCGGGGTCGCCGGTGCGTCGGCCGCCGCGTCGACGAGCAGCGCCCGCACACCCGGGATCGTGTCCACTGTGGCCGGCTCGGCGAGGAGCAGGCGCAGGCCGGCATCGTCGGCCATGGTCGACAGGCGGTCCGCCGGGTAGTCCGGGTCGACCGGAACGTACGCCGCGCCGCTGCGCAGCACGCCCAGCAGCAGAGCGGGCAGCACGTGGCTACGCCGGACGCCGACCCCGACCAGGTCGCCCGGCCGGATCCCCTCGGCGAGCAGCCGGTTCGCCACCCGGTTCGCGGTCGCGTCCAGTTCGGCGTAGCTGAGCCGGGCGCCGGTCAGCGGATCCAGCACCGCGGGGGCCGGGGACGCGACGACCAGTTCGCCGAGCGATGCGTGCGGATACGCCGCGTCGGTGTGATTCCACTCCACCAGCTGCCGATGCCGCTGCCGCGCGCTCAGCACCGGCAGCCGGTCCAGCGGCAGGTCCGGTTCAGCCATGGCCGCGGCGAGCACGGTCAGATAGCCATCCGCCAACGAGTCCACTGTGGACTTGTCGAACAGGTCCGTGTCGTATTCGATGCCGCAGTCCAGGCCGGTCGGCGTCGGGGTGAGGTAGAACGACAGGTCGAACTGCGCCGCCCTGGTATCGCGTTCCACCGTGCGCAGGTGCAGGCCGGGCAGGTCGACGCTGACGCCCGGCGTGTTCAGCAGGGCCAGCAGCACGCCGAACACGGGCGAGCGGGACGGATCCCGGGGCAGGTCCAACCGGTCGACCAGCCGTTCGAACGGCATCTGGGAGTGCTCGAACACGGCCAGCATCCGCTCGTGGACCCGGTGGAGCAGGCCGGCGAACGTCGCCGCCGACGGCACGTCGCTGCGAATCGCGACGGTACGGGCCAGGAAGCCGACCACGCCCTCCAGCTCCGGCCGGTCCCGCCCGGCCAGCACCGTGCCGAGCGCGAAGTCACGCTGCCCGGCGTAGCGGGCCAGCAGGACCTGCAGTGCCGCGCACAGCGTGACGAACTGGGTCACGCCGTGCGCGGTGGAGAAGGCGTCGAGGACGTCAACCAGCTCACGGGGGATCGACACCGCGACCATCGCGCCGCGGTAGCGCCGCAGCGGCGGCCGCGGCCGGTCGGTCGGCAGGTCGAGCGCGGCCGCACCGGCGAGCTGCGCGGTCCAGAAGGCCAGGTGGTCGTCGGTGACGGTGTCGCGTTGCCAGACCGCGTAGTCCGCGTACTGCACGGACGGGCCGGGACCGACGGTCCCCCGGTAGCCGTTGACCAGGTCGGTCAGCAGCACCCCGCTGGACCAGCCGTCGCAGACGATGTGGTGCACCGTGATCGCCAGCAGGTGCCGGCGCGAATCCAACTGGACGACGCTCGCCCGCCACAGCGGTCCGATGTGCAGGTCGAACGGGACCGCGGCCTCCTCGGCCAACAGCGCGCGGGCCATGCCGTCGCGTTCCGCGACATCCTCGCCGGACAGGTCGATCACGGTCAGCGCGACCGGGTACGGCCGGCCGACGAGCTGCACGGGGATACCGCCCTCGTCGAGGAACGTGGTGCGCAACGACTCGTGCCGCCCGACGAGTTCGTTCAGGGCGCGCCGCAGCGCCGAAAGGTCCAGCTCGCCCTCGACGGACAGCGCGAACGGGATGTTGTGCTGGGCGCTGCCCGGCTCGAACCGGTCGAGGAACCACAGCCGGCGTTGCTCGAAGGAGACCGGGAACGTCGCGGGCAGCGTCCGCTGCCGGACCGGGATCGTCGTCGATCGTGCCGCCGAGGCCGGCCGCAACCGACGCATGAGCGCGGCCCGCTCGTCGGCCGACAGTGCGGCTACGCGTTCGGACAGTTCAGTCATCCGTGCCTCCGTGTTGCAGAGCCGCCGTGAGCGCGGCGTCATCGAGCCCGGCGAAGACGGCATCCTCGACGGCGCGGGCGAGGCCGGCCACGGTCGGGTTCACGAACAGCGCACGCAGTGCCAGGTCCACCTCGAACCTCGCCCGCACCCGCGACATCACCCGCGACGCGAGCAGGCTGTTGCCGCCGATGGAAAAGAAGTCGACGTCGGCGGCCAGGTCCGGGACGCCGAGCACGCCGGCGATCACGTCCGCCACGGCCCGCTCGGTGTCGGTCCGCGGCGCGGTGCCCTCGGCCGCCGCCCGGTCGGGCAGGTCGCGCGCCGCCAGCGCCGCGTAGTCGATCTTGTGGTTGGCGGTCACCGGAAGGGCATCGGTGATCACCAGGTGGCTCGGCACCAGGTGGGGCGGCAGGGTGGCCTGAGCATGTGCGCGCAGGGTGGCCGGATCGGTGCTCGAAACGACGTGAGCCACCAGGTCGTGGCCGACGGCGACCACCGCGGCGGCGCTGACCGCCGGGTGGGCGACCAGCGCCGCCTCGACCTCGGCCGGCTCTATCCGCATGCCGCGCACCTTCACCTGCCGGTCGACCCGACCGAAGTACTCCAGCACGCCGGCCGCGGTCAACCGGCCGAGATCACCGGAGTGGTAACGGCGAGCGCCCGGCAGCGCGGCTTCCGGGTCCGGCCGGAACCGGTCCGCGGTCAGCGCGGGCGCGTTGAGGTAGCCGGCGGCGACCTGCGGGCCACCGATGACGATCTCGCCGACGGCGCCCACCGGCAGCCGATCGCCGGACGGGCCGACGACGATGACCGTGCAGCCCGCGACCGGCCGGCCCAGCGGCGCGATCGTGGGGAACGGGCCGGTCAGCGGCGTATGGGCGACAGCCACCGACGCCTCGGTCGGGCCGTACTGGTTGACCAGCGCCGCCCGCGTCTGTGCGGCGAACGCCCTGGCGACGTCCGCGCCGAGCGCCTCGCCGCCGCTCACCATCAGTCGCAGTGCCCGGCAGTCCGGCAGCCGGTGCTCAGCGGTGAGCATGCCCAGCATGGTCGGTGTCGCCGCCACGATGGTGACGCCACCTGCCTCGACCACATCCAGCAGGTGGGCCGGATCGGCTTGCTGATCGGCGTCCGCCGGTACGACGGCGGCGCCGGCCACGAGCGGCACCAGAAGTTCCATGACGGACATGTCCCAGCCCAACCGGACGTGGGACAGCACGCGGTCGTGCGTACCGATGCCGTACTCGGCGGCGAACCAGCTCACGAAATTCGCGATACCGCCGTGCGTGATCCCGACCGGCTTGGGCCGGCCGGTCGATCCGGACGTGAAGATCACGTAGGCGAGATCGGCCGGAGTGACCACCGGTAGCTCGCCATCCCACGGCGGTGCCACTCCGGCGGGCGCCGCGCCGTCCGGTGCCGCGCACACGGTTACCGGCAGCCCGGCCAGCGCGTCGACACGGTCCGGTTGGGACAGCACGACCGCGATGCCGGCGTCCCCGCACTGACCGGCCAGCCGGTCGAGCGGGGCCGGGAAGTCGAGCGGGACGTACGCGGCGCCGGCCAGCAGGATGCCCCAGATGCGCACGGCCAACGCGGCGTCGCCGGCCACGCACAGCCCGACCCGGTCGCCGCGGCGCACGCCGCGCGCCCGCAGCCAGTGGGCGAGGCCGCACGCCTGCCGGTGGAACTCGGCATAGCTGAGTGGGTCGATGGCGGTCGCGGTCGGTGTCCTGGCGACCTGGGCGGTGAAGAGGTCGACGAGCGTCGCCGACTCTCCCGGCGCGGGCGGGGCCGGCACCGGATCGGTGACCAGCGGCAGGCGCGATACCGGCGTCGTCGGGTCGGCGACCGCGGCGGCGAGCAGGACCCGCAGCGCGGCGTCGAGCGCGGCGACGGTCGCGGCGTCGAACAGGGCCGCGTCGTACTCCCACAGCCCGATCAGCGTGCCGGCCTCGACCGCCATCGTCAGGCTCAGGTCGAGCGTGGCCTGCTCCGGCACGGCCACGCCGGTGACGGTCAGGCCGGGCAGGTCGAGCCGGCGGTGGGCTGTGTTCTGGAAGACGAACATCACCTGCACCAACGGATCCTGGTCCAGTGCCCGGTTTCGGGTGATGGCTTCGACCACCTTCTCGTACGGTGCCTCCTGGTGGTCGAACGCGGCGTACGCGGTCGTCCTGGTGGCGTCGAGGAAATCGGCGAACGACATGCCCGGCGCGAGCCGGGATCGCAGCACCAGCGTGTTGACGAAGCAGCCGATCAGCCGGTCCAGTTCCGGCGCGGTCCGGCCGGCCACCGGCGTGCCGACGGCGAGGTCGTCCTGCGCGGTGTAGCGGTGCAGCAGCGCCGTGAACGCCGCCAGTAGCACCACGTAGAGCGTCGCGTCGTGGTCCCGAGCCAGTTGCCGCAGCGCCGCGGACAGGTCGGTGTCCAGCTCGAAGCCGAGGTTCGCACCGACGTGGACGGCGTCGGCCGTGCGCGGCCGGTCGGTCGGGAGGGCCAGGTGCTCGGGGACACCGTCGAGGGCGGTACGCCAGAAATCGAGGAGTCCATTGAGGACGTCGCCGCGCAGCCAGTCCCGCTGCCAGCGGGCGTAGTCGCCGAACTGCATCGACGGCTCCGGCAGGTTGTCGCCCCGGTAGTGCGCGGCGAGTTCGTCCATCAGCAGCGCGTGCGACCAACCGTCGAAGACGATGTGGTGCACGGTGATCACCAGCAGATGGCGGGCCCGGCCGAGGTCGAGCAACCGGAACCGGAACAGCGGTCCCTGGGCGAGGCTGAAGCGCCGGTGCGCCTCCTCGGCCAGGATCGCGTCGATCATCGCGGCGTCGTCCGGGCACGGCTCGACGACCAGATCGACCGGCACCCGCTGCCGGACCCGGCAGGCGGCAACGCCGTCGCGGGCGGTGAACGTGGTGCGCAGCGCCGCGTGCCGACCGACGGCCGAGGCGAGCGCGGCGCGGAGCCGGCCGACGTCGAGGTCTCCGTCGAGGCGCCACACGGTCGGCACGTTGTACCGGCCGTCGTGCTGGAGCTCGTCGAGGAACCACAGGCGTTCCTGGGTGTAGGACACGGTGCTGTGGTCGTCGCCGGGGCGCAGCGGCGGCGGAGCCGTGCCCGCCGACTCGCGGCGAGCCCGGTCGATCAGCTCGGCCTGCTCGTTCAGCTGGTCCGCGGCCAGCAGCTCGCGCAGGCCGACCGTGACGTCGAACGCCCGCTGGATGCGGCCGAGCAGTTGGGTCGCGGTCAGCGAGTGCCCACCGAGCGCGGCGAAACCGGCCCGGCGGCCGGGGGCGGTGCCGAGCAGGTCCAGCCAGGTGTCGGCCAGCCACTGCTCGGTCGCGGTCCCCGGGCTGTCCGTGCGCGGGTCACCGGGTGCCGTGGCGGGCAGTGCGGTCCGGTCCACCTTGCCGGACGGCAGTAGCGGCAACTGGTCCATCGGCACCCACCGGCCAGGGCACAGATAGGCCGGCAGGGTCCGCCGGATCCGGTCGCGGACCGCATCGACGTCATCGGCCACGACGTAGGCGACCAGTCGCGGCTGCCGGTCCGGCACGGCGAGCACGGCGACGGCGGTGACCTCCGGGTCGGCGCTGATGGCGGCCTCGACCTCGGCCGGCTCCACCCGGTGTCCGAGGATCTGCACCTGTTGGTCACCACGCCCGACGAGCACGATCGCGTCGTCGTGTCGGTAGCCGAGGTCACCGGTGCGGTACAGCCGGGCGCCGGGCGGGCCGAACGGGTCGGGCAGGAACCGCTCGGCGGTCTGCGCCGGGTCGCGGTGGTATCCGTGGGCAACGCCGGTACCGCCGACGAACAGGTCGCCGATGACGCCCGGCGGTACCGGCTCCAGGTGCCGGTCGAGAATGTGCGCTGCCATGCCGGGCAGCGCGGTGCCGATCGGCACCATGTCGGTGTCCGGCAGTTCGGCGGGCACCCGGTAGAGCGTGGTGGTGATCGTCGTTTCGGTGGTGCCGAAGGCGTTCCGCAGCCGCACGCCGGTCGGCCGCCACGCGCGGGCCTGCGCCGGCCACACCGGCTCGTTGCCCACGACGACCAGCCGCAGCGCCGGTGGGATCGCGGTCGACTCCGCGGTCCACACCGCCCAGAAGGCAGCCGGCACGTTCGCCACGGTCACACCCGAGGCGACCAGGTGGCCGGTGAACGCGCGCACGGTGTCGGCGGTGTCCGGCGCGCGCAGCACCACGGTCGCACCGGCGGCCCAGGTCGGGAACAGCTCCTCGGCCGCGACGTCGAACGCCGGGTTGGCGAACTGCAGCACTCGGTCCTTCGTGGTGAGCGCGTACTCGCCGACGATGGCGCGGGCGTGCGCCGCCAGCGCCCGGTGCGGCACCACGACACCTTTGGGCGTTCCGGTCGACCCGGAGGTGTAGATCACGTAGGCGGGTTGTGCGGGGTGGATGGCCGGCAGCTCCCCGATGGGCACGGTGGTCCTGGCCGCTCGCACCAGTTCGGCGTCGAGCACGAGGCCCGCCCCGGCCCGCTCGGCGAGCTCGCGTGCCCGCGCGGGTGGTGACCCCGGGTCGAGTGGCAGGTAGGCCGCTCCGCAGCGCAGTACGGCGAGCACCGCGACCGGCCACTCCACCGTGTGGGCGATCGAGATCGCCACGACGTCACCTGCCCCGGTCCCTCGGGCCCGCAGCTCCCCTGCCACCGCCGCCGACCAGTCGTCGAGCTCGCCGTAGCCGAGGACCGCTCCGCACGCGTCCACCACCGCGGCCGCACCCGGATCGCGGGTGACGGAGGCGAGCACCAGGTCGACCACCGACCGCTGGGGGTGACCACCAACCGGCACGTCCGGGTGGTGATGATCATCGCGAGCCGGTGGTCCGCCGTGGGCGAGTTCGCCGAGCATGCCGGTGAAGTCGGCCAGGATGCGGTCGGCGACGGGCGGCCGGATGACGTCGAGGCGATAGTCGGCCTCGATGCGGAAGCGGCTGCCGGGCAGGACGGTGACGGTGAGCGGGTAGTGGGTGTGCTCGGTGGCGGCGACCGGGGTGACCAGGAGACCGCCGTCGGACAGCGCCGCGCCGAGCGGGAAGTTCTCGATCACCAGCAGGGTGTCGAACAGCGACGCCGCGCCGAACAGCTCGGTCAGCGCGGCGTGCTCGTGGTCGGCCCGCTCGGCCTGGACGGCAAGCATGTCCCGCAGCACGGTGTCGACCGGGCGCTTCCGGTCCAGCCGGACCCGCACCGGGACGGTGTTGACGAACATGCCGACCATCTGCTCGACGCCCGGCTCTCCAGGGTGCCTGCCGGACACCGTGGTGCCGAACACCACGTCGTCCGTGCCGCTGTACCGGGCCAGGGTGCGTGCCCAGGCCAGCTGCAGCACAACGCCCACGGTGACCCCGCACCGGCCGGCCAGCGCGGCGACCGCATCGACCGTCCCGGCTGCCAGCATCCGCTCGGTCCGCCCGTACCCGGCGTCGGCGGCGTGCCGAGGGAGCGCGAGCCGGCACGGTGAGATACCGGCCAGCTGATCGCGCCAGAACTCCCGGCTCGCCTCCTGATCGACCGCGTGCAGCCAGGCGATGTGCTCGCGGAACGGTCGCGGCCGCGCAGCCGCTGGCAGACCGTCGTAGTGCCGCATCGCGTCCGCGTACGCGATGGCCAGGCTCCACCCGTCCAGCACCAGATGGTGGTGCGTCCACAACACGTGTACCGAGTCCGTGGCCAACCTGATCAGGTGCAGCCGCATCAGGCCGGGCTCGGCCGGATCCATGCCCGTCGCGCGCAGCCGGCCGGTCAGCTCGCTGAGCGCGTCAGCGCGCGCGGCGGCACTGATGCCGGACAGGTCGTGCCGCTGCGCCTGCCACCGGATCGAGTCGTGCACCGCCTGCAGCGGTTCGTCCGCATCGGTGGCGTGGAAGCTGGTGCGCAGCACCGGATGCCGGTCGACGAGCGCGGCGAACGCGGCCGCGTAGGCGTCCAGGTCGAGCGGACCGGACACGGTCCACTCGAGGTGGTTGAGATAGGCCGGGTCACCGGGGTCGGCACTGGCGTGGAACAGGATTCCGGCCTGGACCGGCGTCAGGCCGTACACGTCGACGATCGTCATCATCGCCTCCCGAGCCGGGCGATCGCCCGGTCCAGTTGACTGGTGCTGAGCCGGGACACCGGCCCCGCGGGTCCCTCGGGATCGGCCGTGGCCGGGGTGGCCACGGCGGCCAGCGCGGCGATGGTCTGGTGCTCGAAGAGCTGTCGCACGGTGATCGCGAGCCCGGCGGCGGCGGCCCGGCCGGCCACCTGCACGGCCATGATCGAGTCACCGCCGACGGCGAAGAACGGGTCGTGCACCCCGAAGCCGGCTCCGCCGAGCACCTCCGCCCAGATCCGGTGCAGGGTCCGCTCCCACGGTGTTCTCGGCGACACCGCTCCGGGCGCGGGGCCACTGCTCGCGATGTCCGTGGGCAGCCGGGCAGCCAGTGCCCTGCGGTCGACCTTCTCGTTGTCCCCCAACGGGAGTGCCGCAATCGTGAGGATGCGTGACGGCACCAGGTGCGCGGGCAACCGGGCGCCGAGGAACGCCCGCAGGTCGGCCTCCCCCACCTCCCCGGCGACGTAACCGATGAGCCGGCGGTGGCTGCCGACGTCGTCGGTCAGTGCGGCCGCCGCGGTCACCGCCGGGTGGGCGGCCAGCGCCGCCTCCACCTCACCGAGATCGACCCGGAAACCGCTGATCTTGACCTGCCGATCGGCCCGGCCCAGCAACAGCAGCACGCCGCCGGGCAGCCGGCGAGCCCGGTCACCGGTGCGGTACAACCGCGATCCGGGTGGTCCGAACGGGTCGGGTCGGTATGCGTCCGCGGTCCGGCCGGGCATGCCGGCGTAACCTCTGGTCACCACCGGCCCACCGATGCACAGCTCGCCGACCGCGCCGTCCGGCACCGGATCACCGCACGCGTCCAGCAGGTGCAGCGCCAGTGTGGCGAGCCCGAATCCGATCGGGAACCGCTGCCACACCTCATGAGCCGGCCCGTCCACCGCCGGGTCGTAGATCGTCGCCGTGACGGTGCCCTCGGTCGGACCATAGGTGTTGAGCAGCCGGATCCGCCCGCCGGTGGCGGTCAGCCAGCGCTGGTAGCGCTCGACGCCGGGCTCCTCGGCGTTGAGCCACACCGTGTGCACGCCGGCCGGGACCCGTCCCCCGGCATGGAGCTGGTCCACCCACGCGTGCCAGAACGACACGGGCAGGCTGAGCACGGTCGGCCGGCCACCGGCCAACAGCTCGTCGAAGGCGGCATCCGGCACCCGGACGTCTGCGGGCCGAGGTAGCACGCTCGCCCCGGCCAGCAGTGCGGGGAAGAGCTCCTCGGTGGTGGCGTCGAAGCTGATCGAGGCGAAGTTCAGCACGCGGTCGCTCGGCCGCAGGCGCAGCACGCCGATGATGCCGTCCAGGTAGGCCGCCAGGTTCGCGTGGCTGACCAGCACCGCCTTGGGCCGACCGGTCGAGCCGGAGGTGAAGATCAGGTACGCCAGCTGCTCGCCCCGGATGGCCACGTCCGGCCGCTGGGCCGGGAATGCCGCGGCAGCACCGTCGTCGACGGCCATACTGGCCACGCCGTATTTGTCCATTGTGGAGGAGAGGATGGTCGTGGTCAGGACGATCGCGGGCCTCGCCTCGGCGAGCAACACGCCTATCCGCTCGGCCGGGTAATGGGGTTCGATCGGCACGTAGGCGCCGCCCGCGGTGAGCACGGCGAGGGCCGCGACCACGAATTCCGCGGATCGGGGCATGATCACCGCTACCCTGCTCTCGGCACGGACTCCGGCCGCGATCAGCCGGTGGGCCAACCTGTTCACCTCGGCGGCCAGCTCGCGGTAACGCACGGGCGGCACCGCGACGTTGTCCGGATGCTCGGCGGCGGCCGCGGCGAAGCGGTCCGGCAACCACCGCTCGGGCGCGCCGATGACGTGCGGCGTGGGAGCCGCGAGAACCGGTCCTCGGGCCGGCGAATCCGGTTCGGCCAGGCACGCGTCTACCAGGGTGACGAGCGCGCCGGCCATCGCTTCCACGGTGGACTGATCGAAGAGGTCGGCGTCGTAGTGCAGGCCGCCGACCAACTCGCCGTCCGGCTGCTCGGTCAGCCACAGGGTGAGGTCGAAGTCCGCCCGGTCGTACGGCCTGCGTACCGGCCGCACCGCGACATCGCCGAACGCGGTTGGCCAGGCAGGCAGGTTCTGCAGCACGCACATCGCCTGGAATACCGGCGTTCGGCGCACCGACCTGGGTACGCCGAGCCCGTCCACGATCCGCTCGAACGGGGTGTCCGCATGCCCGAACACCGCGGCCACCTGTTTCGCGGCCGCCGACAGCCGCTCCCGCCACGTCCCGGCCGGGTCGAGCCGGCAGCGCAACGGCACGTTGTTGACGAAGAAGCCGACCAGGTGCTCGGTCGCCGGTTCGGTGCGGTTGGCGTGGAACGTGCCGACCGCGAAGTCCGCCTGGCCGCTGTGGCGGCGGAGCAACTCCGCGAACACAGCGAGCACGCCGGTGAACAACGTCCCACCGGTCCCACCCGCGAGGCGGCGAAGGGCCGCGCCCTGGGCCGAGGTGAACGTGACCGGCACGGTGGCACCCCGGTGCGCGGTGCTCGCCGTGCGCGGCCGGTCGGTCGGCAGCTCCAGATCCGCGACACCGTCGAGATCGGCGCGCCAGAACTCCAGATCCGACCGGTCGGCGGCGAGTTCCCGCTGCCAGCGTGCGTAGTCGGCGTACCGGATGGTCAGCGCCGGCAGTTGCGCCGACGCACCCCGGTAGCAGGCGGCCAACTCCGCCAGCAGCACCGCTGTCGACCAGCCGTCGGTCAGGATGTGGTGCAGGTTCAGCACCAGGTGGTGCTCGTCGGCGCCGGTCCGCACCAGGGTGGCCCGCCACGGCGGGGCCGCGCCGAGCGAGAACACCTCGTCGGCGATCCCGGTCAGCACGTCGTCCAGCGGCTCGGCCGGCTCCCGGTAGTCTGCGACCACCTGGCGGGGCGGATGCACCCTGGCCACCGGCGAGCCGTCCACCAACTCGAACGTGGTGCGCAGGGTCTCCTGCCGGAACGCCACCAGGGTCAGCGCCCGGTCGAGTGCGGTCCGGTCCAGCGCTCCGGTGAGCCGAAGTACCACCGGCACGTTGTTGCCGGTGCCGACCGGATCGATCTGGTTGAGGATCCAGTGCCGCTCCTGCGCCGGTGACAGCGGAGCCGGATCGGCCACGGTGGCCGGACGCAGCACCGGGCGGCTCGCTGGACGAGGCGCGGCGGCGACCCGGGCGGCGAACGCCCCGAGTCGTGGGTGGTCCAGTAACTCGGCCAGCGCGACGTCGCGGCCGAGCCGCTCGCGGATCCGTGCGATCACCCGCAGCGCGGACAGGCTGTCCCCACCGCCGGCGAAGAAGTCCGGGTCCGCACCGGTCGCCCCGGCCGGGAGCACCTCGGCCCACAGCGAACGGATCAGCCCGCTCAGCTCGGTGTGCCCGGTCGGGTCGGCCGGGCCGACCGCCGTGGGCAGCCGTCGCGGGGCCGGCGCGACACCGAGCAGATCGGCCAGCTGCCCGACCGTGGCCAGCTCCCGCAGCAGGCCGGCGTACTCCGCCACCAAAATGTCTACTTCGGACTCGGTTAGCGCAGCCGTTCGGTACTCGACGTAGCCGCGCAACGCCGCGCCATCGTCGAACAGCGAGAGTGACAGATCGAACTTTGCGGTGCCGTGGTGTACAGGTGTCAGCTCGGCCGTGGCAGCG
Organism: Pseudonocardiaceae bacterium; assembly: GCA_036273855.1. Classification (GTDB taxonomy): domain Bacteria; phylum Actinomycetota; class Actinomycetes; order Mycobacteriales; family Pseudonocardiaceae; genus DATEPR01. The sequence continues at coordinate 34,759 of DASUGU010000126.1, forward strand.
CCGAGTGAAAACCGGGAGACCATCGCCTGCTGCAGCGCGAACATCACCTGCACCAATGGCGGTTGCCCGGGGACGCGCGGGCCTGCCAGCTCGACGATCCGTTCGAACGGCAACTCGGCGTGGCTGAGGGCGTCGACCACGGCCGCGGCCGTGCGGTGGACCTGCTCGACCACTCCCCCGTCGGCCAGCACACACCGCACCGGCACCGTGTTGACGAACAACCCGACCATCTCGGTGACCGCCGGGTGGGTGCGGTTGGCCACCGGCATGCCGATGACCAGGTCCCGCCGGTCGCGACGACGGGCGATCAGCACGGCGAACGCGGTGAGCAGCACCGAGTACAGCGTGACGCCGTGCCGCCTGCCGAACTCCCGGACCGGATCGACCAGCTCGGCCGGCAGCTCCAGCCGGCGCACCGTGCCATCGGTGTCCCGCTCGGGATCGCGGCCCGGCCGGCCCGGGATCAGCAGCGAGCGGTCCACACCGGCCACCGTCGACTTCCAGAACTCCTCGGACCGCACGCCCTGCGGTCCGGCCAACACCGCCCGCTGCCAGGCAGCGAAGTCCGGGTAGCCGAGGTCGCCGGCCGGCGCCGCCTGCCCCGCGAGCTGACGGCAGATCAAGGACACACTCCAGCCATCCGCGGCGATGTGGTGCAGCACGAGCAACAGCACATGGCGGTCCGCGGCGAGCCGCAGCAGGCAGGCCCGTACAGGCAGCCCGCCGCCGGGCAGGTCGAACGGGATCCGGCTCCGCGCGCCGACGACGTCGGCGACCGCCAGGTCGGCCAGTTCCGGCGAGAGCCCACTCAAGTCCACATCGGATGATGGGCAGGCAGTGCCGACCGGCAACACGGTCTGGTGGGGCACACCGTCCGTCTCCCCGAACACCGTGCGCAGCACGGGATTGGTGACGAGCAGACGGTCCAGCGCGACACCGAGCGCGGCGCGGTCCAGCGGGCCGGTGATCCGCAGCGCGATCGGTACGTGGTAGACCGGGCTGCCCGGAAGCAGGCGCTCCAGGAACCACAGCCGGGCCTGCGCCGGGGACAGCGGCAGTCGATCGGTACGGCCGGACGCGACCAGTTCGCCCACCCCGGCCCTCGGCGCGGCCGCCACCAGCTTGGCGAGGTCACCCAGCCTGGGGGTGCGCAGCACGGCACTCAGCGGGAGATCGACACCGAGCGTCCGCCGCACCCTGGCGGACAACCGGGCGGCCAGCAGGCTGTGCCCACCGGACGCGATGAAGTCGGTTTCCGCGTCCACAGTAGACAATTCAAGCAGCTCGGCGAACCAGGTGATGAGCAGCTGCTCGACCGGGCCCGCCGGGTGGACCGGCAGTGCGGGCCGGGCTTCGACGTCCGCCGGGAGGACCGCGGACCGCGCGACCTTTCCGTTGGCGGCAAGCGGAATCGCGTCCACTCGGACCCACCGCGATGGCAGCATGAACGCCGGTAGCCGGCCGGAGAGACGGCGCATCAGCTCCGCCTCCTCGATCGCACCGACATAACAACCGACCAGCCGCATGCCGCCCCCGGCACCCGCGCGGGCGACCACGACCGCCCGGTCGACACCCGGCTCGGCGAGTGCCGCCGCCTCGATCTCACCCGGCTCGACCCGGAACCCGCGGATCTTCACCTGGGCATCCGCCCGCCCCGCGAACACCAGCTCCCCGGCCGGTGTCCAGCGGGCCAGGTCCCCGGTCCGGTACATCCGCCCCCCCGCCCCGCCGAACGGGCAGGCCACAAACCGCTCCGCCGTCAGCGCGGCTCGCCCCAGATACCCGCGGGCCAGGCCCGCACCAGCCAGATACAGCTCACCAGTCATCCCCGGCGGCACCGGCCGCAGGAAACTGTCCAGCACCCACGCCTGCCGCCCAGCCAGCGGCCGCCCAACCGGCAGCACGTCCCCGGCGGCCGCGCCCGGGGCCAGCACATGCCACGTCCCGCACAGCGTCACCTCGGTCGGCCCATACAGATGCCGCACCGCCACCTGCGGGCAGGCGTCGCGCACCCGCGCCACCGCGCGGGGACTGACCACATCCCCACCGGTCAGCACCTCGGCCAGACCCGCGAAACACCCCGGCGCCTCCTCGGCCAGCACCCCGAACAACCCCGCCGTCACATGCACCGACGACAAACCCGACCCCGCGATCACCTCCGCGTCCACCCGCGCGCCGGGCGGCGCGACAACGACCTCACCACCCCGGGCCAGCGGCACCCACAGCTCATAGTTGGACACATCGAACGCATGCGGCGCATGCATCAGCACCCGGCCATGCGCCTGTCCCCAGCCCGCATCGGCCACCAGCGCCGCCACCCCACCATGAGTGACCGCCACCCCCTTCGGCGTGCCAGTCGACCCCGACGTGTACATCACATACGCCACATCGGCCGGGCCGGCCGGCACGCCGGAGTCGTCCACCGGGCACGCGGCGATCTGCGGGTCGTCGGTGAGCACCCGTACGGCCGGGCAGTCCGCGGGGATCAGGGTCTCGGTGTCCCGGCTGCACACCACCACGACCGGGGCCGAGTCGGCCAGCAAGAACGCGATCCGCCCGGCCGGATAGGACGCGTCCACCGGCACATACGCGGCCCCGGCTTTCATCACCCCGAGCAGGACGGCGGGCAGGTCGGCCGAGCGGTCCAGCAGCACGGCGACCCGGTCGCCACGGGCCACGCCCCGGCGGGCCAGGTAGGACGCCAGTTGCCCGGCCCGGGCGTTCAGCCGCGCATAGCTCAGCCGGTCCGGGCCGCAGCTCACCGCCGTCGCCGCAGGGGTAACGGCGGCCTGTGCCGCCACCAGGTCCAGCACCGAACCAGCGGGCGCGGGCGGGCCGGTCTCGTTCCACCTGGCCAGCAGCGTGCGCTCGGCCGGGCCGGCCAGCTGGACCTGGCCGGTGCGCAGCCCAGGGTGGGCCGCGAGCTGCTCCAGCACACTGACCAGCCGGGCCAGCAGCGCGCGCACGTCGGGCTCGGTGAACAGATCCGGCCGGTAGGTGAGATGCGGGCGGAGCCGCTCCCCCGGCACCGTGCCCAGGGTCAGCGGGTAGTGCGACGCGTCCCGGGATACCGCTGAGGTGATCGAGATGCCGTCCGGCGCGGCCGCCGCGCTGGCCGGGCGCGGGTAGTTCTCGAACACAACCAGGGTGTCGAACACCGCACCCGGGCCGGCCAGCCGCTGGATCTCAGCCAGGCCCAGATGCTGATGGGCGATCAGCGCCGACTGGCGCTCCTGGAGCCCGCGGAGCATGCCCACCACCGGCTGGGCCGG
>DASUGU010000127.1:0-56412 GCA_036273855.1 Pseudonocardiaceae bacterium
GGTTGTGGTGTGGTTGATAGGGTTACGGCGGTTATAGCGGTAGGGAAACGCCCGGTCCCATTCCGAACCCGGAAGCTAAGCCTTTCTGCGCCGATGGTACTGCACTTGTGAGGGTGTGGGAGAGTAGGACGCCGCCGGACATTATTTGATAGAGATTCGAGGCCCTGGTCGAGACGGAAACGTCTCCCAGGGCCTCGAGTCGTCTCCGGGGTCGGGAAATTCGGTCGCTTCGGGACGCGGTGCCGGCTCATGCTGGGCCGATGAAGGTCGTCTCCTATCCCGATGTGGACAAGTTCTGGCAGGTGTCGGAAGCACTGCTGACGGCGGACCCGGTGATCAACACGGTGCCGATCACGGTGCTCGGCAGCCTGCTGCGCGGGGGGCGATTCGGCGGGGACCAGCCGCTGTTCCTGACGGCTCACAACACGAGTGACAGCGACGGCGATCTCGTCGGCGCCGCGTTCTGCACGCCACCGTTCCCGCTCCATGTCGGCGCCCTGCCGGTGCGGGCGATGCCGGCGGTCGTCGACCAGTTGACGAGCATGGGTGCGGTACCGAGCGGGGCGGCCGGGTTGCGGCCGCAGGTGGAGGCGTTCGCGGCGGCCTGGACCGCGCGTACCGGTGTCGGGGTGGCCGAGCGGATGGACCAGCGGCTCTACCGGTTGGGCACCCTCGAACCGCCGACCGACGTGCCCGGGGAGCCGTCGCTGGCCACCGAGGCCGACGTCGAGCTGGTGGTGGACTGGCGGGACGCGTTCAACCAGGAGGCCGGCCTCCAGCACGGCACCCGGCAGTCGCGGGCCGAGCTGGTGCGGTTCACCAGGGATCGATTGGTGGGGCACGCCCAGGTCCTGTGGCGGGTCGACGGGACGCCGGTGTCGCTGGCCGGGGTCAACGCGCCGAACGTGGGCATGTCGCGGGTCGGTGCGGTGTACACGCCACCGCGGGAACGGCGCCACGGTTACGCATCCGCTGTCACCGCCGCGGCCAGCTGGTGGGCGCTGGACCAGGGCGCCGAGCACGTCCTGCTGTACACCGACCTGGCCAACCCGGTGTCGAACTCGATCTATCAGCGGATCGGCTACCGGCCCGTCGCGGACTTCCTGGACGTCACGTTCGGCCCGGGGCGGCTACCGTGAACACCGATGCCGGACCGTCCTCGTTCCACGCCAGCGTTGGCACGCTTCGGGCTGACCGATGAGCGCGCCGAATCCGAGCTGCGCGCGGCCGGTTGGTGGGACACGTCCGGTCCGACCAGCGGGAGCGAATCGATACTGATCGCGCTGTCCCGCAGTCCCGATCCCGACCTGGCCCTGCGCGGCCTGGACCGCCTGCGGGAGGCCGATCCGGTCGGCTGGCCGGACGTGGCCGACGCGCTGCGCGCCGATCGTCCGCTGCGTGGCCGGCTGTGCGCGGTGCTCGGCACGTCCACGGCGCTGGCCGACTTCCTGGTCGCCCAACCGGAACAGTGGCGCCGACTGGTCGGTGCCGACGCGCTCACTCCGCGGACCGGGTACAGCGAGGCGTTGCTGACCACGGTCGGTGCCGACCCGGCCGGTCCGCCACCCGGCCTGCCGGGCGGGGCGCGGGCCGCGCTCACCGGGAGTGCCGCGATCCGCGCGCTGCGGTTGGGCTACCGGGGCCTGTTGCTCGAGATCGCCGCCGAGGACCTCGGGCACCTGGTCGAACCGGAGCTGCCCCGGCCGACCTACGAGCTGGTCGCGGCCGCGTTGACCGATCTGGCCGAGGCGGCGCTGCGGGCCGCGCTCGCGGTGGCCGCCGCGGATCTGGCCGGCGAGGACGGGCCGCTGAACTGTTCGCTCGCGGTGATCGCGATGGGCAAGTGCGGTGGCCGGGAGCTCAACTACGTCAGTGACGTGGACGTGGTGTTCGTCGGTGACGGCGACATCACCAGGGCAACCCGGCTGGCCGCCGGCATGATGGGTGTGGCGCACGAGGCGGCGTTCGACGTGGACGCGGCGCTGCGGCCGGAGGGCAAGGCCGGTGCGTTGGTCCGCACCCTGGAGGGGCACACCAGCTACTACGAGCGGTGGGCGCGGACGTGGGAGTTCCAGGCGTTGCTCAAGGCCCGGCCGGTGGCCGGTGATCCGGCGCTGGGTGCCGCCTATCTGGACGTCGTGACGCCGATGGTGTGGCAGGCCGGTGACCGGGACGGGTTCGTGTCCGACGTGCAGGCGATGCGGCGCCGGGTGGAGAACCATGTGCCGTCCGAGTTGGTGGACCGCGAGTTGAAGCTCGGCCGGGGTGGGCTGCGGGACGTCGAGTTCGCGGTGCAGTTGTTGCAACTGGTGCACGGGCGCAGTGACAGCGCGTTGCGGCTGTCCGCGACGGTCGACGCGCTGGCCGCGCTGGGCGCCAGGGGCTACGTGGGCCGGGAGGACGCGTCGGGGCTGGGGGAGTCGTACCGGTTCCTGCGGGCCGTCGAGCACCGGCTGCAGTTGCACCGGCTGCGGCGCACGCACCTGTTCCCGGACGAGCGGGACCAGGCCGGGCTGCGCTGGCTGGCCCGGTCGATGGGGGTGCGGCCGAGCAAGGGCAGGGACGCGGGTGCCGCGTTGTTCGCGGAGTTCCGGCGGCAGGCCAACCGGGTGCGGCGGCTGCACGAGAAGCTGTTCTACCGGCCGTTGCTGGAGTCGGTGGCGCGGGTGCCGACCGAGGCGATGCGGCTGACCACGAAGCAGGCGGTGGACCGGTTGGCGGCGTTGGGCTACGCGTCGCCGGACGGTGCGCTGCGGCACATCCAGGCGCTCACCGACGGGGTGTCGCGCCGGGCGGCCATCCAGACGACGTTGCTGCCGGTGTTGTTGAGCCTGCTGGCCGACACCGCGGACCCGGACGGCGGGCTGCTGGCGTACCGGCGGTTGTCCGAGGCGTTGGCCAGTACGCCGTGGTACCTGCGGTTGCTGCGTGACGAGGGGGCGGTGGCCGAGCGGCTGGCGTACGTGTTGGGCACGTCGAAGCTGGTGCCGGACCTGATGATCCGGGCGCCGGAGGTGTTGCAGCTCTACGCGCACACCGACCAGTTGGCCCGGCGGGATCCGGTCGCGGTGGCGCATTCGCTGGACGCCGTGGTGGGCCGGCACTCCGATGTGGCCGATGCGGTGGCGGCGGCTCGGTCGTTGCGCCGGCACGAGTTGTTGCGGGTGGCCAGCGCCGATCTGCTCGACCTGGTGCCGTTGCACGCGGTGTGTGCCGCGTTGTCCAGCGTGTGGATCGCGGTGTTGCGGTCGGCGTTGTCCGCTGTGTTGCGGGCGAAGACGGTGGACCGGCCGGCGCTCGCGGCGCTGGCGGTGATCGGCATGGGCCGGCTGGGCGGTGGTGAGCAGGGGTACGGGTCGGACGCGGACGTGATGTTCGTGTGCCGCCCGATGCCCGGTGTCTCGGACTCGGACGCGGTGCGGTGGGCCGGTTCGGTGGCCGAGCAGCTGCGTACGGTGCTCGGTTCGCCGAGTATCGACCCGCCGTTGCAGGTGGATGCCGACCTGCGCCCGGAGGGCCGGCAGGGTCCGTTGGTGCGAACGTTGGACTCGTATGTGGCGTACTACGCGAAGTGGTCCGAGCCGTGGGAGGCGCAGGCGCTGCTGCGGGCGACACCGGTGGCGGGCGATCCGGAGCTGGGGGCCGCGTTCCTGGAGGCGGTCGACCCGGTGCGGTACCCGACGGGCGGGTTGACGGCCGCGCAGGTGCGGGAGATCCGGCGGATCAAGGCCAGAGTGGACAGTGAGCGGCTGCCCAGGGGTGCGGATCCGTTGACGCACATGAAGTTGGGCCGGGGTGGTCTGGCGGACGTGGAGTGGACCGTGCAGTTGTTGCAGTTGCGGCACGCGTTCGAGGTGCCGGAACTGCGGACGACGTCGACGTTGGGCGGTATCGAGGCCGCGACGAGCGCGGGTGTGCTGGACGTGGCCGACGGCAACGCGATGGCGGCTGCGTGGATGCTGGCGACGCGGGCCCGTAACGCGACGATGTTGGTGCGGGGCAAGGCATTCGACCAGTTGCCGACGGCGGCGCGGGAGTTGGCCGCGGTGGCGAGCGCGGCGACCGGGAAGTCGGTGGACGAGCCGGGGCAGTTCCTGGACGACTACCGGCGGACGACCCGGCGGGCGCGGGCGGTGATCGAGCGGGTGTTCTACGAGTGAGGGCCGGAGGGCCACCGCGGGCCGACACGATGCGGTAGCCCTCCGGACGGTGACGACCTACACGACGCGGCCGCCGTCGAAGCGCCAGCGGATGAACGGCACCCGCATCGGACCCTGGCCGGCGAGCCACACGCACAGCCACACCACGAGGAACTGGATGGTGAACGCGTTACCCGGTGTCGGGCCGGGTAGGCCGGGGATCAGGTCCTGGTGGGCGAGGATGCCGACCAGGATGCCTTCCGGGATGAAGGTGAACAGGCCGAACAGTGTCGGCCAGTCCTTTTCCCACCGCCACTGCATGACCAGGTGGTAGACGCACTCCCAGACGATGCCGATCACGGCGACGGCGGCCAGGATGATGAACGTGGCCTGGTAGCGCGGGCCCCACGGGCCGGACAGTGGCAGGACGAGCGTGATGAGGGCGGTCACCGGTCCGCCGACCACCGCCATGAGGAACAGGCGGGTCTGGATGCGCCCGAGAATGGTCGGAACCATGTCGCTGTCTCCCCTTCGTCAGATCTGGCGGCCGCGGGCCCACTTGAGCCACTCGATGGTCGAGCGCATCGGGCCCATCTTCCGGCAGAGGCCGCGGTGGGCGAGGTGGTCGATGACTTCCTGGGCGGAGATCTGCAGGCCGAGGAACGTGTCCACGCCGGGGAAGTAGCCGCCGTACGAGGCGGCGCCGGTGACGTAGACGCGGCCGGGGCCGTTGGCCGATCCGCGTAGTTCGAACGTGGGCTCGACGTCGAGCCTGCCCAGCGGGTTGCGCCGGGCGCCGCCGTGCTTGAGCAGGTCGCCCAGGACGCGGTGTTCGGCGACGTCGCCGTCCAGGCCGGTGCAGTCGACCACGTAGTCGGCGTTGAGGTCGTGGTCGCCGTCGTCGTTGTGCAGGGTGGCGAGGACCTTGCCCTCGGGGTCGAGGCGCAGGTTGTCGATGGTGCCCTGGTAGGCGTGGTACCAGCCGTCCTTGCGGCCGCGGGACAGGTGGTGCTGCCAGTGCTGGCGCAGCGGGGTGGTGGTGCCGCCGATCTCGTCGTAGATGCGGACGCGGTCCTCGCCCTCGCGGCGCAGCATGCGGGCGCGCAGTTGGCCACCCCAGGCGGACTTGGGGTAGTTGAAGCCTTGGTAGGCGAAGCCGTGCGAGCCGGGCCGTTTGGACCACGGGTGGGCGCCGTGCTTGTCGCCGAAGAAGGTGCGGAACACCTGCAGGATCCTGGTCTGCGCGCCGAAGTTGAGCCGGTCGCAGATCAGTCGCTGCATGACGGCCGCGGTGACGATGCCGCCGCCCCGGATGAGTACGGTGCCTGGCCTGCGGCGCAGCGACTCGTACATGTGCTCGTGGTCCTCGTAGCCGTTGACCACGTGGTGGTAGTCGTTGTAGCGCTCGCGGAACTCCTGCAGGTCGGGCAGGAACCGCAGGCCGGTGTAGCCGACGGCGATGTGCACGTCGCGGCAGCGGTAGGCGATCGGGCGGTCGACCGGACCGGCCTGTCCGGTGGGCCGGTTGTTCTGGGTGGGCGATTTCGTGGGGTGTGGCGTGAGGACGGTGAAGTAGCCGCCGCCGACGCGCCTGCGCACGGTGCGCACCTCGCCCTGGACCAGCATGTCCCAGTAGCGGATGCGGTCGGCTTCCTTGCGCATGCTGTCCAGCACCTTGCCCAGCAGGGGCGTGTAGAAGTCGTCGAACACCGGTTCCAGGAAGACCTGCTTGAGCGGCTTGAGGGTCTTGTCCTGGAAGGCTTCCTGGATGGCGTAGGACGGGAAGCCCCACAGGTTGTCCGGGCGGGACGCCGAGTCGGAGCGGATGCGGCGGTTGCGCGGCAGCTGGGAGACGCGGGTCAGGTACTCGTAGGTCTGCCACGGGTGGCTGATGTTGGACAGCACGCGGATGTCCTCGACCGGCACGCCGCCGGCCACCCGCAGGTAGTCCACGGTGACGAACGAGCCCATGCCGCCGCCGACGGACACGATGGGCACGTCCAGCATGGGAATGCCGGCCCGGGCCACCATCTCGTCGGTCCACCAGTCGGCGTTCTCCAGCGCCGGTGGCAGCGCGGCGCCGATCGGTGGCAGGGCCTCGTCGGCGACCGGCCGGGTGCGGGATGCGGTGGTCAGATCGAAGATCTCAGTCATGTCGGGTCACCAATCCGGTCTGCGAGCCTCTGCCTGTCACGTGATCGCGGGGTGTGGGGTCAGGCATGGGCGCTGTGTCCCTGCGCGCGGCGGTTCTGCAGGGTCCCGAAGTCGACGGACTGGGCGCGGTGGGTGTGGTAGCGCAGCTGCCGGCGGCCGAGGGCGACCATCATTCCGGGGCGCAGCGTGACGTCCGCTCCTGGCACGACGCGGGTCCAGGACGGTTCGCCGGGCATCGCGACGAACGTGCCGTTGGTGGAGCCGTTGTCGACGATCCGCACGTCCCAGCCGTCCAGCACGATCCTGGCGTGCACGCGGGACACCGACGGGTCGCGTAGCGGGACGGACACGGCCCGGCCTGCGGCGACCGCGGGGTCGGTGCCGGGGTCGCGGCCGAAGACGTGGTCGCGCACCAGGGAGTACATGGCGCCGTCGTCGAGCACCAGCACGCCGAGGGCGGGCCGGGGGCCGAGCACCTGGTGCCGGGTGGCCTGCGCCATGGTGATGCCGCAGACGGTGCAGTAGGTCATCACCGGGTCGTTGAAGTGGCCGCGCCGGCAGTAGACGCCCAGGACCAGGTTGTCGGCGGGGATGCTGTCGTCGACGGTCGGTTCCGGTGTGGTCTGCTCGGGTTCGTCGGCGCCGTCCACGATGCGCTGGACCTGTTCCGGTGTGGCCGGTTCGGCTTCCGGCGCCGGTTGGGCCTCGGCCAGCGGTGGTGCGGCGACGTGCAGCCGGGCCCCCTCGACCACGGCTCGCACGGGCCCCGCCGGTACGACCTCGACGCGGTCGACGACGGTGACGCCGGGTTGGCCGGTGAAGCGGGTTTCGTCGCCGTCGGTGCCGAGGACCAGTTCGGCGTCGCCGTGTACGACGACCGCGAGCCCGTCACCGGCGGGTCCGTAGGCGCAGAACGACGGCACGTCGGCCGGGTCGGTTGCGTCGATGAGGCTGGTCAGGCGGTTGCTGAGTTCAGCGCCGTCGGGGTGCTCACCGGCGAGCGCGGCCACCGTGTCGAGCAATGCCCCGATCTGTCGTCCCCGCCCGGCCGGCAGCTCGCACAACAGCACCAGCTCACCGGCCCGGACCAGAACTCCGTGTCCGGACAGCGTCCGCGGTCGCGTCTGCTCGCCGACGCCCCCCGCGCCGATCACATGGTCGAACATCCACTCCTCCTTTGGGACCCTCAGCTCAAGAATGGGCCCAGAAAGTTGCTTGCTCCTCTCCCTGCCTGCGCAACCAGGTGCTATTCGGATCCGGCGTCGGCCATATTGTTCGGCGAATCGTCCGGCGGACGGTTTTGCCGGCCCGACAGGAATATTCACGCCGGCGGCCAGGCATTTCGGGGACGCCGACGGCCGGCCCGAGCATCGGACCGGCCGTCGGACTTCGCTCAAAGTGCGGCGAGCGCGGTGCGGTACTCGCCGGCGTCGCGGATGTCGGGAATGGCGTTGAGGACCCGCCACCGGACCGTGCCGGTCTTGTCGATGACGAAGGTGCCCCGGGTCGGCACGCCGAACTGTTCGTCGAAGACGTCGTAGATGCGGGAGACCTTGCCGTGCGGCCAGAAGTCGGACAACAGGGAGAACTTGTAGCCCTGCTGGTCAGCCCACTGGCGGAGCACGAACGGGGTGTCCGTGGAGACCGTGAGCACCTGGGCCTCGCTGGTGTCCAGGTCGGCCAGCTCGTCGCGGACGGAGCACATCTCGCCCTCGCAGATGCTGCTGAACGCGGCCGAGAAGAACACCAGGACCACGTTCTTCTCACCCCGGAAGTCGGACAGTTTCACGGGGTTCATGAACTGGTCCGGGAGTTCGAAGTCCGGAGCCTGGGCGCCTACTTCGATGGGCATGAGCCGTCCTTTCGTCGTGGGTGAGGTCCGCCAATGGTCGGGTACCGGTCGTGCTGCGGCATCTTCGGTGATGCGGTATTTGCCCGGCGGCGATCGAGCATGGGCGGAGATGCGGGTGGTCGGCCGGCCCGTGAAAGATTCGACGTGGGATTACGTGCGCGCCCGGGAGGCCCGGCGTGCGCGTCGTTTCCTCAGTCAATAGCGGCCATTACCCTAGGAGGACAGGGTGACGATCACGCCCGTGCCCACCACGACAGAGCTCGTTTCCCGGGCAGCCGATCTCGTGCCGCTGTTGCGCAGGCACGCGCCCTGGACGGAGGAGAACCGGCGACTGCACGACGAGACCATCGAGGCGCTGGCCGACGCCGGCGTGTTCAAGCTGCGCACGCCGAAACGCTACGGCGGCTACGAGGCGGACACGCGCACACTGGTGGAGATCGCCAGTGAACTCGGCCGGGGCGACGGCTCCGCGTCGTGGGTGGCGTCGGTGTACTGGATTCCCACGTGGATGGCGGGGTTGTTCCCGGACCACGTGCAGGACGAGGTGTTCAGCACGCCCGACGTCCGGGTGTGCGGCACGTTGAGCCCGGGCGGTATGGCGACGCCCACCGAGGGTGGTCTGGTGGTGAACGGCAGGTGGTCGTTCATCAGTGGTGCCCTGCACAGCCACTGGCAGGAGATCATCGCGATCTGGCCGCAGCCGGACGGCGCGCCGCTGCCGGTCATGGCGCTGGTGCCGATGTCGGATCTGCAGATCGTGGACGACTGGTACGTGTCCGGCCTGAAGGGCACCGGCAGCGTGTCCACCGTGGCGACCGACGTGTTCGTGCCGCAGGAGCGGGTGCTGCCGCTGCCCGCGGTGCTGACCGAGCAGTACGCCTCCCAGTTGAACGCGGACTCGCCGATGTTCAAGGCGCCGATGCTGCCCGTGGCGGCCGCGTCGTCGCTGGGCACGTTCATCGGCCTGGCGAAGGCGGCTCGGGACGCGTACTTCGACAAGCTGCCCGGCCGCAAGATCACCTACACCGGCTACGCCAGTGCGCAGGAAGCCCCGATCACGCACCTGAAGGTGGCCGAGGCTCAGGTGAAGCTGGACCAGGCCGAGTTCCACGGTTTCCGGGTCGCCGACCAGGTGGACGCCAAGGGCCGGTCCGGGGAGCCGTGGAAGCTGGAGGAGCGGGCCAGGGCGCGGATGGACGTCGCCGCGGCCGCGCAGCTGGCCAAGGAGTCGGTGGACATCCTGGCGCACGCCAGCGGCGGTTCGTCGATCTACCGGGACGCGCCGATCCAGCGGATCTCGCGGGACATCCAGGCGGGCAACCAGCACGCGCTGATCTACCCGCCGACGGCGTACGAGCTGTACGGCCGGATCCTGTGTGGCCTGGAGCCGGACACGCCCTACATCTGATCGCCGAAGGAGAACGGGCCGCCGGATCACCGGCGGCCCGTTTCGCGTGTGCCCGATCAGGCGGCTTCGCGCAGCGCCGTGGCCGGCTCGGTGGTGACGGCGGTGGCGGCCCGCCTGCGGCGCAGGACGGTGAGCGCGGCCAGGACCAGCGCGGCGCAGCAGGCGACGAGGGCAGCGGTGTCGAACGCGTCGACCACGGCGGCCCGGGCGGCGGTCAGCAGGGCGGCGCCGAGCCCGGCGGGCAGCTCGCCCGCGGTGGCCGTGGCCCCGGCGACGCTGTCCCCGGCGGCGGCACCGGGCACGCCGGGCGGAATCCGCACCAGGCCCTGATAGGCGAGCAGGGCCACGCTGCCCAGCACCGCGACGCCGAGCGCGGCACCGGCCAGGCCGCCGGTGCGGGCGACGAACGTGGCCGTGTCCCGGTTGAGTCGGCCGCCCAACGGCCAGGTCGGCGCCACGCCGAGGCACACCAGGGCGACGCCGGTCACCACGCCCGCCGTGCCCGCGGTCAGCACGGCACAGCCGGCGGCGGCGAGCACCAGCCCGCCGGCCACCACCTGCCGGGCGTCGAACGTCCGGGCGAGTACCGGCGCCAGCACCGAACCGGCCACCAGGGCACCGGCGGCGGGCAGCAGCAACAGGCCGGCGCCCAGCGCCGACCGGCCGGCGACGACCTGCAGGAACTGCACGGCCAGGTACCCCACGCCACCGGCGAGGGCACCGCCGAGCAGCACCGCCGCCGAACCGGTGGTCGAGCCGTTGCCACGCCGCCGCACGACCAGCCAGCCGCCCGCGCCGACCCCGATGAGCAGCGACACCAGCGGTGCCCCCGGCACGCCCGGCACGGCCAGGTCGCTGAGCCCCCACACGAAGGCCAGCGCCACCATCAGGGACAGCAGCAGGCCGACCATGTCCAGCGGATGGGCGGCGTCGACGTCGCCCGATTCCGGCAGGACGGCAGGCGCGGCGGCCACGACCACGGCCATCACCGGCAGGGCGATCAGGAACACCGAACCCCACCAGTAGTAGTGCAGCAGCACGCCACCGACGACCGGGCCGGCAGCGCCGCCGAACAGCAGTGCCCCCACCCACACCCGCAGTGCGAGCCTGCGCTGCCGCGGACTACGGAACAGCGCGACCACCAGCGACCGGGCCGCCGGCAGCAGCGCGGCACCGCACACGCCCAGCGCGCCCCTGGTGATGGTCAGCATGTCGGCCGAATCCGGGTACGCCGCCACGAAGGACACCAGCCCGAACAGGAAGGCGCAGCCGACCAGCAGCCGCCGGTGGCCGATGCGGTCGCCCAGCGCGCCCGCGGTGACACCGCAGCCCGCGGCCACGACGCCGTAGCCGGCCACGATCCACACCTGTTGCACACCACCGGCCGGCAGTGTCGCACCCAGCGAGGGAGTGGCCGTGAACAGCAAGCCGAAGTCCATAGTAGACAGCATGGTGGGCAGGACCAGCAGTGCCAGTCCTGCCCACTCCCGCATGCCGGCCCGCGCGAACCTCGGATGCGGGACGCCGGTGTCCATCGTGTGCTCCTCTCCCGCCGGAGCGTGCCGGCGGTGTGGCGATCAGGCTGCCCTGCGCCCCTCCTGGTCACCCGGCTGCCGGGACCGGATCGCGGTCACCGGTGCCGGTGGCCGGTACGGCCTCGGCCAGAGGATCCGGCGCAGGTTGGTCGGCCGGTAGAACGCGCTGGGCGGCTCGATGAAGCAGGCCACCCGGAAGAACAGGTCGGTGACCCTGGCGTCCTGCATGGCGGCGATGATCACCTTCTCGGTGAAGGCGTTGCCGAACCGCACCATGAACGTCCGCTTACCCTCCACGGCCGGGTTGGCCAGGTCGCTGCCGGCCGCGATGTCCCAGGCCACGTCGATCGACTTGGCGATGGACCTGAAGTACCGCTTGGGGTTCGGCACGCCGGAGCGCAGATGCCTGCGCAGTGCCAGGGCTTCCAGTCCGGCGACGGACATACCTTGGCCGTACACCGGGTTGAAGCTGCACACGGCATCGCCGATCACGATCAGCCGCTCGGGGAACCGGCGCAGCCGCTCGTAGCGCTTGCGGACACTGGCCGGGAACCGGAACTGCACCGGTGCGGACAGCGGCTCCGCGTCCTTGATGGCCTCGTAGATCTCCTTGGCCTGCAAGGACTTGACGAACTCGGTGAAGCCGTCGTGATCGGTCGGCGGGTAGTCGCCGAGCATCCCGGTGACCGACAGCTCGGCGTGCAGCGGATCGCTCTGCACGATCCGGGAGAAGATCGCGCCGCGCGGCGCGTCCGGCGTGGCCACCGGGTTGATCGACACGTCGCCCTGGAAGACGTCCCGCTTGAGCCGGTAGTACCGGGTCGTGTAGCCGATGCCGACCTTGATCTTCTCCTCGACCGGCCGCTCGTAGCCCAGCTCGGCCAGCCACACCGGGGTGCGGGAGCCACGACCGGTGGCGTCCACGACCAGGTCGGCGGCCACCGTCTCGACGGTCGTCGAGCCGTGCCGTTGGATCTTGGCCGCGGTGATCCGGCTGTGGTCGCGGGACGCCTCGACGCCGAGGATGTCGCACTCCTCGATCAGGGTGACGTTGGGCAGCGCCTGCACCCTGGCGCGCACGTGCGACTCCAGGATGGGCCGGGTCACCGACACGCAGGCCAGGCCGAAATGCCCGTGCGCCAGGCGTTCACCGCTGAAGTACCAGCGGAAGTCGCCGTTCAGGTCGCCCAGCGGGACGTCGGACTGCTCGGCCAGTTCGCGGGTGAGCCCGGGGAACAGTTCCTCGAGAATCTGGTGGCCGCGGGCCAGCAGGCCGTGGGCCTGTGACGTCTGGGGGGCGCCGCGCCGCGGCTCGCGCACGCCGGTGAGCGTGTCACGGTCGACGACCGTCACCCGCGTGTAGGACTCGGACAGCACCCGGGACGCGAGCAGTCCCGCCATGCTGGCCCCCAGCACCACAGCGTGGTCTCCGACGTGGTTACCCACCGCCGTACCTCCTGGAAAAGAGTGTGGAATCGGCCGATGGCGGATCCGAACCATCCGCAATCGTCATCGGTGTTCGGTGCCCGTGCATCTCCCCGCGTGCCCCGACCCGCCGTGGCCCGGATGGGATCCGGGCCACGGCGGTCAGCCGGCGCTGGGGTAGCCGCGATGGGCGCTGTGTCGGATCGCGATCAGTACGCGGCGATCCCGTTGGGACCACCCTGGCCGCCGAGGTTCAGCGGCGCGATGTTGAACGTGTGCAGCGACTGGACGTAGGTCAGCGTGCCGTTGGAGTTGACCTTGAAGCCGTACACCCCGCCACCGAGCCCGTCCAGCGCGTACAGGTACTGGCTGTCCTTGCTCAGAGCCAGGTCCAGCACGCCCAGCGACAGGTGGTTGCCGACGCTGGAGTGGCCGTCGTCCGAGGTGGCCTCCGGGAACAGCAGCGTCATCTTGCCGCCCTTGTCGACCCGGTAGGACGCGATCGAGCCGCCCGTGAGGTCGTTGCCGAACGGGCTGGACACGAACGCCAGCGTCTCGTCGTTGGTCAGCACGACCCAGCACGAGTCGGTGCGCTCGGTCGGCACCGGCGTGCTCTCGATCGGCGTCACCTGGCCGTCGTTCACCGAGTAGCTCTCCGCCTCGCCACCGTTGGCGTGGCCGATGTCGCCGTTCTGGTCGGCGGTCAGCATCGTGCGACCGTCCTTGGTGAATACGAAGCTGTACACGCCGTCGGCGGCCGGGGTGGTGACGGTGGGCTGGCCCAGCGTGCCGTCCTCCTGCACCGGGAAGGCCATCAGGTCACCCTTCTGGAACCCGGTCTTCGGGTCCGGCTTGCCGGCGCGCCGCTCGGCGGCGAACAGGAACTTGCCGTCCGGCGTGAAGCCGACCATGGTGCAGCCGGAGTCCGCGTCACCGGACAGCAGCCGGGTCGAGTCCTGGATCGGGGTCAGCCTGCCGCTGTCGTCGATGTGGAACCCGACGACCGTGGGTAGCTCGCCCGTGGTGCAGTTCTCGATGTCGGTGGTCGCGCTGGTCAGGAACTGGTCGGTGACCTCACCGCTCTGCAGGACGTAGACCAGGCCGTGGCTCACCGCGATGCTGATCGGCTTGAGGCCGCCGGTGATGGTGGTCGACGCGAGCTGCAGACCATGCGGCTTGATCTTGAACACGGTGACCGTGCCGCTGCCCAGGTTGGGCACGATGAGGAACTTCGGGTCGTTCACGTCGTGCTGGGGCGACACCGTGCCCTGCGTCGAGGCGACCACGAGGCCGTTGGACGTGTCCTCGACGCTGCCGCTGCCCTTGCCACCGGTGGCGTAGGTGCCGATCTTGTGCAGCGTGCCGTCCGCGCCCCTGGCGAACGCGATGACGGTGTTCATGTCGCGGTCGTTGGAGTCCAGGAACACCGCACCCTTGGTGAGGTCCTGCCCGTTGGCCCCGGCCGACGCCGGGATCTGGTGCTGCTGTTGCGCGGCGACGGGCCGCAGCGGCGTGGCGTCCGCCGCCGTCCGGACGCCGCCGTCCTTCATGATCCACGTGACGCCCAGGCCGACGACGACGATCATCACGACAGCCACGATGATCGCCACCGTCAGGTGGTCACGGAACCGCCACCGGAGCACCGGTGCGGCCGGAGCCGACCACTGCGGCTGGGCCGGGTAGGTGCTGCCCGGCGGCGGCGGTTCGAACGTCGGCAGCCCTCCCGTCGGGGGATTGCTGTCGTAGCCGCCCGGCTGCGACTCCTGCGGATTCTCGTCAGTCATCAGTATCTCCTCGATACCCAATTTTGATGCGCCCGATCGAGGCTCCTACCCAGGATGGTCCCGGGACGGCGATCGGTTGTTATTCCCGATTGCGCAGCGACGGATTGTCCGAGAAGTCGACTGATTGAGCTCTATGGGAGTGATAACGAAGCTGTCGTTGTCCGAACGCGACTGTCGAGCCGGGCAGCACCAAGGTGGGCACGCCCTTGGTCAGGCGGGTCCACGAGGTCTCGTTCGGACCACACAGGAATGATCCGTTCCGTGACCCGGCGTCGACAACCTTGACGTCCCAACCATCCAGCACGATCCAAGCGTGCACTCTGGACACAGAGTCGCCGGTGATCCGCACCGGCCCGGCGGCCCCGGCGATCACCGCCGCGTCCGAGTCGGGAGCTCTGCCGAAAACCAGGTCCATGACCAGCGGCACCGTTGTGCCGTCGTCGAGCACCAGTACGCCCAGTGATGGTCGGCGGCCCAGATCGGCTGTCCGATTCGCCTGGGCCATGGATATTCCACAAATCGTGCAGTAGGCCATTTTCGGGTCGTTGAAATGGCGTCGCCGGCAGTACACGCCGACCACCAGGTCCGCCTCACCGTCCGGTGCCGGCGGATCGGGCAGCGACAACTCGGCGGCAAGCACGACCGGTTGCGGCGGTTCCACCGGGGTGATGCCGGGAACCGTGCGGTCCCTGGTGATCGCCGGTGCGGCCCGCGGCTCGGACAGGACGGGCTCGTCCTCGGCGGGAACCAGCCCGTCACCGGCGAAGCGCAGGTCGACACCACTGCCCAGCACCGCGCGGATCGACTCGACCGGTGTGGTGATCACCCGGTCGGCGACGGTGACCGCGTCCTTCCCGTCCAGCAGCACGTCGTGGCCGGCCGTGGCGATGGTCAGCGCGGCGTCGCCGTGCACGAGCGCGACGAGACCGCCTTCGTGCCGGGGTCCGAACGCGCACAGTGACGGGCAGCCCTCCGGCCCCGCGGCGCTGACGATGCCGGTGACCCGCCTGCTCAGTTCGGCACCACCACCGCCGTCCGCGGCGTCGGCCAGAGCTTCGTACAGCGCGCCGACCGTGCTGCCCTGCCCACGCACCACGTCACACAACAACACCAGGTCACCGGTTCTGGCCAGCAGCCCGCGACCGGACCCCTGCCGGACGTAGCGCTGATCGCGGCCGCGGATCGCCGGAGCCTGGGGGAGTTGCGGCACCCGGACCGCGTCGGCCGGCTCGGGCGCCTCGCCCTCCGCTGTCGGGTTCACCTTGCGCAGCAACACGAACGACAGCACGGCGAGGATCACCAGGATCGGCACCACCACCACGGCCGCCACCGCGAAACCGCTGGTGAACGCCGACCGGGCGGCGGCCAGCAACGCACGGCCGGACCCGCCGCGCAGGTGCCCGGCCGCGCCGACGGCACCGACCAGCGTGCCGTCCCCCTGTGCGGCACCCGCTGGCAGATGATCGGCCAGATTGCCCCGGTAGACGGCGAGCGCGACGCTGCCCAGCACCGCGACACCCAGCGAGATGCCCAACTCGCTGCTGGTCTCCGACACCGCGGCGGCCGACCCGGCCTTCTCCGGTCGCACCGAACCGACGATCAGGTCGGTGCCCAGCACCCAGCTCGGCGCCACACCGAAGGTGGCGATCACCACGCCGATCACGGTGAGCGCCACGGCCGAACCCGGCGACACCCGAGTGAGCACCAGGAAGCCGACGGCGGACACGAGCAGGCCGACGCCGACCACGTACGCCGGCCGGATCCGGCGTGCCGCGACCGGTGCCAGCAGCGAACCGCCGATCAGGCCGACCGTGTCCGGGATCATCAGCAGGCCCGCGGTCAGCGGGGAGAACGTGTGCACCAGTTGCAGGTACTGCGAGAACAGCAGCCCGACGCCGCCGATCGCGACCGCCCCGAACATCAGGATGCCCAGCGCGGCACCGAACTCGCGGTTGCTGAACAGTCGCAGGTCCAGCAGCGGATCGGCCAACTGGCGCTGCCGGGACACGAAACCGATGCCGACCAGCACGCCCAGCATCAGGGCGAGAGCCGCCGGCGGTGTCAGTCCGCTACTGGCCAGTTCCTTGATCGCGTAGACGATCGGCAGGATCGCGCCCAGGGAGAGGACCACGCTGGGCAGGTCGAGTTTCCGGCCGGCGGGGTCCCGGTACTCGGGCAGCAGGTACGGCGCGGTGATCAGCAGCAGCACCATGACGGGCACGCCGATCAGGAATACCGAGCCGTACCAGAACCGGTCCAGCAGCGCGCCACCGACCAGCGGGCCGATCGCGGCCCCGAACAGCAGCGACGTGGCCCAGATGCTGATCGCCGTGGACCGCTGGCGCGCGTCGCGGAACATGTTGCTGATCAGCGCGAGGGTCGAGGGCATCAGCGTCGCGCCCGCGACACCCAGCAACGCCCTGGACAGGATCAACAGCCAGGCCGACGGCGCGTAGGCGCAGACGATCGACAGGGCGCCGAACGCGGCGGCGCCGATCATCAGCAGCCTGCGGCGCCCGATGCGGTCGCCGAGATTGCCCATGGTGATCAGGAATCCGGCGATCAGGAAGCCGTAGATGTCCTGGATCCACAGCAGTTCCGTGCTGCTCGGGTGCAGCGTCGCGCCGATCTTGGGCAACGCCAGGTAGAGCACGCCGAAATCCATCGCGGACAGGATGGTCGGCAGGGTGAGCACGGCCAGGCCGGTCCACTCCCGCCGCCCGGCCCGCAGGGCGGCGGGCCTACCCGTCACGTCCACGACGGCTCCTCTCCCCGCGCGATGCTCTCATGACCAGGCCCGGTGCTCGACCGACTTGCACAACTCGCCGGCGATGGTCCGCACGTCGGTGTCGTCCAGTGCCTGGTGGATGGGCAGCAGCAGGGTGCGTTCGGCCGCGTCGTCCACGCCGGGCAGGCTCGCGTTGGACCGGTAGGCCGAGACCTTGTGCAGCGGTGCGTACCGGAACGTGGTGTAGATGTCGCGCTCCAGCAGATCCGCCGCGACGTTGTCGCGGATGCCCGCGTCGAGCTGCACCCAGTAGAAGTGGTGCGAACTGGTCTGGCCGACCGGCAGTTCCGGCGGGGTCGCGAGGCAGTCGACGCCGGCCAGCAGCCGGTCGTAGGTCCGCGCGATCTCCTCGCGCCGCCGGATGAACTCCGGCAACCTGCGCAGTTGCACGCTGCCGATCGCCGCCGTCATGTCGTTGCCCACCACCCGCCGGCCGAACTCGGTGACCACCGGCTCCCACCAGCGGCGCGGCAGCTCGGCCGACGCGGCGAAACCGCTGACGTGGCGCAGCCCGTGGTAGGCCATCCGGTGTGCCCGCGCGGCAAGTTCCGGGTCGCGCACGTAGAGCATCCCGCCGTCACCGGTGACGAGGATGTTCATCGCGTCGAAGCTCCAGATCGCGACGTCACCGAACGTCCCGCACATCTGACAGTCCACTTGGGACGAAACGGCGCCGGCAGCGTCCTCGATGAGCAGCAGTCCTCGGTCCCGGCACAGCTGGGCGATCTCGGCGACCTGACCCGGATAGCCGCCGTAGTGCGGGATCAGCACCGCCCTGGTGCGCGGCGTCAGGGCCTGTTCGACGTCCGCGACGGACGGGTTGAGCGTGCGCGAGTCGACGTCGCAGAACACCGGCCGGGCACCACTGGCGGACACCGCGTTGGCCGCGCCCACGAAGCTGATCGACGGCAGCACCACGTCGTCGTCCGGGCCGATGCCGAGCAGGTCCACGGCCAGGAACAGCCCTGCGGTGGCCGAGTTGAGGAATACCACCTGATCTGCCGGCACGCTCAGGTGCGCGGCGAACTCCGCCTCGAACGCCCTGGCGCGCGGTCCGTGACCCGGCCAGTTCGCCGCGAACACCTGCCGCAGCGCGTCGAGTTCCTCGTCGCCGAGCGACGGCTGGAATACGTTGCGCATATCCCCCATCCTTCGGTGACGACGCTCGGTCAGCATGCGCCATCCCAACGGGCGCAACCCCTTGCGTCGTGCCTTCAATGCCCGTCGGGGAAATGTGGTGCGCCGTTCACGGCCGACCCGTGCGC
This sequence comes from Pseudonocardiaceae bacterium, assembly GCA_036273855.1. Taxonomy (GTDB): domain Bacteria; phylum Actinomycetota; class Actinomycetes; order Mycobacteriales; family Pseudonocardiaceae; genus DATEPR01. The sequence goes on from DASUGU010000127.1 coordinate 18,351, forward strand.
CATTCCTGGCCCGTTCGTGAATGGCTCATACGCGAAACGGCCGGCCCCTTCCGGGACCGGCCGTTTCGGCTGTTCGGATCACACGTCGTAGAACTGTGCACGCACGCCGCTGACCTGCGTCTTTGTCGCGTGCACCGTCATTGACCTGGTGGTTCTCGGTTGTTGCTGGTCGTGGTCGGTGGTCATTCTTTGACGTATGACCGCCTGTAGACGGCCTGGCCTGTGTTCGGTGCCGGACACTGAGCGTGACATCGGACCGCGACTGGCCTCGCACCGCGGGCGGCGGTGCTGGCCACGGACCGTGGTCAGCGCACGGCGCGCAGGTGCTGCCGGATGGAGCGGTCGAGCCGGCGATTGACCTCTTCGGCGGAGAACGCGCGTAGGTCGAAGTCGCCGGGTGGGGCCAGGCCGAGCCATTCGAGCATGTTCTCGTGCTCGTCGGCCGGGTCGTCCAGTGTCGCCTTCAGCTCCTGGTAGCCCCCCGCGCCGCAGAAGTCCTCCGGCGGGCACGCCCCTCTGCCGGCGGTGCAGATCGCACCGGTCATTTCGGCACCAGCGGGAAGGATCTGCTCAGGGTGATGTCGTGCTCCCAGTCGTCGCCGAAGTCGTAGAGGTAGCGGAGCCGGTCGCCGACATCGGCCAGCAAGATGGCCAGCCGGAGTAACACCGCCGGGCAACTCGGCGTGGCCACGGGACTGCCGGGTGATCGGTTGCGTGGGGGACTATGTGAGCATGCGCTACCGCCGAGCCGTCGAGAAGCTGCGTGTGCTGGCCGACGCGTGCCAGTGGACGACGCGGCTGCCGGTGGACGCGCCGTTCCTCCGGGAAGCGTACGTCTTCGGCGATGTCCTCGACGGCGCTGATCCCGTCGAGAGCGTGCAGGTGGCGTTGGCGCTCAACCTGTCGCCCGAGGAGGTGCCCTGGTGTTCGCAACCACCGGGAACCGCCTGGCTGGTGGACAGCCTGCGGCTGGACAAGGGCGGTTTCGCGTACTGGTGGCGATCGCGGCACGAGCCGGTGTGGAACCACGTCATCCACGATCCGGTCCGGTTCTGGTCGCTCGACGGGACCGACGAATCCGTGCTGGACGCGCTGCGCGACCGGCGATTCGCCGAGTTGCCGAGGGCGAGCGCGAGCCCGGCGGATCTGCGGCAGCGGGTCGAGGTGGAACTCGACCGGGCGCTGGCTCAGCTCCACACCGTCGACCAGAAATACTGGGACCGCGACTGGCGTCACGAGCATCGTGGGGGCGGCCGTCATCCCGAGAACCACCTCTGGGAAGCCGTGGATGGCTATCTCGATCTCCTGGGGGCGGTGGCTGCGGTATCACGCGATCGCACGCACGGCGGCGGCTAGTTCACGGTCTGGGCTGACGTTTCCGCCGTACAGCGGTCCGCAGGGCGTCTCGGCCAGTCGGACCGCGAGCCCGACCAGGTCCATGGCGGGCTCGGCGTCATGGTGGACTTCGGCGAGGCGGGCGAATTCGGTCATGACGCCCACGACGCTGCGATTGGCGGTCGCGCCGAGCTGACAGGTCCGCATCTGCCGCTGTTCTTGGTCGACGATCGCGGCGGACGTGTGGTGGGCCGTCAGCACGGTGCTGATCTGCTGGGCGATCCTGCTGGTCAGGGTCGAGGCCGGGGCCAATGGCAGCAGCACCGGCAGCAGCGTCGATTCGTTGACCAGCAGCGCGAGCCGCGGCCGCCAGAACAGGACCGTGGCGTACCACGGGCCTAGCAGCGTCGTGCCACGCTCGTCGTCGGGTGCGGTGGCGGGACCCGCCAGGCGCAGCAGTTTCTTGGTGGCACGCACGATCAGCACCTGACCATCTTGCCCCGACCGGGACGGTGACGCGTCCCCACGTCGGTGCGCCCACGGTTCGCGCCGGCCGTGGGTTCACCAGTTGCGGGTGTCACTGAGCTGGAGGCGTTTCTGCAGGACGGGCGCGGCTTTGCGGATGGTAGCTTCCTCGGTGCGAAAGGCGTCGGCGGCCTCCGCATAGGTCGCCTGCGGCGCGCCCGACCAGTAACGGATGGCCCGGTCGATCGTTGCGGCGAGCGCCTGCGGCGTGAACCGCGCGAGCAGGTCGTCCGGGTCGGGCAGTCGCCACCAGGCGGCCAGTGCGCGGGCGGTGAAGGCCAGGCCGTAGCGCGCCGTCGTCCGGGTGTGCAGGAGCACGGCCACGGGGTCGAGGTCCAGATGGGTGGGTGGTGCCGGGGTGCTCGCGCGCCGGCCCAGGCGGGAGAACACGCCCAGATGCCGGGGACCGCCGTAGGGGAGGATCTCGTCCAGGAGCCGCTGCGGCGACCACAGCAGCAGGTACGGGTACTCGCGGTGGTTGGTCTGAACCGCGCCGGCCGTGCCGCCACGTCGGCCGGCCACCGGCTGGTCGTAGTTGTCGCAGGTAACGCTGACTGGCCTCTGACCTGCTGGGATGCCGATGCCGTGCAGCGGTCCGGCGGACAGGTACAGCCGGGTCAGGGCGGCCAGTGGCGATTCGGGGGCGATCAGCCGGTTGAGTCTGCGGTGATCCCCGGCGCCGACGTGGTTCCAGAAGTCGGCGACCTTGCGTTCCTCGGCCTTGCCGGGCAGTACGAGGCGGGCTGGGCTGGCCGCGCGCGGTGTGGTGGTCGCCGGGAGCGTGGGTTTCGTCGCTCGGGTCTTGGCCGGCCGCGGCATGCTCGCATGGCTGTGCTGATCCGCGTTCCGGGGCTGTGGTTCGCCTGGTTTAGAGGTCGCTGGCGGGCGGCTCGCGGCCGGTTTCGGCGTCGGTGTCGTTGCCGGTGACGTGGCCGCGGGTTGCTTGGCGGGGACGCAGGTCGCGCAGCCGAGGTGGGTCTTGGTCGCCACCAGCGGGGCGTGTGCGTCGCAGGCGGGGCATCGGGTGGGGGCGACAGTGCCCAGCAGGGGCAGATAGTCGAACGTCACCGGCCAGCGGCGGTCGCCGCGCCGGACATCGGTGGCCAGCCGCCAGACCGGAAGGTCAATGAGGTGCAGGCGGTAGGGGCGCAGTTCGTGCCGGCGCTGGTATTTCTCGGTGACCTCGGCGAGACGCCGGTCGCGCTCGGCGATGGTGGCCTGGGCACGGGCGTCCAGCAGAGCTGTCCGCCGCTCGTCCGCACCGGCCCGGCGTTTGTCGATGACGGCCAGGGCGGCGGCATAGTACTCGCCCACCCGAGCGGTCTCCGCCACCAGCTCGCCAGCCGCCCCAGCCGCCAGAACCTGGCCGCGCTGCCCGGCGGCGGCATCGAGTTCCCGATGTGCGGCGGCCACGGCCGCGGTGAGCGAACTCGGCCGGGTCTCGCGGGCGTGCCGCTGATCAGCGGTGGCCGCGGCGTTCCGCAACCGGAGTGCGGCATCCTCGGGCCAGACCACGCGCGTGGGAACGTCGAGCATGCATTCGGCGACCTCGGTGAACCGCTCCTCGGCGGACACCGTGTGGCTGACCAGGACGCCCAGTCGCAGGACTGACCGGTGGGTGCGGATCGGCGCGCCGGTGGCGTCGATCCGGCCGTGATCGACGGGGACCTGGTCGCGGATTCGGCCCAGCAGGTCCTCGGTGGTGGGCGACGGCGAGCGGTGCGGCACCGTGATCGTGCCGACATCGGCGGCGTCGATGACCGTTTCGGCGGCCTTGCTGATCTCCGGGTGTCCCGTGCCGAGGAACAGCACGCCATCCTCGCGGGCGATGTCCGGGTCGTCGGTGATCAGCCCGGACTCCGGCAGATCGTGCGCGATCGCCAGCTGCTCGGGTAGGACGGCCAGCACGGTGTCGCCCGAGAGCTCCCACAGGCCGCCGTGGGAATCCAGGTAACTCAGCCAGAACTCGAGAGCTGGGCCGGGCCGGCCGGTCGTCATTCGTTGTCCTCCCCGACCAGGGCGTCGACGTTGTTCCGATCGGCAAGATAGGTGGTGCGAGCCGCCGCGAGCCGGTCGCCGATCTCGTCCATGCGACGGGCGAAGGCGGCATCGTCCTCGGTGCTGGTGAACGCGTCGAACACGGTCTGCTCGAAGTCGAAGTCCTCGTCGATGCGCCCCAGGATCATGTCGAGTTCACCGACGACCAGTTCAAACATGTTGATCTTGGTTTCCAGTACGTGCAGGATTCGTTCCTCGATGCTGCCTCTGCTGACGAGGTTGGTCAGCAGGACATCGTGGGTTTGACCGATCCGGTGCAGGCGGCCGAGGCGCTGTTCGATCTGCATGGGATTCCACGGCAGGTCGAGGTTGATCATCACGTGACAGAACTGGAGGTTGCGGCCCTCGCCGGCGGACTCGGTGGACAGCAGGACCGGCACGTCGTCGCGGAACGCGCCGATGACTCGTTCCTTCTCCGCCCGCGGCAGGCCACCGTGGTAGATGGCCGCGCCGACGCCGGCCGACCGAGCCGCCGTGGCGACCAACTCCAGGGTCTGCCGGAACGCGGTGAACACCAGGACCTTCTCACCGCGCGCCGCATGCTCGGCCAACTTCGCGGTGAGCAGGCGCGTCTTGGCAGAGTCGCTGATCGCCGCCGCTGCGGCGCCCAAGTCGGTCCAGCCGAGTTTGTCCAGGGTCGGGGCGGCCGCCGCCGGAGTGGAGCCAGCCAGCCGGGCCACCGAACGGAGCGCAAGGCGTCGGCCTGCTGGTGCCCCTTTGGCCTCCACCCGGATCCGCTCGGCCAAGTCGGTATACAGCGCGCGTTCGTCGGTGTCCGGGGTGACCAGCACGGTCTCGGCCAAGCGCTGCGGCAGGCGCAGCGCGACCTCGCTGCGCCGGTGCCGCACCATCGCCCGCCGGGTGCTGGCCCGCAGTTCGGCCAGGTTGCGAGGACTGCCGACGTCCCCACCGCCGCTGGTGTGCCGGGCGCGGAACTGGGCCGGGGTACCGAGCAGGCCGGGAGCCACCAGAGAGATCATCTCGTACAGGTCCTGTAGCCGGTTCTCCACCGGTGTGGCTGTCAGCAGCAGCAGAAATCGTGCGGTCAGCGCTCGGATCAGTTTGCCCGACGCGCTGCGTGCGGAGCGCAGCCGGTGCGCTTCGTCGGCCACCACCAGATCCCAACCGACGCTGCTGAGCCGGGCTTTCAGCGGGTCCCGGCGGGCCACGGCCAACGAGGTCAGCAGCACTGGCTGGTTCACCGCCCCCGCCGGGATGGTGTCCTTGCCCGTCAGGATCGCCGTGGGCAGGCCGAACTTGCGTTCCAGTTCGTCGCGCCACTGTTCGACCAGCCCGGCCGGCGTGATCACCAGCGTCCGGTCGGCCAGACCGCGCAGCCGCAGTTCGGCGGCGACCAGGCCGGCTTCGATGGTCTTGCCCAACCCGACCTCGTCGGCGACGATCGCCCGCCCGCGCATCCGGCGCAGCACGGTGGCGGCGGTTTCCCGCTGATGGTCGAACGGTTCGAAGGTCAATTGCGGCAACGACAACAGGGTGTCGAACCCGGGGCGGCGCAGCACCGCGACCGCCTGGTCGACCAGGGCGGACACCGCCGGATCGACGGCTGGCGCGGTGGACAGCCGGCCCAACAGGGCCAGCAGCGGTTCGGACAGCGTCAGCTGCCCGGATGATCCGCCTGAGGCGTCAGGACCGGGAGGGGATATCCCGATCACGACGCGGTGGCGGTTCGGTCGCGCGTCAACATCGTCCGCACGATAGTAGGGACCGAATGCGTCCCGGTCGGCCCCGCCTGTGCGAGTCGCGGCCTGCGATGCGGTCAGTCCCGTGCCAGTCCCGCGCGCTGATACGACTCGATGATCTCCTGGGCGCGTTTCGGGAGCGGAGCGCCGATCTCGACCGCGGCCTGCTGGAACGCGCGATGGCCGGGCAGCCGGTCGAGGCACTCGCGCACGAGCACCCGAGCGCGATCGAGATCGCCGCGCTGACGAGCCAGTTGTGCCTGGAAGAACGCCAGCTCCGGTCCGCCGAGCGCGCCGTGTCGGCCGATCTTGTCGAGTCGGTCATCGGCGTCATAGTCGGGCAACCGGTCCAGTAGGAGGCCGTGCCACTCGGCCAGGTCCCCGGTCCGCTGATCGCGTTCGAAATCCCTTGTCCTGTCGGCCTTGTCGAGCGCGTCCAGATAACTGTCGGCGAAGGCGACCCACATGTCCGGCGCTTCGAGTTGGCGGGCGAGGACGCTGGCGAGACTGGCCTCCTTCTCGGGAATCGAGCCCCAGCCGCGACGCGTCCATCCGTAGCGGGACTCCCACCGGACAAGGTGGGTCGCGGCCCGCGTCGAGAACCCGTCGAAACCCTCGGCGCGCCGCAGGCGGTCCCACACCTGCTCCACCGCGTCCGACACCACGAACCGCGCCGCCTCCACCGGATCGTCCGACCTGAAGTGGTCGTAGCGGCGGGTGTCGCACGCGAGGTCGATGAGCAGCTCCATCGCGGCGATCCCCGGGCCGGAATCCGCCACTGCCAGAGCGTCCCTTGCCTCGTTCACCAGCCGTCGAAACGTGTTGCGCCAGCCGCTTCGTTCCTTCGGCGTGACGCGCCGATCGCCGCCGAGGTAAGCGCCCGCCCGGGCCAGGGAGGCGAAATCGCGCACCTCCACCAGCACCGCGCCCGGGTCGACGACCGGGCGGCTGGCCTGTTTGGGTGGACCGGGATCGAGTTCGGCCTCGATGCGCTCGCGCATCGTGGCATTGCCGCGCCAGTACAGGTTCCACAGTGCCTTCTTCATGCGCTCCTCGTCGAGGGCACCCAACTTGCCAAAGAACTCCTCGCGATTCATCCGCTTCATGGGCACGACGGCAGATGCTAGCGAGCCCGGGCCGGCGAGATCACCACCTGGTAAGGTCCACGCCGTCGATGGACGCTCAGAATCAGGCGAAGCTCCGGCGCGAGATCGCCGCTGCCGGTAGGCCGCTGTCGCCAAGAACGGCTACGTCAGTCCTATCGACGCGTTGCTCGCCACCGGTTGGCTTCGCTCGGACAAGGTCGAGGACTGGCGGCGTGGCCGCCTGCCATACCTGGAGCGAGTGGTGGTCACGAGCCTGCCCAAGATCAGCACGGCGATGCGGATCTTCCGGAGTTGGGCCGAGAGTGAGGGCCTGCGACCCAGCGAGACCGTCTACGTGTCGTGGACCAGGGCTCGCCATCGCCTGCGGTTCTCCAATTCGGGCGACCCGAACATCGAGCGCGCCTATCGCACCCACTGGTTGCCGCCCAAGACCAGCGGCCTCCAGGCGACGATTGAGCCCGGCCGCACATGAGGGGACACATGACGAAGACAGCACGGGAGCGGTTGGCGCGGCTGTTCTCCGGCGCCGAGCCGGCTGGGTCGTTCAGCGCTCAGCTGTTGGCTCCGGCACAAGCGCTGGAGCTTGAGGTGTCCGGGGTCGGGCCGGTGCGGCTTCCGGTTCGTGCGCCCTTGGCGAAGAAGCTGATCGCGGTGGCGCGTCCGGCGATGTTCGGTCGGGGTGAGCAGACCCTGACCGATACGGGCGTGCGCGACACCTGGGAGCTGACCCCGGATCAGTTCACGCTCGGCGGGTCCGGCTGTACGACGTTGCTGGACAGCGCGTTGGAGCACTTCCGTGACGAACTCGGGCTCCCACCGGGGGCGCGACTGAGCGCCGAGCCGCACTCGATGTTGGTGTACGGCAAGGGGCAGTTCTTCCTCCCCCACCAGGACTCGGAAAAGCACGACGGGATGGTGGGCACGCTGGTGGTGTCACTGCCGTCGGTGCATACGGGCGGGGAGCTGGTCATCGAGCACGCCGGGCAGAGCAGAACCTACCGTGCGTCCAGGGAGGACCTCACACTCGTGGCGTTCTATTCCGACTGTCGTCACGAGGTCACGCCGGTGCGATCCGGGTACCGGCTGACGGTCACGTTCAACCTGGTCGCCGATGCCGAGACTCCGGCACCCGAGGCAGGTCCGGTCACCGAGTTGGCGGACTGCATGACCGAGCACTTCACCGCACCGGCCACCCCGCGGTACGGCGGGCGCGACCTCGACCCGCCGAACCGGCTGGTCTTCCTACTCGACCACGAGTACACCCAGAGGGCCCTGGCCTGGCACCGGCTCAAAGGTGCCGACGCGGAGCGGGCCGCGCTGCTGCGGGCCGCCGCCGAGCGATCCGGCTGCGAGACAGTCCTGGCGCTCGCCGAGGTGAGGGAGACCTGGGACGTCGAAACCAGCGGCGGCTACGGGTGGGACGACTACTACGACGACACGGATCCGGGCGACTATCAACTCACCGACCTGATCGACGACGAGATCACCCTCGGCTGGTGGACCAGCCCGGACGGCACCGACGGCGAGTCGATTTCGCTGTACGTTCCCGACCACGAGGTGTGCGCGACCACCCCGAGCAAGACGTTGGAGCCCTACGAGTCCGAGTACGAGGGCTACATGGGTAACTACGGCAACACGCTGGACCGGTGGTACCGGCGGGCCGCGGTCGTGGTGTGGCCCCGGGACCGGGCGTTCGCGGCGCGTGCCGAGGGCGGATCGCAGTGGGCGCTACACGAGCTTGCCGACCGCATCGAGTCCGGTGATCTGATGGGGGCCCGTGCCGCGGCGGAGTCGCTGGCCCCGTTCTGGTGCCGGACCCCGGCAAAGCCGGGACTGCTCGACGCCGCGCTGGAGGTGGCCGCGGGCCTGAGTGCCGCCGGGACGGCCGCAATGCTGTTGGAGCCGTTCCGGGTGGAGACACTCACCCAGGAGCAAGCGGCAGGACTGGCGGCAGTGGCAGGGCGGTACGGCCAGGAATGGACGCGGGACGTCATCAACGAGTGGTTCGAACAGCGGGGCCAATGCGGAACGGACCGGCGCGAGTGGGTCGAGGGGCTGCCGGGACTGTGCGCGGCGCTGCGCGTTGCCGGGAGACCAGAGGTGGCGCGGCTGCTGGCCGCCGGAACGTGGCGCTGGCTGCACGACGAGTTGCGGGCCTGGACCACGACCGTGCGCACCGAGATCCGCCAGCCACAGCTGGAGCAGCTCAGTTCACCGTTCACGCGGCTGATCGAGGCGGCCGGCGACCCACTGCGCGGGGAAATCGGCACAGCGCTGCGCGGTTGCGGGGACACGGTGCTGGAGTGCCTGATGCCAGCGCTGCGTTCGGTCGCCTCGCGCCGGACAGCGGGCTTCGACGAGATCGCGCGAGACTGCGCACAGCGGCTCGCCGCGATCCTGGCGCGACCGCGACGGGAAGACGACGACTGGTCGATCGTATGGACCGGGTGCCGGTGCGAGTTGTGCGACACGCTGGGCACGTTCCTCGGCTCCCGGACACGGCGGACCTTCGAATGGCCGCTCGCGAAAGACGGACGCCGGCACGTGCACACCCAGATCGACTCGGCCGACCTGCCGGTACGGCACCAGACCCGACGCCAGGGCCGGCCATACACACTCGTGCTGACGAAAACCGACGAGCTGTTCACCCGCGCCACGACCGCGCGGCACACCGCCGAGGCCGACCTGAGGTGGCTGAACGTGACCTGGGGTGCTGTGTCCGACCACACGAGCAGGAGGTGACACACCTGTCTGTGGCCGGCTCGCGTGGAGTGGCGGTGGGTTCGCTCTGTTGTGCGTACTTGTGAGCCGAGCAGCCCTCCGGACCGCCAACCCGCCGTTGACCACTTTGCGTAGTCGCAGTTTTGGCCATTTGTTAGGGCGACCCCTCAGCCGTTTCCGCTGGTCCGCGCGAGAACCGCCAGTGTTTCGACTGGTTCTGGACGTTGTGCGCCATGGCCCACCAGCGGGCCGTGGTTCTTGCGCTCGGACGGCCTGTACACGGCCTGTACACGGCCTGGAGCAGGGCGCTGACTGGCGTTCTCGCTGGTCAGCGCCCTGAGTCAAGATGCGGGATCACACGTCGTAGTACAGGGCGAACTCGTAGGGGTGCGGACGTAGGCGTAGCGGGTCGATCTCGGTCTCCCGCTTGAGCGCGATCCACGTGGAGATCACGTCCGGCGTGAACACGCCGCCCTCCAGCAGGAACTCGTGGTCGGCCTCCAGGCTGTCCAGCACCTCGGGCAGCGACGCCGGGACCTGCGCGACCTCCTTGGCCTCCTCGGGCGGCAACTCGTAGAGGTCCTTGTCCACCGGCGTCGGCGGCTCGATCTTGTTCTTGATGCCGTCCAGGCCGGCCATCAGCATCGCCGAGAACGCCAGGTACGGGTTGCCCGACGAGTCGGGGCAGCGGAACTCCAGGCGCTTGGCCTTCGCGTTGCTGCCGGTGATCGGGATGCGCACGCACGCCGAGCGGTTGCGCTGCGAGTAGACCAGGCTGACCGGGGCCTCGAAGCCGGGCACCAGGCGGTGGTAGGAGTTGACCGTCGGGTTGGTGAACGCCAGCAGGCTCGGCGCGTGGTGCAGGATGCCGCCGATGTAGTGGCGGGCCGTGTCGGACAGACCGGCGTAACCGGACTCGTCGTAGAACAACGGCGAGCCGTCCTTCCACAGCGACTGGTGGCAGTGCATGCCGGAACCGTTGTCACCGAACAGCGGCTTGGGCATGAACGTCGCCGTCTTGCCGGCCTGCCACGAGGTGTTCTTCACGATGTACTTGAACAGCTGCAGGTCGTCGGCCGCGTGCAGGAGCGTGTTGAACTTGTAGTTGATCTCGGCCTGGCCCGCGGTGCCGACCTCGTGGTGGGCGCGCTCGACGGTGAAGCCCGCGTCGATCAGGTTCAGCACGATCTGGTCGCGCAGGTCGGCGTAGTGGTCGGTGGGGGAGACGGGAAAGTAGCCGCCCTTGTACTTGACCTTGTAGCCGAGGTTGCCACCCGGCTCGTCGGCGCCGGTGTTCCACCAGCCGGCCTCGGAGTCGATCTCGTGGAAGGCGCCGTTCTCCGCGCTGTCGAAACGGACCGAGTCGAACATGTAGAACTCGGCCTCCGGCCCGAAGTACGCCACATCGGCGACACCGGACTCGTTGATGTACTGCTCCGCCTTGCGCGCGATGTTGCGCGGGTCACGGCTGTACGGCTCGCGCGTCACCGGGTCGTGCACGAAGTGGTTGACGATCAGCGTCTTCTCCGCGCGGAACGCGTCGACGCGAGCGGTCGCCAGATCGGGCAGCAGCAGCATGTCCGACTCGTGGATGGCCTGGAAGCCACGCACGGACGACCCGTCGAACGCGACGCCGTTGTCGATGGCCTCCGCGTCCCACGACTGGGCAGGCACGGTGAAGTGCTGCATGATGCCGGGCAGATCGCAGAAACGGACGTCGACGAATTTCACGTCCTCGTCACGAATGAATCCCAGGACCTCGTCGGGACTGTTGAACACCGTCGTCGGCTCCTTCATGTCGTTGGCCGGTACGTCACGTCGCCGCGTCCGGGCGGGACTCCATGGTCCCATCGCGCTGGTCAGCGGATATGCGCCAGCCGTTTGGGTGACGACGGTAGGTGCGAGGTGTTGCCCCATGGTCACCCTCACGTTTCGCCGATGTTAACGGGACAGGGGGTTGGGCACACCCCCGAACCGCGACATACGCTGGACCGGTGGCAGGGCGTTTCGAGACCTGGTTGGCCGGCGGCAAGGCGGCCGCGCCGACGAACACGAAGAGTGATCAATCCCGGCAGGATTCACCCGACCGACAGTTTCCCGGCCGCCGCTACGGCCTACCGGCCGGCGGCCCCGGCTCGGTCGCGTCACTCGGCCGCCGGTTGGTGGCCCTGTTCGTCGACTGCGTCCTCGCGACGCTCATCACGACCCTGTTCGTCCACCCCGCGTCGCTGAACCCGGACCACGTGCAGAACCTGAACTACTGGAGCCTGCTCACCTGGTACGTGATCACGGTCCTCGGCACGGCTTTCTTCGGTGTCACGCCCGGCATGGTCCTGCTCGGGATCCGGGTGGCGCGCGTGGACGGGCGGCCGATGCTGCTGCCGCTCCGCGCGCTCGTGCGCGCGGTGCTGGTCGCGACGATCATCCCCGCGGTGGTGTGGGACCCCGACCGCCGCGGTCTGCACGACAAGGCAGCCGGCACGATCGTCCTGACCACCCGCTGACCGCTCCCCGCGCCGCCGGCCCTGCCGCTCGCCCCGCTCGCCGCCGATCGCAGCTCCCGGCCCCTCGGCCACATCCCGGCTGATGGCGCGGTCGGCCCAGCGGGATGAGGCTCGCGTCCGGCGCGTCCGGCGCGTCCGCCTCGCCGCCTGATGCCGCGCCCCCCGCTCGCCGCCGGCCGCGTTGGTCGCCCCGGCGTGCGTTGGTCAGCACGGCCTGCGTCGGTCAGCGCCGGCCCGCGTTGTCAGCGTTGGTCAGCGGCGGCGGATGGCGCGGTCGGCCCAGCGTGGGCCAGGCTCGTGGCCGGCGTGTTCGCCTCGCCGCCCGATGCCCCGCGCGCCAGCTCGCCGCCGGCCGCGTTGGTCGCCGCCGGCCTGCGTTCGTCACCACGGCCTGCGTTGGTCAGCGCCGGCCCGCGTTATCAGCGTTGGTCAGCGGCGGCGAATGGCTCGCTGGACGTTGCGGACCTTGGCGCCCTGCGGCAGCGGGCCCTTGGGCATCGCGGCACCGGCGCCGCCGCGGCTGGCGAGGGCGGCCAGGCGGGTCTCCAGTGAGTCGATCTCCGACGGCGTGATGTTCCTGGGCAGCTTCGTCACGTGCTGCTGGAGGCGCCGCAGCGGGATCTGGCCCTCGTCGTTGCCGACGATGATGTCGTAGATCGGCGTGGTGCCGGCGACCCGCGCGATCCGCTTCTTCTCCTGGGCGAGCAGGGCCTTGACGCGGTGCGGTGCGCCCTCGCCGACCAGGACGACGCCCGGACGCCCGAGCAACCGGTGCACCACGTCCAACTGGCCGGTGCCGGCGACCGCCTGGGTCAGGTTCCACCGGCCACGCAGGTTGTCCAGCGCCCACCCGGCGGCACCGGGCTGGCCCTCCGCCTTCCGGTACACCGTGCGCTGCGCCCGGCGGCCGAAGATGATCAGCGCGAGCAGCACGCCGAACAGCAGGCCGAGCACCAGCAGGTACCACTGGAAGTTGACGAACAGGCCGATCACGTACCCGATGGCGGCCAGGCCGAGGATCGACGCGAGCATCATCGGCAGCAGCAGCGGGTCCTCGCGGCGCTGCATCTGGAACGCCTCGATGTACTGGCGCCACCGCGCGCGACGGTCGGCGCGCTTCTGGGCCGCCTCGGCCTTCGCGGCCGCCTTGTCCTGCTTTCCTGCCATGCCCATCAGGATACGGTTGCCGGCCAGCCCTGTGGACGCGGTATGTGGATCGTTCGTCGAGTTGTCCACAGGTCGGGCCAGCCGCCACCGCGTAGTCGGTCGGCTCTGTCAGGATGCCGGTCATGGACGGGTCGCCGCGCACACTGGACGAGCTGGATCCCGAACAGCGCCGAGTGGTGGCGGCGCCCCGGGGACCGGTGTGCGTGCTGGCCGGTGCGGGCACGGGCAAGACCCGGGCGATCACCCGGCGGATCGCCCGGCTCGTCAGTGACGGCCAGGTCGCGGCGGGCCAGGTCCTGGCGGTCACGTTCACCGCGCGCGCGGCGGGTGAGATGCGGACCCGGCTGCGGGCGTTGGGCGTGGCCTCGGTCCAGGCGCGCACGTTCCACTCGGCCGCGCTGCGCCAGTTGCGGTACTTCTGGCCCAGGGTGGTCGGCGACCAGCCGTGGGACCTGATCGAGCACAAGTTGCGGCTGGTCGGGCTGGCGGCCTCCAAGGCCGGGCTGCCCACCGAGGCGGAGACGCTGCGCGATCTGGCGGGCGAGATCGAGTGGGCGAAGGCGTGCCTGGTGACGCCGGAGGACTACCCGGCGATCGCCGCCAAGGAGCAGCGCGACACCCCGGCGCCGGTGGCCCAGGTCGCGGCCGTCTACCAGGGGTACGAGCAGGCCAAGACCCGGGCGCGGATGCTCGACTTCGACGACCTGCTCCTGCACACGGCGGCGGCGCTGGAGGAGCACGGCGACGTCGCGGGCGAGTTCCGCGACCGCTACCGCTGCTTCGTCGTCGACGAGTACCAGGACGTCACGCCGCTCCAGCAGCGCGTGCTGGACGCCTGGCTGGGCGACCGGGACGACCTCACCGTGGTCGGCGACGCCAACCAGACCATCTACTCGTTCGCCGGTGCGTCGCCCCGGCCGCTGCTGGAGTTCACTCGCCGCTTCCCGGAGGCGACCGTGGTCCGGTTGGAGCGGGACTACCGGTCCACGCCGGAGGTGGTCGACCTGGCCAACCGGGTGATCTCCGCCGCCCGGGACCGGCCGGCCGGGTCGCGGCTGAAGCTGGTCGGGCAGCGCGCCGGCGGGCCCCGGCCGAGGTTCAACGAGTTCGAGGACGAGCCGGCCGAGGCAGGCGCGGTGGCCCGGCGGATCAAGGACCTGCTGGACGGCGGGGTGTCGGCCAGCGAGATCGCCGTGCTCTTCCGGGTGAACGCCCAGTCGGAGGGGTACGAGCAGGCGCTGTCCGAACTCGGCATCCCGTACCTGGTGCGCGGCGGGGAGCGGTTCTTCGCCCGGCCCGAGGTGCGGCAGGCGATGATCGCCCTGCGCCAGGCCGCCACCGGTGCGCCCCCCTCGGGCGACCTGCCCGCCGCCGTCCGGGACGCGCTGGTGCCGCTCGGCCTGGCCGAGGAGCCGCCCACCGGCGGCGCGGCGCGGCAGCGGTGGGAGTCGCTGCTGGCCCTGGTCGAGCTGGCCGAGGAGCTGGCGGCCGTGGTCGCCGAGGCGGACCTGCCGCAGTACGTTGCCGAACTGGAACAGCGGGCCGACGCCCAGCATCCGCCCACCGTCGAGGGTGTGACCCTGGCCTCACTGCATGCCGCCAAGGGGCTGGAGTGGGACGCGGTGTTCGTGGTCGGTCTGGTCGACGGCACGCTGCCGATCCAGCACGCCGACTCCGACCCGGCGGCGGTCGAGGAGGAACGGCGGCTGCTCTACGTCGGGGTCACCCGGGCGCGGGAGCACCTGTGGCTGTCCTGGGCGCTGTCCCGCTCGCCGGGCGGCCGGCGCGGTCGGCGACGCAGCCGGTTTCTCTATGGGCTGATCCCGGACGACCACCCGGCGGCACGGGTGGCGGCGCCCCGGGAGACCAGGGGAGCGCCGAAGTGCCGGCAGTGTGGTGCCCCGCTGGTCGGCACGCTGCCGGTGAAACTCGGCCGGTGTGCGGACTGTCCGTCTGATGTGGACGAAGAGCTGCTGGTCCGCCTGAAGTCCTGGCGGGCCGATCAGGCGCGCACGCTGAAAGTGCCGCCGTACGTGGTGTTCACCGACGCCACCCTGGTCGCGATCGCCGAGCAGCGGCCGGTGGACCCCGCA
Organism: Pseudonocardiaceae bacterium; assembly: GCA_036273855.1. Taxonomy (GTDB): domain Bacteria; phylum Actinomycetota; class Actinomycetes; order Mycobacteriales; family Pseudonocardiaceae; genus DATEPR01. The sequence goes on from DASUGU010000127.1 coordinate 33,560, forward strand.
GGTTTGGTCTCGATCTCGGGCATCGGCGCGGCTAAGCTGGAACGGTTCGGCACGGACGTCCTGGCGTTGGTCCGTGCCGGCGCTTGACCTCGGAGAGTCGGTGCTTGTGCAAGCACGTTCGCTCCATCTGGTCAATCCGATAAAAGGTGTTGCCCCGGCCCACCTTGACCTAATAGCCTGCACTTACCGGTCCGCACGGACCAAACATGTCCCCGTCGCACAGAAGGAGGTGGCCCGGTGAGCGACATCATCAACATCGCGACCCTCGGCCTCCCCGTGCCCGGGGCCACTCTTGTGTCCGAGGTCGGCGTTGGCGTGAAGAAGCGTGTCGCGCGACCGTCCGAGCTGAACCGGTACCGCACCACAGGTGCCAAGTTTGCTGTTGCCAATGGTGATCTGTCTCAGCATGTCCAGGTCCAGACCACCCCGATGACGGATGCCGGTACCGGCGTCCCACCGTCCGCGTATGCGAGGCGCACTTGACGTGTCAAGTGCACAGGCTCTCGAAGGCCGCGGACCCCATGGGATCCGCGGCCTTCGTGTTTCTCCAGCAACTCCACAACCACATCACCCACCAACAGGAGTCCTTCGTTATGTACACAGCAACCGCCTCGCCTTCCAGCGGGTCGGTCCTGGAACTCGGCGGAGGTGTCGCCGAGCTACTGGACTCGACACCACTGGCAGGGCCCGAGTTGCCCTGCCAGGTCAACGACCCCGACCTGTGGTTCGCCGAAGCACCGGCGGACCTGGAGCGCGCCAAGGCCATGTGCGCCGACTGCCCGGTTCTGGCCCAGTGCCTGGCCGGAGCGTTGGCACGGCGTGAGCCCTGGGGCGTCTGGGGAGGTGAGATCTTCGAGCGCGGAATGGTGATCCCGCGGAAGAGGCCACGCGGCCGGCCCAGAAAGGACGACCGCAGGCACGAACCCGTGCCGAGCGTCCGGACCGAGAAGGCGGCCAAGGAGGCGGCGGCATGAACGCCCAGCTCACCAGTAACCAGATGAACACCCGCGAGTACTTCCCGAACGGAGCTGACATGTATCTCATGCAAGAAGATCTGGCACGAGCACGAATGCGGGAGAGCCAACGCACTGCCGCTCACGAGCGGCAGGCGCGGCGGCTCGTCTCCGCGCGGCGCTGGGGTCGGCTGGCCAAGTGGGCGGCCCGGCATGCCGAGGAGGCACGCAGCGGTCTGTGATCGCACGAGGACGTCCGGTGTCGGCGTGACCCGCCGGCACGGACGGCCTCGGCGGCGTCGACTGTGATCGCGCGGGGACACCCGGGCGATCGGATGAACACGGGGTGGGCGGCACACCGGCGGCGGTAGCGTGCCGGTATGCCGCCACACACCCATGACGGAATCGACTGGGCAGCACGGCTCGCCGATCTGCGGCGCGCCGACGCGCCGAACGGCCCGGCCCTGCGGGCCGTAGCCCAGCGACTGCTCGACTCACTACCGGCACCGCGCCCGACGATCCTCGACGTCGGCAGCGGTGCCGGTGGCATGAGTGCCGCCCTGGCCGCGGCGCTGGCGTCGCGCGGCGGTCGCCTGGTGTTGGTGGACGCCGTACCCGAACTGCTGACCGCCGCCGAATCGGCGGCCCGCGCGGCATCGGATTCGGTGGACGTGCGGACTGTATGCACCGACCTGGCGGGCGACCCGTCCGTGGTGGCCGACGCGGTGGGCGGCGCGGATCTGGTGTGGGCGTCCAATGTGGTGCATCACGTGCCGGACCAGCGGCAGGCCGTGGCCACCTTGGCCGGCTGGCTGGGTGCCGGTGGATGCCTGGCGCTGGCCGAGGGCGGGCTGGCGATGCGGTGCCTGCCGTGGGACGTCGGCGTGGGCGAGCCGGGCCTGCAGGGCAGGTTGCTGGCCGCGCACGAGACGTGGTTCCGGCAGATGCGGACCGACATGGAGGGCGTGGTTCGGCTCCCGGTCGGGTGGAACCGGGTGCTGGCTGATCTGGGCCTGGGCCGGGTCACGTCGTTCAGCTACCTGGTCGACGCACCCGCGCCGCTGGATGACGACGGTCGGGCGGCGGTGGTGAGCTGGCTGGAGTGGTTGACCCGGGCGACGTGCGACCTGCTCGCCCCGGACGACGTCGCCGCCCTGCACCGGCTGGCCGACCCGACCGACCCGGCCTACGCCGGCGACCGCGACGACGTGTTCCTGCTCAAGGCCAGCACGGTGCACCTCGGTTGGCGTACTTGATCATCAAGGGCGTAGTTTCGGCCCGTGGCTGACGAGATGGCAGTGACGTGTGTGCGCTGTTCCCGGCAGCGGGACCAGCGGGTATGGACGGCGGACGCCCTGGCGTGGGTGGCCGAGCGAGACCGCGGCATGGTCCGCTGGCTGTGCCCGACCTGCGCCCGAGCACACGCCCGAGACATCGAAGCCAAGCTCCCCCAGGAGTACTGGTGACCCACTGACCCGACGGCGGCGATAGTCAATGTGGCCGCGCGGCCGCCTTCGGCTGGGCGGCGGAATCGCGCAGGTGACGAGGGGCCTGAGCTGGGCAGGCGTGGACCGGGGCCAGCTGATGTGGCGATGGGCGAGGCGACGCTCCGAGCGGCACGGCGTTAGCTGGCCGAGGCTGGGCCGGTGGACGACGCACGAGGCCGGCGGGTTCGGCGACAGCAGGGCTGCGGGGTGACGGAGGCCATGGCCGCTCGGTTGTTGGGTGCGGCTTGCGGTGAATCGGACTGGTTGGTGCCGTGATGGGCGGGCTGGGCGCCCGCAGCAGTTGACGGGCGTTGGCCGCTGCTTCGTGCGGTGCGGTGGAGGCACTCGCTGGGCCGGCGACACGATCTTGGGAGCGCAGGACCGCGTGTTCGCGATGGGCGAACGCCATGGCCGGGCTGGCGATTGCGATCCTGGGGGGCCGCAGCGTCGGGAGCGCGGCGGGCGGTGCGGTGGCTGGCACCGTTGTGATCTTGGCGGACGTGGGCTCGGGGTGTTCGCGGTGGGCGAAGATCGGGTGTTCGGCTGGCCCGCGCGCGATCGTGGGCGGCAGATTCGGTGTTCGCGACAGGCGAACATGGCCCGAAGCGGGCCGCGCGGGTCGCGAGCGGGCTGGTGCTCCTGGCTGGTTTGCGCTGGTCAGGCGCCGCTGGCGGCTTCGTCTTCGGTGAAGCCTGGTTGCCAGCGTTCGACTATTGCTCGTAGCGCCACTTCGGCGTCCAGCTGGCAGAGGATGCCGGTGGCGCCTGCCGTCACCCGGTGGATGAGCAGGTACTGCGGGGGCAGGTTCAGGGACCGGCCGGTGTGGAAGTCCTGGCCGCGCATGTCGCCCACTCGGCCGGCCTGGCGTTGCAGCCAGCGGCGGGTGAAGTGGAAGCGCTCGGACTGCAGTGGCTCGGTGAACGGCGCCAGGTAGTCCAGGACGTGGCTGGCTTCCAGGGTTGTGCCCGGGCGGATGAAGTGCTCGTTGTGCAGGAGGGCGAGCAGGTCGGCGGAGCGGCCCTGGGCGGCGAGTCTGGTCATCACGCCCAGCGGCCTCGGGATGCCGCCGGGTAGGCGCGCGCAGGCGCCGAAGTCGATCACGCCCATGCGGCCGTCGGCCAGCAGCATGAAGTTGCCGGGGTGGGGATCGGCGTGCAGCAGCCCCGACCTGGCGGGGGCCGAGAAGTGGAACTCGGCGAGCACGTGGCCGGCGTGGTCGCGGTCGGCGTGGCTGCCGTCGCGGATGATCCTGGCCAGCGGGATGCCGGTCAGCCACTCGCTGACCATCACCTTCGGCGCGCTGGCGACCACCTTCGGTACCCGGACCGACTGGTCGCCGTCGAACGCGGCCGCGATGGTGCGCTGGTTGTCGGCCTCGGTCCGGTAGTCGAGTTCCTCCTCCATCCGGTCCCGCAGTTCGGCCAGCAGCGGTCGGACCTCCTGGCCGGGGACCAGCGCCTGGAACAGCCTGCTGAACCGCTGGAGCTGCCGCAGGTCGGACGTCAACGCCTCGTCGGCGCCCGGGTACTGGATCTTCACCGCGACGTCCCGGCCGTCGTGCCACACCGCCCGGTGGACCTGGCCGATGCTGGCGGCGGCCGCCGGCTCGTCGTCGAACTCGGCGAACCGGGCCGCCCAGCCGGTGCCCAACTGCTCGGCGAGCACCCGGTGCACCGACTTCACCGTCATCGGCGGCGCCGCCGTCTGGAGCTTGGTCAACGCCTCGCGGTAGGGCGCCGCCAACTCGTCGGGCACCGCGGCCTCGAACACGCTCAGGGCCTGGCCGAACTTCATCGCGCCACCCTTGAGCTGGCCCAACACGGCGAACACCTGCTCGGCCGTCTTCGCGGAGATCTCCGCGCTGACCTCGCCCGCGTCCTGCCCGGCCAGCCGCCTGCCCCAACCGCCCACCACGCGGCCGGCCACGCCCAGCGGGAGAGTGGCCAGCTTGGCGGTCCGGGTGACGGCCTTGCGCGGGATGTCAGTCACGGCCTCCCTCTCCTGTTGTGCCGACATGTGCTCACCATTCGACTGTGCGACCCAGTGTCGACGCGGCTGTGCGGTGCGTCGTCTCAATCTTCGCCGATGGCGGGGGCCGTCGGATCATCTTCTGGTGTGCTTTCGGCGGTACGTCGGATGTCGAATCCTCCCTCCGCGACGTTATGCGCCCGACGCAACCCCTGGTACGCACCCTGCGTAGCCACCCCGCACGGGCACCGGGCGTGCGGTCGCCACTCGATCCGGGTGCACCGGCCGGTGAACACGTCGATCTCCACGGCGGCACCCCAGACCGGCAGATCGTCGCGCTCCGAGGTGGAACCGTGCAGGAATCGCAACGCCTGGCCGGCCGAGAACGCCGCCGTGGCCTGGGCGGAAGCCAGGTCGGCCGGTTGCGGGTGGTCGGCGAGCTGGGCGGCCAGCGCAGGCCAGCACGGGTCGACATCCGTGTTGTGCAGGTCGACGCAGCGCAGGCAACTCGTCCGGCCCGGCACCACCAGCGGCCCGACCACGCCGGTGCCCTCGGCCGCGTGCACCATCAGGTGCGGGACACCCGCCGCGGCCAGACCGGCGGACACCGCCGGGTCGGCCACCGTGGCGTCGGTGAGCAGGACCAGATCGGGCGGCTGCCGGGGACTCGGCGGACCGGTGCGGGTGGCGGGCGCGATCCGGCGCACGGCACGCTCGGCGGCCTCGGCACGGGCATGGCCGATGTCCTCGTCGAGATAGCCCGAGCCGGTGTCCGCCGGCAGCACCACGCCACCGGCCACGGTGTGCACCCAGCCGACCCCGGACGCGGCCAGCAGCGTGGCGACGGCCACCGCGATCCGGCCGCTGCCCTGCACCACGACCACGGCCCGGTCGCGCAGCCTGCTCAGCGCGGAGTGCCGGCGGCCGCCGCGCAGCATCCACGCCGTGCGGTCGGCGACCAGCCGGGCCAGGCCGCCCACGGCCGGCGGCGCGAGCGCCGGTTCGGCGTCGTCCACCAGGCCGAGCCCGGCCAACCCGGCGAGGACGCCGCGCAACGCCCGCCGGTGGTCCGGCCCGGCTCTGGCCAGGAGCTCGTCGGCGGTGAGCCGGCCGTCCAGGCCGTGCAGCAGCCGGACCACCGGCTCGGGGACGTCGGTGACCACGACGGCGTGCCGGGGGTCGGTGCCGATCTGGGCCTCGCCCGCGGCTCGGCGCAGCACCGGCAGGCCGGGCAGCACCCGGGGCCGCCGGGGGAGCGGATCGGTGACATATGAGGCGAATGCGGCGAATGGGGTTGTGGTCATGGGGCCAGCGTGGCAGCGGGTGGAAGGGCCGTCGAACGGCTGTCCACAGGCGAACTGATCTGTCCACAAGCCACGATCGAGGGCTTGACATGTCCTGTTCGCGCCGGAATAACGGCCGTCACCCGTCTGCGTTGTTGCTCACAGCCAACTGGAGGGCCACTTGGTCGGTCGATGGTCGTACGGTATTGCGGTGGCCGAACCACATGTCGAGGTACGCCGCAGCCGGCGCCGGAACCGGACGGTCAGCGCGTACCGAGAGGGGGACACCGTCGTCGTCCTCCTTCCCGCTCGGATGACCAGGGCTGAGGAGCAGCACTGGGTCGCCGAGATGCTCGCCAGGCTGCAACGCAGCGAGACCCGGCGCCGGTCCCCGGCCCGAGCCTCCGACGCCGCCCTGCTGGCCCGCTGCCGCCAGCTGGCCAGCAGGCACCTGCGCGGCAAGGCCGAACCGAACAGCGTGCGCTGGGTCCCGCCGATGCGCACCCGATGGGCCTCCTGCACGCCCGCCGACGGCACGATCCGGGTCAGCGACCGGCTGCGCGACGTGCCGTCCTGGGTGCTGGACTACGTGCTGGTGCACGAACTCGCCCACCTGCTGGTGCCCGGCCACGGCGCCGACTTCTGGGCGCTGGTGCGCGGCTACCCGCGCACCGAGCGCGCCATCGGCTACCTGGAGGGCCTCTCCGCCGCGGCCGGTTGGGGCATCTCGGAAGACGACTGAGCTCAGCCCTCCTCGGGCGGGTCGGCCGGCGGCTCCTGCTCACGATCGGCCCGATCGGCCTGTTCCGCCCGCTCGGTCCGTTCCAGCTCGGCGATCGGGTCCTCCAACTGCGCAGGTCCCGCGCCGACCCGGCGGACGTAGTCGATCGGCTCGTCCAGGTCGTCGGCGGTGGGCACCAGGTCGGGGTGCGCCCACACGTCGTCGCGCGCCTGGATGCCGTGCTGGGTGCTCAGCATCTGCCACAGGTTCGACGCGTCCCGCAGCCGCCGCGGCCGCAGCTCCAGGCCGACCAGCGTGGCGAACGTCTGCTCGGCGGGGCCACCGCTGGCCCGGCGGCGGCGCAGCGTCTCGCGCAGCGCGTCGGCGCCCGGCAGCCGGTCACCGACGGCCTCGGCCACCACCACGTCCACCCAGCCCTCGACCAGCGCGAGCAGGGTCTCCAGGCGGGTCAGCGCGGCCTTCTGCGCCTCGGTGGTCTGCGGTTCCAGCAGACCGGAGGACATGGCCTCCTCGATGGACTGCGGGTTGGCCGGGTCGACCTTGCTGGCCAACTGCTCCAGGGCCGACGTGTCGACCGAGATGCCGCGGGCGAACTCCTCCACGGTGGCCAGCAGGCGCTGCCGCAGCCACGGCACGTGGGTGAACAGCCGGTGATGGGCGGCCTCGCGAGCGGCCAGGAACAGCATGACCTCACGCTCGGGCCGTTCCAGGCCGGCGGTGAACTTGGCGATGTTCGCCGGTAGCAGTGCGGCGGTGCCCTCCGCGCCCAGCGGCAGGCCGACCTCGGTCGACGTCAGCACCTCGGACCCGAGCTGGGCCAGGGCGCCACCCAGCTGGGAGCCGAAGGCCATGCCACCCATCTGGCCGACGATCGACAGCAGCGGGCCCGCGGCCTCCTTGGCCTCGGCCGGCAGCGCGTCCACCCACGCCCCGGACACCCGCCGGGCCACCGGGTCGCACAGCCGCTGCCACGTGTTGAGCGTGCGCTCCACCCAGTCCCGCGCGGACCACGCGTCCACCTTGGTGGCGCCGGCCGGCAGCGTCGTCACCGGGTCGAGCCACAGCTCGGCGAGGTGCATCGCCTCCTTGACCTGGGCGACGTCGTTGGCTTCCGAACCGCCCAGCCCGGACGGTGTCAGGCGCTGGACCGCGATCTGCTTGGCCAGGTCGTAGTTGACCGGCCCGCCCGCGTTGCCCGCCTGGCTGAGCATCTGGCCGAGTTGGCTGAGCATCTGTCCGAGCTGGCCGAAGTCGAACGCTCCCTCGCCGCCGCCGAAGGGGCTGTTGCCACCCTGGCCGGACGGCTTGTTCTCGCCGTGTTCGTCGGGGTCTTGTGGGCCGAACCCGAACGGCAGATTGGTCATGTGTCCACGGTACGCGGAGCGTGCCGGGCTGTGGTGACACCGGTCGCGGCGTCCGCCACCAGGTTTATACGTCGGCCCCCGTACCCTGTCGGTCCGTGAGCGACAGTGGGGAGCGGGAGGCCGGCACCACGGCCCAGACGGCGCCGACTCCGGAGGTCAGGCCCGAGCCTGCGGAGCCGACGCCGACGCCGCAGCCACCCGTGCGCGGGCTGAGCAGGCGCACGTGGACGCTGGTGTTCAGCTCGGTCGTGGCGATCACGCTGGTGTTGGTCGGCGCGTTCGTTCCGGTGCCCTACGTCGCCCTCGGCCCCGGCCCGACCTTCGACACGCTGAGCTCGGTCGACGGCACCCCGGTGGTGGCGGTCGCCGGCACGAGGACGTACCCGACCGACGGCCAGCTGCGCATGGTCACGGTGTCGTTGAGCAACCAGCCGGTCACGCTGTTCAGCGGGTTGGCCATGTGGATCACCGGCAGGTACGCACTGGCTCCGAAGGACGACTACTTCCCGCCGGGCGAGTCCGGGCAGCAGGTCGAGCAGGAGAACGTCCAGGAGTTCAAGGACTCGCAGAGCGACGCCGAGGTGTCCGCGCTGCGCTACCTGCACTATCCGATCAGTGCGGTCGCCCAGCAGGTCGTGCCCAACACGCCGGCGGACGGCCGGATCCACGCCGGCGACAAGCTCGTCCGGGTGAACGGCCAGACGCCGAACAGCGCCGAGGGCGTGCAGGACGCGCTGGCCGGCACCACGGCGGGCCAGACCGTCGACGTGGTCGTGCAGACCGGCAACCAGGCCCCCAGGGACCTGAAGATCAAGCTGGGCGCCAACCCTGACCAGAACCGCAAGCAGGGCTTCCTCGGCATCACGCCCGCGTCGCACGCCAACGTGCCGTTCAAGATCACCATCAGCCTGAGCGACATCGGCGGCCCGTCGGCCGGCCTGATGTTCGCCCTGGCCGTGGTCGACAAGCTGACGCCGGGCAATCTGAACGGCGGCATGAAGGTCGCCGGCACCGGTGAGATCGACGACCTGGGCAACGTCAGCCCGATCGGCGGCATCCCGTTCAAGCTGGTCGCGGCCCGCAACGCGGGTGCCACGGTGTTCCTCACGCCGGCGGACAACTGTTCCGAGGCGGAGACGCACGTGCCGGCCGGCCTGAAGCTGGTCAAGGTGACCAGCCTGAACTCGGCCATCCGCGAACTGGCCGACCTGAAGGCGGGCCGGCCGGTTCCGGGCTGCTGACCGTCACTCCCGCAGGGTCTCCCGGAGGGCGTCCACCAGGTTGGGCGCCAGTTCCGGGTGCTCGACGATCTCGTCCGGGCTCTCCTCGTCGCCGCGCACCCGCAGCACGCACGCCGCCGAACCGTCCCGCAGCACCCCGGCGACCAGCCGGGCCTCCCTGCGTTGCGGGTGGGCCATGGCGATCCGGCGCATCCGGTCCGCGTCCGCGTCCGGGCCTGCCTGTTCCAGGTCGGCCTCGGCGTCCGGCGGCAGCACCACGATCTCCTGCACCAGGGCGCAGCCGGTCACGGTCTCCGGCCACACGATGCCGGCCAGCGTCTCGGCGATGTCGTCACCGGGCAGCGGCTCCTGCGCGACCGGGGTGAGCGTGTTGGCGACGTCCACCTGGCCGTCCAGCTCGGGCTGCTTGGCCAGCAGGTCGGCCGTGGCGACCAGGGCGAACAGCTGCGGCGGCTGGTCCCAGCCGCCGGTGGCCGCGAAGTCCTCGACCTCGCGGACGACCTGCGGCAGCGAGGACGACGACGGCGACGGCGGGGCCGGGCTGGCTGGGTCGGACATGGCGTCATCGTCCCATCGACCGGACCAGGCGCGAACGCGAGGCGGCCGCCACGGGAACTGAACAGCAGGTCCGTAAAGTTGACAGGACAGGCGGGTGGCCGTCTGCCCGCCAGGGGTCGCATCGACCGTGGTCGTTCGCGGTGGAGAAGACCCGCAGATCGGAACCAGGAGAGTGTCCCAGTGGCCACTAGGCCGTCGGCCGGACTGCCGAAGCTGTCGCGGCGCAGCCGAATCCTGCTCATCATCGGCCTGGTCGTCCTGATCCTGCTGATCACGGGCGGTCGGCTGATCGACACATACGTGAACTGGCTGTGGTTCGGCGAGGTGGGCTACCGGTCGGTGTTCAGCACCGTCCTGGTCACCCGGATCGTGCTGTTCCTGGCGGTCGGCGCCCTGGTCGGCGGTGCGCTGGCGATCAACATGATGCTGGCCTACCGCAGCCGTCCGGTGTTCGTGCCGGTCACCGGCGTGGACGACCCGCTGTCGCGGTACCGCACGGCCATCGTGCGGCGGCTACGGCTGGTGGGCATCGGCATCCCGGTGGTGATCGGCCTGATCGCCGGCCTGTCCGCGCAGGGCGACTGGCAACTGGTGCAGCTGTTCCTGCACGGCACGTCGTTCGGGCAGACCGACCCGGAGTTCGGCAAGGACATCGGGTTCTACGCGTTCACCCTGCCGTTCGTCCTGTGGCTGAAGAACTGGCTGTTCATCGCGGTGACCATCGCGTTCTTCGGCGCGCTGATCGCGCAGTACATCTTCGGCGGCATCCGGCTGGCCGGCCGGGGTGGCCAGCTGTCCGCGCCGGCCAGGGTGCAGCTCGCCGTGCTGATCGGCCTGTTCGTGCTGCTCAAGGCGTTCGCGTACTTCACCGACCGGTACGAGCTGCTGTCCGCGGACGACAACGCGAAGTTCACCGGCGCCACCTACACCGACCTCAACGCGCTGCTGCCGGCGAAGCTGATCCTGCTGTGCATCGCCGTGTTCTGTGCGCTGGCGTTCTTCGCCGGAGCATTCCTGCGCCACCTGCAACTGCCGGCCATCGCGCTGGTGCTGCTGGTGCTGTCCAGCGTGCTGATCGGCGCGGCCTGGCCGGCCATCCTGCAGCAGTTCTCGGTGAGCGCGAACGCGCTGCAGAAGGAACAGGTGCCGATCGAGCGGAACCTCGACGCCACCCGGCAGGCGTACGGGCTGACCGCCAACAAGGTCGACTACGTGAGCTACGACCCGGCCAAGGCCAATCCGACGTCGGCCCAGGTCAACGCGGACACGTCCACCATCCCGAACATCCGGGTGCTGGACCCGAACGTGCTGTCGCCCACGTTCACGTCGCTGGAGCAGAACAAGAGCTACTTCGGCTTCCCACCCAAGCTGAACATCGACCGGTACACGGTCGCCGGCCAGACCAAGGACTACATCGTCGCCGCCCGCGAGATCAACCCGGCCGGCCTGCAGCCCAACCAGCAGGACTGGATCAACGAGCACCTGGTCTTCACCCACGGCGACGGTTTCGTCTACGCGCCCGCCGACCAGGTGGCCAGCGGCCAGCAGGGCGCGGCGGGCAACGGCGGGTACCCGGTGTTCGGCGTGAGCGACCTGGACAGCCAGGGCACGATCCCGGTGAGCCAGCCGAGGATCTACTACGGCCTGCTCGACAACGACTACGCCGTCGTCGGCGGCACGGGCGCGCCGAGGGAGTACGACTCGGACACGTCGCCCCGGTACACGTACACCGGATCGGGTGGAGTTTCGCTGTCCAGCTGGTTCAACCGGCTGACCTTCGCCCTGCACTACGGTGAGCGGAACTTCCTGTTCAGCGACGCGGTCGGGCAGAACTCGAAGATCATCTTCAACCGGAACCCGAGGGACCGGGTGGAGCAGGTGGCGCCGTGGCTGACCGCGGACGGCGATCCGTACCCGGCCGTGGTGACCGACAGCGACGGCCGCAACCGGATCGCCTGGATCGTCGACGCCTACACCACGCTGGACGACTACCCCTACTCGCAGAAGATGCAGCTCGGCGAGGCCACGAACGACTCGCTGACCGGTGTGGCGAAGCAGCCGGACAACCAGATCAGCTACATCCGCAACTCGGTCAAGGCCGTCGTGGACGCCTACTCGGGCAAGGTCACGCTGTACTCGGTGGACGACACCGACCCGGTGCTGAAGGCGTGGGAGGACGTGTTCCCCGGGGTCGTGCAGCCCTCCAGCGCCATCCCGGCGCAGCTGCGGGCGCACTTCCGGTACCCGGAGGACCTGTTCAAGGTGCAGCGCTCGCTACTCACCCAGTACCACGTGAACAACCCGCAGGACTTCTACTCCAGCAAGGGCTTCTGGAGCGTGCCGAACGACCCGACCAAGAGCACGGACGGATCGTCGGCGGTGACGACGGCGGGGACCCAGGACGGCACCCTCAACCAGCCGCCGTACTACGTGACCACACAGGCGCCGGGCCAGACCAAGCCGACGTTCCAGCTGAGCAGTTCGCTGACCTCGCTCGCCAGGCCCAATCTGGCCGCCTGGATGTCGGTATCATCCGATCCATCCAGTTATGGGCAGTTCACGGTACTGACGTTGCCTATAGACACCCAGACTCAAGGCCCTTCGCAGATGCAAAGCCAGTTTGAGTCGACACAAAAGTTCACGGAAAGCAGAACACTCTTCAACAACGCGGCCGTCCGGCCCCTGTTCGGGAATCTGCTGAACCTGCCACTACTGGGTGGACTGCTCTACGTCGAACCCATCTACATCGAACCCAGCGGCAGTAACGGCTATCCACAACTGGCGAGCGTGCTCACCGGTTTCAACGGCCGGGTCGGATTCGACACCACGCTGAAGGCGTCGCTGGACGACCTGTTCAACGGAGCGGGTGGCGGCACCCCGGCACCACCCGCCGGAGGCGGGTCGTCGACCACGACGACACCGCCGTCGACGACGACCGCACCGCCGTCCAACGCGGCGCCCAACGCGGCGGCCATGAGCAAGGCCGTGGACGCCATCGACAAGGCGCTGGCACAACTGGACAGCGCGCAGAAGTCCAACGACTTCGCGGCGATCGGGCAGGCCTACTCGGCGCTGGGCGCGGCGATCAACGAGTACGAGCAGGCGAAGGGCAGCTCGCCGACCAAGCCGTCGAGCCCGCCGGCGACTCCCTCCGGGCGATGAAACCGCTGGTGGCGGCCCGATTTGCATTGTGCCGCCACCAGCCGGTAATGTTGTCCTTACCGACGCGGGGTGGAGCAGCTCGGTAGCTCGCTGGGCTCATAACCCAGAGGTCGCAGGTTCGAATCCTGTCCCCGCTACAGAGGAAAACGGCCCTCCGGAATTTCCGGAGGGCCGTTTTCATGCGGTGTCGGTGAGGTGTGGTGTCGGTGGCGCGCGTCACCATAGGGACATGACGACATCGCATCCGCCGATTCTGTTGCAGACGGTGTTGGACACCACGGACGCCCGGGGACTGGCCGAGTTCTACCGGCGGCTACTGGGCCTGCGTTACCGGGCCGGGGACGAGCCGCCGCCGGCCGGTGAGCCCGATCCGCAGGGCGCGGACTGGCTGGTGCTGACCGATGCCGACGGGGCAGAACGGCTGGCCTTCCAGCAGGTGGCCGAACTGCCCAGGGCGACGTGGCCGGAGGGGCCGTGTCCGCAGATGCTGCACCTGGACCTCGTCGTGCCGACGATCGAGGACCTGCGGGCGCAGCACGCGAAGGCACTGGAACTGGGCGCCACCGAGCTGTACGACCGGTCGGCCGACCCCGAGGAACCGCTGTGGGTGTTCGCCGACCCGGCCGGGCACCCGTTCTGCGTCTTCGTGGGGTAGACGGGCCCTGCGCGCAACGGACGCGCAACGGAACGGTCGGGCCTGATGCTTCCCCCATCAGGCCCGACCGCACGTTCAGTGTAGCACGGAATCGAACAGGTGTTCGAGTGAGCTCAGTTGCGGTAGTGCTCGACCTCGTCCGCCGGCCGGGCGTGCGCGCTGTTCGGATCCTGTCCGAACTCGGCCTTGGCACGGCGCTGCCGCAGTAGGTCCCAGCACTGGTCCAGCCGGACCTCCAGGTCGGCCAGCCGGGCCCGCTCGGCGGTGGAGAGGCCGGGCACGCCGGTCGCCTTCGCCCGCAGTTCGTGCTCCTCGGCGATCAGGTCGTCGATCCGCCCCAGCACTTCCTTGTCGTCCATGCGCCCCATCATGCCGGCAATTCGTTACCGATTCGCGGTGGGACCGCGCTACGGTCACGGCCCGTGGACGGGTACGGGGAGCCGAGCGCGGTCGGTGTGGTGCGGTTGTTGGCCGAGTCGGCGCGGCTGCGGGTGTTCGCCGCCGTGGTGCTCGGCGCCGCGTCGCACGCCGACGTGACGGCGGCCACAGGATTGGACATGCGGGACGTGGCGGGCGCGCTGCGCAAGCTCGCCGACGGCGGTCTGGTCGACCTGTCCGGTGACCGGGTGGCCGCGGTCGACGGCGTCTTCGCCGAGCTGGCCAAGAACACCGCCGTAGCCGAGCCGGTAGAGGATCTGGGATATACCGACGAACGGGTCGCCACTGTGCTGCGCACGTTCGTCCGAAATGGCCGGTTGCTCGGCCTACCGGCCCAGCGGCGCAGGCGGATCGCGGTGCTGGAACACCTCGCCCAGTCCTTCGAACCCGGCGTCGAGTACCCCGAGTCGGAGGTCAACGCGGTGCTGCTGGGGTGGTGCGACGGCAGTGGCGTGGACCACGTGTCCATCCGCCGGTACCTCGTCGACGAGGGTCTGCTCCGCAGGGTCGACGGCGTGTACGCCCGCAGCGGCGGCTGGACCGACGTGTCGGCCTGATCGGACTGGTCCATTCGGGACGGTCAGGCCGACGACATCGTGCGATGATCGGCGTCGATCAGAACAATCCGTTACGAATAATCCGGGATGTCACTTCCAGTGTGCGACCATGAACTGCGCACATGTCGGCGAGCAGACCCGGTAGTCCCCGAACACCTTGCGGTGCCGCCGTAGCTTCTTCCCACAAGCCTGGCATTCGTCGTACCCGGGTTGGCCGCCGGTGGCCCAGGACCGAGCTCCGCTGACCATCTTGTGTTGTGCGATTTTCGAGTTCCACAGCAGACCCATCGCGCACCTCCGCAACCGATCTGGCGGACCCAGTGCCCACCAGAAAGATGGTGCGGTGTCAACGGGCGGACAGCGCCAGGTCAGGCCATTTTCCACCGGTTCGACGTAGTGCGACGTCACCCGCTCGGCGGATCGGCTACCTACCGTGCTGATGATTAATCGTGTTTCGAGATCGCGGCGGGACGGATCGCGGTACCGCCGTTGGTGTTGATCTGCGACGACGTGGCAGCCGAGTTGGCGTGACCGCTGCTCCACTCGGCGTAGTCGACGCATCCCTGTGATCAGCCACAGTGGACAGAACGGCTGGCCACTGTGGACAGCGTGGCTCCGGCGTGGCACGGTGGAGATGTGTCAGATCTCAACGCAACGGCGGCGGCCCTACTCGGCCTCCTGCACGAGGGCCCCCGAACGGGTGGCGACCTGGTGACGACGGCGCGCGAGCGGTTCGGTTCGTTCTTCAGCGTGACCCGCAGCCAGGTCTACCGGGAACTCCCGGTCCTCGCGGAAGCCGGTCTGGTCCGGCTCGGAAAACAAGGTCCCCGATCCAGTCAGCAGTACGTGATCACGGCGGCGGGCAAGAAGGCGTTCAAGGCTTGGCTGATCAGCGAGCCCGGCCCCGACCACCTGCGCAGCCCGCTCATCCTCCGTGTGGTGCATGCTGCATCCCTCACCCCCAAGCAGCGGGGCGACCTCGTCAGTTCGGCGAAGGCCGCGTACGCGGCACAGCAGGACGCCGCGCGGTCGGCCGTCAAAGAGGCGGAGGACCCCTACGGCAAAGCGGTCGCGGAGTTCGCGGTCGCCCACGCCCGTGCTGTCCTCAAGCTCCTCGACGCTGTGCCCACCGGCTGACCAGGACGGTTTCTGGGGGACACACAGCACTACGGAAACGGCCGGACGGCCGCCGTCGCCAGCGGGTGACGGCGGCCGTCCAGTAACCTCACGTTGTGCATCCGGACATCGCGGCGGACCTCAAGGAACTGTCCAACACCCTCGGCGGCGTCGAGGTGGTGATGGACGTCCCTGCGCTGCGCCAGCAGGTGGCGGACCTCGAGGAACAGACCGCCGCTCCGGATCTGTGGAACGACCAGGAGAACGCGCAGCGGGTCACCAGCGAACTCGCCCGCAAACAGGGCGAGCTGCGCCGGATCGGTGAACTCCGGCAGCGTCTCGACGACCTGACCGTGCTCTACGAGCTGGCCGAGGACGAGGACGACCAGGGCAGCCTGGCCGAGGCGGAGACCGAGCGCGGCAAGCTCCGCAGGGACATCGACTCCATGGAGGTCCGGACCCTGCTGTCGGGCGAGTACGACGGCCGGGACGCGCTCATCACCGTCCGTTCCGAGGCCGGTGGCGTGGACGCGGCCGACTTCGCCGAGATGCTGATGCGGATGTACCTGCGCTGGGCGGAGCGGCACGGCTACCCGGCGGAGGTGTACGACACGTCCTACGCCGAGGAGGCGGGCATCAAGTCGGCCACCTTCAAGGTGGGCGCCCCCTACGCCTACGGCACGCTGTCCGTGGAGCAGGGCACCCACCGGCTGGTGCGGATCTCGCCGTTCGACAACCAGGGTCGCCGGCAGACGTCGTTCGCCGGCGTCGAGGTGGTGCCCGTGGTCGAGCAGACCGACCACGTGGACATCGACGAGAAGGACCTGCGGATCGACGTGTTCCGCTCGTCCGGCCCCGGCGGCCAGGGCGTGAACACCACCGACTCGGCGGTCCGGCTGACCCACCTGCCCACCGGCATCGTCGTGACCTGCCAGAACGAGCGCAGCCAGCTCCAGAACAAGGCCAGCGCCATGGCCGTGCTGCAGGCGAAGCTGCTGGAGCGCCGCCGGCAGGAGGAACAGGCCAAGCTGGACCAGCTCAAGGGCGACGGCGGCACGAGCTGGGGCAACCAGATGCGCAACTACGTGCTGCACCCGTACCAGATGGTCAAGGACCTGCGCACCGACTACGAGGTGGGCAACCCCACCTCGGTACTGGACGGTGACATCGACGGGTTCCTGGAGGCCGGCATCCGGTGGCGCATGCAGCAGCACCGCGGCGACGAGTGACCGTCGACCGACCGCCGGGCGCACGGTAACGGCCTGATAGCGATTCGTTCACGCCCTGGTTGCAACTGCGCGAGCGCATTGCGGCGGGGGAGACCAGGACTTCACATCGTGCGGATGTAGACTCGCCGCTCGTGATCCGGCTCGAACACGTCACCAAGACTTACAAGCGCTCCACCAGGCCGGCGCTGGACGGCGTCTCGGTCGATGTGGACCGGGGTGAGTTCGTGTTCCTCATCGGCCCGTCCGGCTCGGGCAAGTCCACCTTCCTGCGGCTGTTGCTGCGCGAGGAGGTGCCCAGCAAGGGGCGGGTGTACGTCTCCAACTTCGACGTGGCCAAGATGGCGCGCCGCAGAGTCCCCCGGCTGCGGCAGTCGATCGGCTGCGTCTTCCAGGACTTCCGCCTGTTGGCCAACAAGACGGTCGCGGACAACGTCGCGTTCGCCCTCGAGGTGATCGGCAAGCCCAGGCACACCATCCGCAAGGTGGTGCCCGAGGTCCTCCAACTGGTCGGCCTGGACGGCAAGGCAGGCCGCATGCCCAACGAGCTCTCCGGCGGTGAGCAGCAGCGGGTGGCGATCGCCCGCGCGTTCGTCAACCGGCCGCTGGTCCTACTGGCCGACGAGCCGACCGGAAACCTGGACCCCGACACCAGCCAGGACATCATGTTGCTGCTGGAGCGGATCAACCGCACCGGCACCACCGTGGTCATGGCGACTCACGACCACTCCATCGTCGACTCGATGCGCCGCAGGGTCGTCGAGCTGCATCTGGGCAAGGTCATCCGGGACGACGCCCGAGGTGTCTACGGCGTCGGCCGCTGAGCGGCCCGCCGGACCAACCCACGCCCCCCGACTCCCAAGGAACAGCCACCGATGCGCGCCAGTTTCGTGTTCAGCGAGGTCGTCAACGGCCTGCGCCGGAACATCACGATGACCGTCGCGATGATCCTGACCACCGCGATCTCCCTCGGCCTGCTCGGCGGTGGCCTGCTGATCGTCAAGACCATCGACAAGATGCAGACCATCTTCCTGAACCAGTTGCAGGTCGCGGTGAACCTGACCGACGACATCAGCGCGAACGACGCCAGCTGCACCCAGGCCCTCTGCCAGACGCTCAAGTCCCAGCTCGACAGCACGCCCGGCGTCAAGGACGTGCACTTCATCAGCCGGGACCAGGCGTACCAGCAGTTCCGTGCCGAGTTCGCGGACATGCCGGAGCTGCAGGCGCTGGGCCGGCCGCAGGCGCTGCCCGCGTCGCTGCGGGTCGACCTGACCGACCAGAGCCTGTCCGGCGCCATCGTGAAGCAGTTCACCGGCCGGCCCGGCGTGAAGAACGTGGACGACCAGGGCGTGTTCGTCCAGCGGTTGACCGATGCGCTGAACGGCATGAGAAACCTGGTGTTCGTCATCGCGCTCATCGCGGCGCTGGCCGCGCTGATGCTGATATCGATCACCGTTCAGGTGTCCGCCTTCACCCGACGGACGGAAGTCGGCATCATGCGCCTGGTCGGCGCGACCCGCTGGTACACCCAGCTACCGTTCCTACTGGAGGCGGTGGTCGCCGGCATTGTCGGTGCCGTGCTCGCCTCCGGCGGGCTGCTGCTGCTCAAGACGTGGTTCCTGGACAAGGGCGCCAGCTCGCTGTTCCAGTCCGGGATCATCCCGCAGGTGCAACTCAGTGACGTGCTGCTGTTCGCGGCGCCCTGGCTGCTGTTGATCGCGATCGTGGTGTCGGCGCTCACCGGCTACCTCACGCTGCGCATGTACGTCCGGCTCTGACCTGCGGAAATTCGTTCGTCCGGAAACGTAGAATCGACGTATGCCCAAAGAAGTCGGTCGCAAGGTGATCGCGTCCAACCGCAGGGCCCGGCACGACTACACCATCCTGGACACCTACGAGGCCGGGGTGGTGCTGGTCGGTACCGAGGTCAAGAGCCTGCGGTTGGGTCGCGCGTCGCTCGCCGACGCGTTCGCCACTGTGGACGGCGGCGAGGTGTGGCTGCGCGGGCTGCACATCCCGGAGTACGACCGGGGGACCTGGACCAACCACGAGCCGCGCCGCACCCGCAAGCTCCTGCTGCACCGCAAGGAGATCGTCCGGCTGATCGGCAAGACCAAGGAGTCCGGCCTGTCGCTGGTACCGCTGGCGATGTACTTCAAGGACGGCAAGGTCAAGGTCGAACTCGGGCTGGGCAAGGGCAAGAAGGCGTACGACAAGCGGCAGGCCATCGCCAAGCGGGACGCCGACCGCGAGATCGCCAGGGCGGCCGGCCGCGCGGCCAAGGGCCGCTTCGACCGCCGTTGACCGGGCCGGCGGGCGACGCCGACGTCGCGGCATGGGCGCGGGGCCTCGGCGTGCCCGGCATCGTCGACCTGCACCTGCACTTCCTGCCCGAGTCTGTGCTGCGCAAGGTGTGGGACTACTTCGACCACGGCACGGAGCACTACGGCATGCCGTGGCCGGTGCACTACCGGCTGCCCGAGGCCGAGCGCGTGGCCACGCTGCGCGGCCTGGGCCTGCGGGCGTTCGCACCGCTGGTGTACGCGCACAAGCCGGGCATGGCGGAGTGGCTGACCACCTGGGTCACCGAGTTCGCCGCCGATGTGCCGGAAGCCGTGCCCACCGCGACGGTGTTCCCCGAGCCGTCGGTCACCGAGTACCTGGAGAAGGCGCTGCGCGGGGGAGCGCGGTGCGTCAAGGCCCACGTGCAGGTCGGCCGGTACGACCCGAACGACCCGCTACTGGAACCGGCGTGGGGCATGATCGCCGACGCGGGCGTGCCGGTCGTGGTGCACTGCGGGCACGGTCCCCGGCGCGGCGCGCACACCGGGGTCGAGGTGTTCGGCCGGGTGCTGGCGCGGCATCCCGGTCTGGTGGCGGTGCTGGCGCACGCCGGGATGCCGCAGTTCGACGAGTCGATCGCGCTGGTGCGCCGGTATCCTGGGGTGTTCCTGGACACCACCATGGTCGGCGTGCCGTTCACCGAGCGGTTCAGCCCGGTGCCGCCGGACTGGCCGGGCCGGCTGGCCGGTATCGCCGACCGGGTGGTGCTGGGCACCGACTTCCCGAACATCCCCTACGACTACGCCACCCAGTTGCGGGCGATCGCCGGGTGGGCGGCGGCCGACGACCGGCTCGGCGACGCGTTCCTGCGCAGTGTGGTGCACGACACTCCGGCCCGGCTGCTCGGGCTCACCTGAAGATCGCGTCCAGCGCGGCGGCCAGCCAGCGCACGGTGATCCCGGCCGGCCGGGCCAGGCACAGCCCCACCACGACGGTCGCCGACCAGAGCACGGCGATCCCCAGGTCGACGAAGCCGAACACGGCGATCCCGGTGCAGCCCGCGCACAGCAGCGGCACGGCCACCGCGAGCCGGCGGGCGGACGGCGCGTCCGACGCGGGCGGCACCGCCTCGAACCGGCCGAACAGCCGCACCAGCAGGGCGAGTGTGGCCGCCAGCGCGGCGATCCACAGTGGCGTCACGACCAGCCACAGCGGGCTGCCCGGCGGCGGGGTGGTGTAGCCGAAGCCGAGCACGGCGACACCGGCCACGACCGCCAGCGCCGGCATGTGCCACAGGTAGACCGTCATGCAGCGCCTGCCGACCGCGCCCAGCAGCCTCGCCGGCCCCGGCCGGGCGGCCCAGCGCAGGATCGGCTCGCGCAGCGCGAGCAGCACACCAATCTGGCCGATGCCCAGTGTCAGCAGGCAGGTGGTGGCCGGCGTCATGTTCGACACGGCCTGGCCGGGCAGGCCGACCATGCTGTCCGGATAGTGTCTGAAGAGGACCAACAGTGCGGTACCGGCGAATCCGGCGACGCCCATGGCCACCGCCCTGGCTGGCCGCAACTCGTTGTTCGCGTAGGCGGCGCCGAGCCGGCTGATCGCGAGCCACACCAGCACCTCGTTGACGTAGCCGACCAGCGGCACGCCGTCGAACCGCACCGCGTCCACCCCCAGGGCGGCGACGCCGAGGACCGCTACCATCGGTAGACGCCAGCGGTGGGTCAGCGGCACGGCGACGACCGTGAGGACGTACACGGCGAGGAACCACAGCAACTGGCCGACGATCCCGGAAGCCAGCGCCACCGGCTGGGCCGGCACCCCGATACCACGCAGCACGTCCGGCAACACCAGCCACACGGCGAGCAGCGGCAGTACCGGCACCGCGAGCCGGCACAGCCGCTGTGCCAGCCACCGCCGGGGATCGCCACTCGCAGCGTACGAGTGGTGATTGGCGGCGCCGCCCGCGAAGAAGAACACCGGCATCACCTGGAGCGGCCAGGTGAGCAGCCACCAACCCGGTGTGGCCAGCGCGTTGCCCGCGGTGAGCGTGGTGCCGTGCCTGGCGAGCACCGGCATGATCCAGTGGCCGCAGGCGACCACCAGGATCGCGCAGGTCCGTAACACGTCGACGAACGGATCCCGGGTCCGACCGACCACAGTGGACATACCGCTCACCCCTGCTCCAGGCTCCCGCGCCGGGGCGCCGGACACAGCGGTGCGAGCCGGTGTCCTGGTGGTGGGGCGGGCACCCGCCCGGGGTGGTGATGGCCCTACACCCGATCGGTGGGGCCGCGCCCGGCCCGTTGGACACGGTGAGTGACAATCGGGCGGTGCCCGCACTGGTCCTGTCGCTGATCGCCGCGCTCACGTACGGAGTCAGCGACTTCGTCGGCGGGCTCGCGGCCCGCCGGACTGCCGTGCTCAGCGTGCTGATGCTGTCCTACCCGGTCGGCTGCCTCGGCCTGCTGGCGATCGCGCCGTTCGTCGGTGGCGAACTCACCCTGCGGGCCGTGCTGGTCGGCACCGCGGCCGGCCTGGTCAGCGGGCTGGCCATCATCTGGTTCTACGCCGCCCTGGCCACCGGCCCGATGAGCGTGGTGTCGCCGCTCACGTCACTGCTGGTCGCGGGCCTGCCACTGGGCGTCGGCATCCTGTGGGGCGAACGGCCCGGGCCGCTCGCGCTGGTCGGCGCCGCGCTGGCGGTGGTCGCGGTCGTGCTGGTCAGCCGGCAGGAGAACACCGCCGTCGACGAGGCGGCGCCGGTCCGGTTCACGGCCAAGGTGGCGTGGCTCACCGCCGGTGCGGGTGCCGCGTTCGCCGTGTACTTCGTGCTGCTGGACAAGGTCGGCGCGAACACCGGACTGTGGCCGCTGGTGATGTCCCGGGCGTCGGCGACCGTGCTGGTCGTCGTGGCGGCACTGATCGCGAAGCGCCGACCACCCGTCGGTGTACCGATGCGGCTGGCCGTGGCGGCGGCCGTGCTGGACATGGTGGCCAACACGGCGTTCCTCTACGCGCTGCACGCCGGAATGCTGTCCATCGTCAGCGTGTTGACGTCGCTGTATCCCGCGGGCACGGTGCTGCTGGCCAGGCTGGTGCTCAAGGAACGCACCGGCCGGGTGCAGCGGATCGGCCTGGTACTGGCCGCGGCGGCGGTCGCGCTCATCGCGAGCTAACCGGATGATCGGCAGCGGCCGACCATCTATACTCGCGGGATAACCATCCAGACCAGGGGGTGAACGGTTTCGACTCTGGACGTTGAGTCAGGGGAAGCGTGCAGGTGCAGGCGAGAGACCACCTCAAGCGTCATCGCAAACCAATAAGCGCCACGACTAATAGTCAGCGCGACTTCGCCCTCGCCGCCTGAGCGAGTGCGAGTCTGTCGGCCCGGGAGCGCCTCCGTCCCGGTCAGCCGGCATCAGCTAGGAGGCTCACCATCAGCACCGGTCGCGGATGCTGATCGGGAAACTCACAGCGACTGGGCCCGTCACACCGGCTTGTTCACGTGACCGGAGGGGCCGAGTAGAGACAGAGTGAACTGCGCACGGAGAAGTCCTGTCGAGGCGACAGAGGACCCGGGTTCGATTCCCGGCACCTCCACGAGCTCAGGGCGACCCTGCTCGGTTGCTAGCGCAACCTCGCCGGGTCGCCCGTCGCTTGTTCCGGGGGACGACCCCAATGGCGCTTCCTTTGGTGACGGGCTGCTAACTTGATCTTGTGAGTGGCGCAGTACCAGACACCCGGACAATGCAGACCCGATTACCCGACCAGGTCTCGATCGGGGTGCTGACCTCAGTGTTCCCACCCGCGTTGG
>DASUGU010000128.1:0-22575 GCA_036273855.1 Pseudonocardiaceae bacterium
AATCTCGCCCTCGGGTTATTACGCCTGGCCGGAGTCACTCAGATCAAACGCGCGCTGGAACACATCGCCGCCGATCGCACCAGGATCTTCCCGATCATGGCAGCCGCCACCAGCACAAACCGACTTTGACGCTCCCCTGGGGAGCAATCCCTCGGGGTTCGAATCCCCCCGCTTCCGCAATCACCTCCTGACCTCGGTAAACATCATCAACAAGGTCAACGTATCAACCCATATGTCACCACTGTGGTTTGTGATGGACGATCGAGTCGCCGACGCTGGTAGCACAGCGCTCGCAGGTCATCCGCTTCCGGCTGTCGCCGATGCGCTGCGGTCGGAATTCCGGGTATAGACGACTGGATAGTCCACAGATCGATCGCCGAGACAGAGGTCCAGTCTGCGAGGTCGTTGTGCAGCGGCCGGGTGAGCCTGCATGTCGTGCACGGTCATCAAGCATGGACGCGCACTGCATGCGGCATGAGCGGATTCGTAGGACATCGAATCGACGCCTCTGGCGCCTCGTTCAAGAGAACGGCTCTGGCGTGCACCGGTAGGGCCAGACTATGGCGACCGGCGAGCCGTCGAGGCCAGGTAGTGGCCAATTCTTGGACACCGACTGCGTGTCGAGTCAGGGCAGGCCATCCTGACGTGCGTGGCACGCCCGAGTCGAGTTCACCCACCGGCCCCCGCTGGGGGTCACTCTATGTGTGACGTCGCGATCTTGCCCGTATCCGGCGCGGTCGCGCGGATCACCGGCTCTGCGAGGCGGGTGTGGTGAGTGAGGCTGTCTTCATCAACTTCCTGGGTAAGGACGGCTTGGCCTACGCCGCATGCTGGACCGGGAACTGACCTCGCGGTTCGGGCGAGACCAGGGTGTTCCTGGACGCCCCCTCCCTGCGCGCCGGTGACGAGTTCCCCCGCGGCGTTGCTGGACGCGGTGCGTCATGCGCGGGTGGTGTTGGCGGTGATCGGGCCGGACTGGCTGACCGCCACCGGCAGCGCAGGGCGTCGGGTCGAGCATCCGGACAACTGGACCCACCGCGAACTCGCCGCAGCGTTCACCGCTGGCGTCCGGGTGATCCCCGTTCTCACCGAGGCCACCACGCTCCCCGCCGCGGAAGCACTGCCGGCGGACATGCGCGTGTTGAGCGCCCGCCAGGCCGTCCGGCTCCGTGTGCGTGAGCACGATACGGATTTGGCTCGGGTCATCCGCGAACTCGTCGAGACCGTGGCCGTGCTCGCCGCCGCCGCGGCCGGGGTTCGGGCCGATACCGCGGTGGTCGGGTTGAGCGATCCGGCGATGGTCCGGCCGGGGGTGGTGTCCTCGCCGGCGTTGAGCGCTGTCATCGTGCATCCACGACGCGGCGGCCACGGCCACCGCGAACTCACGGTGACCAGGCCAGGCGGTCTGCTTGGCACCATCCATGTGGTCGGCATCGACACCGACGCCAAGCCGACGGACGCTGCGGACTGGCTGAGCGATCAATGGGATCGGTTGTTGCACTGAGGGCGCCCTGGGACCGGAGGCGCCCCGTGCCGCGAGATCTCTGCGGCGCCTTTTCGCTGCCGTGCGCGGACGGCGGGATCGGCGTGCAGGGTGTGGTTGGGGTCGGCGAGCAGCTTGTCGATCAAGCCCGCGCGTGCGGCGGGTCGGACAGCGCCCAGCAGGCAAGCCGCCTGGCCCCAACGCAAGTCGCGACCGCAGACGATGAACGCCTCGGCCATCGCCGTCTCACCATCAGACGAGACGCGGACGACGAGGCATCGTTGAGAGCTTGGTGAAACAGCCGGAACCTGCGACGGTGTCGGCTGCTTCATGAGCGGGCGTATGCCTCGGACTGATCACCGCCAGCCGCACTGGATCGGATATGCCACGTGGGCGCACGCCCATCAGCGGCAGCCCGCCACCAATTCCAGACTGGGGACGTGTACCGGTAACAGCGGCTCTACCGCCCTCGATGAACCGATGTACGGCGTGGCGAAGGGATAGCCATGGGGAACGCGGACCGGGTGCTGGTCGTTGGCGACGCGATGATCGACGCCCTCGGTGCCGCCGACCAGGTCACCGCCGACGAGGTGTGTCGGGCCGGGCACGTGCTGGGCGCGCTGCACCTGCAGCCCGGTGGCGCAGGCCTGATTGCGGCGGCGGCGGCGCGCGACGCCGGCGCGGTCGAAGTGGCACTGTGGACCTCGGTCGGTGCCGACGTGGGTGCGGAAATCATCCGCTCCCGGCTGCGCCAGCTCGGCGTGGTCGACCTGCTCCACACGGACCCGGAACGCGGCACGGGCACGGTCGTCTGCGTCCAGCTAAAGGACGGACAACGGTTTATGCTGGCCGACCCGGGGGCGAACTCGAACGCCGGAAGCGTGCCAGACCGCGTGCAGGACTTCGCCAGGACCTGCGGGGTGCTGTACGTGTCGGGTTACGTACTCCAGTCACCGGACCGTGCTTCCCGGGTCGAGGGCCTGATCGACGTGTGTCGGGGGCGCGGCGGCACTGTCGTACTGGACCTGGTGCCGCACCGGATCGAGTGCTTGGTCCCGAGGCTGCGCCGGGTGCTCGACCGGACCGACGTGCTGGTTGGAGAGGAACCCACATTTCGAAAGGTATTCGACCAGTCAGGAGCGGCACCCGGTGACGTGGCACAGCTCGCCGCGTACGTCACGACCCGGCACCGGATGGCCCTCATCCGTCATACGAATGACAGCGAACTGCTGGCCACCGCTGGCGGCGACCGTGTCTGGTTCGACACGGGTTTTTCCGGTGCCGCCGCCGATCAGCAGGCTGGATTCCTGGACCGGCGTGCAATGCACGTGCTCCTCGCCCGGCTGCGTCGTGCGGGCTGAGCACCTGCCGTCGGGACTCGGCGCCACTCCCGACGTATATGACTTCTTGCGCGCGCTGCCGGTCCGAGACGACCTCGTCGTGCTCGACGCCGGCTTCGGGGATGGTCGCCTACGGCCCTGGTCTGCGCCTCGGTGCCGGTGGATCGGCATTGATATCGACGCCGATCGGGTAGCCCACGGCGCCAGGCAGCGGTGGACGGTGTTGCGCTCGGACCTCACCACCGGCATACCGCTTCGCTCCGGCGCTGTGGACGGCGTCGTGCTCAGTTGCGTCTTGAATGTCGTGCCCCGCCGTTCCGAACGCGCCGCTGTGGTCCGGGAAGTCGCTCGGGTCCTGCGCCCGGGCGGCGTGGTGTGGATCCGCGACTTCGTCCGCCTACCCGAGCCGGACGCGCGTGTCGAGCCGGGGCCACGCACCGCACGGTGGCAGGCCTGGCGCCGCAGGTATGACGTAGGTCGCGAACTCGCGGCTTGGGTGGCCGGCTGCGCCGTGG
Organism: Pseudonocardiaceae bacterium; assembly: GCA_036273855.1. Taxonomy (GTDB): domain Bacteria; phylum Actinomycetota; class Actinomycetes; order Mycobacteriales; family Pseudonocardiaceae; genus DATEPR01. Next base: position 3,339 of record DASUGU010000128.1, read on the forward strand.
ACGAGCTTTGCCCAGGCAGCTTCCCGGCCTTCGACATCGGCCCAGACGAGGATCCGGTGTTGTTTGGCGAGCATCGCTACACGGCTGAGCGGTTTCGTGCCGCGGTCCGGGCCGGCCGCATCAACGTTCCGTTCCTCGCTTGCCACCCCACTCGTGCCGAAATACGCTCCGAATGGCTTTCGGTGGGCGAACACGTCAGCATACGGGCCGTCACTGCTCAGGCGCGTGGCGGCGACATGCTTCCAGTCGACGAATTATTGGTGCGTTTTCGAGGGAGTAAGCCTTGTTGGTGACGATCGAGTGGGATGGCTCGTTCATGGATCGAACAATCCCGATTCAGCAGTTGATCGACGAGGTTTTCGGATCCCAAGGCGGGTTCAACGCCAGCATCGTCCGGCTCCTCCCGCTCTCGGGCGGGGAGAGCGGCGCGGCCGTGCTACGCGCGATCGTCAAATCCCCGCACTCTCGCGTCCCGTACGTGCTGAAATGCGGTCACGAGTACCTGATAGCCCGGGAACGCGAGGCCTACCGGCGGTGGAACGAGGTGACGACGCTGTGGAATGGGGCGCCGCCGCACGACATGAGCCACGAGTGCAGCGTCGACGAGCGCGGCGTCGCCTGGTCGGCCATCCTCTACAAGCTCGCCGGTAACACCGGCGAGGCGGAAGACCTGATCTCTCTGGAGGACTGCGTCTCTGCCTTTACCGCCGACGGTGCGCGCGCCGACGGACCGTCGTGGAGTTCGACGTTCCGGACCCTCGCCAGAACGCTCGCCTCGGCCTACGAAACGCCTGGTCCGGACATGTCCGCCGCGCAACTCCTCGCAGTGCCAATCAAGCCGTTGCGGGCGATCCTGTCATCGGTGACCGCGGTCGCCGCCATCGGGCCTGAGAACGGGACCGTTCAGTGGACAGAACTGTTCGACTCCCTGTCGGAGTGGGAGAGCTACACGGAAAATCTCCGGCGCGACGTGCGGACCACCGTGAGCCACGGTGACCTGCGGGGCGCGAACGTGCTGCTCAACGGCGATACGCATCACCCATTCCTGATCGATTTCGGCAGCGTCGGTGTCAGCAGTCCGATCATGGACTTGGCCCGACTCGAAGTCGACCTGCTGGTGCGGGCAGGCAATCTGAAGGAAGACGAAATACCCCGGGTGCACGCCGTTTTGTTCGACGAATACAGCAACCCGACGTGGGCTGACAGCCCGTTCCGCATCGTGCGCGTCGTCCACCACCTCAGGACGGCTTTCGAACGAGTGATCCAGCAGGGCCTGGACTCCGGCCGGCTCACCGACGAGATCCGCCTCTTCCACGCCTGCCGAGTCGTGACCGCGGCGAAGATGCTGCGCTGGTCCGACGACCGTGCCACTTCTCCGGGGGTGCGCAGGCACCTCTTGTGGATGGTACTGGAAGGCATCCGCCGGGTTGTGGGCAACACGGGCACCTCCGAGGGAGCACGCGGAATGAGGGCCCTGCCCCGTCCGCCCGACCCGCTCATCCACCAGGCCGCCGATGTCGGGTTGTTCGCATTGCACCACCCCAAAGACTGGCCGAGTCGTAACCGTGCCAAGCTCAAGCTGCTGGAGACCACCGACGACGTGTGGTTGATTGCACATTCCGGCTGGTCGTACCTCGTCCCAGAAGGCGTCCTGTTCTCCGCCATGCAGGAGCGAGTGGAGAAGGCCCGGCAGGGCGAACGAGGCCGCACCCGGATCCTCGTACTCAGTCCGTACAACGAGGAGAGCATCACCCGCGCGCTGCAACAGGCACCCGAGGCCACCGACTTGGAAGGGCTGCGCGACACCCGGACGTTCACCAGGTTCACCCGATGCCTCACCGATTTCCGGAACATGTTCTGGAAATCGGAGGAGGAGCCGGCCATCGAGCTACGGATATGCCCATTCTCCATCGGATGCTCCGTGCTCCTGGCCGATGGGTCGATGTTCTACGAGCCATACAACGTCGGGCTCGCGTCGTTGCGCGATCGCATGCTGCAGACGTTTCCTGAATTCGAGTTCGCCGGACCGGCCGGTGCGCGCTACACGTCAGCTGTGCGGGAGCAGCTCGAATGGTTCTGGCGCCGGTCAATGGACCAGACCACCTTCGATGCGGCCGAAGCCGGCCTGCGGCAACAGGCAGACCAACTCGTCCGGACCCTCTCCGTGGCTCGGGACAGCACCCGGTGAGCCTCCTATCCCGGGTGTCCGCAGCCTACCCGTATGCGCCGATCCAGATGCACGACAGCTGGCTCGCGGTCGACCCGGTGGTGGGCTGTAAGGCCTCCTGTGCGTACTGCCTGCTGCACCTCGCCGGCTGGACCGGAGTGCGACCCGAGGTGGTACGCGGCACCGACGAGATCGTCGCCGACCTGCTCGGGCACCGGTACTTCACCCCGCATACGACACACCTCGCGTTCGGCACCCGCACGGACGTGTTGCTGCCCGAGGTGACGCCGCACGCGCTACGCTTCCTGACCGCGCTGGACCAACGTGGCCTCCGCAACTCAGTGGCGCTCATCTCGAAGCTAGAGGTCAACGCCGAGACGGCGGCCGCCCTAAGCCGGCTCCAGAACGTCCGGGTTGTCTTCCTGGCGAGCTGGTCAGCCCTGGGGAGGGGCGTGGAGAAGGGCGTTCCCCGAGGTGCGGCAGTGCGCACCCTGCATCGGCTGCGGGACTACGGCGTGCCGTCGATCCACTATTTCCGGCCGCTCCTCCCCTCGAACACCGCCGATGAGGTGCTCCGCCATGTGCTGGCCACAGTCGCGGGCGTGGCTGGCAGCACGGTCCACGTAGGGATCAAGCTCAACCCCCGGCTGCGGCCGCACTACGCCGCCCACCCTGCCCTGAAGCCCGCGGCAGAGGTGGACGATGAGTACGGAACGTGGGTTCCGGACGACGCCGTGGAGCGGCTGCGCCGCATCGCCGCACGCGAGTTCCCGGATCACCCGCTGTACGAACACACTTCGTGCGCCGTCTCACACGCATTGGGCGAGGCCGACTACACGGCGACCCGCCACCGCTCCGATGTGTGCCACCCGAGCCACTGCCCGACCGCGCAGCGCGCACGCTGCGCCGGTCTGCCCGCGCCAAGACCGGACGACGCCGTGGCTGCGGTGCGTAAGCTGGGCCTGGCCAACGATGTGGCCGTTCAAGATGGAGTGGTGCACATCTCCGGCGTGCTCGGCCAGGAAGATTACTGCCACCTCCTGCACACCATCGGGTCGCCGATCGACGGTGAGGTCGACTACTTTCGGGTGTTCCGGGGTGGCATCTTCGAGCCGGGTCACAGGGCCCGCAACGATCGAGGGTCTTGCAATGGGACGCCAGCCGCGCACAGCGGACAGGAGCCCGGCTGATAGTTCGGCGGACCGTCCAGCGTCAGCAACGCCCGCAGGGCCGGCAGCATCCGCACCTCGTCCGCGGGCACCGTCATCCGCCGGTCGATCAGGCAGCCGATCCCGGCGACGCGGGCGCCGAGCGAGTGCAGGGCCTGGACAGACTGGTACACCGTCGTCCCGCTGGACACCAGGTCGTCTACCAGGACGACGTCGTCCGCCTCGCTCAGCCGCGACCCCCGGCGGAGCACGAACGGGCCCGGGCGGTAGTCGCGTTCGAGGAATGCGGCCCGGCATCCCAAGTGTCGGGCCACGCCCCAGGCTACGATCAAGCCACCCTGGGTCGGTCCGGCGATCACGGTGGGCGAGAGTGGGGCCAGGACGGCGGCAAGGCGGCCGAATAGGTCGTCGGCGAGCACCGGGTCCTGCAGTACCGCGAACTTCTCCCAGAACTCGGCGGTGTGCTGCCCCGCGGGCACACGGAAATGACCGCGGCGCACCGCGCCGCACGCTTCGAAGACGTCTCGTACGTGGTCGCTGTCCACCAGACCACTGTCCGGTAGTCGTCAGGTGCCGGCAAGTGACGGCTCAGCCGCCGATATCAGCGGCGTCGTGGTGGAGGCCGTGGGCGAGTGTGAGGCGTTGTCCCCATACGCGGTTTGGCGGGGGACCGGGAAGCGGCGACGGTGTGCATCGTCGATGGGACGCGGGTCATACTCCGGTCTGGTCGACTTCGAACCACGCTGATCGTCCGAGGCTGGCGGCAATTGGTGGCCTGTGGAGGGGTGCTTTCGGCATGGGCGGATGGTTCTGCCTGGACGTTGGCCCGTGCCTCACTTCCGGACTGCGGTCTAGATCTGTTGTGTGGTGGCGTTGCTGAGGGTGGCGCCGGTGGTGATGCGGTACCGGTCGGGTGTGTTGTACTGCTACCGGGACACTGGAACTCCTGGGTGCGACTCAAGATCGTTCCTAGGTACTCCAACTGGGCTAGTTGCGTTCGGCTGTATGCTGGGGATCGATCAGAAAGCACTGCGTTGAGCGCGGGACGCCTTGAAAGCGGACAGGGAGCAATCCCTCGGGGGTTCGAATCCCCCCGCTTCCGCGAACTCCTCCTGACCTCGGTAAACGTTGCCAACAAGGTGAACGTATCAGCCCGTCTGTCACCGCCGTGGTCTTTTATGGACGATCGAGTCGTCGACACCGGTAGCACAGCGCTTGCTGGTCATCCGTTCGTCTACCGCCCGCACCGGCCGCTCCGCGTCAGCGAATCCGGAACTCCGGCGCGCCCTCCAGCCCCGGTGGTCTTAAGTGACCGTCGCCGGATCGTGGCCGTCGTCAGGCCGTGGCGGCTTCGGCGGTGACCACCGGCCCGCACCGGGTCGCACTGTGGGCGAGGATCAGGCTAGGAGTTCCCGGATGTCGTCGGCATTGAGGCTGGTGCCGAACACGTCGCCTTCGTCCATCACGTTGGTGAACAGCTCTGCTTTCCGTGCCTTCAACGCCATCACCTTCTCCTCGATCGTGTTCTTGGCGATGAGGCGGTAGACCATGACGTTGCGCGTCTGGCCGATCCGGTGGGTGCGGTCGACGGCCTGCGCCTCGGTCGCCGGATTCCACCATGGGTCGAGAAGGAAGCAGTAGTCCGCCTCGGTCAGGTTGAGCCCGAATCCGCCCGCCTTGAGGCTGATCAGGAACACCGGGGCCGAGCCGTCCTTGAAACGGACGAGCACGTCGGCTCGTTTCCGTGTCCTGCCATCCAGATAGCAGTACTCGACGCCATCCGCGTCGAGCCTGCGGCGGACCTGGCCGAGAAACCCGGTGAACTGGCTGAACACCAATGCCCGGTGGCCGCCGTCGATCACGTCGCGCAGTTGCTCCATGAGCGCGTCGATCTTGCTACTGGGCAGATCCTGGTGCTGGTCGTCGACCAGTCCGGCGTGCAGGCTCAACTGTCGCAGCAGGGTCAGTGAACGCAGGATTGTGAACCGGTTCTTGTTCATGTCGTCGACCAGCCCGAGAACCTTCTGTCGTTCCCGCTGCAGGTGGGTCTGGTAGACCTTGCGGTGTCGTGGGTGCAGTTCCACGTCGAGGACCTGTTCCTGTTTCGCGGGCAGGTCGGCCACGACCTGTTCCTTGGTCCGGCGCTTGACCAACGGCTTGATCCGTCGACGCAGTCGGGTGAGCAGTTCGGTGTTGCCCTGTTTCTCGATCGGCAGGGTGTAGTAGTCGCGAAAGCTGGTCGGGTTCGGGAACAGCCCCGGTGCCGTGATCGACAGCAGCGACCACAGCTCCATCAGGGTGTTCTCCATCGGCGTGCCGGTGATCGCGACCTTGAACGGCGCCGGCAGGCGCCGCGCGCACTGGTGGATCTTCGACTGGTGGTTCTTGACGTGCTGTGCTTCGTCGAGAATCAATGCCGACCACGCCATTTCGCTGTATGCGTCGAAGTCGAGCCGGAACAACGTGTAGGACGTGACCACCACATCGGCGTCCACGACGACCTCGTCGAGGTTCTGGCCGCGGCGGCGCAGGGTGTCCGCCAGGGCTGCCACCTTGAGGCCCGGTGCGAAGCGCGTCGCTTCGGCGATCCAGTTCGGCACGACGCTGGTCGGGGCCACGATGAGCACCGGCGCACCGGTGGGATCCGCCTGCCTGGCATGGCAGATCAGCGCGAGCGACTGGATCGTCTTGCCGAGTCCCATGTCGTCGGCGAGGATGCCGCCGAGCCGGTGCTCCCACAGGAATGCCAACCAGCGGAAGCCGTCCACCTGATACGGCCGCAGGTGTGCGTCCAGCGTGTCCGGCAGCGGAGTCGGGTCGAGGGAGTCGATCGACAACAGCCCGTCGACATGCTCTCGCCATGCGGCCGCCTGGCGGTGGACGACACCGAGTTCAGCCAGTTCCTCCCACAGCCCTGCCTGGAAGCGGCTGATCCGCAGGCTGCCGTCGCGCGAGTCGCTCAGTGCCCGCGCCTCCTCGATGAGCCTGGCCAAGGTTCGCAGTTCGGGCTTGTCCAGGGAGAAGTAGGCGCCGTCGGCGAGCAGCAGGTGCGACTGCCCGCTGGACAGGGCGACGAACACCTCGGTGAAGGGAATCTCCCGTCCTTCGACCGTGATGGTCACCCCGAGGTCGAACCAGTCGGTCTCGCCCGCCCGGTCGTCGGTGGACACACCGATGACCAGGGAGTCGCCCGCTTCACGATAGTCTGCGGAATCGCCGTCGATCTCGACGGCGACGTCCGGCCGATCCGTCAGCAGCGGGAGCACTTCGGTGGTGAAGCGCATGGTGTCCAGGCCACGGAACACCGTGTGTGGGGCCAGCGGCTGTTCCGGGTCGACGGGCGATGGCCCCAACGACTCGAACGGAACGTCCAAGTCGGCCAGGATGGCCCGCTCGGCCTCCACATCACGGTAGCCGTCGTGCGGCGATGCCGGTCCCAGCGGTGCGTGCCGTTGTGTGCCGCCCACCTCGTAGGTCCACTCCCAGCGGACGTCGAGTTCGTGCCCGGTGCCGTAGGAGGCGTGCACCCGCAGAATTGGCGTCGGTACCGCGGGCGCGACGAAGGAGTCGTCGGACGAGATCACGGTGGCTATGCGCCGAAGCCGTGGGTAGAAGTCGTCGCGGAAGCGGTCGCGCGCCGTCGCGGGGATCGCCAGGCGTTGATGGTCCATCGCCATCCGCTGCAACGGCGCCGGCACGGGTGTGGTGAGCCGGGCCAGCCACAGGTGCCAGTTTCCGTGATCGGCGACCGTCCGAACTTCGGCGCGGTCGATGTAGACGACGCCGTGGCCGTCGGAGCCGATGAACTGGATCGGCGCGGCGTCCACGTCGGTTCCCTCGACGTGGATCGCCGGTGTGACGGCGAGCCCGTTGGATGTTTCATCGCGTGTGACGTCCAGACCGAGCTCGGCCGAGCGGTATTTCTGCACGGTGCCCAGGCGCTTGCGACTGTGCACGACCTGCACGGCTATCGCGTCGGCCTCGTCGAGCATCGGCCACAGCTGACGGGACTCGAAGGCCGTCAGGTCGATCGACTTCTCCTCGCCGTACCGTTGGCCGCCGTAGGGGTTGCCGGACCGATAGATGGCGTACAGCTCGCGAAGCAACCGCAAGTGCGCGGGGAGGTATTCACTTCCGTAGTGCGGAGAAGCCAATTTCGTCCAGCTCAGCCCGCCGCCGACCCAGCCGTTCCTGCCCGGTGCCACGAGCCGTGCCAGCACTCGCACGGATCCTCTGGTGGCGTGTGGCGACGAGTTGGCCGACAGCGTCAGTTCGACGGCCAGCGGCGTCGTTCCCTGCTGGCTCTGGGCCGGCCCCGCGTTCAGCAACTCTCCGAGGGACTGTTCCCACGTCGGTGGCCGGGAAGCGGGTCGCGCCGGGCCGCGTGGCGATTGCTGGCCGGCTGCGGTGAGTACGAGCGCCACGACATGCTTGCAGTTGAATCCGACCGGGCAGTCGCAGTCGCCTTCCTCGAACACCAGGGACGCCGTCCCGTCGTGGTCGGCGAAGTAGGCTGTCGTCCGATATGTGCCACCCGCGCCGCGTACGGTCCCGTGCAATGCGACTTCCGCGTCGTCCCAGCGCATGCGGGTCACCCGCTGTTGCCGCGCGTACTGGGCGCCCCTGCTGTAGGTAGGGCCACCGACAGCCCCCTGGAAGCCCAGAAGATCAACGGTGTGCACCATCGCTCGTGCCATGGCGGCCAAGGTAGCCCTCGTTACCGACATGCCTTGTTCGACATGCGGGTCCGCATATTCAGGAACTCGTCGCCATGGCGAGAGGCTGGACCGGGACGAGATCGCCGACGAGGTCGGCCGGGACCACTTCTTCCTGGGCGTGTACGCAGTGCCAGGTCAGCGCCGGGCGCGAGGTGGCCCCCGCCACCGCAAGCAGGTTGAGCAGTCATCATGATGCTTGTAGACAAGCATCACAATGCGCTATATTTGATGCATGCGCACCACCCTTTCGCTTGACGACGACGTCGCCGCTGCCGTGCAACGGCTCCGTGATGAGCGGCACATCGGATTGAGTGACGCTGTCAACGAGCTGATCAGGGCGGGACTCGCGGCCCCCGCAAGGCGCGTGGCCTTCCGGCAGCGGACGGCTGACCTCGGCCTCCGTGTCGATGTCAGCAGTGTCGCGGACGCGCTGGAGCACCTCGACGGCGTGGAGGCGCGGTAGTGCTCGTCGACGCGAACATCCTGCTCTACGCGGTCGACGCCAGGAGTCCGTTCCACGAGCGGGCCAGCGCATGGTTGGCCGATCAACTCAACGGTTCCCGACGAGTGGGATTCCCTTGGCAGTCACTGGTCGCATTCCTGCGGATCGGCACCCACGAACGAGCCTCCGCCAGTCCGCTCAGCCCTGATGAAGCTGCCGGATTCGTCGCTGACTGGCTGGAGCCCGATGTGGCCTGGATTCCGCGCGAAGGCCCAGGGCATGGCCGCATCTTGACCGATCTGATGGCCCGATACCAGCTTCGGGGCAACATCGTCAGCGACGCGCACCTCGCCGCGCTCGCGATCGAACACGGGTTGGAAGTGTGCTCGAACGACAGCGACTTCGCCCGGTTCGGCGAGGTCCGCTGGATCAACCCGGTCGCTCCGGGATGACGGCTGGCCCAGTGCGAGCGGGGGTGCGGGTATACCCACTTCAGATGATGCTGTGACGTGTCACAGACAATTCAAGATCGTTCCTGGGTACTCCAACTGGGCTAGTTGCGTTCGGCTGTATGCTGGGGTTTCACTGGAACGCACTGCGTAGGGCGCGGGACGCCTTGAAAGCGGACAGGGAGCAATCCCTCGGGGGTTCGAATCCCCCCGCTTCCGCAATACCCTCTGATCTCGTCAGATGTCCCAACAAGGCCAAGGTAACAGGCGTGTGTAACGCGATAGCTGGCTGCGCGCCGGGAATTCGGCCCGACGTCGCCAGCGCTGCACTCGCGATGTCGATCGGCGACTCCCGTCAGACCATCTTCTGCTTCCGGTCATTGAGCCACACGAACGCCGGCCCGGTGCTGGCCGTAAGACCGGTCAACCCTTCTGCTGCCCGGCTGCTTCGGAACGGAGATCTTCGACGAGGTCGGCCAGGGTCAGTTCTTCCTGGATATGCACGCCGTGCCGCGCCAGGGTGGGGCGCAGATCGAGGTCCCAGGTGGCGTCGACCGGTCTGCCAATGAGTACTCCACCACTTGTCGAGGCCAACGCGGCCTGATACGCCGATGTGTCGTAGCGCCACGGTGTCCAGTCAAACCGCGCGCGCAGCGCGTTGGCGATACGGATGCCGCCCCAGTCGAAGTCGCCGTGGTACACGAACGTCGCGCCCGAGCCGGCGAGCAGGTCGAGCAGTCGGACCACGGCGACGGAGGGCTGACCGTTCAGGCAGACCATCGGTGGGCATCGACAGCCGAGTTCGTCGGCTGCCGAGGCGATGACTATCGGGTTCTCGCAAAGATGGACGAGTCGGCCGCCGACGCCGAGATCGCCGCCGTCGGCGACCGGCTCATGGTTGAGGTGGCGGAGGGTCAGCGCGCACGGCTCACCGGCCTCGGTGGCCAACGCGGCCATGCGGCCGACCATGGTCGCCGTTCCGCCGGGCAGGCCGAGGCACAAAACAGTGGAGGACAGTTCGTCTCGGTGTACGCCGACAGCAGCCCAGGCGGCTCGACGATCGGTCGAGAGTCCGTCGCCGGTTGCGGCCGTTCCCCCGGTGAGCACACGAATCGCGCTGAGACACAGTGTGGCCAGGGGCCGGCCATCGTCCAGCGCGTGCGCGTCCCCGGTGGCCGTCGCCGCCAGTCGACCCAGTGCGATGCCCGGTGACGGCAGTCCGTCCAGCACCCGCACGATCTGGTCCGCCAATGCTGCCGCGTCCTCCACATCAGTGGCCAGCCGATGCATCAACCCCGTGGTGTCCAGCCAGGTGCGCCAGGGCTCCAGCTCGGGACGCCGGGCCACCAGGTCCGCCACTGGTCGCATGGCCGCGGACCAAGCCGCATGGCGAGCGGCGGCCTCGGTGACCCGGTTCGGCACCGCGCCGAGCAGCATCTCCGCCGCGGCTGCGAGGCCGTCAGCGGCGCCGCTGGCCCGTAACAGCGCGTCGACTTCGTCCAGGGACACGGTCAGGGACCGGCCGGTACGCACGCGGCGCCCGAGGAGTCGTCCCACGGCGCGGCGTTGGTCGGGGTTGGCGTCCACGAGGGTGACCGTTCCGGTCAGCGGTCTACCGAACTCCAGCCGTCGCCGCACCCTGTCCAGCAGCCACGCGATGTCGTCGCCACCCAGCAGCCGACGTACTCGTTGCTCGTCGACGGTGTGCTCGTCCATCGGCATTTCTCACCCGTATGTCTCATTCGAACAACGCGTCGGCCGGGGCGTGTTGCTCTGGTCGCGCCGGCACGTACGGCATCGGCCGGTGCGCGGGCCTGCGGTCGCGGCCGTCCCACCGCCACGGCGTGACCAGCACCGCGTCGATGCCGTCCCGACGCGTCAACTGCGCGATGGACAGGCCGGGCACCTGTGGGTAGCAGCCCCATTCCCGTTCGCTGGTCATGACCACGTCCAGGTCGAACGCGGCCAGCAGGCCGAGACACTTCGCCCTGGAGTCGTCGTCCACTCCGGCGAATGCTTCGTCCAACGCGATAAGCCGGGGTGCGTGCCGGTTGCCGGCCGAGGTGTAGAACGACGACGCGGCGGCGAACAACGGCACCGACGCGGCCAGCACGCGCTCGCCGCCGGAGGCCGGGCCGGTCGCGGGACGCCACTCGCCGTCCTGGTAGCGCTGGATGGTGAACTCGTGCCAGACGCGGTAGTCCAGGGCCCGGGTCAACTGGTCCACCCACCCGCCGGCGGCGTCCGCGGCGTGTTCGGCGTTGATCTGTTGCTGAAGGAATGCGCCGACCAGCGCTCGGTCCTCGGCCGTCCATGCGTCCGCGGTCTGGCGCAGCAGCCGGTCGCGGACCCTTGCCAAGCCGTCCGGCGCGCTCCGTGCCGTCCGCCACCGCAGCCGCAGGCGCATCCCGGTGGATGTCGGGCGGTCGGCCAGGTCGGTGTTGATCGCGGCAACCTGCTCCTCGGCACCGGTGATCAACTCCTGGAGGGCGCCGGCCACCTCATTGATCAGGTGGTTCTCCAGAATCTCCCGTTCTTTGGCGGACAACAGCATGGCGCGGTGTTCGGTCTCGGCGGCGAGGCCGGCGACCAGCGTGGGAATGTCCTGGCGGCGTCCGGCGAACAGGACGTCCACCACGATGGTGCCGTCGCGGACCGTCATGCCGGCCGAATGGCCGTGCCGGGACAGCGCGTCGGTGAGCAGCTTGTGCTCGGCGGACACCCGCTGCTGAATCAGTTCCCAGGCCCGGTCCGCGTCATCGACCGCCTCCAGCGCTGCGTTGACGGCACGGGCCACCGTGATCGCCGGCGTCGGTGCCCAGTTCGCCGCTGGGTCGGGCAGCTCCAGGTCGGGCAGCACGGTGTGCAGCAGGCCGGTGGCGACGAATGTGCGCAGTGTGGTGATCGCAGCGTCCCGTTCGGCGGCGGCGGCCTCGATCGAACCTCGCAGCGCCAGCCGCCGCCCCTCGGCCTGGCCTCGTTCGTCGATCGCCTGCCGCTCGTCCCCTCGTGCCCGCCGCTCGTGTTCGTCCCGTTCGGACAGTTCCTGAGCGACGGTGTCCAGCTTGCGGTACAGCTCGTCGACTCCGGCGCCGGCCGTCTCGACCAGTACCCGGTGCCGTTCGGCCGCCGTCGACGCTTCGGCCCGTGCCCGTTGAGCCGCGTCGACGCATTCGGTACGTCGGGTCAGGGCGGTGGTCAGCTCCTGCTCCGCCTCGGTCACATCTCGATGAGCCCGGTCGGCCGCCCTTGCCGCCGGCCACAACCCGGCCAGCGCCACCCGGTAGTCGCCGAGCGCGGCCCGTACGCCGCGCAGTGCGTCGTCGGCGGTAGGCAACCCGACGTCCTCGGCGAACTCGGTGGTCGCCGCCCGAGTGGTTCGCGCCTGCTCCACCCGCTCGGTGGCGATCACGACGGCCTCGTCCAGAGTGGCATCCGCCCGGCGCTTGGCCTCGTGCTCGGCCGCCAGCTTCACGTGTGCCTCGCGGACCTCGCTGTCCGACGGCTGGGCTCGCTGCTCGGCGGCCAGTGCCTCGGCGCGCTGGGTGAGCTCCGCCGCGATGCCGGCCACTGTGTCCAACTCGGCCTCGACGGTGGCCAGTTCCGCGCGCAACTCGGCCAGCCGGATCCGACGCGCGGCTTCCCGGGCGCCCTCGCCTATGTAACCGGCGACCGGCTTGTGCCAGGAGCCGGTGAGCGGCCCGTTGCCGAATGTGCCGTCCACGTCGACCCAGGTGGACGTGCCGGGGCCGCGACCGATAGCGGCCAGCACCGAGCCGACCGCGTCGTCGGTGAGCCCGGCGACCTGTGGATCGGCGTGGTCGATCGCCGGAACCAGCACCGTGGTCAGGCCACCGTCGGATGCGACCATGTCCTGGACACGCACCACGACGTCGTCGTGCACCGGGTCACGCAACTCGCCGTCCGGTGTGAGCCAGGCGTCCAGGATGCCGGCTGCCTCCAGCGCGGCCTCGATGCCGGCGCGATCCCGATCCGACACGCTGTCGATGAAGTCGACCACCTGCCAGAGTGGAGCTCCCGGCCGACCGCGCCGACCGGACGGGTCGCGGGTGTAGGGAACCGGTGGTACGTCGTGGCCGCCGGCCGTCAGCCGGGCAATCTTGTCGGTGACCTCGGCTCGGGTCGCCTCCGCCGCCGTGCGCCGCCGGTCGGCTTCGGCTCGGTGCCGGCCCAACTCCTCGATGGCCTCCCGAACCGCGTCGGCCACGGCCGCCGTCGCCGGGTTCGCCCCGACCGGTGCGTCAGCCCACACCGTCAACGTCCCGAGAACCTCGTCCGGGTCGGTGACCCGCAGCAGCTGTACCTCGGCCAAGTAGCGCGCGTAGGCGTCGACCAGCGCGCCGGCACGCTCGGCCGCGACCTGGTCGGCCGCCGTGATCCGGACGACGGCAGCCTGCTGCTCGCCGGTGGCCCGATCAACGTCCGCGCGGGCGGTCCGCAGTGCCGACTCCGCCGAGCCCGCGGCGTCCAGCAGTCGCTGGAGTTGGTTCAATGCGGTGGCATGCCGGTCGATCAGTTCCTCGCCCGCCCGGACGGCAGCGGGGTACGGTGGCCGGTCGATGTCCAATGCGGACCACACGTCGGCGTGGCCGGTGGTCAGCAAGGCGCGTTCGGCGGCATCGGCTGCGGCGTCCCGCGCGGTTCGCAGGGCCAGGTCGTCGCCCTCAGCGTCCTGCCTGGCCCGCGTCAACCGGGATTCCCGCGAGTGCACCAGTGCCACCGCCGATGTCCGGTCCCGGTCCCGGTCGCCGGCGAGCCCGGCCAGCCGATCCGCCTCCTGTCCGGCCGCGCGCAACGCCTCGGCGTCGCGCATCTCCGGGCTCCGCTGGAGCGCCTCGCGGCGTGCCTCCAACGCGATCTTCGACTCGCCCAACTCGGTCAGACGGTCCGTGACGGCCGACAGCGCCTCGGTCGCCACCCGGTGTGCCGTGTCCGCGTCGCCGAGTTCCCGGCCGAGCTGTTGGTAGCGGCTGTGTGCCTGTCGTAGTGGCGCCGCACACCGTTTGGCCGCGATTCCCGCGTACCGCCGGTAGTGGGTGAGGAATGCGTCCGCCGCGGACCGGGCTTCGGCGAGACCGCGTAGCGCCTCCCGTTCCTCGTCCAGCCCCCGGAACGCCTCGGCGACCGTGGTGACCAGCGCGGGGTCCAGTGGCGGCAACGCCTCGGTCAACGCGTGGGACAGCAGTTTCTCGTCCGGTCTTTTGGAAAGCTGTGGCTGCCGCAGCTGGATCAGCAGGTTGACCAGTGCCTCGTACCGGTGGGTGCCGAGGCCGAACAGCGCCCCGTCCACGGCTCGCCGATAGTCCGATGCGGTGTCGTACACCGTGCCGAAACCGTCCACGGCGTCCCGCATCTTGTCCCGGCTCAACGCGACCCGGGTCGGGCTGAGCAGGGACAGCTCCGGTCCGACACGCTGGCTGGTCACGAAGAACCAGTGCCGGGCGATGCCCCGGCCGGCGACCGCCTTGAGCCCGGCGCCGAGTGTGCGGTACTCGCACGTGCCGTCGGAGCGCACCCGGCCGAACTCCAGCCAGGTGTAGCCGAGTCGTTCGGTGTGCGGATGTTTCCCGCCCAACAGCAGGTTCCACTCCATGCGCTTGTTCCGGTCGCCGTCCGGCTCGACCCGGTGCGCGGAAAGCTCACCATCCAGCAGGAACGGCAGGGTCAACGCGAGCACTTTGGACTTGCCGGTGCCGTTGTTGCCGCGCAAGAGCAATCGGCCGTCGTGAAAGTGGAACTCCTCCATGTCGTAGTAGAACAGGTCGACCAGGCCGGCGCGCAGCGGCTGCCAACGCTCTCGGTACGGAATCGGCATGTCGGTGGTCACCGGGGTGGTCACCTGCGCCGCTCCTTCCTGTTCGATCGATCGGCCGGTCCGGTGCGGATGGTAGGTGCCTGTACGGCGTAGCGGGCGATCGCCGGCCGGGCGATCACGCACGCCGGCTCGCCTGCCACGTCCCCGACCAGCCGCAGTGCCCGCAGCTTGTCCAGTGCGATGGCGAGCAGTTCGGCGTCCGCTCCCGGCTCCGTCACCCCGCGCCGCCAGTAGGACTGGTGTTCGGCGGCCATCTTCCGGACGTGCCAGCACAGGCGGTCGATCGGCACCGGGTCGCCGCCGACCCGCTTCGCCAGGTACTCGGCGACCAGCAGCGTCACGTGGCCGTCGGTGCGCTGTTCGGGCATCCGCACGTCGGTCAGTTCGTCGTCCGGGTCGACCATCGCGATCCCCTCGGCACGCATTTCCGGGACCAGGCCGGTGACCTCCTCGATCCGCCGGGCGATCGCGTGCCGCTGGCCGACCAGGTAGCCACGCTCGTCCTCGGTCAACTCGTCGTAGTAGACCACGGGTTCCTCCAACAGCAGCCGGGTCAACCGATGCCGCAATGCCCGGTTGCGCAACTCATCGGTGTCCGGCACCGGCTCGTGCGTCAGTTCGGTGAGCCGCCGGCCGTGTTCGGCCGCGGCAATGGTGGACGGGCCCGACCCGTCGGTGAGCAGTGCCGCCAGTACCCGCCGACGCACGTCGTACAGCACGTCCCCGGTGTCGGTCAGGTAGGCGTCCTCGTCCCCGGCGACCCGTTCCAGCACGCCGAGGTCGAGCAGCAGCCGCACCACCGCTACCAGGTCCGAACGCTCGTCCCGGCGGCTGAGGGTGAACACCACACCCGCCTCCGCCAAACCTGGCTCGCCAGCGGCGACCAGTACTCCCTCCGCCAACCTGCCCAGCGTGATCTGCGCGTCGGCACGTTCCAGGACGGCCAGGGCCAGGCACAGCAGGACATAACGGCGACGCCCGAACGCCGGCCGCCCGCGACCCTCCCGCGCCGGATGCGTGCCCGGATCGGCATCGATCGTTCCGACCTTGAACAGCCGGGCCGACTCCGTGTCCACCACCAGCCGCCATCCCGTCTCCGCGGCCAGCCACTCGCGCAGGGGCGTGGCATGCTGTCGAACCAGCCGCAGCGCCGCGTCGTCCGTACCGGCGGTCAGCAGAGGCTTGGCCAGCAGTGCCCGCAACGCAGCGCGTCGCTGCGCGGCGACGTCGTCAGCAAGCGCACTCATCACACCCGTGCTCCCGCCATCCGGTGTCCCGCTGTCAGGTCGACGATCTCGACCACATGTTCCGGCCCGGACAGCACGCCGTCCTCTGTGGGGATCCGCACCATGCCGCCGTCGGGCACCAGTGACAGCCGAATCTCCATGGTGCCGTCGCCGGTGGTGGTCTTCACCTCAGTGTCCTCGGGGGACCGTGCGGCTAGCGCATCGCCCAGCAGACCGAGGAACAGTCGGAACGCCCAGGTGTCCAACTCGCCGAATTCTGACAGCAATATCGGCCCCTCAGTGCACAGGCGGGCACGCGCCAGGCCGGTCTGGGCCGCCTCAGCCGCCGCATGCTCGGCCAGCAGTCGGCGTTGCTCCGCCCGGTCGGCGACCCGGTTGGGCTGGCCTCGCCGTTCGTAGGACCCGGTCTTGCGCAACTGGGGGCTGATCCGCACGGCCGGCGCCTGCCGCCACGGTGTGCCCGGCGTCGGCTGCTCGCGCTCCCACTCGGCGATTGTCTCCTGGGTGACGGTCAGGTGCCGGGCCGGCGTGAGCCCGAACGCGGCACGCCACAACCGGTGCGCCGCCGCCTCGTCCGGCGCCTCTGCGAACCATGTGGCCAGGGTCCGGAAGTCCGCGGACCGGTCCGATCGGCCGGACCGGCGTTCGTTGAATGCGGCCACCGTGTCGATCAACTGGGTGATCGCGGTTACCGCCGCGCCGCGCAGCAACCGTGCCTGAGACGGGTGCCGCGAGTCGGTCGAGACGAACCAGTCCGACAAGCCACGCCATCGGTTGCGCCACGCGGCCAGAGCGGAAGCGACAGCAGCGTCGTACACGGCCGTCGAGTCGCCCGGGGCGCCGTTATCCGGTACGTCGGGCACTACGTCGGCGGCATCCCGGCAGGCCGCCATCAGCAGCAACCCCTCGACGGAGGCTGCGTCGATTCGGCCGAGTAAGCCGGCGATCTCGGCGCCCCGGTTGGCCAGATCGGCGATGAAGCGGTTGATGTAGTCGATCAACCGCTGCTTGTACGCGACGAAAGCGTCAAGGTCACCATCGGAGAAATCGATCACCCGCCGTAGTGAAGCCATGAAGGCCTGCGCGTTGTCCGCGAGACCCGCGAACCGCTCGGCCAGGGCGAGCAGGAGCAGATGCACCTTGGCAGGATCGACCTCGGCAGGCGCCGCGGCCAGTTCGGCCAACGACCGCAGCTGCTCGGCGATGTCGGCCAGTGCCACCGACTGCAACGAGCCGCGCCGGCCGATGGCGTCCTCGTAAACCGCGATCGCCTGCTCCGCTGCCTGTCCAGCCGCGGTGAGTTGGTACAGATAGCGCGCCCGATGGAAATCCGCCACCGTGGTCACCCGGCCGGTATCCGGATCGGCGCGCAGGTTCGCCCACTCCACGAGCTTGTCCAACGCGGCGACCACCTGCTCGGTGTCTCCCGGACGCCCGAGATCGGCGGCCACATCCTCCGGCCGCAAGTGCACGATGAACCGGTCCCTGGCCCGCGTGAAGGTGAGCAGCACGTCTCGGTAGAGCGCAGCGTTGGGCGCGCTCAGGTGGGCGAACGGCTGCCGAGGTGCGGTCCTGTCGTCGGCTGGCTGATGACCCGTCACGCCACCATTGTGGTCGAGCACGCCGACAGCGCCTGCTACCCCGCCGCCCATCCGATCGGATGATTGTTGAGGACCGCGTAGCAGCGCCGACCTGATGATCAACATGGTAGTCGCTGGCGGGCACGCCGCGACTACTACTGAAGTGGATTGATCCACTTCAGGTCGGGGAAGCGGGCGAAGTCGGTGTCGTCGGAGCGCATCTCACTATCGTGTTCGATGGCGTAGGCGGCCAGTTGGACGTCGGTGGTGAGGTGTCCCGCGGTACCGATGTCCTGCAGCAGCCGCAGGGCGATGTCGAGGTGTTGAGGGCCTGGAACGAGTAGCTCTGCGTTCGGTTGCGTGAGCAAGTCATGGACATGGGCGATGGCATCCGGTACTGCCAGAGGCGTGGAGAGCACACGCGCTTGTCGCGATCCGCAGGAAACCGAACAGAGCGGGCTGGGTCAGACCTACGCGGTTGCTGCTGTTGACGGCTTGTTCCCACCACGCATGCGCACGTTGATGTTGCGGGAAGCCGGAGACGACCGCGTACAGCAGCAGGCTGACATCAGGGATGATCACGATGTGCGTCGCGCCCTGTCCACGATCGCCTCGTCGTCGATCAGTCGGACGACGTCATCGTCGAGAGTCAAGGTGGTCCGCAGGCTAGGCATCATGATGCCTTACTATGGACGAGTCAAGATGCCGATCGGAAAGGCCGACACGATCGGTGCGCCGTTTACCGAAACAGCGCTCGTGTCGGCGGCGGGCCGGATCGATGCCAGGACCAGCGCAGCACCGGCCGCGTGCCCGGGCTGCGGGTCGATGTCGAGCCGCGTGCAGTCGCTACGACAGTCACCTGTCCGACACCGTCGCAGCGGGCCGGGAGGTGGCGATCAGGCTGAAGGTCCGGTGGTTGTTCTGCGACAACCCCCGACTGCGCCAAGACGACCTTCGCCGAACAGGCCTGCGAGCTGGCCGGTCTCTACGCCCGCCGAACCACGATCGTGGAACGAGTGTTATCCGCGGTCGCGTTGGCGCTGGGCGGCCGGGCCGGAGCACGACTGACCCGGCACCTAGCCGCGTCGGTCAGCCGGATGACGCTGCTGCGCCTGGTGCGTGGCCTGCCCGATCCCCACCATCCCACGCCTCGGTATTGGGGTGGACGACTTCGCCCTGCGCCGCAGCCACCACTGCGGCACGCCGCTGGTCGATATCGAGTCCCGCCGACCGATCGATGTGCCGACCGACCGCACCGCCCAGACTGTGGCCGACTGGCTGCGCGCACATCCCGGCGTCCAGATCGTCTGCCGGAACCGGGCCGGCGCTTACGCCGAGGCCGCCTGCGATGGCGCGCCGGATGCGGTGCGGGTGGCCGATGCGTCGTCGGCGGCCTGCTGGATCGGCGGGCTGGTCCGGGGCTGCGGTTATGAGTAGGTCGTCGTCGAGGCGGAGGAAGTCGGTCAGCGCCCGCTGGGCTGCTCCGCGAGCGAGAAGGCCACGGTGCTCGACGAACTGCTCGCCAGTCGGGTCGAGCTTCGACAACTGGCCGAACGCCTTGCCGTCCGGCTTCTCCGGGCTGCAGATCGCACCGCGGTCGCCGACCAGGTTGCCGGTGGATTGCAGGAT
>DASUGU010000129.1:0-15154 GCA_036273855.1 Pseudonocardiaceae bacterium
TCCACTATGGAGATGAGTCGTGTATGGCAGGTCAGTCCTTGCTCTACACGGGAGGTGCCGGCCGGTGTGTCCACATCGAACAGTGGCCTAGCTCTATGGTGCCACTGATGCCTGGCCCGGGCGGAGGCCGCATCTTTCCGCTGCCATAGGAGGGATGCCCGACCGAGTCGATACGCGGCTGGCTGGGCGTGATACCGGCCCGATGGCAGGTCCTGGGCATGGCGGTCGCGCAACGCCGAGACGTTGTCGCGGCTGGCGGACCTCGTCGCCGTGCGCGCGGCTCACCCCGGCTGTCCGGTTACTCCGTGATCCCGACCCGCTGGCTCGAGCTGGCAATTGACGTGCGTGCCCTCGGGCAGTGCCTGCATGACCAATGCGGTCCTGTGGAGTGCGGCGGTCGTGTGCAGGGTTGCGCCGGGGCCGCAGCGCGCATGCGCGATAGGTGAGGGTTTGTCCTCTTCCTGTCCGAGCTATTCGTGCCGTGTGTGGGTGTGCTCGCTGCCGGTGCGGCGGGCGGAGAACGGAAGACGTCGGGCGGGGACGCCTACGTCGGATCGGGTAACGATCAGTTGGGGCGGTTGCCCGAGCGCAATGGTGCCACGGTCGCGTCATTGACCACGTCCGGTCGCGGTGGTTGTGGGTGGCGTGGTGGACGCGGCCCAGGCCTTGGTGGGCCTCGAACTGTCCGTTGCGACTGTCGGTTTGGCGGGCGATGCATACTCCGGACGTGCTCGTCCGTCGAGCCGAACGGCGGCTGGGACCTGCGAATGGCCGGGTGCTGGGCGTTTGGCTTTCGTGCCTTCGGGTATGCGGGGATCGATGGGAGGTTCGATGCTCGACGGAGCCAGGCGAGTGGTGGTCATCACGGGTGCCAGCGGCGGCATCGGGCGGGCGACGGCGGAGGCGTTCGGCCGGCGGGGGGCGGTGGTCGCGCTGCTTGCTCGGGGGGAGGCTGGTCTGTCGGCGGCGGCCGAGCAGGTGCGACGGGCGGGTGGCACCGCGTGGGTGAGCAGCGTGGACGTCAGCGACAGCGACCAGGTGGAGGCTGCCGCCGAGCGGATCGAGCAGGAACTGGGCCCGATCGACGTGTGGGTGAACGTGGCGTTCACGTCGGTGTTCGCCCCCTTCGACGAGATCAAGCCGGAGGAGTTCCGCCGCGTCACCGAGGTCGCCTATCTCGGCTACGTCTACGGCACGATGGCCGCGCTGCGGCGGATGAAGTCGCGGAATCGGGGGACGATCGTCCACGTCGGCTCCGCGCTGGCCTATCGCGGGATTCCCCTGCAGAGCGCCTACTGCGGCGCGAAACACGCCATCCAGGGATTTCACGAGTCGCTGCGGTGCGAACTGCTGCACGAGCGCAGTGGCGTCCGGGTGACGATGGTGCAGATGCCCGCGGTGAACACACCACAGTTCTCGTGGGTGCTGTCCCGGTTGCCCCGTCACGCACAGCCGGTACCGCCGATCTACCAGCCGGAGGTGGCGGCGCGCGCGGTCGTGTACGCCGCTGACCATCCGAACCGTCGCGAGTACTGGGTGGGTGGCAGCACCGTGGGCACGCTGGCCGCGAATGCCGTCGCACCGGGGCTGCTGGATCGCTATCTCGCCCGCACGGGGTTCGACTCCCAGCAGACCGACCGGCCCCGCGATCCGCGTCAGCCGGCGAACCTGTGGGCACCGGCCGATGGGCGCGACGGCCACGATTTCGGAGCGCACGGCGTCTTCGACGATCGGTCGACCACCCGGGGCACCCAGTTGTGGGCCAGCCAGCACCACGGACTGCTCGCGGCTGCCGGCGGTCTCATCGCCGCTGCCGGGCTCGTCCTGCGAATCCGATCCGGGAAGAGCCGATCCTGTTCGGACGAGTGAGTCAGGAGCCCACCATGTCCATTCACCTACGCCGGGACGCGCGTCGCGCACTGACCGACATCCGCACCGGTCGGCTGGAACGCAGCCTGTCCGCGCTGACCGCGGCCGGCGCGCTGATCACCGCGGCCGAGATCTACTTCGAACACGACCGGGCCAGTTTCGGCAACCGGCTGATGTGGCTGCCGGTCGCCCTCGGACCGGTGGGGGCAGCAGCAGGCGTCGCCGGGTTCTTCAGCGAGCGCATGGCGCGCACGGCGCTGCCGGTCGCGTCCGCCGCGATCATCGCGAACGGACTACAGGGTACCTATCTGCACGCGCGGGGCATCGGCCAGAAGCCCGGTGGCTGGCGCAATGCCCGCTACAACCTGGAGATGGGACCGCCGTTGCTGGCGCCCCTGCTGGTGACCATGGTCGGGGGCATGGGCCTGCTGGCGTCGCTGCTGCGGCGGGAACGGTGATGCGCCGCGACGGTGCCACTCCCGGCGGCCGGCAGCCACGCTTTCCCGGGTTCGACGTGCTCGCCCAGGCCGACCATTGGGATCCGGTGACCGCCGGGGTGGTCCTGGCACGGCTGGGGCCGCCCCCGCCGATCCGGTTCTTCACGCCGGACGAGGTGGCGATCGCCGGCCCCTTGCTGGATCTGCTGCTCGACCAGCGTGCCGAACCCAGGGTGCCGGTGCTGGAGATGATCGACTCGCGCCTGGCGCGGGCCAGCACCGACGGGTGGCGTTACGCGGAGCTGCCCGAGGACGGCCAGGCCTGGCGCGACACACTGGCCGCCCTGGACGCGGACGCCCAGGACGCCCACGGCACCGGGTTCACCCGCTGCGCCGAGGATGTCCGACGGGCACTGATCCAGGCCGTGCAGGATCGACGGTCCGACCTGTGGCACGGGTTGCGCGCTGACCGGGTGTGGAGCCTGTGGACCCGGTACGCCTGCACCGCGTTCTATTCGCACCCGTGGGCGTGGAACGAGATCGGCTTCGGCGGCCCGGCCTATCCGCGTGGTTACAAGAACGCCGGGCTCGACCGGCGGGAGCCCTGGGAGGTACGCGATCGCGCCGACGTCGACCCGGTCCGGGAGTCGTCGTGAGGCGGCTGCCCCGGGACGGCTCGGCGGACGCGGTGCGTTCCCGCAATGCCTCCGCCTGGCTGCTGCCGACCGGCGACGCCCGCGTCAACCACGGGCTGCGCGAGGACATGCGGCGCTTCGCCGACTCCGACCAGGTGGACGCCGTGATCGTCGGCGCGGGCGCGGGTGGCGCGATGATGCTGCAACGGCTCGCGCATGCCGGCTGGCGGGTGGTGGCCCTGGATGCGGGACCGTTCTGGGACCCCGACCGGGACTGGGTCTCCGACGAGGCCGGTTCCCACCACCTGTACTGGACGGAGCCGAGGGTCATCGCCGGTGACGATCCGGTTCCGTTGGGATCCAACAACTCCGGGCGCGGGGTCGGCGGTTCGATGGTGCATTACGCCGGGTACACGCCGCGGTTTCATCCCAGCGACTTCACCACCTTCAGCCGGGAAGGCGTCGGTGCGGACTGGCCGTTGGGCTACACCGACCTGGCGCCCTACTACCGCACGATCGAGGCCGAGTTGCCGGTGGCCGGGGAGGACTGGCCGTGGGGCGATCCGCACGGCTATCCGCAGTCGCCGCATCCGGTGGGCGGCAACGGGGAGGTGTTCCAGCGCGGTGCCGAGAAGGTGGGCATCGCCACCCGGGTGGGACCGGTGGCCATCGTCAACGGCAGGTTCGGTCACCGCCCGCACTGCATCTATCGAGGCTTCTGCCTGCAGGGCTGCAAGGTCAACGCGAAGGCGTCGCCGTTGATCACCCACGTGCCCGACGCGCTGGCCCACGGTGCCGAGATCCGCGCGGACTGCATGGTGACCGCGGTGGAGATCGATGAGCGCACCGGCCGCGCGACCGGGGTGCGCTACCGGCGGGCCGGGGTGGAGCAGCGGCAGCGCGCGGCGCACGTGGTGATCGCCGGGTACTCGATCGAAACACCCCGCCTGCTGCTCAACTCCGCCGGCAACCGGTTCCCCGACGGCCTGTGCAACGACTTCGACCAGGTCGGCCGCTACCTGATGGTGCAGGGCGCACCGCAGACCGCCGGCCGGTTCGCCGCGGAGGTCCGGATGTACAAGGCGCCGCCGCCGGAGGTGTCCAGCGAGCAGTTCTACGAGACCGACCCTGACCGCCCCTACCGGCGGGGGTTCTCGCTGCAGACCGTCTCGCCGATGCCGATCACCTGGGCCGAGCACGTGGCGGGCCAGGGCCACTGGGGCGCGGCGCTGCGCGAGTACATGCGTGACTACGTGCACTGGTCGTGCCTGGGCGCACTCTGCGAGTTCCTGCCCCAACCGGACAACCGGGTGACCCTCGCGGACGAGACCGACCGGCACGGCCTGCGGGTCGCCCGGTTCTCCTACAGCCAGTGCGACAACGACCGGCAACTCGCCCGCGCCGCGCAACAGGTCATGGAGGACATCCTGCGCGCGGCCGGTGCCGACGAGGTGATCACATTCCAGCGGTACGCACACCTCGTCGGCGGTGCCCGGATGGCCACCCGCGCCGAGGACGGCGTGGTGGACCGCGACTGCCGCACCTTCGCCGTGCCCAACCTGTTCATCACCGACGGCAGCGTGCTGCCCACGCAGGGCAGTGCGAACCCGGCGTTGACGATCATGGCCGTCGCCGCCCGGGCGGCTGACCGGCTGCTGGCCCGGCCCTGACCGCTCGACCACCGAAACCCTTGAAGGAGGCCCGATGTCCGAGAACGTCGCCGATCATGTACTGGCCCGGCTGCGCGAGTGGGGAGTGGACACCGTCTTCGGCTACGCCGGTGACGGCATCAACGGCCTGCTCGCCGCGTGGGGCCGTGCCGACAACGACCCGAAGTTCGTGCAGGTACGCCACGAGGAGATGGCCGCGTTCGAGGCGGTCGGCTACGCCAAGTTCAGCGGCAGGGTCGGCGTGTGCGCGGCCACCTCGGGGCCGGGCGCCATTCACCTGCTCAACGGCCTGTACGACGCGAAACTCGACCACGTGCCCGTGGTGGCCATCGTCGGGCAGACCAACCGGTCGGCGATGGGCGGCTCCTACCAGCAGGAGGTCGACCTGGCCAACCTGTTCAAGGACGTGGCCAGTGAGTACCTCGAGGTCGTCACCGTGTCCGAGCAGTTGCCCAACGTGCTGGACCGGGCCATCCGGACCGCGCTGAGCCAGCACGCGCCGACCGCGATCATCATTCCGGCCGACGTCCAGGAACTGCCGTACTCGGCGCCGACGCACGCGTTCAAGATGGTGCCCTCGTCGCTGGGCTTCGAGACCACGACGTCCGCGCCGAACGAAGAAGCCGTCGGCCGTGCCGCCGACGTCCTCAACGCCGGCGAGAAGGTCGCCATTCTCATCGGTCAGGGCGCCCGGGACGCCCGGCAGGAAGTCCTTGAGGTGGCTGACGTTCTCGGTGCCGGTGTGGCGAAGGCGTTGCTGGGCAAGGACGTGCTGCCCGACGACCTGCCGTTCGTGACCGGTTCCATCGGCCTGCTGGGCACCCGGGCCAGCTACGAGTTGATGCGCGGCTGCGACACCCTGCTCACCGTCGGTTCCAGCTTCCCGTACACCCAGTTCATGCCCGATTTCGACCAGGCCCGCGCCGTGCAGATCGACCGGGACGGCCGGTTCGTCGGCATGCGGTACCCGTACGAGGTGAACCTGGTCGGTGACGCGCGGGAGACGCTGCGGGCACTGCTGCCGCACCTGCGCCGGCACGACGACCGGTCGTGGCGGGAGACGGTCGAGAAGAACGTCGCATCGTGGTGGAGCGACATGCGGGCCGAGGCGATGGTCGACGCGGACCCGGTCAACCCGATGCGGCTGTTCTGGGAACTGTCCTCGCGGTTGCCCGACAACGTGATCGTCAGCGCCGACTCCGGTTCGTCTGCCAACTGGTATGCCCGGCACCTGCGGTTCCGTGGTGACATGCGCGGTTCCCTGTCCGGCAACCTGGCCACGATGGGCCCTGGCGTGCCCTACGCGATCGGCGCGAAGTTCGCCCACCCGGACCGCCCGGCCATCGCGTTCGCCGGGGACGGCGCGATGCAGATGAACGGCATGAACGAGCTGATCACGATCAAGCGGTACTGGCGGGAGTGGACCGACCCTCGGCTGATCATCGCCGTGCTGCACAACAACGACCTGAACCAGGTCACGTGGGAGATGCGCGCGATGAGCGGCGCGCCGAAGTTCGAACAGTCCCAGCGGCTGCCCGACGTGAACTACGCCGCGTTCGCCGCCGACCTCGGCCTCGCGACGCACACGATCACCGATCCCGGGCAGATCGCGCCGGCCTGGGACCGGGCGCTGGCCGCCGACCGGCCGACGCTGTTGGACGTGCACACCGATCCGAACGTGCCGCCGATCCCGCCGCACGCCACGTTCGACCAGATGAAGGACGCCGCGCTCGCGTTGCTCAAGGGCGACTCGGACCGGTGGGAGCTGCTCAAGCAGGGTGTCAAAACGAAGGCGCAGGAATTGTTGCCGCACAAGGACAACTGAGATGAGCGCCGCAGCGGTCGTCGAATCGGTGCAGGCCCGCGCCTACACCATCCCGACGGACGCACCGGAGGGCGACGGCACGGCCGAGTGGCACGCCACGACGCTGATCCTGGTGGAGGTCCGCGCGGCCGGCCAGGTCGGTACCGGCTGGACGTACGGCGCCCCCGGTTGCGCCGCGCACGTGCGGGATCTGCTGGCCGACGCCGTCGTCGGCCGGGACGCGCTGGCCGTGGCTGCCTGCTGGGAGGCGATGGTGCGGGCCGCCCGCAACGCCACCAGGGCCGGCGCGGTCGGCTACGCGATCTCCGCCGTCGACATCGCCCTGTGGGACCTCAAGGCGCGGCTGTTGGACGTGCCGCTGGCCGCCCTGTTCGGGGTGGTGCACCCGTCGGTGCCGGTTTACGGCAGCGGCGGCTTCACCACCTACGACGAGGACCGGATGGCGGCGCAGCTGACCGGGTGGGCCGTCGAGCAGCGGATCCCGCGGGTGAAGATCAAGATCGGGGAGTCCTGGGGCGGCGACGAGTCCCGCGACCTCGCTCGGGTGGCCGCCGCCCGCGCGACCATCGGGCCGGATGTGGCGCTGTTCGTCGATGCCAATGGCGGCTACCAGCGCAAGCAGGCGATCCGGCTGGCACGGGCGATGGCGGAGTTCGACGTGCGCTGGTTCGAGGAGCCGGTCAGCTCCGACGACCTGGACGGCCTGCGGGAGATCCGCGACCAGGTCGAGGCCGACGTCACCGCAGGTGAATACGGCACCGACATCACGTACTTCCGCCGCATGTGCGCCCGCCAGGCCGTGGACTGCCTGCAGATCGATGCCACCCGCTGCGGCGGCTACACGGAATGGCTGCGCTCGGCCGCCGTCGCCGCGAGCTTCGGCCTGACCGTGTCCGGACACTGCGCGCCACACGTGCACGCCCCGGTCGCCGCGGCCACCCCCAACCTGAGGCACCTGGAATGGTTCCACGACCACGTCCGCATCGAGTCGACGCTGTTCGACGGCACCCTCGACCCGACCGGTGGCACCATCACGCCGAGTCCGGACCGCCCCGGACACGGTCTGGTGTTCGACACGGACGCGGCTGCAAAGTATCTGACCTCGGCATGACCGAGCAGGACTGGCAGGACTTCCCGCCGCACGTGCTGCGCGAGTACGCGTTGCTCGCCGACGGTGAACGCGGTGCGCTGTGCGGCCCGCGCGGAGACATCGGCTGGCTGTGCGCTCCGGGCTGGGACGACGAAGCCGTACTGTCCACATTGGTGGGTGGCAGCGGCGTGTACTCGGTCAGCCCAGCGGACACCGCGGTCTGGGGTGGCTACTACGAGCCGGGTTCCCTGATCTGGCGCAACCGGTGGGTCACCTCCGGCACGGTCGTGGAGTGCCGGGAAGCCCTCGGTTTTCCCGGTGATCCGCACCGGATCGTCGTGCTGCGCCGGATCGAGGCCGTCGACCGGGACGTCACACTGCGGGTGCAGCTCGACCTACGCCACGGCTACGGGCGCCGCTCGATGCGCGGCCCGCACCGCGACGACGACGGTCGATGGCTGGCGACCACCGGACAGCTGCGGATCCGCTGGTCGGGCGCTGACGCGGCCGCGGTCGACGACCAAGGGCGTGTGCACCTGGACCTGACGCTGCGGGGTGGCGAACACCACGACCTCGTGCTGGAGATCAGCGACGAACGACTACCCGGGCCGGTCGACCCCGACGCCGCGTGGGCCGCCACCGAACACGCCTGGCATGCGAGGGTCCCGCGGTTCGCGGACAGCGTGGCACCCCGCGACGCCCGCCACGCCTACGCCGTACTGCGCGGCCTGACCACCCGAGGCGGCGGCATGGTGGCCGCCGCCACGCTCGGCCTGCCCGAGCGCGCCGAGGCCGGCCGGAACTTCGACTACCGCTACGTCTGGCTGCGGGACCAGTGCTACGCGGGCCTGGCCGTGTCGGTCACCGAACCTCATCCGCTGCTGCGGGACGCGGTCGCGTTCACCACGGCCCGGGTGCTCGAGCACGGTGACCGGCTCGCGCCCGCCTACCGGGCGGACGGCGGCCCACTGCCCGGTGAGTCGACGCTGCGGCTGCCCGGGTATCCGGGCGGGTCCGCCGTGGTCGGCAACTGGGTCAACAGTCAGTTCCAACTCGACAGCCTCGGCGAGATCCTGCAACTGCTGGCCGCCGCCGCACGCTGGGACCAGTTCGACGACGACGCGCGCCGGGCGGCACGCGTAGTGATCGGCCTGATCGAATCCCGTTGGGACGAACCGGAAGCGGGGATCTGGGAACTGCACGACGCGTGGTGGACGCACTCGCGGCTGGCGTGCGTGGCCGGTCTGCGATCGGTCGCCGGCTACCTGCCCGCGACAGTGGCCAGCAGAGCGTCCGGTCTCGCCGACGCCATCCTGGCGGCGACGTCCCGGCGCTGCCTGGACGAGCGCGGTGCCTGGCGGCGCGGCCCCGACGTGCCCGGCGTCGACGCCGCCCTGGTGCTGCCGCCGGTGCGGGGTGCGCCGGCGGCCGAGGACCCGCGCACCATCGCGACGCTGCGGGCGGTGCGGGACGAGCTGACCGAGGACGGCTACGTGTACCGGTTCGCCCACGACGACCGCCCGCTGGGCGAGGCCGAGGGCGCATTCCTGCTGTGCGGGTTCGTCATGGCGTTGGCGCAGTGGCAGCAGGGCGACCGCATCGACGCCTTTCGCTGGTTCGAGCGCAACCGTGCCGCCTGCGGCCCGCCCGGCCTGCTCGCCGAGGAGTACGACGTCCGTCAACGGCAGTTGCGCGGCAACCTGCCCCAGGCCTTCGTGCACGCCCTGCTGCTGGAAACCGCGCAGCGGCTGGCCCGGTGACCGTCACAGCGCCAGCAGCCCGGCCAGTGCCGCGGAGCCGAACACCAACCAGGCCGCGTAGTCACCGATGTGCCCGGAGTGCCACCGGTGCAGCCCTCCGATCACCGGAGCGGCCCAGTCGGCCGGCCGGCGGACCGGCGCGGGCAGGCGCGTCCGGTACGTGCCGAGCACGGCCACACCGCAGGCGCAGCCGACCGCGACGAAGCCCAGCACCACGCCCTGCACGCCCCACCAGTCGAACGACACCGGCGTCACCGCCCGCTGGACACCACGCAGGGCGGCGTCCAGGTAACCCCGCTGGTCCACGAACTGCGCCGCCGCTCTCGCCGTGGCGGTGGCGAAGCCCGGTACGACGCCGGTCGCCAGGCCCACCGCGAACAACAAGGCGATCGCCGCTGACATGCTGACCGGCGTCCGCTCGCGCGGTGGCCGCGCGTCCGGTTCCTCGTCCTGCCCGGTCACCGCGTCGTCGTCGGCCGTGACGTCGGGCCGAGGGCCGACACCGAAATAGACGCGCAGCGCCACCCGCAGCACAGCGCCACCGGTCACCGCGGACACCGCGATGCCCAGCACGGTCAGTGCCGTCGAGCGGCCGGCATGGTCGAGCACGGACTTGCCCAGGCCCAGCCCGAACGGCGGTAGTCCGGCCAGTGCCAGCCCACCCAGCGCGAACGCCACACCCGCGACGCGATGTGCGGTCGCCGCACCGAACAACTGGCGTTCGTCGACACTCTGGTAGCGGCTGAGCAGCACACCGGCGAGCAGGAACAGCGCGCCCTTCACGGCGGCATGCCCGGCGAGGTAGAGCCCGTCGCCCAGGATGCCCTCGGCGTCCAGTGCGGAAAGCCCGATCAGGAACAGGCCGGTGTGCGCGATCGTGGAGTAGGCCAGCAGCCGCTTGATGTGCCGCTGGGTCCAGCACATCACCGCCCCCAGTACCGCCGTCGCCACGCCGAGGACCAGCAACGCGCGGTGCACGGCCGCGTCGGGCAGCACGCCGTGGAAGGCCGTCCAGTACAGGCGCGCGACGCCGTACACCCCCAGTGGCGCCATGACGCCCGAGAACAACACGCAGATCGGGGCCGGCGCGACCGCATGGGCGTCGGCGAGCCAGAAATGCCACGGCACCGCCGCCGCCTTCACCAGCCAGCCCGTGCAGACGAGCGTGAAACCGGTGAGCACGACCGGATCGGCGCCGTGCGCGGCGAGCGCGGAACCGAGCTGCGGCAGACCGAGCTGTCCCGTGCGCGCGTACAACAGCCCGACCCCGACCAGGCCCAGGTAGGCGCCGAGTGAGTTGATCACCGCGAACGTCAGCCCACCCTGCACGGCCTCCGCGTCCTCGATCTTGAACGCCGCGAGCGCGTAGGCCGAGGCGCCCATCAGCTCGAAGAAGACGAACATGTCGAACAGGTCGGCGGTGAGCACGAAGCCCGTCATCCCGGCCACGAACAGCAGCACGAGTGCGTGGTAGTGGGCGTGCACGTCCTCGAAGTAGCGCCAACCGAACACGAGCGCGCAGGTGGCCAGCACCGCGATCAGCAGGGCGATCCCGGCGTTCGCCCGGTCCACCACCAGGACGACGCCGACGGTCAGTCCCGGCCTGGGCTGCCAGCCGCCCGACCACTCGACCACCCGACCACCGGACGTGGCGGCGACGGACAGCGCGGCGAGCGCCACGCCGGCCAGCGTCACGGCGGTCGCCACACCGTCCACCAGCCACCGCGGCAGGTACCGGCCCGCGGCCAGCAGCACGCACGCGCCCACGATCGGCACCACGATCTGGGACGTGGGAAGCGCTTGCGGTGACAGGAGTCCCGTCATGTCAGCCGCGAAGGGCGTGCAGCTCGTCGGGTACCACGGTGCCGTGCCGCTTCGCGACCTGCACGACCAACGCCAGCAGCAGGGCGGTGACCGTCGCCGACACGACGATGTCGGTCAGCGTCATCGCCTGCACCATCGGATCGACGACCGGCGTGCGCGGTGGGGTGTTCGGGCCGAAGATCGGTGCCACGGCGCCGGACTGGTAGCCGATGGTCAGCAGGAGGACGTAGGTGCCCGACTGGGCGACGGCCACGCACACCACGGTGTGGATCAGGTTGCCGCTGCGCACCACGCCCAGGATGCCGACCAGCACCAGCCACACGCCGACGGCGTAGGCGAAGAAGCTCATGTCGACGCCTTCCCGGTCGCCAGGTCCTGTTCGAGGAACGCGGCCAGCAGCACCACGACCCCCGTGGCGACCTCGATCCCGATCGCCACACTGAACAGCGGCACCGTGCCCGCCGAGATCAGGTTCCCGAACGTGCCCAGTGGCAGGACGTTGGCCAGGAAACCGCCACCGGCGGCCACGCCGGCGATGCCCAGCGCGGCGACGCCCGCCATGCCCGCCGTCTCGCCGTACTCGTACCAGCGCAGCGGCCGGATCCGGCGCAGCGTCGGATAACTGCCCGCCACATACGCCAGGTGCAGTCCGGTGGCGAGGATGACGCCACCCTGGAAGCCGCCGCCCGGCGTGAGATGGCCGTGTACCACGACATCGGCGCCGACCACGAGTGTCACGGGCAGCAGCACGTAGCCGGCCAGGCGGGTGGCCTGCAGCACCCGCCCGCCCTCCGGTGGGCGGGTGACCCGCTCGTCCTTGCTGGGCCGCAGCAGGGTGACGGCCCCGATCACGGAGGCGAACAGGATCGCCTCCTCGCCGAACGTGTCCAGGCCGCGCTGGTCGAAGTTGATCGCGGTGACGACGTTGGGGGTGCGCCGCAGCAGCGCGGCGACCACGGCGGCGTGCCGGTAGGGGTGGACCGTGCCGCCGAACGCCGGAAGGTGGATCAGGCTGTCCGTCACCAGCACCGCGAGGACCGCCGCGCCCGCGGCGAAGACGACGATCCGGACGGTGCGGTTCATCGGCGTGGGCTCCTGGGCCGTTTGCCCGCCGACCGCACCGTCCGGACCGCCAGCAACACCATCAACGGCACGACGGCACTCCCGACCGCCAGTTGGGACAGCGCGATGTCCGGCGCGGCCAGTGCCAGGAACAGCACGCTGAGCAGGACTCCGTACACGGACAGGGTGACCGCCTGCCGGGTCGGTTCCGCCGTCCAGGTCACGACGGTGCCCGCGACGGCGACCAGCGCGAGCATGACCAACACCAGGGCGGTCACGTGGCCGACTCCCGTTCCACGACACGGTCGCGCTGTGCGTTGAGCCGGGTCGTCGCGGCGCTCAGCGCGGGCCCGGTGATCGCGAGCACGACCACGACGAGCAGCACGCTGGCCCCGGCCAGGCCGGGTCCGTCCGCGACGATCGCGCCCGCGCCGATGAGCGGTCCCGCCACCGAGGTCAGGATCGTCAGGTAGTGCATGCGGCGGTAGATCGAGCGCGACCGCAGCGCCGCGACACTGGCCAGCACGGCCAGCAGCGTGCCCAGGCCGACCAGGATGTCGATCGCGAGCTCAGTCATCGTCCGGGGCCACCAGCCGGGTGAACACGAGCGTGCCCGCGAACGACAGCAAAGCCAGCGCCAGCGGCAGGATCAGGTAGCTCGGCTGCCCGAAGGCCTGACACAGCAACACCATCACCAGAGTGCCGGTCGCGCCTGCCAATGCCATGCCCAGCAGGCGATGCGTCGTCGGGCCGCGGTAGGCGAGGATCATCGCGGGACCGAAACCCGCGACCATCAACGCTCCCGCCGCGACCAGCCACACCGTCATCGGGTGACCGCCCTACGCAGTCCGGTGTCGCCGACCGGCGGCTGGTGGATCACGAGGTGGTCGTGCTCCTCGCCCGCGTCCGCCACCACCGAGCCGGGTGCGGCCGCCAGCACGGTGGTGGCGGCGGCCTCCCAGCCCGCGCGGCGGTCGGCGCCCGCCGGTTCGTCCAGGGCGACCGTGGCGAACCGGTCGTCGTCCGGATCGTCGCGTCGCACGGCGAGCATCAGCATCCGGTACGTGTCGTGCACCAGGGCCCACGGCAGGTACAGCAGCCAGCGCGCCCACCGAGCCCGCAGCGACCACCGGATACCCGCGGCCAGCCTGACCCGCCGCGCCACCCAGGCACCGGGCACCGCGAGAACCGCGGCGGCCGCGAGTTCGGCGAGGGAGAACGAGTTCAGGGTGGCCAGCCACACGAGGACCAGCACCGCCCACCACGCGACCGTCTCACCCCATGCCCGCATGCGCCGGCCCTCCTCCCGTCGCCGGTCTGATACCCATGAGGGCGGAGCCCGAAACGACGGTTGCGCGTCGGTGCCGGAGTGCGCGTTCGACTCTCTGGCCAGGCTCCGTCAGGAAGCACCGGGATTCGCATGGTCGGCGCGACGACACGCTACGTCACCGAATAGCAGTCCGCGTGGTGGGTATTCCCAAGGCAGGTGTTCCTACCCGGGAAAGGCGGCGATCATGCTCCTACGCAGGTTGGCGCGTCCTCTGCTCGCGTCCATCTTCATCGTCGGCGGCGTCAACGAACTGCGCCGACCGGTGGCGCACGCCGAAACAGCCAAGCCTCTGCTGGACGACGCCACCGAGCGCGTCCAGGACGTGTTGCCCGAGGGCACGCCCACCGACCCGGTCACCTTGGTCCGCGTCGACGCCGCCGTGAAGATCGGCGCCGGGACGATGCTCGCGCTGGGCCGGGCGCCGCGCCTGGCCGCGCTGGCACTGATCGGCAGCCTGGTGCCGACGACCGCCGCAGGTCACCGCTTCTGGGCAGCAGGGAACGACCAGGACAAGCAGCAACAGCTGATCCACTTCCTCAAGAACGCCGGCCTGGCCGGCGGTCTGCTCATCGCTGCGGCCGACACGGAGGGCAAGCCCTCCATGGGCTGGCGCGCCCGCCGCGCCGCCGGCCGGGCTGGCCAGCAGATCCAGCAGACCACCGACGCGGTTCGCGACAAGCTGCCGGCCTGACGTGCTGCCGGGCCGCCGTGACCTCCGCGGCCGTGCAGAGGTACCGACGGGTGTGTCCCATCACGACACACCCAGGACATGGGAGGTGGTCACAGTCCGCCGACCAGATCGGGACCCTGAAAGCGCTACGGGTCGAGCGACGCGGCAGGTATTCATCGACCAGTGACGGTGCGGTGGTGACTCCGGTGCCCGCACAGGGAATTCTCCGACCTCGAGCAGCTCGCCGTCGGCGACGTCTGCGAGGCCACCGATACCGGGCGCCGGCGCGAACACATCGCCGGCACTGGCGACCCGGTCGTGACGGACGTGCACGCGATCCGGTAGGCACGGCGCGACAGCGTGCGCCGCGGCCACTTCATGGACGACCAGCGTTCGTGGTCGCGGACCTTTCGGCGGGCCTGGCAGTGGTGGTGGCCAGTCGATTGGTGCTGGGGCACTGTCCGGCGGTTGAAAACGCGTCTGGTGGGGAACTTCTCCTGGTGACGCGAAGGAATTGCGATGTCCGAATCGCTGGATGAAGCCTCGATCGGGAAGCAGGTGCTGGCCGATCGGTACGAACTGGGCGAGTTGATCAATCAAGGCGGGATGGCTGAGGTCCGCCGCGCTCACGATCGCCTGCTGGACCGCCCGGTTGCCGTGAAGATCTTCCGACGCAGCGACGATCCTGCCGCGCAGCGCCGATTCGACGATGAAGCACGCGCGTTGGCACGGTTGGCGCATCCCGGACTGGTGGCCATCTTCGACGTGGGAACCGGGGATGATCGCCCGTTCCTGGTGATGGAGTGCGTCGAGGGCACCAGCATGCGGTCGCGGTTGCTGGCCGGGCCGTGGCCACTCGATCAGGGGCTGCGGATCGGCGGTGTGCTGGCCGACGCCCTGGCGCACGCACACGACCGGGGCGTGGTGCACCGGGCTGTGCAGCCCTCGAACATCCTGCTCGATCGGGAGGACCTGCCGCACC